>CAZKYO010000012.1:0-78480 GCA_964557115.1 uncultured Gemmatimonadaceae bacterium
AGGAGGACGATTGTGAGCCCTGAAATCTAGCCGTCGGGGGGATGGAGGTGAAGGGCGAGGGGTGAAGGGTGAAGGGGAAGTGCCGCACCTCATTGCCCTGCAAGGATTTACAACACTACCCGACCCCCTCCCGTTTCCCCCTCACCCTTCACCTGATCATTGGACGATCAGGATCTCCTGCTCGCGCCGGACCCGGCTGCCGCGCGCTTCCAGGGTGACGGTCAGTCGGTAGACACCGCCCCGCAGGGCGGCGAGGCCGATCGCCTTGCGGACCCGGGTGACCTGGCCGGTGGCGCGATCGGTCGTCCCCACGGTGACCGGGCGTTCCCGGCCTGGATTGGTGAGTGGCACCACCTCGAGCGCGGTGTGGTATTCCTCTCCCGCGTCCAGGCCGCCGACCTCGTAGTAGACCTCGATCGTCTCGCCGGTGCGCCACGTCCCCAGGGCGTTCACCGGGAAGGGCCCGTCCGGGGTCGGCCAGCCTGGGTGTCCTTCCCTGCCGGTGACGATGTCGGAGAGGCTGAGGGCATCGCCCTGGCTGACGACGAGGTTGCGGGTCAGGGCGTAGGCCCCGTCGGGGCCCCCGGCGGCGCCGATGCGCACCGAGAGTTCCCAGGTTCCGGGGCCGAGGGGGAGCTCGAACCAATCGGTGAGCTTGGCGTCGTCGGCCTCGGGCGGTGCGCCAAGGAATCGCCGCAGCGTGTCGAGGGTGACGCGGGTGCCATCGCTCGGGCGGAAGGCGACGATGTGGAAGCGGGGCTGCCACAGCACGCGCCCATCGGCCAGCGTGTCGCCCCGGACGTCGGTGACGGGAATCGCGAAGGTGATCAGGGCGCGGCCGTCATCGCGCCGCCCGGTGCCCAGCGCGAACGAGCGGATCTCGGCATTCCAGGCCGCGGTGATGTGCGGCGAGTCGGAATCGGTGTGCCAGGCCAGCTGCGTGTCGCGACGCTGCTTCTCTATCGCACTCTTGACCTGGTCGCGGCAGCCCGGGCCCACGACCGTGCTCGGCATCAGGAGCTGGCTCGCGGCCTTGCGGTATTCCGGCAGCACCCGGGCGAGGGTCTCCCAGGCCCCGGCGTCGAGCGGCAGGTAACTCATCATCGTGGTCGCGGCGTGCATCCCGAAGGCCCCGCTCTCATCGGCGGAGCCGCCGCTGCCCCCGAAGGAGATCACCCGCCAGTGCCCCTCGAGCCAGTAGATCCAGATCTCCCGCAGCACGGTCTTGCCTTCGGCGTCGGGGGGCGTGAGTCGCGCCACGGGCTGGCCGTGCCGGAGGTAGGTGAAGCCGCGGTGATCGAGCAATGGCTCGTAGCGTCGGATGTCACCGTCGAGGACCGGCGGGTGGATCGGCAGCGAGTCGACGAAGGCGGTCGCGGACTTGATGCAATCGGTGCCGCCGGCCACGTACCAGAACCGGGTGTAGCGGGTCTTGCTCCACGGCTGCGGCACGCGGTAGTCGTGCATCGCGACGGCCCACCGTCGCAGGTGCTCGCGGAGCCGTGCCCCGGGCGGGATCCCGAGGGCGGCGTCGCGACTCGCCCAGAAGCGTTCGAGCCACGGCTGCCCCTCGCTCCGCCGAACCGCGCGATCGAACGACGCGAGCGAGTCGGCATCGAGGATCCAGGCCAGGTCGGCCCGATACAGCTCGAGCGCCGCGGGCGTGGGTTGGCGCACGCCCTCCCAGTAGCTGGTCCCCGCGGCCATCGAGTCACCGAGGGCGGCGAGGGTCCGGGCGCGCTCCAGCGCGATCACGCCGGGATCGGCGCCACGGCGTCCCGCTTCGCGAAGGCGGTCGAGGGCGAGTGCGTCGTCGTCCGCGACCCGCGCGGCACGCGCGCCGGCGAGGTACGCGTCGGCGAGGGCGTCGGGCTGCCGCAGCTCGCGCTCGAGCACCCGGCGGGGCACGTCGCGCAGGTCGCGGTCGCCGGCGCGCTCGAGCAGGTGCATCGCCAGCACGCGGGCCGGCCGGAAGGCCGAGTCGCGCGCCAGCGCCAGGTCGAGCTGCCGCCACATCGCCTCCTGATGATCATCGCCTTCGCGCTTGCCCTCGGCGTTGATCACCGGCGCCTCCCGTTCCAGCAGGAGGAGGAAGGCGCGCGCGGAGAGGTAGTGGGGCCAGGCCGCATCGTGGCCCGCGGCCTCCTGGTCGAAGCGGAACAGCGCGCGGTCGACGGCGGTGCGCGAGCCGGTGCGCACGAATCCGGCGAGGTCGCGGAGGCCGTCCTGCAGTCGCGGGGCCAGCGTGGCGAGGTCGTCGGCCCGGTAGGTGCCGGAATCGAGCACGGCGGCCACCGCGGCCTCGACCGATTGGGCGACCAGCGAACCGCGAACGGCGAATTGGAGCGGCAGCAGGAGCAAGAGCGACACCGCCAAGCGCGCCCGGCGCCGGTTCCGCGGTTCGCGATTCGCCCTTCGCCGTTCGCACATCTCACCCCCCTCGCTTCGCCACGAGGATCGGCTGGGCTCGTTGCACGGTGACGTCTCCCTTGGCGACGGTGACGATGACGCGGTAGCCGCCCGGTGACAGCTGGTCGAGGCCCAGAGTCCGCCGGACGATCGTGACTGGTCCCGCCGCGCGATCCTGGGTGGTGACCTTGATCGACTCGGCGTGACGGCTGTCGTCGGGTACGACTTCGACGGTCGTGCGGTAGTCGTCCCCGGCCGCGAGTCCGGTCACCTGGTACCAGAGCTCGACCGGCTGGTCGTCGGCCCAGAGTCCCGTGGCGTTGATCGGGAAGGGGCCGTCGGGTGCGTCCCACGCGGCCTGGCCGGCCCGGCCGGTGAGGAGGTCGCCCATGCCGATCGCCCCGCTGGCCCCGACGGTCAGCGTGCGTCGCAGCGCGTAACTGCCGGCGGTGGTGTCACCGGGCTGCCGGGCGAGCATCGCGAACTGCCAGCTGCCGGGCGACAACGGCACCTCGAGCCATCCGGCCAGGAACCCCTCGCCCTCGGGTTGCCTCGCGAGGAAGGTGCGCGTGGTGTCGAGGTCGATGCGGGTGCCGTCGCTGCCGCGCCAGGCGACCACCCGGAACCGGATCGACCAGAGCATCGCGCCACCCTCGAGTTCGCGGCCGGCGAGGCGTGACGTGGGGATCGAGAAGGTGACCAGCGCGCGCGCGGGGCGGCCCGCCGTCGCCTCGATCGCGAAGAACTGCTGCACCGCGTTCCACGGCTCCAGGATCGGCGGCCGTTCGGTGTCGGTGTTGATCCCGACCACGGCATCTTCGCGCTGGCGCAGGACGGCTTGATGGAGTGCCGTCATGCACGTGGGTCGCGGGTTGCCGCCCCGATAGATCCGCACCACGTTCGCCGCCGCCTGGTAGGCCGGCAGCATGCGGGCGAGGGCCTCCCACGCCTGCAGCGACTGCCACGGCAGGTAGCTCGACATCGTGGTCGCCCCGTCGTGTCCGAGCGCGTCGCTGCCGCGGAACTGGAAGACCCGCCAGCGCCCTTCCACCCAGTAGACCCAGACCTCGGTGTCTGCGAGCGACTCGGCGAGCCGGCTGCGCTCCTGTCCCGGGACGATGCCGGCCGCCGCCTCGGCCGCGATCGCGGGATCGTCGGCCAGCACGGAGGGCGGAACGGCGCGCGCGAACGGCTCGCCGTGCCGGAGGTAGATGATGCCGCGATGGTCGAGGAGCGTCTCGTTGATCCGGACGTCGCCCGGGAGTGCCGGCGGCAGGATCGGCAGTTGCTGGTAGAACGGCGTGGCGTTGCCGACGCACTGGTCGAGGATGTCGTCGAACGCGAAGTCGACGCGAGTGCGCGGGATCCGCGTCCAGGGCGCCTCGACTCGAAAGTGCGCGAACGCGTAGATCCAGCGGCGCAGGTGCTCAACCTCGCGGGGGAGCGGGGGATCCACCACCGCCGCGTCGCGTCCGGCCCAGAACCGCCGCAGCCACGATCCCATCTCGCCGTCCGGCACGGCGTCGAAGGCCGCGAGCGAGTCGTCGTCGAGGATCCAGCCAAGGTCCTGGCGGTAGAGCTGCCGGCCGTCGGCGGTGGGTGCGTCGGCACCCTGCCAGTAGGCACGGCGCGCGTCGTCGGGACGGTCGAGCGCCTCGAGGCAACGGGCCCGCTCGAGGGCGACGACGCCGGGATCGGCGCCGAGCTGGCCGGCGCGGTCGAGGATCGCCAGCGCGATCGCATGCTCGCCCTGGGCGCGCTTCTGGCGCGCCCAGATCACCAGCGCCTTGGGGAGCGGATCCTTCCGCGAAACCTCCTGGGCGAGGGCGGCCTCCATGTCGTCGTGCAGCTCGCGGTCCCCGCCGGCATACGCCAGTTCGACGAGGAGCACCCGCGCCGGGGCGAAGTCGCCATCGCGCCGGAGCGCGGCATACAGGTGCCGCCACATCGCGGCGAGATGGGTCTCGCCGGAGATGAGCCCCTCGGAGCCGGTGGTGGGCGCGCCGAGGTCATGGAGCATGAGGAACGCGTGCGCCATCGCGTACTCGGGCCACGGCCAGTCGGGTCGCCGCGCGGCGGCCTGGTCGAAGCGGAAGAGGGCGCGCTCGAGGGCCCGGCGGTCGTTGGCGCGCAGGTAGGCGTCCAGGTCGCGCAGCCCCTGCTCGACCTGGCGCGCGACGCCGTCGCCGAGCGCCACGCTGGCCGGCATGCGATCGGTGCCGATCGCGAGGTCGAGGGTGCCGAGGGCGGCGGCATCGACGGGGGACTGGGCGGCGAGGGCGCGGGGCGCGGCCGATGCCAGTGCGACGAGGAGGAACGATGCGCTTCGGCGGACCATCACGGCTTCTCCTTCGTGACAACCAGGATCCGTTCCCGTGACGCACTTGCGGCGCCGGCCTTCACGGAGACGGTGAGCCGGTAGGTGCCGGCGTCGAGGTCCTTCAGCTGCACGGCGCGGCGGACCGTCGTGACCGGTCCGCTCGCGCGGTCGCTCAGGTTCACGGCGACCCGCTTGCCGCCACGGTCGACGGCGCGGACCTCGATGCTCGTCTCGTAGGGCGTGCCGGCCTCGAGTCCTCGGAGTTGATACCACATCTCCACCGTCTCACCGCTGGGCCATCCGTTCCAGGGGTTCAGCGGGAGCGGCTCGCCGCCAGCCGACCAGACTGGCTGGCCGCGGTCGCGACCCAGCACGAGGTCGCCCAGGACGAGGCCGCTGCCCCCGATCGTCACGGGTCGCTGCCGGGCGACGCCACCGACGCCGCGCCCGTCCTGGACCGCCATCAGTCCCATGCTCCAGGTGCCATCCGGGAGCGGCACTTCGAAGAGTCCGCTGAGCCAGGTGCCCTCCTCGAGCGTGCGGGTCGCGAAGACGCGCGTGGTGTCGACGAACCGGTTTGCGCCCGTCACGGGATCGACGAAGGTCAGTCGGAACCTGACAGGCACCAGCATCCGGCCGTCCGGTGCCTGCCCCTGCGGCAGGAGGCCGATCGCCGGGATCGCGAACGGGACCAGTGCCCGTCCGTCGCCCTCGGCGGTGCGGCCGAGCCCGAAGAATTGCGCCTCGAGCAGGAACGGCTGCGCGAACACCTGGGTGTAGGAGTCCTCCTGGGCCGCGACCGTGGCGTCGGCCCTGGAGACCTTCATCATCTCCTGGACCGCGTCCTGGCATTCATGCGGCTTCGACAGCGGCCGGTTCAGCAGGATGCGCGCGATCGCGACGAACGACGCTCCGAGGTTGCCCCGGGCGATGTACAGGTCGGGTCGGAGGGGAAGGATGGTGTTCAGGGTGGTCGGCGCGCCGAGGCCCAGCGCCTGCGATCCGGTGAAGTGCAGCACGCGATAGGCGCCGTCGATCCAGTACAGCCATGACTCGTTCTGGCGGACGCGCTCGTCCATCTGTTGCTCGGCCGTCAGGCTGCGCGAGAAGATAAAGGAGGAGTCGTTGAAGAAGCGCAGGAAGAGGTCGCGCACCTGCACCGGCCCGTAGCTGCCGAGCGGGGGGATGAACCAGGAGACGTCCTCGGATGTCAGCTGGCCGAGGCCGGGGGCGCCGGGCGAGGGGTCGACGGTGCTGCGGTTGCCCCCGGTGATGCTGCGCGCCATCGGCTCGCCGTGCCGCATGTAGACGATCGCGCGATGGTCGAGGAATCGCTCGTCCTTGCGGATGTCGTCGGGGTGCACGGGCTCGCGGGCGATCAGGTCGTCGAGCGACCAGGCCCCGGAGGGGATGCAGTTCCCCTGCATGGCGACGTCGAACTCGGTGCGCTTCATCTCGGTGCGTCGGTTGGCGATCGGGACGCGGTATTCGCCGCGGACCCAGTTCCACCGGCGCAGGTGCTCGGTCAGTCGCTCGCCGGGCGCACGGAGGTTCTCGGCGTCGCGTCGCAGCCAGAATCGCTCCATCCAGGGTCGGACCGAGTCGACCGGCAGGGCATCGAACGCGGCGAGGGAGTCCCCGGACGTGATCCACCAGAGGTCCACGTGATGCTCGAGGCGGGCCGCGACGGAGGGTCGCGAGAGCGACGCCCAATAGGCATCCCTTGCCTCGGGTGTCCGGCCGAGGGCCGCGAGTGCGCGCGCCCGCTCGAGCTGCACCAGGGCAGTGTCCGCCCCGAGGGCGAGCGCGGAATCGAAGGCCGCGATGGCGCGCTCTGGCTGGCGGTCGCTCACTGCGACGCGACCAAGTCCGAGCACGGCCCGCCAGTCCCCGGCATCGGCGTAGCCCTGGAGGGTCTCCCGGATGCCGGTCGGCTGGTCCCGATAGCCGCTGGCCAGCACCAGGCGAAGGAAGAGCTCGCGTGCCGGCGCGAAGCCGGGATCACGATCCTGCGCCTCGCCGAGGAATCGCCAGATCGCACTGGCGTTGCTCTCGCCCTCGCGCACGCCGTTCCCGGGCTTCGGGACGAACTCGCGAAGCTCCTCGGCCACCAACGTCCTCGCCATGCCGTAGCGAGGCCAGGGCCACCTGGTCTCCTTCGCGGACGCGCTGTGAAAATTGAACAGGGCCTCGTCGAGCTCCATGCGGTCCCCCCGGATCTCGGCGTGGCGCATCGTCCACAGCGCCCGGCGAATCAGGCCGACCGTTCCCGTGCCGACCCTGCTGGCGGTCTCGAGCCGCTCGATCCCGTCGAGCGACTCGATCGCCTCGACCGAATCCGACCATCGGCCGAGGGCGTCGCGGTCCGGGGTGGACTGGGCAGCGATGGGGGCGCAGAAGGCCGTGACACCGAAGGCGCCGCGCAGCAGCCAGCCAGGGGGGCTCGCCGCTCGACGCGCGTGCACGGGACACTCGGGGGAGGTGTCGTGCATGATGCCCCACTCGTGAGGGAGCTTCCAGTGTGCAGTGAAATGGCGCGGAGCGCCAGTCGGGAGACGAGGAGGTCTGGTCCGGGCGCACAGCCGAGGGATTCCGTATCTTCCGGCACCCAAGCCCAGGACCTGCCCACGTCCCGATTTCCCGACACGCGCCATTCGGTCGTCCGGGCGCTCGCCGGTGACGACGCCGATCGTCGCCGCGAGGCCGGCGAGTTGCTGGCGCGCGCCTATCGGGCGCCGGTCGTGGCGCTGTTCCAGTGGCGGCGCGGCCTCGAGGCGCCCGACGCGGAGGACCTGGCGCAGGGGTTCTTTCTCGCCGCCTTCAGCAAGGAATGGTTCGCCCGGTACGATCCCGCACGGGGCCGGTTCCGCACGTTCCTGCGCACCTGTGCCGACCGGTTCGCGGCCAACGCCGCGGTCGCCGAGGGCCGGGACAAGCGCGGTGGCGGGCGGGCGCATCTCTCGCTCGACCGGATCGCCGAGGCGGCGGGCGACGGTGACGCAGACGCCGAGGCACGGTTCCGCGCCGAATGGGTCCGGAGCATCCTCGCGCTCGCACTCGACGCGCTCGGCGAGGAGGCGATCCAGCGCGACCGGGGCACCCATCTCGCGCTCTTCCGCGAGTACGACCTCGTCGACGGGCCGCGCCCCGGCTATGCCGAGCTCGGTCGCCGGCACGGCCTGGGCGACTCGCAGGTGATCAACCATCTCGCGTGGGCGCGGCGGCGCTTCCGCCACCACGTGCTCGACGTCGTCCGGCGCCTCGCCGGCAGCGAGGCCGAGTATCGCGAGGATGTCCGCGAGCTGCTCGGCATCGAGGCGCCGTGAGCGAGCTCTCCGACGGCGCCGTGGCGCGACTCCGCGACATGCTGGCCGTGCCGCCCCTTCCGCCGCGCTACGCCCCGGTGGCCGAGATCGGCCGCGGCGGGATGGGTGTCGTGTGGCAGGCACGCGACCGGGTGCTCGAGCGCGACGTGGCGATCAAGGTCCTCGCGGAGCACGTGGACGACGCGGGGCTCGTCGCCCGCCTGCAGCGGGAATCACGGATCCTGGCCGGACTCGAGCACCCGGGGATCGTGGCGGTCCACGATGCGGGCGTGCTCGCCGACGGCCGGGCCTGGTACGCGATGCGACTCGTCCGCGGCCAGCGGCTCGACGTCGCGGCGCCGACGCTCGCCCGGGGCGACCAGTTGCGCGTGATGGCCCGCCTCGCCGAAACGGTCGCGTTCGCGCACGACCGCGGCGTGATCCACCGGGACCTCACCCCGCGCAACGTGATGCTGGGACCGTTCGGGGAAGTGCTGGTCCTCGATTGGGGCATCGCCCGGATCATCGTCGGCGATGCGGATCCCTCCGGCTCCCCGAGGAGCGGGCACGACGACGCGACGACCGGCCACGGCACGGTCCTGGGGACGCCGGACTACATGGCGCCGGAGCAGGCCGCCGGCGGGGTCGCCGATCGGCGGAGTGATGTGTACGGACTTGGGGCAGTCTTCCGCGACCTCCTCGCCGCCGGGACGGACCCGGCGCCGGCCCCGCTGGCCGCGATCCGGGACCGGGCGCTCGCGGCCGACCCCGCCGGGCGGTATCCTGATGCGCTGGCGCTGCGCGACGACCTGCTCCGCTTCCAGGACGGCGAGCCGGTGATCGCCCATCGGGAAGGGCTTCCCGAGCGCCTGGGTCGCTGGCTGGGGCGGTATCGCACGCCGATCACGCTCGTGCTTGCCTACCTGGCGATGCGGCTCGCCGTGCTGCTCTGGCGAGGCGTCTGACTCCGCCTCAAGGATTGCCCGCGGGTCGCGTAACTCTTCCGGTGGGGCCATCCGGTCCCGACCGCGGCATGGTTTGCCGCGATACCCTCCAGGGAACCATCAACTCGGGGTCCACAGCATGGGCAAGCCGCTCTTCGGTCTCATCCTCGGTGGCATTCTCGGCGTCTTCGACGGACTCACCGCCCTGGTGTCGGCTCCGGAGGTGAGGCCGCAGATCATGGGCATCGTGCTCGGCTCGATGAGCAAGGGGCTGGTGGCGGGGCTGGTGATCGGCTTCGTCGCGAAGAAGGTGCAATCGCTCGCGGCCGGGATCGTCGCGGGAGTCGTCGTCAGCGGCCTGCTCGCCCTGCCGTTCGCCCTCGCCGTGGATCCCAACACCGGCCAGCGCTACTTCTGGGAGATCCTGATCCCCGGAATGATCGTCGGCCTCATCGTCGGCTACGCCACGTTCCGGCATCAGCCGAAGCGTGCCGCGGCGTGACGCGAGCCACGCACCACCACCACCGCCGCAACCCCGGGAGCACCCCGATGCGCCACGCCGCGCTGCCGATCGCCCTCTCCGCCGTCCTTCTCGCCGGCGCCGCCTCGCTCGCCGCCCAGTCCGCTCCGGCCACCGACTGGAAGGTGCACCTCGACGCACCGCAGCGGGCTGCCTCGGGACAGACGGTGCAGGCGGGCGAGTTCCGCTACACCGCGATGCCGCCCGGATGGCACGTGACGACGAGCGACCAGGGCGTGACGCTCGTGTCGCCCGATCGCGCGCTGCAGGGCCGGTGGGAGATCGAGGTGCAGCTCTATCTCTTCCCCGACCCGTCCGACGCCCCGTTCGGCATCGTCCTCGACGGTGCCGATCCGGAGCTGCCGCCCGGGTCCCAGCTGCAGTTCCTGGTCCGGGCTGATGGCGCGGCGGCGATGCGCATGCTCGTCGGCCCGGTCGATTCGCTCATGCAGCCCTGGACGCGCGACACCGCACTCGTCCTCGACAAGGCGGCCGACAAGGTCAACGTCCTGCGGGTGAGCCATGACAACGCGGTGCTTGCCTTCACCGTGAATGGACGCGAGCTCTTCGCGATCCCGGCGCCGGGGGATGGTCACCGCGTGGCACCCGGTCTCCGGGTGGGGCCAGGCCTCAACATGCACATCTCGCGCTTCGACCTGATCACCCCGCTGGCGCCGCCCCGGCGCCGGGCAAACTAGAAGGCGACCCGCAACCCCACGCGGGTCGGACCGACAAGCACGGCCGGCGCGCGGACGCCGAGGACGGTGACCCGACCATCGGCAAGCTTACCGGCCAGGATGCCGATCGCCGCGCCGGCCAGGACGTCGCTTGTCCAGTGCTTCTCGCCGATCACCCGACCCACCGCCGTGCCCGTGGCGAGGGCGAGAAGCGTCGCCTTGGCCCAGGTGCGTCCGGTGGCGTCGCCGAGAACGGTGGCGAGCGCGAAGGCGGACGCCGTGTGGCCGCTCGGGAAGGCGTTGTGGCCGGAGAACGGCTCGAATCGCCACGGGTCGAGCGGATCGACCTCGTAGGGTCGATGACGTCCGGCGGCCTCCTTGATAACGGTGACGGTCGCGCCGGCCACGAGGAGGGCGGCGACGCCCTGGGCGGCCGTGCGGGTGAGGCGTGGGCGGTCGGCGAGGATCCCGATCAGGGCGAGGCCGCCGAGGACCGGGCCGGAGACGGTCACCTCGCCGAACCGGGAGAGGGTGCGCGACGCGGCGGCGAGGTCGTCCCGATGGGGCCGCACGTCGCGGGCGACGGTGCCGTCCAGCAGGAAGCCGGCCGCGATCGCCGTGGTGGCGATGGCGACCGGCTTCCACGAGAGCGGAGTGGCCTGCTGGGCGAGACCGACCGGGGCGCGTCCGACGAGGAGCGCCGCCAGGCCGATCGCGCGCCAGCGCGTCACGGGGTGCCGATCGTCAACCAGCGGACCTCGAACGGCTCGCCTTCGGTGGGGCGATGCACCAGGAGGGAATCGCCCTCGGCGAGCAGGACACGCTCGCGCGCCCCGAGGCGGAACCGCCCCACCGGCGCACCGTCTGCCGTGAGTCGCAGATAGTCGACGCTGTCGGCGCCCGGGACCGGTGCGCGGGCGACGAGCACCGCGCCCTCCGGCGTGACGGTGAGTCCCGCCACCATCGGGAACGTGCTGTCGGAACGACTGCGCAGACTGGCGAGGACCTCGGGCTCGAGTTGCCCGAATTCCGGCACGGCGCGAATCACCGAGTCGCGTCGATCGAGCTCCTCGCTCGTGGTCGCGTCGCCGAGCGGACCGTCCAGGCGCCAGCGCACCCGGCCGCCTGGCGCCTGCCGGATGACCACCAGGGCATCTCCCGGCGACCAGATCACGTCGCCATCGCCGGCCAGCACCCACGAGGGCAGCGAGGCCACCAACGGTGCCATCGGGGGCGCCTCCGGATTGCTCCCCCGGAGCCAGCGCACCGGCGCCGCCAGCACGACCGTGCCGGAGGAATCGGTTGCACGCGCGAGACGGCGGACGACCAGGTGGCCACCGGCGGTGGACGCCCAATCGGCGAGCTGCTGTCGCACGGCCTGGTCGCCCACGAAGCCGATCACCGTGACGTCGTCGTGGACCGGGAGTCCGGCGGTGCCCGCGAGCCGATCCGCGCGGTCGTACTCGAGGAGTCGCCACCCGGAATCCGCGGTGACGAGCTGATAGCCATCGCCGTGCGCCGCCACCGCCATCGCGAAGACGTACTGGCCCGAGTCGCCGCCGGCGCGGCCGACGGCCGTCCCCATCGTGTCGCCGGCGCGCCAGATACGGACCGTGCGCCCCGGCTCCCAGAGCGCGATCCGCTCGGCATCGAGCCGGTTGGCGATCGCCGTGTGGAGCGGGCAATCGCTGTAACCGGTGGCGGTGCAGAGCAGGGTGCCGTCGCGGACGGGAAGCGTCGGCAGCGCCTCGAGGCCGGCGCGATCCAGCGTGTGGACCGTCGCGTCGGTGTCACCGCCGGCACCGCAGGCGGCAAGGGAGAGGAAGAGGACGGTGGCAGTGCAGCGCATCGGGACGGGCCTCACGTGTTGAACCGGAAGAGCATCACGTCGCCGTCCCGGACCTCGTACTCCTTGCCCTCGGCCCGGGACAGCCCCTGCTCCCGCGCGGGCTTCCAGCCACCCACGCGGATGAAGTCGTCGTAGCCCACCGTTTCGGCGCGGATGAAGCCGCGTTCGAAGTCGGAATGGATCACCCCGGCCGCCTCGGGGGCACGGGCGCCGGTGCGCACGGTCCAGGCCCGGACCTCCTTCTCCCCGGCGGTGAAGTAGCTCTGCAGTCCCAGCAGGCGATAGGCGGCACGGGCGAGGCGATCGAGCCCCGACTCGCGAACGCCGAGGGCCTCCAGGAACTCGGCCCGGTCCTCGATCGGGAGCTCCGCGAGCTCCGCCTCGACCTTGGCCGAGAAGATCACCACTTCGGCCTGCTCGCCGGTCGACTCGATCGCCGCGCGCAACGCCTCGACGTGGGCATTGCCCTCCTGCAGCTCGTCCTCGCGCACGTTGGCGGCGTAGAGGACCGGCTTGGACGTCAGGAGGTTGAAGGCGCGATAGGCGGCGCGCTCCTCCTCGGTCGGCACGACGGTTCGCGCCATCCGGCCCGCCGCGAGCGCCTCGAAGAGGCGATCGAGGAGCGCCTTCTCGAGCTTCGCCTGCGCGTCGCCGGTGCGCGCGGCGCGGGCCGCCTTGTCGAGCCGCTTCTCGACCGACGCAAGGTCGGCGAGCGCCAGCTCGGTCTCGATGATCTCCTTGTCGCGCACCGGGTCGACCGCGCCCATCACGTGCTGGATGTCGTCGTCGGCGAAGCAGCGGACGACGTGGACGATCGCGTCGACCTCGCGGATGTTGGCGAGGAACTGGTTGCCGAGTCCCTCGCCCTGCGAGGCGCCCTTGACCAGCCCGGCGATGTCGACGAACTGCACGGTGGCCGGGACGATGCGCTGCGGATTGACGAAGGTGGCGATCGCGGCGAGTCGTTCGTCCGGCACCTCGACGACGCCGGTGTTGGGCTCGATCGTCGCGAACGGGTAGTTGGCGACGAGCGCGCCGGCGCGGGTCAGGGCATTGAACAGGGTCGACTTGCCGACGTTCGGCAGGCCGACGATTCCGAGGCTCAGCATCAGGCTAGCAGGTCCGGGTGCGCGGGTGGTTCGGTGTCATTCCGGCGGGCAATCTAGCAGGGGGGCGGTCACGCCGGATCGGCCCGACACGCGCCTGGCGCCGGTGACCGCATGCGCGGCGTCCCGCCGAGCGTGTCCGGCACCGGTGACCCCCTGCGCGGCTTCCCGATCGGCTGTGCTTGACGGCACCCCATCAGGCGAGGGATCGAACAAGCCGCTACGGGGGGCACCGGTGCCGCGCGTCGGGGAGTGTCGGGGTCCCCGCCACGGCTTGTTCGGTCCCTTGCCTTTTCGTGGTTTCGGTTCAGCCGAGACCCGGGAGCCGTGGCGGGGATCCCCACGCCCCCCGGGCCCTGGGCGCCGGATATGCGAACGGGCGACCCGAGGGTCGCCCGTCTGCGTGTCCGATGCCGGGAGCGGCTCAGCGCATCGAGGCGAACCAGGGCGCCAGCACCAGCGAGACCACGCTCATCAGCTTGATGAGGATGTTCATCGCGGGGCCGGACGTGTCCTTGAACGGGTCGCCGACGGTGTCGCCGACGACGGCGGCCTTGTGGGGATTGCTCCCCTTGCCGCCGTGGGCGCCGCCCTCGATGTACTTCTTGGCGTTGTCCCAGGCGCCGCCGGCGTTGGCCATGAAGAGCGCCATCATGACGCCGGTGACCGTCGCGCCGGCCAGCAGGCCGCCGAGGGTCTTGACGCCGAAGAAGTAGCCGGTGGCGACGGGCAGCAGCACCGCGGCCACGCCGGGGATGATCATCTCGCGCAGCGCGGCGCGGGTCGAGATGTCGACGCAGCGGGCGCTGTCGGGCAGGACGCCCTCCTTGCCCTCGAGCAGGCCGGGGATCTCGCGGAACTGGCGGCGGACCTCCTCCACCATGCCCTGCGCCGCGCGACCGACCGCGGTCATCGTCTGGGCGCCGACGAAGAACGGCATCACGCCGCCGATGAAGAGGCCGATCACCACCATCGGGTCGATGATGTTGAGCCCCTCGGTGTTCAGGCCGACCGCCGAGGCGTAGGCCGAGAAGAGCGCGAGGGCGGTGAGCGCGGCGGAACCGATCGCGAAGCCCTTGCCGATCGCCGCGGTGGTGTTGCCGAGGGCGTCGAGGCCGTCGGTGATCGCCCGGACCTCCTTGCCGAGGTGGCTCATCTCGGCGATGCCGCCGGCGTTGTCGGCGATCGGGCCGTAGGCGTCCACCGACATCGTGACGCCGACGGTGGCGAGCATGCCGACCGCGGCGATCGAGATGCCGTAGAGGCCCGCGACGGTGTAGGAGATCCAGGTCGCGCCGCTGATCAGGAGCACCGGGACGATGCAGCTCTCCATCCCGACGGCGAGGCCGGCGATGATGTTGGTGGCGGGGCCGGTCTCCGACGCCTGCGCGATCCGGCGGACCGGCGCGGCGGCGGTGTAGTACTCGGTGACGAGGCCGATCGCGATGCCGGAGACGGTGCCGGCGAGCAGCGCCCAGAACGGACCCATCTCGGGGAGCATCGAGCCGTCGGCGCGGACCATGTCGAGCGGCATCCGGCCGGTGAGCATCCAGGCGAACACGAGGAACAGCCCGGCGGCGATGAACGTGACGTAGCGGAGCGCGTTGGCCGGGTTGCCCTTGGCGAGCATCCGCATCGTGACGACGCCGATCAGCGAGGCGACGAGGCCGGCGGCGATGTAGCTCAGCGGCAGCAGCATCGCGGTGAGGCGGTTGCCGTCGGGGATCAGGACCGAGGTGGCCGCCAGCGCGATCGTCGCGATCGCGGAGCCGACGTAGCTCTCGAAGATGTCGGCGCCCAGGCCCGCGACGTCGCCGACGTTGTCGCCGACGTTGTCGGCGATGGTGGCCGGGTTGCGCGGGTCGTCCTCGGGGATCCCCGCCTCGACCTTGCCGACCAGGTCGGCGCCGACGTCGGCCGCCTTGGTGTAGATGCCGCCGCCCACGCGGGCGAACAGCGCGATGGACGAGGCGCCCATGGCGAAGCCGGAGATGATCTCCGAGAACGCCTTGGCGTTCCCGGCGAGCTCGACCTTGCCGATCACCATGAAGACGATCGTGATGCCGGCGAGACCGAGCGACGCGACCGCGAGGCCCATGATCGAGCCGCCCCCGAAGGCGACCCGCAGCGCCTGCGCCTGGCCGCTGCCGCGGGCCGCCTCGGCGGTGCGGATGTTGGCGATCGTCGCGCCCTTCATCCCGAGCCAGCCGCTCGCGATCGAGCAGAGGCCGCCGAGGACGTAGGCCATCCCGGTCTTGGGGCCGACGGCGAAGCCGAGGAGCACGGCCACGACGGCGAGGAAGGGGAGCAGGACGAGGTACTCGCGCCGCAGGAAGGCCATCGCGCCGACCTGGATCTGCTTGGCGAGGCCCTGCATCACGGCACTGCCCACCGGCTGCCGCTTCAGGGCGACGTACGTCATCGCCGTGGCGATCAGGCCGGCGAGGCCAATGGCCAGCGCATAGAGCGTCAGGGAATCGGTCATGGTCTCGAGGTGGGTGGGAGGTGGACGCCGATCAGTGATTGAAGCGGTTCATCGCGGTCTCGATGCCGTCGGCGGCCCAGCAGGCCACGGCATCGCACATCTCGTCGAGCAGGTCGTCGAGCACCTGGCGCTCGGCCTTGCCGAATCGACCGAGGACGAAGTCGGCCAGGTCGTCGATCTCGGGGGGCTTGGGGCCGACCCCGATCCGGAGGCGGGCGTAGTCCTGCCGCCGGAGGTGCGCCTCGATGCTCTTCAGTCCGTTGTGGCCCCCGGCCGAGCCCGCCCCGCGGAGCCGGAACCGGCCCAGCGGGAGCGCCGCCTCGTCGACCAGCACGAGCAGGTCGGCGGCCGGGTCCCACGTCGGCGAGCGGAGCGCCTTGAGCGCCTGCCCGCTGAGATTCATGTACGTCGTCGGCTTCAGCAAGCGAACGGGGACGCCGTCAAGCGTCCCCGTGGTGGCGACCGCCTGATCGGCCCGACGGAACGGCCCCATCCCGCCGCGCTCGGCCAGCCGGTCGAGCAGGATCCAGCCGGCGTTGTGCCGCGTGCGCTCGTACTCGGGTCCCGGGTTGCCGAGGCCGACGATCGCCTTGGGCACCCCGGCGTCCTACGCGTCGTCGCCGGCGGCAGCCTCGTCGGCCTTGCCCTTCTTGATCACCTCGGGCTCGGCCCCCTCGGCGGCGGCGTCGGCACTGCCGGCTTCCTCGACCCGGGCGGCCAGCACGGCGACGATCGAGACGTCGTCCTCGTTCTGGATCTCGGCGTTCGGGACGGTCACCTCGCCCGCGTGGATCGCCTGGCCGACGTGCAGCGCCGTCACGTCGATCTCGACGCGCTCCGGGATGTCGGCCGGGAGGCACTTGATGCTGAGGCGGTGGAGCTGGTGGTCGAGCACGCCGCCCTGGTTGCGCACGCCCTCGGCGGTGCCGACGAGGTGCACCGGGACGTCGACGATGATCGGCTCGTCGGCGACGACGGCGTACAGGTCGAGGTGGATCACGTCGGCGCGGCGGACCGGGTTGCGCTGGACCTCGCGCACGATCGCCTTGACCGGGGCGCCGCCGTCGATCGCGACGTCGATCAGCACCGTCTCGGCGCCGATCGTCTCGAGCAGGCGGCCGACGGCGGCGTGCTCGACCTCGAGCGACATCGGCTCGCGGCCGTGTCCGTAGATGACCGCCGGGACCATCCCGTCGCGCCGAAGCGAGCGGGCGGCGCCCTTGCCGGTGTTCGTCCGCGAGGCCGCGGTCAGCGTCACTGCTTCCATTGCCATCTCCGTCGTTCGTTCGTCAGTCGAAGAGCGAGCTCACCGACTGGTCGCTGTGCGTGTAGCCGATCGCCTTGGCGATGAGCCCGGCGATCGAGAGGACCTTGAGCGCCGGAAAGTGGCGCTCCGGCGGCAGCGCGATCGTGTTCGTGACCGCCACTTCCGTGACCGGGGCCGCCGCGAGCCGCTCCACCGCCGGCCCCGACAGCAGCGCGTGCGTCGCGCAGATGTAGACGTCCCGGGCCCCCAGGCGCTTGAGCGCGTGGACGGCCTCGGCCATCGTCCCCCCGGTGTCGATCATGTCGTCGGGGATGATGCAGTTCTTCCCCGCGACGTCGCCCACCACCGACAGCGCCTCGGCCTGGTTGGGCCCGCTGCGCCGCTTGTCGATGATCGCCAGCGTGCCGTTGAGCCGCTTGGCGAATCCCCGGGCCATCTTCGCCGACCCGACGTCGGGGGCGACGACGACCACGTCCTCGAGCTTCTTCTGCCGGTAGTGCTGGACGAACACCGGCGCCGCGTAGAGGTGGTCGACCGGGAGGTCGAAGAACCCCTGCAGCTGGTGCTGGTGGAAGTCGATCGCGAGGACCCGATCGGCACCGGCCACCGACACCATGTTCGCCATCAGCTTCGCCGAGATCGCCACCCGGGGCTGGTCCTTGCGGTCCTGCCGGGCGTAGCCGAAGTACGGGATCACCGCGGTGATCCGCGCCGCGCTCGCGCGCCGCGCCGCGTCCATCAGCAGCAGCAGCTCGAGCAGGTTCTCGGCCGGCGGGTTGGTGGACTGGATGATGTAGACGTCCCGTCCCCGCACGTTCTCGTCGATCTTGACGAAGATCTCGCCGTCCGCAAAGCGCCGAAGCGTCACCCGGCAGAGCTCGCTGTCGAGCTGCTGGGCGATCTCCTCCGCGAGGGGCCGGTTGGCCGACCCGCTCATGAGGAGCATGGGCTTGGTCACGAGAGACATTTCCGTCATAACGACAGCCCGGAAAGATACCGGGCCGTCGGCGGGCAGGTCAACTCCGGCGCCCCGTCACGGCTGGGCGGCGAGGGAGTCGCGCTGGGCGTTCCGGGCCCGGGCGATGCTGTCGGCTCGCTGGGCGCCGCGGACCCCTGAGGCCCCGGGGAGGACGGTCGAGTTGGCCAGGGCGCTGTCCTTCTCGGCCTGGGTCCGCTGGGAGGGGTCATCGGCCGGGGGGCCGCAGCCGGCGGTCCCGGCGAGGAGTGCGACGAGGAGCCAGGGCCGTCCGCTGCGGCTCAGAACTCCCTCCGCTTCATCTCCTTGAACAGCTTCGTGGAGTCGTCGCCCTTCTCCTCCTGGTCGGGCCGCTTGGTGGCCTCGAGCGTCGGGTCCACGAACCGGGTCCGGCGGGACTTGTTCCCGGCCGCCTTGCCGGTCGCCTTGCGGATCAGCTTGTCGAGGTCGCGGTCCTTCACGGAGTGCTCCCGGGTGGGTTGGGGGAACGGTAAAGGGTGAAGGGTGATGGGTGAAGGGGAGCGCCCCGTCGGGGCCGCCACCGATTCACCCTTCACCCTTCACCCTTCACCATCGTGCACGGGTCGGTCGGGCCGATCCCGGTGCGGCTTCAGGGAACCGCCTTCTCCAGCTCCGCGATGGTCCACGGCATGGTGCGGTCGGCGACCTTGGTGCGCATCGCGGCGACCTGCTCCGCGGTGACGGCCGAGGCGGCGTTGCCCCACGACGAGCGCTCGTAGGTCAGGATCGCGGCGATCTTCTCGTCGTCGAGCACCGACTCCCAGGCGGCCATCGCGCCGTTGAACTCGGCGCCCTTGACGGTCACCGGGCCGTTCAGGCCCTTGAGCACGATCGCGATCATCCGGTCCGGCGACGCCATGTTGGCGATGTCGGAGCCGGCGAGCGGCGGGAACTGGCCGGCCATGCCATTGCCGTCCGCCTGGTGGCAGGCGCTGCAGGTGTTGGTGTACTCGGTCTCGCCATTCATGGCGGTCGTCGCAGCCGGCGCCATCGCCGTGCTGGTATCCTGGCCGGCGGTCTCGCCGCCGTCCTTCGCGCCACCACAGGCGACCATGCCGAGGACAACCACCGCGGCGAGGCCACGCGACGCGGACTTCATGGTGAACATCGTGAGCTGCTCCTGGAATCGAGAGGTCGAAGTCGTCGGGAGGCCGGCAGCCGCCGAATCCCGAGCAACTCCGTAAGAAAACGGATGAGGCCCGACTTCGGGAGGGGGTACCCCTCCGCGACACGGGTGATCCAGCGTGGATTGCCCCGGGTGGACTCGAACCACCATAGCCGGATCCAAAGTCCGGAGTCCTGCCATTGGACGACGGGGCAGCGGGCGGCTGCAAGATACGGCGGGACAGGGGGATGAGGACAGAGAACGGAGCACCGAGAACGGAGGACGGACTACCCCGTGACCGTGGGGATCACGGCGCCGTGGCGGGTTCCCAGTTGCATCCGGGCGTCCTCGAGGCCCCGCTCGTCGCGATAGACCGCGAAGAGGGCGCTGCCCGAGCCGGTCATCCGGCAGAGGAGCGGGCCGGTCCGGGCTAGTGCCTCGAAGGCGGCCTTGAGCGGCGGGTGGCGTCCGAGGATCGCGGCCTCGAAGTCGTTCCCGGCGATCCGGGCCAGGTCGCCCCAGTCGCCGAGGAGCATCGGGTCGAGCGCCACGCCGCCCCGCCCGCCGCTGCCCGCCCGGACCTCGTCGACCCACCCGTAGGCCTCGCGGGTGGACACCCGGAGTGCCGGGACGAGGAGCAGCACCGGTCGGGTCGGCAGCGCCGGCAGCCGCAGCATCCGCGTCCCGTGACCCCAGGCGAGCGCCAGCGGCGCCTCGGCCAGGAAGAACGGGACGTCGGCGCCCAGCCGGACGGCCAGCTGGAGCAGCTCCCCGCGCGGAATCGCCCCGTCGGCCAGCCGGTTGACTGCCAGCAGCGCGGCGGCCGCGTCGCTCGAGCCGCCACCGAGTCCGGTGCCGGCGGGGATTCGCTTCTGGAGCCGCATCGCGACGCCGAACCGGCGACCGGTGGCGGCGAGGGCCAGGTCGGCGGCGCGCCACGCGAGGTTCTCCTCGACCGGACCCACGTCGGCGCCGGTGACCTCGAGGGCGATGCCGCCCCCGGTGCGCGTGACCTCGACGGCATCCGCCAGGGCGAGCCGGCAGAACAGCGTCTCGAGGCCGTGCATTCCGTCAGCCTCGCGCGCCAGCACGCGGAGGAAGAGGTTCACCTTCGCCGGGGCGGCGAGGGTGAGGGCCTCGGTCACGTGGCCGCCTCGCGGGCGCTGCGGAGGGAGAGGCCGCTGCTCACCAGCGACCACGCGCCGAGCAGGGTGATCGGGATGAAGGTGAGGACGTGGTAGGTGATCGCGCAGGCCAGGGCGACGCCGTGGTCGATGCCGAAGAACGCCTCGAGCGGGACGAAGATTCCCGCCTCGAAGGTCCCGACGAATCCCGGTGCCGCCGGAAGGGCGATGCCGATCATGACAAGGCCCTGGACGATCAGCGCACCGGCGTAGGGGACGTCGATCCCGAAGGCGCGGAAACCGAACCAGAACGCCGCGGCGTTGACGAGCCACAGCGCCGCGGTCCACCCGAGCACTGGCCCGGCCCGCCGCGGGTCGCGGAGCGCGCCGAGCCCCTGAAGCACCCGGGCGACGATCGCGGCGACGCCGTCGCGGAACTTTCCGCGCGGCAACAGTCGCGTGACGAGGGCATCCGCGATCGCCGGGCGCCACGCGAGGACCACGGCGACGACGAGCGCCAGGAGGAAGACCGCGCCGATGAGTGTCGCCTGCCTGGCGAGGGCTCCATCGACCGGCAGGTCCGCGACGAAGAAGCCGAGGGCGAGGAGCGCGAGCGACACGATGCCGTCGAGCACTCGCTCAACGGCGACACTCGAAAGCGCTGCCGGAAAGGGGACGCCGCCGAGTCGGGAGACGGTCCCCATCCGGACGACCTCGCCGAGCCGGAACGGCAGCACGTTGTTGCCCGCGAACCCGATCGCGATCGCATGCCAGAGCGGTCCATCGGCCACGGCTCCGCCGTCCTCGCGACGGAGCAGCAGCCGCCATCGCGGGAGTCGCAACGGGAAGCTCGCGGTCGCGAGGGCAACGGCGACGACCATGGAGAGTGGTCGCATCGCGACGATGTGCTGCCAGATCTCGGCGAAGGACTGATCGCGGAACGCGAACCAGATCATCCCCGCCGAGATCAGGAGCCCGGCGACGAGCTGCAGCCAGCGGCGGCCGCTCCCCGTGTCAGGCGGCGTCACGGGCCAGCGGCACGAGGTCGAGGAGTTCGTCGAGGAGCGGACGCAACCGCTCGAGGGAGACGGTCGGTTCGGCGAGGATTCCGGCGAGCTCTGCGCGCACTTCCTCGGCCCGTGCGAGGGCCCGGTCGCCGCGGTAGAGCAGGCCGTCGATCGGCGTCGCGGCGCCCACGAGCGCCTCCAGCGACGGCGCCTCGCGGTTGCCGCCCTGCTCGAGTCGACGCAACGCGACGAACGCCCGCTCGAGTCGACCCGGTTCGCCCGGCGCCGTGGCCGGGATGTCCCGGGTGACGACGGGCGGCACGCTGGCGACATCGTCCGGCGCGAGCGACGCGATCTCGACGATCGGCTCGGGCGCCGCGTCGTCCGGGGCGAGGGAGGCGATGTCGACGATAGGATCGACGACGCCCGCCTCCGGCGCGAGCGACGCGATGTCGACGATCGGCTCGTCGATGTCCTCGTCGGGCTGGAGCAGGGTGATGTCGATCACGGTCTCCTCGACCGTCACCTCGAGCAGGACCTCCTCGACCGGTTCGGGCGCGGGAGCCAGGGCCTCGATCGCGATGATCGGCGTGCCGGCGAGGTCGTCAGTCTCGGCGTCGCCGCGCGCGGGCGGCAGCGGCGGGGGCACGGCCGGCCGCCGCGCGGGATCGATCCGGGCCGCCAGGCGGTCGCGTCGCTCGAGCAGCGCGCCGGTGTTGCCGTGCTCGCCGGCCTCGACCAGGAAGCGCCCCGCCTCGCGCAGCAGCTCGGGGAACTGTTCCGGTGCGTCGGCGGCGCGTCCGCTGCCGATCGTCGCCGAGATGGCGCTGGCCAGCGGGGCGAGGAAATGCCCGGTGCCACTTCGCACCGGCATGCTCGCGAGGGTGCGGTGCAGGACGAAGAGCCGCAGGTCGCGGGCGATCGGCGACGCGTTCCGTTCGAGCGCCTCGGCATGCTGGACGAGGTGGTCGCCCACGCCGACCAGCTCGAGGGGAATCGGGTCCCCCGCCGCCGCGGCAGCGGGTGGCGTGCCGCGCTGCAGCACGGCGGGCTGGTCGCCCGGCGCCAGGCCCTCGATCGGCACGACATCGTGCTCGCTGGCGAACGAGGCGAGCAGGCGGGGACCGACCGTGTCGAGGCCGGCCGGGACGATCACCCGACCGTGCTCGCTGACCGAGCGCGCCATCGCGGAGAGGGCGTCGGCGGCATCCGCGAAGACGCTGGCCACGTCGGGTGGCGGTGGCGACTCCCCGAGCAGCGATCGCGTCGTCATCTCCATGGCGTCGAGCAACTCGGGCAGCGGCGAGAGCTCGCCGGCGGCGCCGATCCCGCGGAGCGACCGCATCCGCTCGAGGACCCCGGCCAGTGCGTCGTGGGGCGGCAGCGGGGCGAGGGCGCGCGACGCCTCGAGGAGCGAGCCCGCGATCAGCGCCGACTCGCGGGCGATGAACGCCCGGACCCCCGGGGAGAGGCCGGTCGGGGCGCCGACCGGTTCCGGCGCGGCGACTGGCGCCACCGGCGCCGCCACCTGACCTGCCGCGATGCGCTCCAGGCGCTCGGCGAGCGCGAGCGACTGCTGGTCGTCGGCGGCTTCCCAGGTGGTTGCCCGCGCGACCAGGCCACGGAGGGTGTCGAGCCCCTCGCGCCAACCCGCCCGGGCGTGCGGCTCCCAGCCGAGGGCATGGTCGCGGACCTGGCGAGCGACGGCCTCCAGGGCGGCCGCGGCGCGCGCGAACGTCCCGAGGCCGGCCATCAGGGCGGCGCCGCGCAACGCCCGGGCACCGCGCACCAGGCGCTCGGGGTCGGGCATGTCGGCGCGTGCCGCGATCGGCGCGAGCTCGGCGAGGTACTCGGTCGCCTCGAGCGCGAAGAACTCGGCCCGGCGGTTCATGCCGGTCATCCTCGCGCCTCGTCGATCACGCGGCGCATCTCCCGTGTGGCGGGTCCCATGCCGATAAAGATGGCACGGGAGACGATCGCATGACCGATGTTGAGCTCCTCGATCTCGGGAATCCGGGCGACGGGGCCGACGTTGGCCAGCGTGAGGCCGTGCCCGGCATGCACGGCAAGCCCCAGGCCTGCCGCGTGGCGCGCCGCACGGCGGAGCTGGTCGAGCGCCGGGCCGTTCCCGGCCGGCCCGAGGGAGTATCGGCCGGTGTGCAGCTCGATCGCGGGGACCCCGAGGTCCCGGGCGCGGGTGATTGCATCGAGGTCGGGATCGATGAAGAGCGACACGTGGATGCCGGCCGAGCCGAGCCGATCGATGGCGGCCTCGAGCGGGTGGTCGGCCCGCGAGAGGTCGAGGCCCCCTTCGGTGGTCACTTCCTCGCGCCGCTCGGGCACGAGCGTCGCCTGGAAGGGTCGCAGCTCGACGGCAAGCTCGACGATCTCCTGCCGGGCCGCGAGCTCGAAGTTGCAGACCGTGCGCACCGCGGCGACCAGCCCCCGCGCGTCGGCGTCCTGGACGTGACGGCGGTCCTCGCGCAGGTGGAAGGTGATCCCGTCGGCGCCGTGCGACTCCGCCTCGCGGGCGGCCTCGACCGGATCCGGCTGATCGGTCCGTCGCGCCTGCCGGACGGTGGCAACGTGGTCGATGTTGATGTACAGGCGCACCGTTCGCGTCCCCGACTCGAGCGTGGTTACGTTTCCCCCAGGTTCGCTCCACCCCGGAGGCACACCGTGTCGAACTCGCCGTTCCGTCCGCTCGTCGCGGCCGCCGCGCTCGCGCTGGTCGCCCTGCCGCTCGCCGCCCAGTCGTCCCCCGCCGGCGCCAAGTCCGCGAAGGACGCCGTGGAGGAGTTTATGCGCGCGGCGGCGGACAGCAACCTCACCCGGATGGGCCAGCTCTTCGGCACCGACAAGGGCTCGGCCGCCGCGACTGGCAACCCGTCGGACTATCCGAAGCGTATGGTGGTCATGCAGGCCGCGCTGCACGGGATCCGCGTCAAGGCCCATTCCGAGACGCCGATGGGCAAGAAGAACCACGTGCTGGTCACCACCGAGCTGGCGCGCGGCGCCTGCAAGGTGACGGTGCCGATCACGGCGGTGAAGGCGAAGAGCGGCTGGCTGGTGCGCGAGTTCGACCTGAACGCGATCTGGGAAGGGATCAACCGTCCCTGCGAGGGCACCGGGGCCGGCGGGAACACCGGCGGCGCTCCCGGCGTTCAGTGATCGGCGGCTGGGCCCTCGGTCAGCTCGATGAGGATCCCGTCGGTCGCCTTGGGATGGACGAAGGCGATCCGGCAGCCGCCGGCGCCGGCGCGCGGCTCGGCGTCGATGAGCGCGTAGCCCTGCTCGCGGCAGGCCGCCAGGGCGGCATCGAGGTCGGCGACGCGATAGCAGATGTGGTGAATCCCGGGACCGCGTCGCGCCAGGAACTGGGCGATCGGCGAATCCGGGTCCGCCGGCTCGAGGAGCTCGACCTCGGAACCGCCGAGGTCGAGATGGACGATGGTGGCGCCGTCGGCGGTCTCCGGACCCCGGACCGGCACCCCGAGCACGTCGCGGTAGAAGCGGAGCGCCGATTCGACGCTCTGGACCGCGACACCGACGTGGGCGATGGTTGGCTTCATGACGGGAATATCTAACCAGATGGGGAGTGGAGAGCGATGAGCGGAACGACGGTCGCCGTGACCGATGCGACGTGGGCCAGCGAGGTCGAGGGGACCAAGGGGCTGGTGCTGGTTGACTTCTGGGCCGAGTGGTGCGGGCCGTGCCGGATGATCGCGCCGACGCTCGACGCGCTGGCGACCGAGTACGCCGGGAAGGCGAAGATCGCCAAGCTCGACGTGGACGCGAACCAGCAGAGCGCGATGCGATTCAACGTCCGCTCGATCCCGGCGGTGCTCTTCTTCAAGGACGGGCGCCATGTGGACTCCCTGATCGGGGCGTACCCGCGGGCAGCGTTCGAACAGAAGATCCAGCAGCATCTGGCGGCCTAGGTCGCCCGAGGGCGGCGAATCGAGAACGGAGAACCGAGGCTCGGCCCCGGTTCTCCGTTCGCCGTTCTCGGTTCTCGAACGACCCTCCTCCGGTTTTCTTTCGGGCCATGTCCCGCGGCACCCTCTTCGTGATCGGCACTCCCCTCGGCAACCTTGGCGACCTCTCGAGCCGGGTGATCGAGACCCTGCGGCAGGTGGCGGTGGTCGCCGCCGAGGATACCCGGCGGACCCGCGGTCTCCTGACCGCGATCGACGCCCACCCGGATCGGCTCCTCTCGTACCATGCCCACTCGGACCCGGGGCGGGAGGCGACCCTCCTCGATCTGCTCCAGGAGGGGCGCGACGTCGCGGTCGTCACCGACGCCGGCACGCCCGGGGTCAGCGACCCCGGGGGATCGCTGGTCGCTGCCGCGCGCCACGCCGGCATCCGGGTGGTCCCCGTTCCCGGGCCGAGCGCCGTCGCCACCGCCCTCTCGGCGTCCGGACTCCCTGCCGATCGCTACCTCTTCCTCGGGTTCCTCGCGCGGAAGGGGGCCGAGCGGAAGGCCGCGCTCGCCCAGATCGCCGCCGCCCCGTGGACGGTGGTGGTGTTCGAGGCCGCCAACCGGCTCGTCGCCCTGCTCGAGGACCTCGAGGCCGTGACGGGACCGCGCCAAGCCGTCGTCTGCCGCGAACTGACCAAGCTCCACGAGGAGTGCCGCGGCGGGGCGCTCGGCGACCTGGCTCGCCACTACGCGGCGGCGCCGCCGCTCGGCGAGGTGACGCTCGTCATCGCGGGGGGAACGACCGTCGCCGAGGCGGCGCCCCCGGATCCGGCGGCGATTGCGGCGTCGGTGCGCGGCTGGCTCGACGCGGGCGAATCCCGCCGGGAGGTGGCGCGTAGGGTCAGCGCCGAATTCGGCCTCTCCCGCAACGAGGCGTATCGACTGGTGATGGACGCATGAAGCTGGCACGCATCGCGTTGGCGGTCATCGTGACGGGCGGGGCCCTGCCGGCCCAGGCGCCGGCCGACCCCGCCTTGCCGACGATCGGGCGGCTCCACTACGACGGCGGCGGCGACTGGTACGCGAATCCGTCGTCGCTGCCCAACCTCCTCGCCGCGATCCGCGAGCGCACCGCGATTCCGGTCGCGGCTCGCGAGCAGGCGGTCAAGCTCACCGACCCGGAGCTCTGGGACCTCCCCTACCTGTACGTCACCGGCCACGGCAACATCGCCTTCTCCAGCGAGGAGGTCGCGATCCTGCGTCGCTGGCTGCTGCACGGGGGCTTCCTGCACGTCGACGACAACTACGGGCTCGACGAGTCGTTCCGGCGCGAGATCCGTCGCGTGTTTCCCGATCGCGAACTGGTGGAGGTCCCGCTGGACCACCCGATCTACCATCTCGTGTTCGACTTTCCCGACGGCGTGCCGAAGATCCACGAGCACGACGGCAAGCCGGCACAGGGCTTCGGGATCTTCCTCGACGGGCGCCTCGCGGTCTACTACACGTACCAGAGCGACCTCGGCGACGGCTGGGAGGATCCCGACGTGCACCACGATCCGCCGGAGAAGCACGAGGCGGCGCTCCGGATGGGCGTCAACCTCTTCGGCTACGCGATCGGGCGGGGCACGTGACGCTGCATGATGCGCTGGGCCGCACGTCGCGCCCGCTCAAGTCCGCGCACGCGCTGCGACGGCTGCTGCCGGGCGTGGCGCTGGCGGTGCTCGCGCTCGCCGCCGGAGCATGGATGGTGCGGCTCGGCTGGGGCGGGGCGGCGCTCTGGATCCTTGCCGCGTGGCTCCTGGTGCTCGCCGCGCTGCTCGCGGCGGTCGTGATGGTGCGCCGCGCGCTCGCCGCGCTGGGTCCCGGCGACGTCGCGCGGCGACTCGAGGACCACGGCGCCTGGCGGCGCGGGGCGCTGACGACACTGCTCGATCCGCTCGCCCCCGGCACGTCCGACGCGCTGCACGCGCACGCGGCGACGCGCGAGGCCGAGCGCGTCGCCAGCGACGCACCGGCCGTCCTCGCCGCGGACGTCGCGCGAGAACGCCGCGGCTCCAACCGGCTGCTGGCGTTGGCCGGCGGTGCGCTGCTCCTGCTGGTGGCGGCACGGCCGGTGGAGGGGACGTCGGCGATGCTCTGGCAGCCGTGGCGCGCGGTGCGCGCGCTGGTCGCCCCGGTGTCGCTCACGACCGACACGCCGGTCGTCGACCGCGGCGATCGCGCCCACCTCGTCATCGAGGTGCTGGGGCATCGCTCCGCGACGCTGCTGACGCGCGCGCCGGGCGAGCGGTGGCGCGAGCGTGAAGTCGCCCTCGACGCGGCGGGCCGGGCCGAGGTGGAGACCGACCCCCTCGACGCCGAACTGGTGGCCCGGGTCACCGCGGGCGGGCGGGCGTCGGAGGACGTGCACGTCGCGATCCGGCTCCCGGCGTTCCTCGGTGCGCTGACGGTGACGGCGCGCTATCCCGGCTACCTGCGGCTCGAGGATGAGTCGCTGCCGATCGACGGCGACACGCTTGTCGTGCCCGAGGGCACGGTGCTCGCCCTGGCGGGCCAGGCGACCGCCGGGCTCGCCAGCGCCCGCCTGGTCGGTGAGGATGGGGCGATCCCCCTGATGGTCGACGACCGGGCCTTCGCGGGGCAGTTCGTGCCGGCGCGCTCGGGGGCCTGGCGGCTCGACGTGCAGCCGAGCCAGGGCGGCGTCCTGGAGGGGCTGCCCCCGCCGCTCGGCATCCGCGTCGTTCCCGATTCCGCCCCCACGGTCACCGTGCCGGTGCCGGGTGCCGACACGGTGGCCGGTCCCTCGCGCCGGCTGCCGCTGGTGGTGGCGATCGAGGACGATCACGGCCTTCGCAGCGCGGCGGTGGAGACGCGGCGCGGCGCGACAGGCCCCGTGCGTCGCGTGCCGCTGCCGCTCGGCCCGGAGCCCGGCGATCGGGCGCTCCTGTCCAGCGCGCTCGACCTCGACTCGCTCGGGCTGCGGCCTGGCGACACGCTGCGCTACGTCGCGCTCGCGACCGACAACGCACCCTCGCCTCGCACCGGGCGTTCCCGGGAGTACCTGCTCGTGGTGCCGACCGAGGCGGCGCAGCGCGAGGCGCGGAGCGAGGCGACCGGCGAGGCGGCGAGCGCGATGGATTCGCTCGTCGCGCAGGCGCGACGCGCGCAGCGCCAGGCGGAAGACCTCGCGCGCGAGCGGGCCCGCGGGGAATCGGGTCGCGGCAACGAGGGCGAGCCGATGACGGCCGAGGCCGCGCGGCGGGCCGAGCAGGCGGCGGAGGCGCAGCAGGAGGCGCAGCGACAGCTCGACAAGCTGCGCGAACAGGTGGACCAGTTGCGCGACGCGGCGGAGCGCGAGGGGCTGGCGGATTCCTCCCTGGCCCGGCAGCTCGGCGAGATCCGGGACCTGCTCGACAAGGCGATGACGCCGGAGCTGCGCGCCGCGATGGAGAAGCTGCGCGAGGGCCTCAAGAACCTCGACGCCACGCAGACGCGGGAGGCCCTGGGCGACCTGGCGGAGCAGCAGGCCAAGATGCGCGAGGCGGTGGAGCGGGCGCGCGAGCTCTTCAAGCGCGCGGCCGCCGAGACCGAGCTCGCGAACCTGGCCCAGGAGGCGAAGGACCT
The DNA here is from genome assembly GCA_964557115.1 of uncultured Gemmatimonadaceae bacterium. GTDB lineage: Bacteria > Gemmatimonadota > Gemmatimonadetes > Gemmatimonadales > GWC2-71-9 > Palsa-1233. Next base: position 28,665 of record CAZKYO010000012.1, read on the forward strand.
GCTCGCCGAGCAGGAAGCTGCCAAGGCGCAGCTCGCGGCCGACAGTGCCGCCGGTGCGCGCAAGGAGGACCAGCTCGCCGGTCGCGCCGACTCGCTCGCCGACAAGCTCGAACAGGCCGCGCGCGACGCGCCGGCGGAGGCGGCGAAGGACGGGCTCAAGGAGGCGGGGCAGCAGGCCCGCCAGGCGGCGGGCGAGATGCGCCAGGCCGCGTCGTCGGCGCGCGCCGGCCAGCGGCAGCAGGCGCAGCGGCAGGCCCAGGCCGCCGGCGAGATGCTCGAACCGGTGGAGCGCCAGATCCGCGAGAACCGCGAGGAGATGCAGGAGGCGATGAAGCAGGAGGTGCTCGAGGCCCTCGACCGCCTGCTGGCCGAGACCTCGCGACTGCTCGAGCGCCAGTACGCGGTCGCCGAGGCGTTCCGCCGCGGCGCGATGCCCGGGCCGTTCCGCGCCGACGAGGGGATGCTGGAGGAGGGCACCGCCAAGCTGCTGCAGCAGGTGATCGCGGTCGCCGGGAAGAACGCGCTGATCTCGCCACGCATCAGCGTCGCGCTGGCCGGCGCCCGGGACGGGATGCGCGCCGCGATCGAGGCGACGTCGTCGGCGTCGCCGAGCCTCGCGCTGGCCGCGGACCGGTCGAACGATGCCGTCGACATGCTCTCGCTCGCGGCGTACTCCCTCTTGCAGTCGCGCCAGTCGGTGGACAACAGCCAGTCCGGCAGCGGCCTCGAGGAGGCGATGCAGCAGATGCAGCAGATGGCCGGCCAGCAGGGGCAGCTGTCGGAGCAGGGCCAGGCCATGATGCAGCAGGGACAGCAGGACATGGCGGCGATGATGCAGCTGGCGATGCAGCAGCGGGCCATCGCCCAGCAGCTGGAGCGGATGCGGGCCGCCGGCCGGATGCCCGGCGCCGGCGAACTGGCGCAGGAGGCGAAGGATCTCGCCCGGGGACTCGAGGCCGGGCGGCTCGCGCCCGAGACGATCGAGCGGCAGCAGCGACTCTTCCGTCGGATGCTCGATGCCGGCCGCTCGCTGCAGGGCGAGGAGGAGGATGACCAGAAGGAGCGCCAGAGCGAGGCGGCCAAGGCCGACTCGCTGGCACGGCCAGGCGCGCTCGACCCCCGGGTGCTCCGGGGCAACGCGATCCCGCTGCCGAGCTGGGAGGAGCTGCAGCGCCTCTCACCCGACGACCGGCGGCGGGTGCTCGACTACTTCCGTCGGCTCGCCGAGGCGCAGCGCCCGTGAGGGGGACGCTGGCGCTGCTCGTGCTGGTCGCCGGCACCCTCCCGGCCCAGCGACCGGTCGTCGTCGGCCCGCTGGCCCGCGCGCTGGCGGCGGAACGTCGCGGCGAGCTCGAGGAGGCGGCGACCGGCTTCAAGGAGGTCCTGGTCGAACGGCCCACCGATGGCCAGGCGATCCTCGGGCTGTCGCGGGTGCTGCCGTCGCTCGAGCGTCGCGCCGAACTGATGCCGCCGATCCGCGCGGCACTCGCGATCGATTCCGGCAACATCGCGATCCTTGCGCTCGCAGTGCGCACCGAGGCGCTGCTCGGCCGCCCCGATTCGGCGGCGGTCTATGTGCAGCGCTGGGCGACGCTCGTCGAGGGCGAGGAGGAGCCCTGGCGCGAGTGGGCGATGTCCTCCCTCGAGGCGCACGACCGGGCCGCGGCGAAGCGGGCCCTCGAACTCGGCCGCGCGCGCATCGCGAACCCCGCCGCCCTGGCGCCCGAACTGGCGCAACTGCGGGAGGCCGAGGGCGACATCGCCGGCGCCACCGACGAGTGGCTCCGCGCGGTCCACAACGCACCGACGCTGCGCAGCGCGGCGCTGCTGATGCTCGGCGACCAGCTTCCGCCGCTCCGCGACACCGTCCTCGCCGTCCTGACGCGGCAGGCCGGCGACACCGAGGCGGCGCGACTCCGCGCCCTCTTCCTGGTCAAGTGGGGAGAGCCCGAACGCGGCGTCGCGCTGCTCGGAGAAGTGCTGCCCGACACGTACGAGGAACTCGCCTCGCTGATGCGGCCGGTGCTCGACGAACTCAAGGGTCGCACCGATCCGCCGGCGATGCGGGCCAGGGCGCAGGCGCTGGAGCTGCAGTCGACGCGCGAGACCGGCGCCGCCAGGGTCCGGACCCGGATGGACGCCGCGCGCGCGTGGGCCGATGCCGGCGAGGAGCGACACGCCCGGCGGGTGCTGGCCGAGGTCGCGGCCGACCCGGCCGCCCCGCCGGGGCTCGCCAGCGCGGCGTCCAGTACGCTGCTCGGCGTGCTGATTGCCGAGGGCCGGCCCGCGGAGGCCGAGTCGCTCTACACCGTGATCCGCGGCAGCCTGTCGCTCGACGATCGCGACCGCTCGGCGCGCCGGATCGCGATGGCCTGGGCGCGGGCCGGCGAGATCGCGCGCGGCGAGGCGATGCTGGAGGCCGACTCCAGCGTGGAGGGGTTCGCCGCACGAGGGATGCTGCGCGCCTTCGAGGGCGACCTGACGAACGCCGCGGAATGGCTCAAGGCGGCCGGCCCGTACGACGACGAGCGCGAGCACGCCGTCGAGCGGGTGTCGCTGCTCGCGTTGCTCGGCGCGATGGCGCGTGACACGTTCCCCCAATTCGGCCAGGCGCTCCTGATCCTGGAGCGGGGCGACACCGCGACGGCGGTGACCCGGTTCACGGCGCTCGCGAGTGACCTCGCGCCGCCGGGAGCGGCCGCGCTGCGGTACCTCGCCGGCGAGCTCGCGTTGGGGCGCGCCGACACCACCGCCGCGCTCGCGCTGCTGGTGGCGGCGGACACCGCCCTGGCGCCGGGGACGGCCCCCGCCGCCCGGCTGCTGGAGGCGCGGATCCTGGCCGCGCGCGGTGCCCGGGACGAGGCCGAACGACTGCTCGAGGCGATCATGCTCGACTTTCCCGACAGCGCTGTGATCCCGGCGGCCAGGCGGGCACGCGATGCCCTGCGGGGCGCCGTTCCGTCGGGCCCGACCGCCACGGGGGCGACGTGATCTCGCGGCGGGAGTGGCTCCGGTTCACCGGTGGCGCGGCCGGCGCGCTGCTTGTCCCGCGGCTGCGGCGCCCATGGCGCGCCGCCTCGTCGTTCCTCGTGCCGATGGACGACGATCAGGGCGACCACCTGAAGGCGTACGGCGTCGCCTTCCGCGCGTTGCAGCGCGGCGAGACCGGCGAGTGGCTCCTCAACTATCGCGGCGGTGCCTTCCTGCTGCCGGCGTCGGAGGCGGTCCGGCGCGACGCCGCGCTGGCGGGAGTCGACCTGCTGGCGGCCGACGAGGGGACGGTCGCCGCGATTCACGCCGAGATCCAGGGCGCCAACATGGACGCGGTGCCGCTGGAGAAGGCCCCGAAGGTGGCGGTCTACGCGCCGCCCAACGCGGCGCCGTGGGACGACGCGGTCACGATGGCGCTCAACTATGCCGGCATCGACTTCGACCGCATCTGGGACCCGGAGGTGGTCGGCGACCGCCTCCGCGACTGGGACTGGCTGCACCTGCACCACGAGGACTTCACCGGGCAGTACTCGAAGTTCGTCGTCAACTTCTCCGGCGCGCCGTGGCTCGAGGAGATGATGGCGATGAACCGCGACATGGCGGCCCGGCTCCGCTTCGCCGACGTGCCGGCGCTCAAGCGCGCGGTCGCCCAGCGGATCGCGGGGTTCGTCGACCGCGGCGGCTTCCTGTTCGCGATGTGCACCGCCACGGAGACCCTCGACCTCGCGCTGGCGAGCGAGGGCGTGGACATCGCCGCCGCCTATGCCGACGGCACGCCGATGGACCCGCAGGCCAGCAGCCGGATGCACTGGGAGCGCGCCCTCGCGTTCGAGGGGGCGATCCTCGAGCAGTCGCCGTCGCTCGCCTCGTTCAGCGACATCGACGGCCACCAGGTGAACGGCATCGACCGCCAGCCGCTCGGCGCGTTCTCGCTCTTCAACTTCTCGGCCAAGATCGACCCGGTCGCCTGCATGCTCGTCCAGAACCACCGCCAGGTCATCCCGGACTTCTTCGGTCTCACCACGTCGTTCATGCGGCGGCGCCTCAAGCCCGGCGTCGTGGTCCTCGCCGACGAGGAGGGGGCGCCCTGGGTCAAGTACATCCACGGCGACCACGGGCAGGGGACCTGGACGTTCTATGGCGGGCACGACCCGGAGGACCCGCAGCACGGCATCGGCGACGCGCCGACCGACCTCTCGCTCCATCCGCACTCGCCGGGCTACCGGCTGATCCTCAACAACGTCCTCTTCCCGGCCGCGAAGAAGAAGGAACTCAAGACCTGACCGAGCGGCTTGCGCCCGCCGCCCAGCAGGCGATCCGCCGCGAGATCGCCGCGGCCGGCGGCAACGAGGTGATGTTCGTCGCCACCGTCGACGCTGCGGGGATGCTCACCGCGGTGCGCGCGGTCGCGCGCGGCACCGTGGAGATGGTGCTGGCGATGCCGGGGATCGCCGAGCCGGGCGAGATGCTGGTGCACAACCATCCCGGCGGCCACCTCGAGCCGTCGCAGGCCGACCTCGGCGTCGCCATGCGCGCGCACGACGAGGGGGTCGGCTTCGCGATCGTCGACAACGCCGCGACCCGCCTCTACGTGGTCGTCGAGGTGCCGCGTGTCCAGGGGAAGGTGGCGATCGATCCGTTCGACGTGATCGCGCTCCTCGGCGCCGACGGGCCGATCGCCCGGGAGCTCGGCGGCTACGAGGACCGCCAGAGCCAGCGCGACCTGACCGCCTACCTGGTCGACGCCTACAACGACGGCGGCGTGCTGATGCTCGAGGCGGGCACCGGGGTGGGGAAGTCGTTCGGCTACCTCGTGCCGGCGCTGGCGTGGGCCCGCGCCAACCGCGAACGCACCGTCGTCTCCACCAACACGATCAACCTGCAGGAGCAGCTGGTCGGCAAGGACCTGCCGCTCCTGCAGCGCGCGCTCGGCGACGACGAGCATGTCCCGTCGTTCGCGCTGCTCAAGGGGTGGCGCAACTACCTCTGCCTCGCGCGACTCGGCAGCGCGGGGCAGAGCCAGCAGTCGCTGCTCGAGCCGGGGCGCCTCGACGAGCTGGTGCAGATCACCGCGTGGGCCTCGCACACGCGCGACGGCTCGCTCGCCGACCTGCCCGCCCCGCCCACGCCGGAGGTCTGGGACGAGGTCTCGGCCGAGCCGGACCTCTGCCCTCGGGTCCGCTGCCCGCACTTCGACCGCTGCTTCGTGTTCCAGGCGCGCCGTCGCGCCGCGCAGGCCGACGTGGTCGTCGTGAACCACCACCTGCTCGCCGCCGACTTGTCGGTCCGCCAGGCCTCCGACAACTGGGAGGAGTCGGCGGTGCTGCCGGCGTACAAGCGGCTGATCATCGACGAGGGACACCATCTGGAGGACGTCGCGGCGCACCACCTCGGTCGGCAGGTCACGAGCCGCGGCGTCGCGCGACTGCTCAGCCGGATGGAGCGGCAGGGGAAGGGACTGCTGCCGGCGCTGCAGCGCGACCTGGTCACCGCCGACGACCTGCTCAGTCGTGCCTCGCTCGACCTGCTGCGCGAGCGGCTGCTGCCGGCCGTCGGCGCCGCGCGTCGCGCGGCTGAGGCCCTGTTCGACCGGCTGGCGGTGCTGCTCGACGGCGCCGGCCCGGGGCCGCTGCGGCTCGACGACGACTTCGCCGCCCATCCCTGCTGGGCCGAGGGACTCGAGCGCGAGCTGGGCGCGGCGCTCCAGGCCTTCCAGGGGGTGGCGGAGCACGTCGAGACGATCGCCGACCGGCTCGCCCAGGTGGAGCTCACCGAGCGGCGGAACCGCCTGCTGCTCGAATGCCGCGGCGTGCTGCGGCGGCTCGAGTCCGTCAGCGACGGGCTCGGCGCGGTGCTCCGTCCCGCCCTCGAGCGCGCGCCGGACGTGCGCTGGCTGCAACGGAGCGGGCCGCAGGGCCGCACGGTCCAGCTCGCGGCGGTGCCGCTCGACCTGGCGCCGCTGCTGCGCGAACTGCTCTTCGACCGGGTCGACACCGTGGCACTCACCAGCGCGACGCTCGCGGCCGGAGGCGACTTCGGCTTCCTCGCCTCGCGGATCGGGCTCGCGGGACCGGATTCGCCGCTCAGCGTGCAGGAGGTCTTCCCGTCGCCGTTCGACTACGCCGAGCACTGCCTGCTCGGCGTGCCCGACGACGTCCCCGATCCCCGGGAGGATCCGGCCGGGCACGATGCCGCGGTCGCCGGGGTGGTCCACGACCTCGCCTGGGCGTCCGACGGCGGACTCTTCGTGCTCTTCACCTCGCACGCGCAGCTCAAGCGCGTCGCCGCCGAGGTGCGCGCGGCGCTGGGTCACCGGTTCCCGATCCTGGTCCAGGGCGAGGCGCAGCGCGACCAGTTGCTGCGCCGGTTCCGCGAGGCGGGCAACGCGATCCTGCTGGGGACCGACTCGTTCTGGGAGGGCGTGGACGTCCCCGGCCGGGCACTGCGCGGGTTGGTGCTCGCGAAGCTTCCCTTCAAGGTGCCCAGCGAGCCGATCACGGCGGCGCGGCTCGAGCGGCTGGCGGAGCAGGGGGAGGACGGCTTCTTCGGCTACCTGCTGCCGCACGCCGCGCTCAAGCTCAAGCAGGGCTTCGGCCGGCTGATCCGCGGCGCGAGCGACGTCGGCGTGGTCGTGCTGCTCGACCCGCGCATCGTCACCCGGCGCTACGGCATGGCGCTGCTCGAGGGACTGCCCCCGGCGGACCGGGTCATCGGGCCGTGGACGCAGGTGCGCACCAAGATCGAGGACTTCTTCGCCCGGCACGGGATCGGCGCGCCCCCCTGACGGTCGCCCCGGGGTTTGCCTCCGGCGCCCCGCGGTTGTCTATTGGAGCATCCCCACCGGAGCAGAGCGCATGACTTCCCGCCGTGACTTCGTCGCGCGGGCCGCCGGGCTGGCGGTCGCGCTGCCGGGCTTCCGCCCCGACGCCCTCGCCCGCGTGCTCGGCACCCGGCGCGACACCCCGCACGCCAGCGCGGCGTCGCTCGCCGACGACGAGGCCTACTGGCAGCAGATCCAGCGCGCCTTCGACGCCGACCGGACGATGGTGAACCTCAACAACGGCGGCTGCTGCCCCACGCCCACCCACGTGCTGGAGCAGATGATCCGCGACCTGCGGTTCAGCAACGAGCTGCCGGTGACCCACATGTGGTCGGTGCTCGAGCCGCGCATCGAGAGCGTCCGGCGCGACCTCGCGGCCGACTTCGGCTGCGACCCCGAGGAGATGGCGATCACCCGCAACGCCTCCGAGGCGCTCGAGACGATGATCCTCGGGATCGACCTCAAGGCCGGCGACGAGGTGCTGGTCACCAACCAGAACTACGGCCGGATGCTCACCACCTGGGACCAGCGCGTCCGGCGCGAGGGGATCGTCCTCAAGCAGCTCTCGTTCCCGGTGCCCCCGCCGTCGCAGGAGTACCTGGTCGACCTCTTCCGCAACGCGATCACCCCGCGGACCAGGGTCATCGAGATCACCCACATCACCAACCTCACCGGCCAGATCTTCCCGGTGCGCGAGATCACGCGGATGGCGCGCGAGCGGGGCATCGCCACGTTCGTCGACGGGGCGCACGCCTATGCGCACTTCCCGTTCACCCGCGACGCACTCGACGCGGACTACTACGGCACCTCGCTGCACAAGTGGCTGCTGGCGCCGATCGGCACCGGCTTCCTGTACGTGCGCCAGGCGAAGCAGAAGGGGCTCTGGCCGCTGATGGCCGCGCCGGACAAGATGGACGAGAACATCCGCAAGTACGAGGAGATCGGCACCCACCCCGCGGCGAACCACAACGCGATCTCCGCGGCGCTGGCCTTCCACCGGGGCATCGGCGCCGACCGCAAGATCGCGAGACTCCGCTACCTGCGCGATCGCTGGGCCAAGGCCCTGCTTGCCGAGAGCCCGCGCGTCCGGGTGCCGACGCCGCTCGACTCGCCCCACGCCGGCGCGATCGCGCTCCTGTCGATCGAGGGGATCGATCCCGGCGAGCTGAGCACGTGGCTGCTCGACAAGCACCGCATCGTCACGGTGCCGATCAAGCACCCCGAGTTCAGCGGGATCCGGGTGACGCCCAACGTCTACACGACGCTCGACGAGATCGATCTCTTCACTGACCGGGTGCGGATGGCGATCAAGCAAGGGGTGCCGAAGGCGGCCTGAGCCGCGACAGGGCGAGGGGCGAAGGGCGAATCGGGAGCATCTTCCTCGCCCTTCGCCCTTCGCTTTGTCGCCCGCTACCTTGAAGCATGTCCTCCCCACCGACGGACACGGCGACCGCGGAGGCGCTCCGCGCCTGGTTCCTGGGTCCGCGCGCCGAGAACGCCGACCTGGTCGAGCGCCTCCTCCTGGGCGCCTATCGCGACCACGTCTTCTGGCGGCGCAACCACCATCCCGAGGACGGCCTCACGATCCGCGAGGCCGATCGCCGACGCCCCGGCTACGACGAGGCGGTCGCGCGACTGAGCGAGGAGCTGCAGGGCCTCCTCGCCGCCCTCAAGCAGGACGTCCCGTTCTTCTCCGGCCGCTACCAGGGCCACATGCTCGGCGAGCAGACCATCGCCTCGCAGGTGGGCTACCTCGCGGGGATGCTCTACAACCCGAACAACGTCGTCGCCGAGGTCTCGCCGGTCACCACGCGCCTGGAGCGCGAGGTCGCCCGGCAGCTCGCGGCGATGATCGGCTACGCGCCGCGGCGCGCGTGGGGCCACATCACCAGCGGCGGCACCGTCGCGAACTTCGAGGCGCTCTGGATCGCACGCGGCGTGCGCTACCTGCCCGTCGGCCTCGCGCTCGCGGCGCGAGAGCTGGCGCTGGCGCTGCCGGTACGCCTGCCGACCGGCGCCACCGCCGCGCTCGCCGAGCTCGACCTCTGGCACCTGCTCAACCTCGAGCCTGCGGACGCGCTCGACGCCTACGATGCCTTCCACCGGCAGGTCCCGGGGCGCGACGGCCGCGAGGCGCTGGAGCGGCACTCGCTCTCGACCATCGGCTACCAGGACTACACGCGCCGGCTCGCCCTGACCTGGAGCGATCCGTTGCCGGCCGGCGTCGTCCTCGTCGCTGGCACCGCCCACTACTCCTGGGAGAAGATCGTCCGGGCGCTCGGCATCGGGGCGCAGCGGATGATCCGCGTCCCGGTCGATCGGCACGCGCGCATGGACCCCGACGCCTTCCGCGCGGTGCTGGAGGAGTGCGCGGCGAGCCGGACGCCGGTCCTTGCGACGGTGGCGGTGGCCGGCAGCACCGAGGAGGGGTCGCTCGACCGGCTCGACCGGCTCCTCGAGGTCCGCGCGGACGCGGCGCGGCGACACGGCATGGCATTCCATTTCCACGCCGACGCGTGCCACGGTGGCTACGCCGCGGCGCTGACCCGTGGCGCGGACGGCGAGCGCCTGCCGGCCGGGGCGATTCGCGCGGCGACGGGCGACGCCTGGCCGGACGACGATTGGCTGGCCGCGGTCGAGGCGCTCGGCGCGATGGACTCGGTGACGATCGATCCGCACAAGATGGGATTCGTCCCGTATCCCGCCGGCGTCTTCCTGCTGCGCGACCGTCGTGGGCGCGCGCTCGTCTCGCTCGATCCGCCGTACCTCTCCGACGGCGATGGTGACGAGGGCTTCCTCGGCCGCTGGATCCTGGAGGGGAGCAAGCCCGGCGCGGCGGCCGCGGCGGTCTGGCTGAGCCACCGCGTCATTCCGCTCGACGTGCGTGGCTACGGCCACCTGGTGCACCGGACCATGGCGGGGGCGCGGCTGCTCCACCGGGCACTCGGGGAGGACGGCGCGCTCGGCGCCTTCCGGGCGGTGCGGTTGCCGGAGCCCGACCTGAACCTGGTCAACTGGGTGGTCACCCATCCCGCGCTCGACTCGCTCGACGCGATCAACGGCCTCAACGAGCGGATCTACCGCCAGCTCAGCGGCGCGGAAGGCGAACCGCCCTACTGGATCACGCGGACCCGCCTGGTGCCGCCGGGCGCCGACCAGCTGGTCGAGCCACTCCTCGCCGAGCTCGGGGTCGCGTCCGCGGCGTGGCGGGACGCGGGCCTGGTGGTGCTGCGCGCCACGATCATGGACCCCTTCTTCGCCGCGGGCGCCCCGTCGCCGGACCACTGCGGTGGCCTGGTCGGCGCGGTCGCCGCCGCGGCGCGCGCGGCCCTCGGCCGCGACTAGCTTTCCGCACGACAGCCAACCGGAGCACCGTGATGCCGCACCCCCAGACGGGGAAGATCATCTGCGTCGGCCGCAACTACGCCGCGCACGCCAAGGAGCTTGGCAACGAGGTGCCGGAGCGGCCGCTGCTGTTCTTCAAGCCACCGTCCGCCGTGATCGGGGACGGCGAGCCGATCCGCCTGCCGGAGGCGAGCCAGCGGGTCGACCACGAGGCGGAAATTGCGCTGGTGATCGGTCGCCGGATGCGACGCGTCGCCGCCGCGGACGCGATGGCCGGAATCGTCGGGATCGCGTGTGCCAACGACGTCACCGCACGCGACCTCCAGAAGGTCGATGGCCAGTGGGCGCGCGCGAAGGGCTTCGACACCTTCTGCCCGCTCGGGGCCACGGTGACAAGCGGCTTCGCCTGGGACGACCTGGAGATCATCGGCCGCGTCAACGGCGAGGTCCGCCAGCACGGCCACGTGCGCGACCTGCTGTTCGGCTTTCCCGCCCTGCTCGCCTACATCAGCGGCATCATGACCCTCGAGCCGGGCGACGTGATCCTGACCGGCACGCCGGAGGGTGTGGGGCCGTTGGCCCCCGGCGACGTCGTTGAGGTGGAAATTCCCGGCGTCGGCCGGATCTCGAACCCCGTGATCGAGGACGTGGCATGATTCGCCTGAGCGACCGGATCGAGGCGCTGCCGGGCTACCCGCTGGCCGGGATTCCGGCGGCGAAGCGGCGGCTGCTCGCCGCGGGGGTCGACGTGATCGACCTCGGCGCCGGCGACGCCGACGGCCCGCCTCCCGAGGGGACCCGCGAGGCGCTCCGCCAGGCGATGGACCAGACGGCGCTCCACAAGTACGGCTTCCAGCTGGGCTACCCCGAGTTCCGGCGTGCCGCGGCCGACTGGCTCCGCCGCCGGTTCGGCCAGGCGTTCGACCCCGCCAGCGAGATCCTGCCGCTGATCGGATCGAAGGAGGGGCTCGCGCACCTCGCCTTCGCGGTCGCCGACCCCGGCCAGGCCGTCGTCCTGCCCGAGCCCGGCTACCAGGCCTACCTCGGCGGGGCGGTGATGGCCGGCGCCGAGCCGGTGGTGATCCCGCTGGAGCGCGCGCACGGCTTCCTGCTCGAGCTCGACCGCCTGCCGGAGGAGCTGCTGCGGCGCACCGCGCTCGTCTACGTCAACTATCCGAACAACCCGACGGCGGCGATCGCGCCACGCGACTACCTCGAGCGGCTCGTGGCGACGTGCCGCGCGCACGACATCGTGCTCGCGTACGACAACGCCTACAGCGACATCACGTTCGACGGCTACGTGGCGCCGAGCATCTTCGAGGTGGAGGGCGCGCGTGACGTCGCGGTGGAGTTCTTCTCGCTCTCGAAGTCGTTCCAGATGACCGGCTGGCGCCTCGGCTTTGCCGTCGGGTCGGCGCGGCTGATCGCGGCGCTCTCCAAGGTGAAGAGTTACATCGACACCGGCGCCTTCCCGGCCCTGCAGTACGCCGGGACGTGGACCCTCGATCACGCCGAGGAGCTGGTCGCCCCGGTGGTGGCGGAGCTCACCGTGCGGCGCGACGCCGCGGTCGCCGCCCTCGGCGCGGCGGGCTTCACGGTGGCACCGCCACGCGGGGCGATGTACCTCTGGGTGCCGCTGCCCGAGGGCGTCGCCTCGGCGGCGTTTGCCGACCGCGCCCGCGAGGAGGAGGGTGTCATCGTGCTTCCCGGCAGCGGGTTCGGCGCGGCCGGCGAGGGCTTCTTCCGGATCGCGCTCACCGTGCCGCCCGACCGCCTGCGCGAGGCGATCGGCCGGCTCGGTCGCACGCTGGCGGCCTGCCGGGCGGGCGAGGCGGTTCGTGCCGGCTGACCGGCGCCGTGCCGTCGGCGTGGTCGCCCTCCTGGCGATGCTCGCGGCGGCGCCGCTGGCCGCGCAGCAGCAGGCCGACAGCGTGCGACGGGCGGTGCCCGCGTTCGGCGCCGGGCTGATCTGGATCGAGCCGCTGCCGCTCTCGCCGCAGGAGATCGCCCGCCTGCTCGCGGGGCGGACCCAGGAGGCCCTCACCGACAGCGCCATCGCCTCGCTCACCCAGAAGTACATCGACGCGATGGCGGAGGAGATGCGCAACGCGCCGCCGGCGATCCCCTCGTGGACGACGAAGATCGGCGACCAGGAGGTCGGCGTGGACTCGCGGTGGATCCATCTCGGCCCGCTCAAGATCCCGACCTTCCTCCTCGCGATGCTGCCGATCAACGTGCAGGCCAATCCCACCGAGGCGGCGATGGCGCGCAAGCTCGACCTGATGCGGCGCGACCTGCTCACGGCGGGTCGACGCGCGGCGAACCTCGAGGAGTTCAAGCGGGCGGTGAAGGCGTTGCGCGAGCAGAAGGAGGCCGAGCGGGACTTCGAGCGGAACCGGCGCACGCCGCCGTCCGATTCGCTGGAGCGTCGGTGAAGCTCGTCGACGGCGAGGAGACGATCGTGGTGGCCGTGGCCGCCGGACTCGAGGTGGACCACCCCGACCGGCGCTCGGCGGCGCGGCTCAAGGCGGCGATCGACGCGCGCGGGCACGGCTGGGCCTATCGCCGCGCGGTCGTGGTGACGGACGAGGCCTGGTTCGAGACGCCACTGCTGCAGGCGGCCCCGACGATCGCGATCGGCGGGCCGGGTGCCAACGGCGTGGCCGCGCGCCTCGCCGGCGAACTGCCCACGGTGTGGTCGGATGGTGATCGCGTGGTGATCCAGGCCGGACTCCCCGACGGCCCGCGCCGCGCGGCCCTCTGGGGCACCGATCGTCACGCCACCGCGGAGTCGGTGGACACGTTCATCCACCGCGGATGGCTCGACGAGTTCCTCGAGCGGTGCTGGCGGTTCCGGATGGGGAACCTGGCGTAGAACGAGGAGCGAGATTCGCGAATCGAGATTCGAGGTCGGTTCGCCGTCCACGACCTCGAATCTCGATGCTCAGGTCGCCAATCTCCTGAGTGACTCCGTTCGCCCCACCACGGCGAGCAGTTCGTGCACCGGCTCGCTCACGGTCCCGCCGGTGAGCGCCACGCGGATCGGCTGCATGAGGTCGCCGAGCTTGAGTTCCTCCCGCTCGGCCAGCGCCTTGAGTCGCGCCTCGAGCGACTCGGGGTGCCACTCCGTCTCGCCCATGCCGGCGAGCTCGGCGGCCGCCAGCGCCAGGCTGGTGCCGAAGCGCTCGCCCAGCTTGGCGGCCAGGGCATCGCCCTTCGCGTCGCGGACCACGGCGGCCCCCGGGAGCCGCGTCGCCACCATCTCCGCGACCATCGTGACGGTGCGCGCCCGGCCCTTGACCGCCGCGATGATCGGCGCGAGGTCGTGCCCGGTCGCGTCGACGCCCCGCGCGGCAAGCTCGTCCTGCACGGGTCCGAGCAGCGTCCCCGCCTCGAGCGCCGAGAGGTACTGGCCGTTCATCCACTCGAGCTTGGTGGTGTCGAACACCGCCGGCCGGGCCTGGATGCCGTCGAGCGTGAAGCGACGGATCAGTTCCGCCTCCGGCAGGATCTCGTCGTCGTTGCCGGGCGACCAGCCGAGCAGGGCCAGGAAGTTCCGCATCGCGGCGGGAATGATCCCCTGGTGACGGTAGTCGCCCACCGCGGTCGCGCCGTGGCGCTTGGAGAGCTTCTTCCCGTCGGTGCCGAGGATCACCGGCACGTGCGCGAAGACCGGGACGGGGTGCCCGAGCGCACGGTAGAGCGCGATCTGCTTCGGCGTGTTGGCGATGTGATCGTCGCCGCGCATCACGTGGGTGATCCGCATCGCGACGTCGTCGGAGACGACGGCGAGGTTGTAGATCGCGCTGCCATCGGAGCGGAGGATGATGAAGTCGTCGATGTCGCGGCCCTGCCACGAGATCCGGCCGTGCACGGCGTCGTCCCAGGCGATCTCCTCGTCGGGCACCCGGAAGCGGATCGCGAACGGCATCCCCGCGGCCTCGCGGCGGGCGACCTCGTCGGCCGGGAGCGCCAGCGCCTCGCGGTCGTAGCGAAACGTCCCCCCCGCAGCCTTGGCCCGCTCGCGCGCCGCCTCGAGTTCCTCGGCCGAGAGGAAGTCCCTGTACGCCTTGCCCTCGGCCAGCAACCGCTCGGCGTCGGCCTGGTGGCGGTCGCCATACTCGCCCTGGAAGAACGGTCCCTCGTCCCAGTCGAGGCCGAGCCACGTGAGGCCGTCGAGAATCACCTGCGTGTGCTCGGGCGTCGAGCGCTCGCGGTCGGTGTCCTCGATCCGGAGGACGAGCGTCCCGCCGGTGTGCCGGGCGTACAGCCAGTTGAACAGCGCCGTGCGAGCGCCGCCGACGTGGAGGTAGCCGGTGGGCGAGGGGGCGAAGCGGAGGCGGGGGGCGACGGACATCGGTGCGGGTCGGGTTCCTTCACGCGGGAAGAGAGAAGAGAGAAGAGAGATGGGAGGACGCGAGGGGCCTCCCCGCTTCTCTCCTCTCACTTCTCTCTTCTCTCGTGTCGAGCGGAGCGAGAGGGATTCGAACCCTCGTTAGGGGTTTTCACCCCTAAAACGGTTTAGCAAACCGCCGCCTTCAGCCACTCGGCCATCGCTCCGGAAGGCGGGAAGATAGACCACAGGGGGTGAAGGGTGAAGGGTGAAGGGTGAAGGGGAACCCGCGAGGGAACGCCTTCACCGTTCACCCTGCACCCGGCGCCGTTCCGCGATCACGGCCCGGACCCAATCCGCCATTCCCGGCCCGGCGCGGGTCAGGAGGTCGCCGTCGAGCTCGAGGACCCGGCCCGAGCGCACCGCGTCGAGGTCGCGCCAGCCTGGCTTGGCCAGGAGCTCCCGCTGGCGCTCGCCGGGGCGATCGCCGCGGCTGGTCAGGATCCAGTCCGGCTGGCGGGCCACGATCGCCTCCAGTGACACGGTCGGCCAGGGCTGGGGGAGCTCTCCGAAGACGTTCCGGAGACAGGCAACCCCGAGGAGTTCGGTCATCCAGGTGCCGCGCGCGGTGGTCTGTGGCGGATCGGTCGAGATCTCGACGAAGACGGTGCCGCTCGGCGCGCCGTCCCGACATCCGTCCTGGCGAAGGGTCTCGAGCTCGGCGCGGAGTCCGGCCGCGAGGGAATCCGCCCGCCGATCGAGGCCGACCAGGTGCCCGATCGCCGCGAGCTGGCGGAACGCCTCGGCGGTGTCGGTCGCCTCCACCGCGATCACCGGGATGGGGAACGGGACCAGCGCATGCGCCAGCCGGACCGACGAAGGGATGCGCCAGCCGAGAACCACGTCCGGATGGAGCGAGGCGACCACCTCCGGCGAGGGATCGAGGCCACCCCCGATCGAGGGCAGCGCGGCGACCTCGGGCTGTCGGTCGAAGTCGGTCCGCGCCACGAGCCGGTCGGCCGCACCGAGTGCCACGAGCCACTCGGTCGCCGACTGCATCGTCGAGACGATCCGGCGGGCCGGCAGCGCCAGGGTGACGGCCTCGCCGGAGGGATCCCGGAACGCCACCGCCGCCGGAGCCGGGGGAGCCTCCCGACACCCGGCGGCGGCCTGCAGCAGCAGCGCCAGCGCGAGCCGCGCTCGCGTCACGTCTCGGAGCTGTCCGTCGCGTCGGCCGGCGTCGGCAGCATCCCCTTGAACATCTCGATCGGGAACGGATCGAGGCCGACGGGCAGCGTGAAGAAGGCGGCGTCGGGGGCCTGGTCGGAGATCGACTGCAACTCGACCCGGACATCCTGGTTGCCCCCGACCCGGATCCGGATCGGCATCAGGTCGCGACCGCCGAACTTCGCGCGGGCGCTGTCGGCGAACTTCTCCCGGAGGCTCGCGATCGACGGGAACCGCCGCTCCATCGCCTTGGTCATCGACTCGAGCGCCGGCGTCGGCTGCGCGAGGCACATCGTCAGCTCGACCCCGAGGGTGTCCCGCGTCGACGTCACCTTCCAGACTTCGCAGGGAATGCCGGCCACCGTCTCGCGCGCGCCACTGTCGATGAACTCCGTGCTGTCGCGATCCCGCTCCACCGTCGAGGTGATCGAGTCCGCGAGCCTGGTCGGGTCGGGGATCGCATCGAACGGCAGGTCGAAGCGGTAGCCGAGGGACACGCCCATCGCGCCGGCGATCTCGGGCGGCAGGACGAGGCCGAGCTGGACGGTGTCGCTGCCGGCGGGGAGGAACATCTGCACCCGCGCCGCCGCGAGATCGACCGTCGGGATCTGCGCCGCCATCTGTGCGCCCGGGTTGATCTGCATCGCCATGCGCTGGCCGTCGGTGGCCACGGTCATCTGCAGGTCGATCTCGTGGATCCCCTGCGTCATGGGAGCCAGCGAATCGGGCAGCGTGACGTGGAGCGTCCATGTCGCCGTGCCGGCCTGCGCGGCAAGCAGGGTGGGCAGGCAGAGCAGGGTGGCCAACCAGGTGCGTCGCATCGGATCCCTCTCCGGATCGGGGGCGCAGGGACCCCGGGGGTCGTGGTCCCGCTGCCGCCAAAGATAAGGGGCCACCCCATCGGGATGGCCCCTCGCACCTCGGCGGCGGTGATCAGCCGCCCATGCCGGGCATCGACGTGTACCCCTCGGGGCTCTCGTCGAACATCGGCGCCGGGACGTCCCCGCGCTTCACGCTCGTCACGGTCATCGACATCTTGCCGTCGTCCTGCCAGAGCTTGAGCGGGAAGGCCGCCTTGTTCCCGAATGCCTTCGTCCACGATGGGGACTGGGGCGACCGCCCCGAGAGCTCGGGGAAGGTGTAGCGGCCGAGCTTGTCGGTGATGCACATCTTGACCGTCTGTTCCTTGGTCACCACCTCGTAATCATCACACGACATGCCGGCAACCGTCTGCTTGGTGCCGAGCGGCGTGATCTTGACGTCGGCATCCCCGGCGTTGTCGACGGCGTCGCCGAACTTGGTGACTTGCTTGATCCCCTTGCCCGGCATCGGCGACCCCGGCGGCATCGGGATCAGGGTGGTGAGCTGTCGTGCAGCCTTGTTCACGACCATCCGCACTTCCTGCCCGGCCATCGGGCCGGCGGAGGCGGGCATCTTCATGACCATCGCCTGCTTCTCGCCGGCGATGTAGAAGGTGGCGTCCATGGCCTCCCCCATCTGGGGATTGCTCATCGTCACCGTGATCGAGCCGGTGAATTCCTGGGCCGACAGCGGCCCGGCGAGGGCGGACGCGGCGAGCATGGCGAGGACAATCGAGGATCGAGGCATCAGGCTCTCCTGGGTCGCTGGTGGGGGCACGGTGCCCCCGCTATGGTATCGGCTCCCGCCCCCCCGGGTGCAGGGAAGGCGAGTGATTCTACGGCGCGGGTGAGATTCGAACTCACGAGCCCCGTGAAGGGCCGCCGGTTTTCAAGACCGGTGCATTCAACCGCTCTGCCACCGCGCCTCGCCCGCCTAACCTAGCCGTGGACGCCGGGGGCGGGGAACCGGCCCGGGTCCCCGGCGTTAACGTCCCTCCGGCCCCGTCGTCTGGCGGAGTGCCCTTCTCCGGAGTCCCGATGCCCCGCGCCCTGCCGACCGCCGCCGCCCTTCTGCTCGCCCTCGCGGGCTGCGGCGGCACGCCCACCGGCAGCGACGAAGCGTCCGGCACGGGGACGCCCCCGCCGCCGGGGGCAACCACCCCGTTCCCCGGGATCACGAGCTACACCGCCCTCGATCCCGACCAACCGGCGAACTACGTCAATCCGGAGCTGCCGGCGTTCTACCTCCAGCCGGCGGTCCGGGCGCTCGACAACACCGCGACCCCGGCGACCGACCGGATCGCGGTCCTCGGTCAGGTCCTCTTCCACGATCCGCGGCTCAGCCTCAACCGCACCGTGGCCTGCGCGAGCTGCCATCGCCAGGTCACCGGCTTCACCGACCGGGCCCGATTCAGCGAGGGATTCGCCGGCGAGAAGACCACCGCGCACGCCATGCGCCTGGCCAATGCGCGCTGGTACGCCGGCCGCGGGTTCTTCTGGGACCTGCGGGCGGCGACCCTCGAGGTGCAGGCGCTGGCGCCGATCACGAACTCCGCGGAGATGGGATTCGATCCGTTGCACGGCGGGACCGCCGCGCTCTTCGCGCGGATGGACTCGCTCCCCTACTACGCCGAGCTGTTCACGCTCGCGTTCGGCGATGCGGCGGTCAACAACGATCGCGTCGCGCGCGCGATCGCCGCGTACGTGCGGGCCATCGTCTCCACCGGCAGCCGCTGGGACGCGGGGTACGCGCTGACCTATGACCCGGGGCTGCCCGATCACGGCCTCGGGCGGCCGCTCCCGAACTTCACGGCCGAGGAGAATCGCGGTCGCGAGCTGTTCCTGCAGCCGCCCCAGGCGGGCGGCGCGGGGTGCGCGGGCTGTCACGTCCCGCCGACCTTCTCGCTCGCGGCGAACTCCGGCAGCAACGGGCTGGATGCCGGCGAGGTGACGATCTTCAAGTCGCCGTCGCTCAAGAACGTCGCCGTGGCCGGTCCGTACATGCACGACGGTCGCTTCGCGACGCTGGCGGAGGTGGTCGACCACTACGCCGACGGCGTGCAGGCGGGGCCGGCGCTGGACCAGCGGCTCCGCGGGCCGGGCGGCGCGCCGATCCGCCTCGCGCTGTCGGCCGCGGACCGGCAGGCGCTGGTCGCCTTCCTGGCCACCCTGACCGACCCGGGGCTCCTCGCCGACCCGCGCTTCGCCGATCCGTTCATCCGCTGAGGCGCTGTGCCGGGGGGCCTGTCGCGGGCCCCCGGACGGGTGCAAGTTCACCGGATGCATCCCGACGCCGTGGCCGCGACAACCGACCCGATCTCGCAGGGCATCGTCGCCGCGGTCCTGGTCTTCCTGTTCGTGCTGCTGACGCTCGAGAAGGCCCACCGCGTCCTCCTCGCCCTGCTCGCCGTCTCGCTCCTCTGGGCGGTCACCTACCTCACCCCGTACCGGCTGATCACGTTCGAGGGGGCCCACGCGGCACTCGACCTCAACGTGCTGCTGCTCCTCGCGGGGATGATGGCGGTGGTCGGCGTGCTGCGATCCACCGGCGTGTTCGAGTGGGCGGTCTCGCGGATGCTGCAGGGCCGCGCGGCGCATCCCGCCACCGTGCTCTCGGCGCTCCTCTGGGTCACCGCGATCACCTCGGCGTTCCTCGACAACGTCACGACGGTGATCTTCGTGACGCCGATCGCCCTCGGGATCGCCGGCCAGCTCGGCCTCAACCCGCGCGTGCTGCTGCTGCCGGTCGTGATGGCGAGCAACATCGGCGGCGCCGCGACGCTGATCGGCGACCCGCCCAACATCATGGTCGGCTCGGCCGCGCACCTCACCTTCACCGACTTCCTCGCGCGGGTCTCGCCGCCGGTGATGGTGATGGTCGTGCTGCTCGACCTGCTGGCGCGCTGGCGCTATCGCGACGAGCTGGCGCTCGCCGCGGGGGGCGGCGTCGCGGCCGACGCCCCGGCGATCCTCGACCCGCGCCTGCTGCGCGGGATGGCCTGGATCAGCGGCGGGATCCTGGTCGGCTTCCTCACCCACGGACTCACCGGGATGCCCGCGGCGGTGCCGGCCGTGATCGGCGCGGCGGCGGCGCTGCTGCTGCAGGACGTGCTCTACCTCCGGACCCACCAGCCGTCGCACGACGAACGACGCCACGGCATCCTCGCGATCCTCGAGCACGAGATCGAGTGGCCGACGCTGGTCTTCTTCGCCCTGCTCTTCATCACGGTCGGCGCGGCGGTGGACACCGGACTGATCACCGTCCTGGCGCACGCGCTGCAGCGCGGCATCATGGAGGGCAGCGCCGCGTTCGGCTTCGGCACCGAGGGGACGCTGCTGTTCGCGGCGCTCCTGATCCTCTGGGTGGCGGGCATGCTCTCGGCGCTGATCGACAACATCCCCTTCGTCGCGGTGAGCATCCCCATCGTCGCCGACCTGACCGGGTCGCTCGGTGGCGACACGCAGGTGCTCTGGTGGGCGCTGGCGCTGGGCGCCTGCCTCGGCGGCAACGGCACGCCGATCGGCGCGTCCGCCAACGTCACCACGCTCGACCTCGCGGCCCGGCGAGGCGTCCGCATCTCGTTCCGGGAGTTCCTCGGCACCGGGATCCCGGTGCTGCTGCTGACGCTCGGCACCGCCACCGCCTGGCTGGCGGTGGACGTCCTGAGCGGCCGGGTCACCGGGACGATCGTCTCGGTCGCCGTCTTCCTGCTGCTGCTGGGAATCCGCCTGGCCGGCGGTCGGGTCAGAACGCCAGCACGAGGATGAGCCCGCGGGGGCCCACCGCCCACGCCGACTTCCCGAACGCCCCGACGCTCCAGAACGCACGCTGGTCCACGACCGTCCAGGTTGCGCCGCCGTCGCGCGTCACCGACAGGCCGCCCGGGCTCGCCACCACGGCGACGTCGGCACCCGCCTCCGGCACCATCGCGACGCCGAACGGCGTGCCCGCGTGCGGCGGACGCGGACGCAGTGTCCAGGTCGCGCCGCCATCGCTCGTGACCGCCACCGCCGCCGTGGAAGTGTCCCGGGTGTAGCTGCCCATGTCGCCACCCACGACCATCCCGTGCCGCGCATCGCGGAACGCGGCCGCGGCATTCCCCGCCGATGCGCCGTGCACCACCGGCGTCGTCGAGAGGGTCCAGGTCGCCCCCGCATCGTCGGTGCGGAGGAACCGGCTCCCGGGTCCGCCGAGGGCCACCCAACCGTGGCGGGCGTCGACCGACGTGAGGCAGCCGCCGCTCGCGGCAAACGCCCCTTCGCCCTCGAGGGGAGCGGGGAGGCGGTCGGCGGGGAGGAGCTGCCAGTGCGCGCCGCCGTCGGTGGTGCGGAGGATGTTGGTGCGGCCCCCCGACGCATCGCTGAAGGCGACGCCGGTCCGGCGGTCGAACATCGTGAGGCAATCGTAGAACGCCGCAGAGTCGGCGTTGGTGAACTGGAGCGTCCAGCGGGCGCCGCCGTCGGCGGTGTGGTAGATCCGGGATTGCGCCCCAGGGCCGGCGCTCATCGCCCACGCCTCGTCGGCCGAGAGGGCGTGGATGTCGCGAAACTGGAGCGCCTCCGCGCCCGGCACCGCGCGGCGCTCCCAGGTGGCGCCGCCGTCGGTCGAGCGAAGCACCGTGCCCTCGTGGCCGCTCACCCAGATCACGCTTGCGCTCACCGGGCTGACCGCCTGCAGCAGGGCATTCGTCCCGGAGGGCGACGGTCGGCTCTCCTGCGCGGACGCCGTCGCGGCGGGGAGGGCGAGGATCAGGGCGAGAGAGGGCAGTCGCATGCGCATGCGTCGCGTCCGGTGAATGGGGTGTGGAAAAGTAGTCGCGCAGGCTTCTCAGGGCTCCCGACCCGGGGGTACCTTCCTCGACCTCCCATGCTGCTCATCCTCCTGGTGGTGCTCGGTTACCTGGCTGCGCGCTTCGCAGTCGACTGGCTCGCCCGCCACGCGCTTGTCGTGTCGGGGGCGGAGTACCTCGTGCTTGGACTGCTGCTGGGTCCGCGCGGCACCGGCCTGCTCGGTCCCGAGGCGATCCAGGGGGTCACTCCCTTCTTCACGCTGGCGATCGGCTGGATGGGCGTGTCGGTCGGGTTCCGGTTCTGGTTGCCGGTGCTGACGCGCACCCCGGCCGTGCTCTACCGACTCGCGTTCGTCGAGTCACTGCTCACGGCCGGGCTTGTCGGGGCCGCCGCCTGGGTGCTGCTCGGCCGCACCGGCCTCTCCTGGGAGGCTGCCGCGCTGCCGGCCGCCGTGCTGGCGGCGGTGGCGGTCGCCTCCTCGCTGCAGGGCGCCCGGATCGCGGCGAACTCACTCGGGCGTCGCAACCTCGCGGTGCGCCAGCTGGAGGTCGCCGCGTCGATCGATGCGCTGATCGCGATCGTGATCGTGTCGGTGGCGCTCGCGAACTTCCACCTGCCCGTGCAGGTGCTGGTCCGCGAACCCACGGCGACGGAGTGGGTGGCGATCGCGCTCGGGGTCGGCCTGGTGGGCGGCTGGCTCTTCCACCTCTTCCTCGGCGACGAGCGCTCGCTCGACCGCCTCTTCATCGCGGTGGCCGGCGCCGTGGTGCTGACCACCGGGGCGGCCAATTACGTCGGCATGAGCGCCCTGCTGCCCGGCTTCCTCCTCGGGTTCATCCTGGTGAACACCACGCGGCAGCGCGACCTGGTCGAGGGATTGCTGGGCCGGGTGGATCGACCGCTCTACTTCCTGATGCTCGTCTGCGCCGGCGCGCTGTGGGCGCCGGCGGCGACCGACGTCTTCCTGCCGGTGCTCGCCTTCCTGCTGCTGCGGTTCCTGGGGAAGGTGGCTGGCGGCTGGCTCGGCGCGACGTTTAACGGCATGCGCGGCGTCTTCGGCACGCGCTGGGGCTTCGCGCTCCTCGGCCAGGGCGGCCTCGCGATCGCGATCGCCCTCGACTATTCCCTCTCGCCCAGCGCCCAACTGCCGAACCTCGTGTTCACCGCGGCGCTCTGCTCCGTGCTGCTCACCGACCTCTTCTCGGCGCGGCTCGCGCGCGACGTCGTCGCCTCGCTGCCCGAGGACATCCAGCTGCCGCCGCAGGTCGTGACCGGCGACGGGGCGGCGGGCTGAGATGCGGCGCCTGATCGTGCTGGCGCTGCTCTTCGGGGCGATGCGGCTGATCGAGCCGCTCGGCCGGGCCGGCGGCGCACCCGACACCCTGCTGACCTTCGGCTTCCTGATCCTCGCGGCCTACGCCGCGGGGGAGCTGGCGGAGCGCTTCCGCCAGCCGAAGCTGGTCGGCTACCTCGTCGCCGGCATCCTGGCCGGGCCGACGGTGCTCGGCACGGTCACGGTCGGCGCGGCCGCCCAGCTCGCGCCGGTGAGCGACCTCGCGATCGCGTTGATCGCCTTCCTGGCGGGCGCCGAGCTCGACCTGGCGGAGGTGCGCGCGCGGGGCGTGGCGCTGCTGCGCCTGACGGTGATCGAGCTGGGCCTCGGCGTGCTCGTGCTGGGGGGCGCCGCGTTCGCGATGCGGCAGTGGATCCCGTTCCTCGACGGGGCCGACGTCGGTCGCGCGGTGCTCTTCGCCGGGCTCTTCGCCCTCATCGCGGTGATGCACTCGCCGGCGATCGTCATGGCGATGCTGACCGAGACGCGGGCGAGCGGCCCGGCGGCGCGCGCGACCCTCGCGGTGGTGCTGCTCTCCGAGGTCGTGGTGGTGCTCCTCTTCACGCTGCTCCTGGGCGTGGTGCAGCGCCTGCTGCCCGGTGCCGGCACCCCCAGCGGCGGCGTGGCGCTGATCGTCTGGGAGGTGGCCGGCTCGGTGCCGATCGGCGTGCTGCTCGGCGTCGGGGTCGCCGCCGCGCTCCGGGTGGTCCGGCACGACCGGCTGATCTTCGCGCTGTTCGCGGCGCTGCTTGGCCAGCAGGTCTCGACGCTGCTCCACGTCGAGGTCCTGATCACGCTGCTCGTCGCGGGCTTCGTCGCGGTGAACTTCGCGCGGGAAGACGCCGGCGAGGAGCTGCGGCACGCGATGGAGCGCGGCGCGGGGCCGGTGTTCGTCGTCTTCTTCGCGCTGGCCGGCGCGGCGATCGACGTCCCGGCCGCGGTGCGGCTCGCCCCGGTGGTCGTGCCGCTCGTCCTGCTGCGCCTCGGCGCCCTCGGGGTCGGCGTCCGGCTCGGGTCGGGCCCGCTGGGGCTGGAGCCGGTGCAGCGCCAGGCGCTCTGGCAGGGCCTGGTGGCCCAGGCCGGCGTGGCGATCGGCCTCGTGGGGATCGTCGCCGAGGCCTATCCCGAGGCCGGCGTGTCGATGCGGGCGCTGCTGCTGGCGATCATCGCCGTGAACGGCACGCTGGGCCCGATCCTCTTCCGTCGGGGCCTCATCGCCGCCGGCGAGCGCGGCCAGTCCGCGAGCCGGCCGGGCGGCGAACCTTCCGCCGCCCAGCCGGCCGCGGTCACGGAGTGAGGTTGCGGTACACCGCGTTGGCGATGCTGTCGGGCCGCACCGCGAGGGCGCTGTCGCCCCGCGCCATCAGCAGGTCGGCGTAGCCGCCGTACACCAGGTAGTAGAGCCGCAGGATCGAGTCTGACGGCTTGTCGACCCACCCGCGCGGCCGCTGGCGCGCGGCGCCCTCCGGGTGGTAGACCTGCTCGAGCAGCTGCCGGGTCCGCACCAGGTCGACGAACCCCATCCCGTTGGTGTAGATGATCCGGGTGCTGTCGGGCCGGACCGGGGCGGGGAAGAGCTTGCGCACCATCCCCTGCGAGACGAGGTAGGGCGTCAGGCCGAGCATCCCGTCGGGATAGCTCCCGTCGCTCCACGAGAAGTAGATGGGACGCTTGCCGATGTTGTCGCGGATCAGGAGGATCGTGGCCAGGTCGCTCCGCGTCATCACCTTCTCGCCGAAGCGCACCAGCACCGAGTCGAACAGGATCGGCCCCGACGGCGCGTTGGCCAGCTCGGGCAACTGGTCGATCGAGTCGAGCGACATGTCGAGGACCGGGTTGGTCGGGCGCACCCAGCCGTTCGCCGGCGCGTCACCCAGCGGCCGGCCGGCCTCGTCGGTGCCCGGCCGCCAGATCGCCGCGGCGGTCGCCGGGTCGAAGTCGGGCAGCTGGCGCCGCCGCAGCTGGCGCAGGTGCCAGTCGGTGTTCATCAGCGAGAGGTTCGCGAGCGTCACGTCCCGTCGCACGCCGAGCACCTCCTGGGCGAACCAGAGCGGGAAGGTGTCGTTGTCGCCGGCCGTGATCAGGATGCCGTAGGGCTCGATCGACTCGAGGATGTCCACGGCGAAGTCACGCGCGAGCGTCTCGTGGGCGCGGCTGGCGGTCACCCGGTTGCCGAGCAGCGGGATGAGGGCGAGACCGACCACCGGGGTGGCGACCACGTAGCGCCGCGCATCGGGGACCCGGTCGCCCAGCCAGTCGCCGATCCCGCGGATCATCGCCGCGAAGCCGGCGGCGATCAGCACCCCTGCGAACGCGAACGAGGCGACGAAGAAGTAATCGCGCTCGCGGACCTCGCGCATCTCGTTCGTGATCGCGGTGTCGGCGGCGTGGTACGAGAAGCCGTACTTGAAGTTGAGGTAGAACACCAGCAGGAACACCAGCGTCCC
The DNA here is from genome assembly GCA_964557115.1 of uncultured Gemmatimonadaceae bacterium. GTDB lineage: Bacteria > Gemmatimonadota > Gemmatimonadetes > Gemmatimonadales > GWC2-71-9 > Palsa-1233. Next base: position 53,812 of record CAZKYO010000012.1, read on the forward strand.
GACCAGGGCGAGGGCCGAGAGGCCGGCGCGGCGGTCGCGGCGGATCAGCGTCCACAGCCCGCCGAGGCCGAGCGCGGTGAAGAGCCCGGTGGCACCAGCGCCGAGCGCACCGAGGTCGCGGCCCCACTGCCAGGTCCAGTACTGCCAGTAGTTCGCGAACTGCGCCACCAGGTCGGCCTGCCGGTTCGAGACCGACGGCTTGGCGTACTGCACCCGCCCGAGGACGTCGGAGAGCGCCTTGGAGAAGAAGCCGACCGGCTCGCCCTCGTTGATCGGCGGGTACTGCTCCGCGCGGATCGGCAGGTAGACGTAGTTGAGCGAGAGCCCGACGACCGCAGCCCCGGCGCAGGCGGCCAGGAAGGTGGGCTTGAGCATCACCCGCCAGTCGGTGGCGAGGATGTACACGCCGACCACCGGGGCGGCGAGGATCCCCATCTGATGGTTGGTGGAGGTGAGCGCCAGCAGGTACACCGCCGCCACCAGCCAGCGGTCGCGGTGGTCGCCCTCGGGGAGGTCGGCCCAGCGCACCGCGCACCAGCAGATCAGCGCGATCGACAGCAGCGAGACGGTGTAGACCTTCTCGTTCACCGTGGACTGGTTCCACACGGTCCATGCGACCGCCCCGGCCAGCACCCCGGCGAAGGCCGCGGCGAGCCGCGGGCCACGGGCCGGCAGGATGGTGCGCAGCCAGCGCTCGCTCACCAGGAACCAGAAGAACGCCCCGCCCGCGCTGGTGACTGCCGCGAAGATGTTGATGCGGCGCGCATACTCGGCCGCGAGCGGCAGCAGGCCGAACGCATGCGCCATCAGCGTGAAGAGCGGGTTGCCCGGCGGGTGCGGGATGCCGAGCACCTTGGCGGCCGCGATGTACTCCGACGTGTCCCAGAACGCCGTCGTGGGCGCCAATGTCACCCAGTAGATCGCCAACACCACGGCGAAGCAGAGGGCGGCCCAGGCGTAGGGCGGTCGGTTGTCGTGCAGGTCGTCGGTCACGCGATGGGGCTCCGTGTGGGGGCTGGATCCGTGTTGGTATCCCGAGACTCGGGACTCGAGATCGGCGATTCGAGTCGGGAACGGGATCCCGCGAATCACGCGCCTCGAGTCGCCGGTCTCGTCAATGCCTGAACATCCGCTTTCCTGTCATCACCATCGCGAGACCGAGGCGGTCGGCTGCCTCGATGACCTGCGCGTCGCGGACCGAGCCGCCGGGCTGGATCAGGGCGGTGATCCCCGCGGCGGCGGCTTCCTCGACGCCGTCGGGGAAGGGGAAGAAGCCGTCCGAGGCGAGCACGGCGCCCGCCGTCTCGTGCCCGGCCGCGCGCGCCTTGTGGACCGCCAGGAAGGAGGCGTCGACCCGCGACGTCTGGCCGGCGCCAATGCCGATCGCCTGCTCGGCCCGGGCCAGCAGGATGGCGTTGGACTTGACCGTGCTCACGGCGGCCCACGCGAAGCGGAGGTCGTCGAGCTCGGCCGGTGTCGGCTTGCGCGCGGTGGCGACCTGCCACTCGGCCTCGGACGGGTCGAACGTGAAGGCATCCTGGATCAGGAAGCCGCCGCGCAGGCGCTTCCAGTCGAGGTGCCCGCGGCCCGACGGGACCGGCAGCTCGATCACCCGGAGGTTCTTCTTGGCGGCGAAGACCTCGAGCGCGTCGGCGTGATAGGCCGGGGCCACCACCACCTCGACGAAGAGGTCGGCCATCGCCTCCGCCGCGGCGCGATCGACCACGGTGTTGAACGCGACGACCGAACCGAACGCCGAGGTCGGGTCGGTCGCCCGGGCGCGCGCGAACGCGTCGGCGCCATGGTGGCCGAGGGCCAGGCCGCAGGGCGTCGTGTGCTTGATCACGGCGCAGGCGATCCGCTGCTTCCACGGCGCGACCGCGAGCATCGCGGCATCGATGTCGAGCAGGTTGTTGAAGGAGAGTTCCTTCCCCTGCCGCTGGCTGAGGTCGCCGACGCCGCGCGGCTCCTCGGTGGTGTAGAGCCCGGCGCGCTGGTCCGGGTTCTCGCCATAGCGGAGCGCCTGCTGCCGTTCCATCGCGAGCGTCAGCCGCTGCGGCAGCGCGTCGCTGGCCGGCGTGAGGTAGCCCGCGATGGCGTTGTCGTAGTCGGCCGTGTGGGTGAAGACCTTCGCCGCGAACTCGCGGCGGACGCCGCTCGGGACCTCGCCCTGCTCCAGCAGCTCGATCACCCGGGGGTAGTCACGGGGGTCGACGACGGCGATCACGAACTCGTAGTTCTTGGCCGCCGAGCGCAGCATCGAGGGGCCGCCGATGTCGATGTTCTCGATCGCGTCCTCCAGCGACACGTCCGGATCGGCGATCGTGGCCTGGAACGGATAGAGGTTGACGGCCACCAGGTCGAAGCGCTCCAGGCCGTGCTCGCCGAGCTGGCGGAGGTGCTCCTCGCGGTCGGCCCGGGCGAGCAGGCCGGCGTGGATCGCGGGGTGGAGCGTCTTGACGCGCCCGTCGAGGATCTCGGGGAAGCCGGTGACCTGGTCCACCGGCGTGACCGGCACGCCTTCGTTCCGGAGCATCGTCGCGGTGCCGCCGGTCGAGACGACCTCCCAGCCGAGGCGAACGAGGCCCGAGGCGAAGGCGACGACGCCGCGCTTGTCACTGACCGAGAGGAGGGCTCTGGGCATGCCGTGCGTGCTCCGAGACGGACGCGCCGTCAGCTGAAGTCGAAGGGAACCGGTCGGCCGGCCGCGGCGGCGGCGCGCACCGCCGCCGGCAGCAGCCGGTGCTCCACCGTGAGGACCCGTTGCGCGAGCGCCTCCGGGGTGTCCCCCGCCAGGACGGGGACCCGCGCCTGCGCCAGGGGTGCCCCGCGATCGTACTGCTCGTCCACCAGGTGCACGGTGGCGCCACTCTCCCGGTCGCCGGCCGCGAGGACGGCCCGATGGACGCGCGCGCCGTACATCCCCGGGCCGCCATGCCGCGGCAGCAGCGCCGGGTGGATGTTGATGACCCGGTCGCGAAAGGCCGCCACCACCGCCTCCGGGACCAGCCGGAGGTAGCCCGCGAGGACGATCAGGTCGACCCGACCCGCGCCGAGGGCGGCGAGCCATTCCGAGGCGTCGCCGTGATCCCTGAGGCGATGGGTGGGCCACCCCCGCTCCGCGGCGAGCGCCAGGGCCGGTGCGTCGCGGTCGCTCAGCACCAGCGCGACCTCGACCCCCGGGTCGTCGGCGAGGGCCGTCCCAAGGGCGGCCAGGTTGCTCCCCCGGCCGGAGACGGCCACGGCGATCCGATAGGTCACAGCCCGTCAAAATACACGGGGCGGGGGTCCCCTGCGGCCGGGTGCGTCCCCGGGGCCGAACGGCGTTCGCGACCCGCGGACGGCCACTTTACCCGTTTCGTTCGTGAAACACCGATCGCGCGTGCAACTGCACGGCCTCGACAGGCGTCGGACTCCCTGAACTTCATCACGGAGCCCTTCGCATGCTGTCCACGTTCCTCGGCGTCCTCGCGGCGTTGCAGCCCACGCTGGCGGACACCGCCGAACAGAAGCTCGGTCCGCTCACGGCGGTGCGGGTGCAGGACGAGATCACGATCGACGGCCGCCTCACCGAGTCGGCGTGGCTGGGGCCCGCGGCGGTGCGCGAGTTCACCCAGTCGTCGCCCGACGAGGGGAAGCCGGCCACCGAGCGGGGCGAGGTGTGGTTCGCCGTCGACGGCGAGGCGTTCTACGTCGCCGCGCGGCTCCGCGATGCGACCCCGGACTCGATCATGGCGCTGCTCTCGCGCCGGGACCGGAACAACCAGAGCGACTTCTTCGCGCTGTTCCTCGATCCGTATCACGACGGGCGGACCGGCTACGAGTTCTTCGTGACGGCGGCGGGAGTGCAGAGCGACGGCACGCTGTCGAACGACGACTGGGACGACTTCAGCTGGGACGGCGTGTGGCAGTCGGCCGTGCAGCGTGACGGCTCCGGCTGGACGGTGGAGATCCGGATCCCGCTGTCGCAGCTCCGGATGCACCAGGGTGCCGACCAGGTCTGGGGCGTGAACGTCGCGCGCGGCATCGGCCGGCGCAACGAGGTGAGCTACCTGGTCCCCAAGCGACGCCAGGGCTCGGGCTTCGTCTCGCGCTTCGCCGAGCTGCGCGGGCTCGAGGGCCTCGCGCCGCGCCGCCGGGTCGAGGTCGTGCCGTACGCCACCGCGCGCGCCGAGTTCGATCCGGCCCAGCCGGGGAACCCGTTCAACGACGGCAGCCGGATGACCCCCGCCGTGGGCGCGGACTTCCGCCTCGGGCTGGGCGGGGCGCTCCAGCTCGACGGCACCGTCAATCCCGACTTCGGGCAGGTCGAGGTGGACCCGGCGGTCGTCAACCTGAGCGACGTGGAGACGTTCTACGAGGAGCGGCGCCCGTTCTTCGTCGAAGGCAACAACGTCTTCCAGTTCGGCTTCGGCGGCGCGAACAACTTCATGGGCTTCAACTGGGTCAACAACGAGACCTTCTACTCCCGGCGGATCGGCCGGGCACCGCAGGGCAGCGTCCCCGCCGCCGACTTCGCCGACGTCCCGCTCGGGGTGCCGATCCTCGGCGCGGCCAAGCTGACCGGGCGCGTGGCCGGCTGGAATGTCGGCCTCCTCGGCGCCGCGACCCGGCGGGAACAGGCCCGGCTGTCGATCGGCGGGAGCCGCAGCGAGGCGGAGGTCGAGCCGCTCACGGGGTTCGGCGTGCTGCGGGCACAGCGGGACCTGGCCGGCGGGCGACACGGGATCGGGATGATCGCGACCTGGACCGGGCGCTCCTTCGACGACCCGTCGCTGCGCGCGGAGTTCAACGACCGGGCCCTGGTCGGCGGGCTCGACGGCTGGGTCACCCTCGACCGTGACCGCGAATGGGTCGTGTCGGCGTGGGGGCTCCTGAGCCGGGTCGACGGCACCGCCGACCGGATCGCGTCGCTGCAGGCCGGGCCGACCCATTACTTCCAGCGTCCCGACGCGGACGTCATGCGCTTCGACCCGAGCCGGACGTCGCTCAGCGGCGGCTTCGGCCGGGTGGCGCTCAACCGCCAGCGAGGCAGCGTCCTCTTCAACGCCGCCGTCGGCGTGGTGACGCCGGGCTACGAGAACAACGACCTCGGCTTCATCGGGCAGGCGGACCTGATCAACGGGCACGTCTCCTCGGGATACCGCTGGACCCGGCCGACCTCCTGGTACAACGACGCGCGGGTTCAGTTCGCCACGTTCGGTCGCTGGGACTTCGACGGCAATCGCAACGGGGTCGGCGTGTGGAACAACTCGCGGATCACGTTCAAGAACTTTTCGTCGGCCTCGATCGGCTTCTTCGCCCAGGCCGACGGGATCAACACCCGGGCGACGCGAGGCGGCCCGCGGCTCCTGCAGCCGCGCTACGGCCAGCTCTTTGCGGGCTGGAACAGTGACGGCCGCAAGGCGCTGACGATCGGCTTCGAGGGCGCCGTGAATTCGACGGCTCGCGGCGATGGCAACGGCTGGTCGCTGTCGTCGGAGGTCTCCTGGCGGCCGCGGTCGAACGTCACGCTGAGCGCGGGACCGCAGTACGAGGTGAACCACAACGCCACCCAGTACCTGCGCAGCGTGGCCGACCCGCTCGCGACCGCCACCTACGGCCGGCGCTACGTGTTCGGCGACCTCGAGCAGCGCACGCTGGCGGCCGAGTTCCGGGTCAACTGGATCTTCTCGCCGAAGCTCTCATTCGAGCTCTATGCCCAGCCGCTGATCTCGTCGGGCGCCTACGGCGCGATCCGCGAGTTCATCACGCCCGGCGAATACGCCTTCCGCGACTACGGGGCCGATGGCAGCACGATCGACCGCAGCACCGGGATGGTCGATCCCGACGGCGACGGCCCCGCGGCGGCGTTCTCGATCGGGCAGCCTGACTTCACGTTCGCCTCGCTGCGCGGCAACGCGGTGATCCGCTGGGAGTATGCCCCGGGCTCGACGATCTTCCTCGTCTGGACCCAGGACCGCGGCTACGTGGACGGCGTCGGCGAGTTCCGGCCCGGCAGCGCCTTCAACCACCTGCTCGACGCCCCGGGACGGAACGTCGTGATGCTGAAGGCGAGCTACTGGCTCGGACGGTGACGCGCTTCGCCGTCAGCCGACGAGCCAGCTCGCGGCGTCGGCGAGGTCGGCGACCACGGGGATCCGGTGCGCCTCGGCGGCCTCGCGGTGCTTCGCGCCCTCGCCGGTGAGGACCAGGATCGCGCCGGCGCCGAGCGGGGCGGCGGCATCGACGTCGCCGGCGCGGTCGCCGATGCACCACGAGCGCGCGAGGTCGAGGTCGAGGGTCGCGGCCGCGCGGCGATGGAGGGCGGTGCCGGGCTTGCGGCAGTCGCAGCCCTCGTCGGGCCGGTGGGGACAGTACAGGATGGCATCGAGGGTGACGCCCTCGGCGACCAGCCGTCGGTCGAGCTCGCGATGCACCGCGTCGACCTGCGCCGCCGTGAGGAGTCCGCGGCCGATGCCGGACTGGTTGCTGACGACGACCAGCCGGTAGCCCGCCTGCTGCAGCCGTCGCAGCGCCGCGGACACGCCCGGGAGCAGGTGTACCGCCTCGGGCTCCGAGAGGAACCCCGGGTCGTCGATCAGTGTCCCGTCGCGATCGAGGAAGATCGCCGGCGTCACGGCCGGCCGGGTCCGGTGCCCTGGGCCGGCCTGGCGGCGGGAATCGCCGTCGAGTCGGGTGGCTGCGCGGTCGAGTCGCGCTTCGCCTTCGCGGAATCCGCGGCCGTCGGTTTCGGCAGTTCCGGGACGCTCAGTGTGCCCCGAAGCGTGTCGGCCACCTGTCCCCCCATCGCGCGGACGCCCCGCAGCTCGATCAGGTAGCGTTTCCCTGGCGCGAGGGGGTTGCCGATCCGGATCACCAGCCGGCTACCGAGGACCGGGTGCGGGTCACGCGGTTCATCCTGCTTCGTGGTGTCGGCGGTGCCGCGTCCCGGACGGGTGTTGGGGCGCGCCGGGGCGGTGTCGGCCGGCGGGACGCGAGTGGAGTCGGCTGCCGCGGTCGAGTCAGCCCGGGCGGCGTCCGCCCGCGCCTTCGCGACGGCGCGCCGGATCGAGTCCACCCGTCCCCAGATGGAGTCGTAGGCGACCGTCGGCAGCGCATTGACCACCGGCATCGGGCTGGAGTCCGTCGCGACGAAGATGGCGACCTGGTCGGAGCCCAGTTCGAGTGCGGGGTCGATCGGCTGGGTGAAGTTCACGGCGATCGCAAACGAGTCACTCGACGAGGCGCTGATGCCGTTCTGCGCGATGCGCGGCGGCAGTGTGTCGCGCTCGAACGCCCACACTTCGCCGACCGAATCGCGGCCCGCCCCGACCCGCACGCTGTCCCATCCCTCGCGGCCGTCGCGGCGCCGGTTGGCGTTCTGGTCGAGGATCACGCTGACCAGGTACTCGCCCTCGGGGAGCGGACCGATCCGGAACCGGCCGCTCGAGTCGGTGACGGTCCGGTACACGAGCGAATCCGGGAGCAGCGCCACCTCGACGAGCACGCGCGGGGCGAAGCGGCGAGCCAGCCAGTCGACCGCACGGCCGTGGAGCGTGCGGGTCGGCACCGGCGCGCCGGTCGTGAAGGTGATCACCGCCGCCGAGTCGCGCCGGTTGGGGCGCGGCGCGAGGTCCTCGAGGCCGGCGCCGAGCTCGATCCGGTAGACGGTGTTGGGCCGCCAACCGTCGTGCGGGCGGACGGCGATCCGGTTGCGGTGCCAGCGGACGCGCGGCACGCCGGTGTCCGGCGAGACGAGCACCAGGCGCTCGAGGTCGCCGTTGCCGAAGCCGAAGTTCGGGGTGCGCCCCTGGTCCACCACCTCGTCGAACGTGAACTCGACCCAGCCATCGAAGCCGGGAAGCACGGCGAGCGATTCGGGGACGGTCGCGACCAGGCGGGGGGAGGTGAAGTCCGGCGGGCCGCCCGGCGGTGGCGCGATGCGCGCGCACGCCACGGCGAGCGCCACGAGGGCGAGCGCCGGGGCCGGAAACCGCCGGCGGGCCACTAGCCCGCCAGTTGCCGGGTGAGGGCGGCGATCTCCGCCTCGAGCGCGGCCAGCTTGTCGCGCTCCTTCTGCACCACCGCCGCCGGGGCCCGGCTGGTGAAGGCCTCGTTGCCGAGCTTGCCCACCTGTGCGGTGCGGAGGCCATCGAGCCGCGCCAGTTCCTTCTCGACTCGCTCCCGCTCGGCCGCGCCGTCCTGCGCGGTCCGGAGCAGGGCGAAGGTGGTCGGCGCGCCGTCGAGCGTGACGGTCTCGCCCACCAACGGCGCGTCGGCCTCGGCCCGGTCCAGCCGCTCGACCCGGGCGAGCCGCAGCACCATCGACGCGTTCGCGGCGAGGAGCGCGTCGACCCGGGACGTCGCGTGCTGCATCGCCGCGGGGCGCACCTCGGCCGGCGGCACCTTGTCGGTCGCCCGGCGGAGCCGCAGCGCGCCGATCGCCTGCTGCAGGATCTCGAAGTCATCGAGTGCGGCCCGGTCCTGACCGGCGGGGCCTGCGACCGGCCACGCTGCCGTGACCAGGGAGTCGCCGGCGGCCCGGCCCGGCAGGCGCGTCCAGAGCGCCTCGGTGATGAACGGCATCACCGGATGGAGCAGCCGCAGCGCCACGTCGAGGACGTGGGCGGCGACCGCGCGGGCCACGTCTCCGCCGGGCTCCTTGCCGTAGAGTCGCGGCTTGACCGCCTCGAGGTACCAGTCCGCGAGGTCGCTCCAGGCGAAGTGGTACGCGACGCTCGCCGCGTCGTTCAGGCGGAACCGCTCGTAGTGCTCGGTCGCCTCGGCGATCGCGCGCGCGCCGCGCGCCAGGATCCAGCGGTCGGCGAGCTCGAGCTGGTCGGCGTCGAGGTCGGTCACCGCCGCCACCGGCTCGGTGAGGTGTCCGAGCAGGAAGCGGCCGATGTTCCAGAGCTTGTTGGCGAAGTTGCGCCCCGGGGCGAACGACGTCTCGAGGTCCTCGGGATCGAGGATCACGTCGGTGCCGACCGCCATGCCGCTCACCAGCGTGTACCGCAGCGCGTCGGCGCCGAAGCGGTCGATCACCTCGAGCGGGTCGATCCCGTTGCCGAGCGACTTCGACATCTTGCGGTGCTGCGTGTCGCGCACCGTACCGTGGAGGTACACGGTGGTGAACGGCACGGCCACCCGGAAATGGAGCCCGGCCATGATCATCCGGGCCACCCAGAAGAAGAGGATCTCCGGGGCGGTCACCAGCGTGTGGCCTGGGTAGAACGCCTCGAGGTCCTCGGTCTCGTCGGGCCAGCCGAGCGACGAGAACGGCACCAGCCACGAGGAGAACCAGGTGTCGAGGACGTCCTCGTCCTGGCGCACCGGGCCGCCGCAGGCTGGGCACGTCGCGGGCGCCCCGCGCGCCACGGTCATCTCGCCGCATCCCTCGGCGTCGCAGTACCAGACCGGAATGCGATGGCCCCACCACAGCTGGCGCGAGATGCACCAGTCGCGGATGTTCTCGAGCCAGTTGGCGTAGATCTCCCCCTGGCGGGCCGGGAGGAAGCGCAGCGTCCCGTCGCGGTAGGCCTCGAGCGCCGGCTTCGCCAGCGGCGCCATCTTCACGAACCACTGGTCGCTCAGCTTCGGCTCGATCACCGTGCCGCAGCGGTAGCAGTGGCCGACCGCATGCCGGTGCGGCTCGACCTTGACCAGCAGTCCGAGCGCATCGAACTCCGCCACCACCCGGGCGCGCGCCTCGAACCGGTCGAGCTCGCGGAACGCCTCGGGAGCGGCGTCGCTCATCCGGGCGTCGTCGGTCAGCACGTCGATCGTCGGCAGGTCGTGGCGCCGGCCGATCTCGAAGTCGAGCGGATCGTGCGCCGGCGTGACCTTGACGGCCCCGGTGCCGAAGTCCCGCTCGACCGCCTCGTCGGCGACCACCGGGATGCGCCGGTCGGTGAGCGGCAGCAGCAGTTCCTTGCCGATCATCGCGCGGTAGCGCTCGTCCTCGGGGTGCACCGCCACCGCCGTGTCGCCGAGCATCGTCTCCGGCCGCGTGGTGGCCACCACGATCGACCCGCTGCCGTCGGCGAGCGGGTAGCGCAGGTGCCAGATCTTCCCGTCCGTCTCCTCCTTCTCGGCCTCCTCGTTGGAGAGCGCGGTGAGGCAACGGGGGCACCAGTTGATGATGTAGTGCCCGCGGTAGATCAGCCCCTGCTCGTGCAGCGAGACGAACACCTCGCGCACCGCGCGCGAGAGACCCTCGTCGAGCGTGAAGTAGGTCCGCTCCCAGTCGCAGGACGCGCCGAGCGCCTCGAGCTGCCGGAGGATGGTGCCGCCGGTCTCGCCGACGAACTCCCACACCCGCGCAACGAAGGCCTCGCGGCCCAGATCGAAGCGGGTCTTACCCTCCTGGGCGAGCTGCTTCTCGACGACGTTCTGGGTCGCGATGCCGGCGTGGTCGGTGCCGGGGACCCAGAGCGCGCGACGCCCGCGCATCCGCTCGAAGCGGATCAGGACGTCCTGCAGCGTGTTGTTGAGGCCGTGGCCCGCGTGGAGCACCGCCGTGACGTTGGGCGGCGGCATCTGGATCACGTACGGCGCGCCGTCGCCGCGGGCAGGGACGTGGAACAGCCCCCGCTCGCGCCAGCTGGCGTAGAGGGGGCGTTCGATGGCCGACGGGTCGTACTGGGAGGCGAGGCCGTCGGTCATGCGCTCAGGACGTCGAGGGTCGGCGGGCCGGCATCGTCCTCGCCGCGCACCAGCAGGCAGTTGACGATCGTGCCGCCGTCCAGTGCCTCCCGGATGGCGCGATGGGCGCGGGTCCGGACCGCCCGGGAATCGACCCACCCATGCAGCTCGATCGTGCCGCGGCTGACCGGGAGCACCTCGAGGCCGAGGTCGGCGAGGGCCGGATCCGCGGCGAGGGCGGCGAGGGCGTCGTGCACCAACTCGGCCATCGTCGGCTCGCCGGTGGCCAGCGCCCCGCCCAGGACCCGCTCGGCCGCCGGGCCGTAGAGGGCGCCGAGGATGAAGCCGGCGCACGCACCGAGCCCCAGCCCCGCGAGGACGGGGCCGAGCAGCGAGGACGAACCGCGTGCGCGGCGTACGACGAGGCGCGACATGGTGGTAAACTACAAGACTCGATCGGCGCGGCCTATGGTCCGTGCCGGACCCCGATCACCGCACCAGGACGCCGACCCCGATGCCGACGACCGACTCGACCCCGATCCGCGTGACGCTCCCCGACGGCTCCACCCGGGAACTCCCGGCGGGCGCCACCGGAGCCGACCTCGCGGCCGCGATCGGGCCCGGCCTCGCCCGGGCGGCGCTCGCGGTCACCGTCGACGGCGCGGTGCGCGACCTCGGCCGCGCGCTCGACGACGGCGCCACGGTCGCGATCCTCACCGAGCGCGACCCCGCGGCGCTCGAGGTGCTGCGCCACTCGGCCGCGCACATCCTCGCGACGGCGGTGCGCGAGCTCTTCCCGGGCGCCGGGATCGGGTTCGGCCCCGCGATCGACGACGGCTTCTACTACGACTTCGAGGTGCCTCGGCCGTTCACCCCCGAGGACCTCGCGGCGATCGAGGCCCGGATGGCCGAGGTGGTCAAGGCGGACTACCCGTTCGAGCGCGCCGTGGTCGATCGCGCCGAGGCGAACCGCCGCTTCGCCGACGACCCGCTCAAGCTCGAGCGGATCGCCGAGCTGGGCGAGGACGAGGTGATCTCGACCTACACCGACGGGCCGTTCACCGACCTCTGCCGCGGGCCGCACGTACCCGGCACCGGGCGGCTGAAGCACTTCAAGCTGCTCTCGGCCGCCGGGGCCTACTGGCGCGGCGACAGCAACCGCCAGATGCTGCAGCGGATCTACGGCACGGCGTTCTTCCGCAAGGAGGACCTGGCCGAGCACCTCCACCGGCTCGAGGAGTCGCGCAAGCGCGACCACCGCAAGCTGGGGCGCGACCTCGACCTGTTCCATTTCCTGCCGGTGGCGCCGGGCGCGGCGTTCTGGACCGAGCGAGGCACCGCCATCTACAACGAGCTGGTGGGGGTGATGCGCGAGCTGCAGCGCGATGGCTACCGCGAGATCCGCACGCCGCTGCTCTTCAACAAGGCGCTGTGGGAGAAGTCGGGGCACTGGGGCAAGTACCGCGAGAACATGTTCCTGGTGCTCGACAACGAGACCGGCGAGCACGACTTCTCGCTCAAGCCGATGAACTGCCCGTCGCACCACCTCCTCTACGGCACGGCGAAGCACTCGTACCGCGAGCTGCCGATCCGCTACGTCACCTACGACGTGCTGCACCGCAACGAGGTGTCGGGCGCGCTGTCGGGGCTCACGCGGGTGCGGCAGTTCGCCCAGGACGACTGCCACATCTACCTGCGCGAGGACCAGATCCCGGTCGAGGTGCGGCGGCTCACCGACTTCATCCTCGGCTACTACCGGCTCTTCGGGCTCGAGGCGCGCCTCAAGTTCGCGACCCGGCCCGAGCAGCGGATCGGCGACGACGCGATGTGGGATCGCGCCGAGGGCGCCCTCCGCGCCGCGCTGGAGGCGACCGGGCTGCCGTACGAGCTCAAGGCCGGCGACGGTGCCTTCTACGGCCCCAAGATCGACTTCGACGTGACCGACGCGATCGGCCGCGCCTGGCAGCTCGGCACCATCCAGCTCGACTACGCGGCGCCCGAGCGCTTCGACCTCGGCTACGTGGGCGAGGACAACCACGAGCACCGGCCGGTGATCATCCACCGGGCCGTGAACGGCTCGTTCGAGCGCTTCCTCGCGATCCTGATCGAGCACTTCGCCGGCGCGTTCCCGGTGTGGCTGGCGCCGGAGCAGGTGCGCGTCCTGCCGATCGGCGAGGACCAGCACGAGGCGGCCCGCGCGGTGACCGCGCGGCTGCGCGCCGCGGGGCTGCGCGCCGAGCTCGAGGCGCGCGAGACGCTCAACTACCGGATCCGCGAGGGCGAGATCGCCAAGGTGCCGTACCTCGCGGTGATCGGCCAGCGCGAGGCCGATGCCGGCACGGTCGCCGTGCGCACCCGCGGTGCCGGCAGCAAGCAGGAAGTGATGGCGGTCGACGACTTCCTCGCGCGGGTCACCGAGGAGGCACGGACGCGGGCGCTGGTGCCCTGACTCGAGAACCGAGAACCGAGGGTCGAGAACCGAGGGCTGCGTTGCTCCCCCTCGCCGCTCCGCCCTCTTCCCTCCGTTCTCATTAGTTTTGTCCCTGACCCGAATCGGAGTCCGTTCCCCGTGTCCGACGCCACCACGCCAGTCATCGTCTCCGCCTGCCGCACGCCGGTCGGTCGCTACCTCGGCGCCCTCTCGGCGCTGGTGGCGCCCGATCTCGGCGCGGTCGCCATCCGCGCCGCCGTGGCGCGCGCCGGGATCGACCCGGCGACGATCGACGACGTGATCATGGGCCAGGTGGTGCAGGGCGGCTCCGGCCAGGCGCCGGCCCGCCAGGCGATGATCCGCGCCGGCCTGCCAGCCTCGGTGCCGGCGATGACGATCAACAAGGTGTGCGGCTCGGGCCTCAAGGCGGTGATGCTGGCCGCGCAGGCGATCAAGGCGGGCGACGCGTCGTGCATCGTCGCCGGCGGCCAGGAGTCGATGTCCGGCGCGCCGCATTACCTCTACAACTACCGCAACGGCATCAAGGCCGGCAACCAGACCATCGTGGACGGGATGATCCATGACGGCCTCTGGGACTCGTTCGGCAACAACCACATGGGCGAGTACGCCGAGTACACCGCCACCAAGGCGGGGATCTCGCGCGAGGACCAGGACGCCTTCGCGCTGGCGTCGCACCAGAAGGCGGTCGCCGCGCAGCAGGCCGGCAAGTTCGCCGCCGAGATCGTCCCGGTGGAGATCGCCGGCCGGAAGGGGACGGTGACGGTCTCGGCCGACGAGTCGCCGCGCGCCGACACGTCGCTGGAGGCGCTCGGCGGCCTCAAGCCGGCGTTCGTGAAGGGCGGCAGCGTGACCGCGGGCAACGCCCCGGGCCTCAATGACGGCGGTGCGGCCACCGTCGTGACCTCGCTCGCGTACGCCAAGGCCCACGGCCTCGCCCCGCTCGCCCGGATCACGGCCTACGCGGCGGCGGGCGGCGAGCCGAAGGACCTCTTCTTCGCGCCGATCCAGGCGGTCGAGCACCTGATGCGGAAGGCCGGCACGACGATCGGCGACTACGACCTGGTCGAGGCCAACGAGGCGTTCGCGGTGCAGGCGCTGGCCGACGGCCGCGCGCTCGGCTGGGACTGGGATCGCGTCAACGTCCACGGCGGTGCGATCGCCATCGGCCACCCGATTGGCGCCAGCGGCGCCCGGATCCTCGCCACGCTGCTGTACGCGATGAAGGACCGCGGCGCCCGCACCGGCCTCGCCACCCTCTGCCTCGGCGGCGGGAACGCGGTGGCGCTCTCAGTCGAGGCAATGGGATGAACGGTCGATGGTGAATGGTGAATGGGGTTCCCCCAAGCGCGGGGCAGTTCCCATTCACGATTCACCATTCACCTTCGAACACTGACCACTGAACGGAATACTGACGTGACGAAGATCGCTGTGATCGGCTCGGGCACCATGGGCAACGGCATCGCCCACGTCTTCGCGCAGCATGGCCACGACGTGGCGCTGATCGACGTCGACGCGGCCGCGCTGGAGCGGGCGCGGGCGACGATCGCGAAGAACCTCGACCGCCAGGTGAAGAAGGGCGCCCTGGCCGCCGAGGCACCGGCCGAGATCCTGGCGCGGATCGCGGCGGGGACCGACATGGCGGCCGCGGCCGACGCGGCGCTCGTGGTCGAGGCCGCGAGCGAGAACCCGTCGGTCAAGTTCGAGATCTTCCGTCAGCTCGACCAGGCCTGCGGGGCCGCGACGATCCTGGCCAGCAACACCTCGTCGATCTCGATCACCGAGATCGCCGCCAAGACCGGCCGGGCCGACCGGGTCATCGGGATGCACTTCATGAACCCGGTGCCGGTGATGCAGCTGGTGGAGGTGATCCGCGGCCAGGCGACGAGCGACGCCACCACCCGTGCCGTGATGGAACTTTCCTCGGCGCTGGGGAAGACGCCGGTCGAGGTCAACGACTACCCCGGCTTCGTCAGCAACCGCGTCCTGATGCCGATGATCAACGAGGCGATCTTCTGCGTGTTCGAGGGGGTCGCGACGCCCGAGGCGGTCGACACCGTGATGAAGCTGGGGATGGCCCATCCGATGGGCCCACTCACCCTGGCCGACCTGATCGGGCTCGATGTCTGCCTCGCGATCCTCGAGGTGCTGCACCGCGGCCTCGGCGACGACAAGTACCGGCCCTGCCCGCTGCTCAAGCGGATGGTGGCCGCCGGCCAGCTGGGCCGCAAGAGCGGCCAGGGGTTCTACAGCTACGGGACGTGAGCGCCGCGCCCCGCCACCCGCATTCACTCCGGAGACGAGTCACCGCATGGACACCTTCAAGGAAATGGCCACCTGGGGTCACGAGCAGGTCGTGTTCTGCCAGGAGCCCTCGTGCGGCTACTTCGGGATCATCGGGATCCACGACACCACGCTCGGCCCCGCCCTCGGCGGCACCCGGGTATGGCAGTACGAGTCGACCGAGGCGGCGATCCGCGACGTGCTCCGGCTCTCGCGCGGGATGACCTACAAGTCGGCGGTGGCCGGGCTCAATCTCGGCGGCGGCAAGGCGGTGATCGTGGCCGACCCGAAGCGCACCGACCGCGAGTCGCTCTTCCGCGCCCACGGCCGGTTCGTCGAGAGCCTGGGCGGCCGCTACATCACCGCCGAGGACGTCGGCACGTCGCCGCAGGACATGGAGTTCGTCAAGCGCGAGACGAAGCACGTGGCCGGCCTGCTCAACCTCTCGGGCGACCCGTCGCCGGTGACCGGCTACGGGGTCTACGTGGGGATGAAGGCGGCGGCGCACGTGAAGTGGGGCAAGGACAGCCTCGCCGGCCGCACCGTGGCGGTGCAGGGGGCGGGGAAGGTCGCCTACTACCTCATGGAGCACCTCCACGAGGAGGGCGCCCGGCTGATCGTGAGCGACATCGACGAGGAGAAGGTGAAGCGCTGCGTCGAGACGTTCGGGGCGAAGGCGGTGGCTCCCGACGCGATCTTCGACGCCGACGCCGACATCTTCGCGCCCTGCGCCCTGGGCGGCATCATCAACGACGACACCCTGCCGCGGCTCAAGGCGAAGGTGATCGCCGGCGGTGCCAACAACCAGCTGGCCGAGACCCGGCACGGCCGGGAGGTCGAGGCGCGCGGGATCCTCTACGCGCCGGACTACGTGATCAACGGCGGCGGCGTGATCAACGTCTACGGCGAGCTGCAGGGCTGGACGATGGACCGCGCCAAGCGCAAGGCGCAGGAGATCTACGACACGATCCTCCGCGTCTTCTCGATCGCGTCGCGCGACGGCATCCCGTCGTTCGAGGCGGCCGACCGGCTGGCCGAGGAGCGGATCAAGTCGGTCGCCGCGCTCAAGGACATGTGGGTGGCGGGCGACCGGTGAGCGAGCACATCCCGATCGCCTCCGACCACGCCGGCTTCGAGATGAAGCAGCGGATCGAGGCCGAACTGGCCCGGCTCGGCTACGCGGCGGACGACCTCGGCACGCATTCCACCGACTCCACCGACTATCCCGACTATGCCCACAAGGTGGCGCACCTGGTCGAGACCGGCGAGGCGAAGCGCGGCATCCTGCTCTGCGGCACGGGTCTGGGGATGAGCTACGCGGCCAACCGCCACCACGGCGTCCGCGCGGCGGTGGCCTGGTCGCCCGAGGTGGCCAAGCTCTCCCGCGCGCACAACGACGCCAACATCCTGGTGCTGCCGGCGCGCTGCATCGACGAGGGCACTGCGGAGGCGATCCTGCACGCCTGGCTCGACACGCCGTTCGAGGGCGGCCGGCATGCGCGGCGCGTCGCAAAGATCGAGGAGGACGCGTGAGCCGGCTCCGGCACGACGCACCGATCCAGGCGGCCGACCCCGCGATCGCCGCGCTGGTGCGCGAGGAACTCGCCCGGCAACGGACCGGACTGGAGCTGATCGCCAGCGAGAACTTCGCCTCGCGCGCGGTGCTCGAGGCGATGGCGACCTGCCTGAACAACAAGTACGCCGAGGGCTACCCGGGCAAGCGCTACTACGGCGGCTGCGAGGTGGTCGACCAGGTCGAGCAGCTGGCGATCGACCGCGTGAAGCAGCTCTTCGGCGCCGAGCACGCCAACGTGCAGCCCCACTCGGGCGCCCAGGCCAACATCACCGCCTTCATGGCGCTGGCCGCGCCGGGCAGCACCCTGATGGGGATGGCACTCCCGCACGGCGGGCACCTGACCCACGGCTCGCCGGTCAACCACACCGGCCAGATCTGGAAGCCGGTGGCGTACGGCGTCCGCAGCGACACCGGCCGGATCGACTACGACCAGGTGCGCGAGCTCGCCCGCCGCGAGCGGCCGAAGCTCCTGATCGCCGGCGGCTCCGCCTACGCGCGGGTCATCGACTTCGCCGCCTTCCGCGAGATCGCCGACGAGGTCGAGGCCACCTTCGTGGTCGACATGGCGCACTTCGCCGGCCTGGTGGCTGGCGGCGTCCATCCCTCGCCGGTGCCGCACGCGCACGTGGTCACCAGCACCACCCACAAGACCCTGCGCGGTCCGCGCGGCGGCATCATCCTCTGCGGCGCCGGCCTCGCCAAGGCGGTGGACAAGTCGGTCTTCCCGGGCGGGCAAGGTGGCCCGCTCGAGCACGTGATCGCCGGCAAGGCGGTCGCGTTCGGCGAGGCGCTCACCGACGACTTCAAGGCCTACGCCCGTCACGTCGTCGACAACGCGGCCGTGCTCGCCGACGCGATGCTCGCGCGCGGGTACGCGATCGTCTCGGGCGGGACCGACACCCACCTGATGCTGGTGGACCTGCGTGCCAAGGAGCTCACCGGCAAGGAAGCCGAGAAGCTGCTCGGCCAGGCGGGCATCACCGTCAACAAGAACACGATCCCCGACGACCCGCAGTCGCCGTTCGTCACCAGCGGGATCCGGATCGGCACGCCCGCCATCACCACCCGGGGCATGGGCACGGCCGAGATGACCCGGATCGCGGAGCTGATCGACATGGCCCTCACCGGCCGCGACGAGGCGACGCTGGGACGGGTCAAGGGCGCCGTCGAGGAGCTCGCCGGAAAGTTCCCGCTTTACGCGGAGGACTTCGGCGCGCATCGGGTCACCGGTGCCTGAGCTGCAGTTCGCCGACGGCGTCCTCGCCCGGTTGCACGCCAAGGGCGGCACCCGCTACGACGAGCGCGCCTACCTCTTCGTCCTCGCCGGCATCGAGTACCTGCAGCAGCGCCTCGACGTGCGCCGGCACGTCACCGGGGCCGAGCTCTCGTGGGCCTGCCGCGACATGGCGCTCGAGCGCTACGGCCTCGTCGCCCGCACCGTGCTCGATTGCTGGGGCGTGCGCCGCACCGCCGACTTCGGCCGCATCGTGTTCGCGCTGGTCGACGTCGGCCTCCTGAGCACCCAGCCCGGCGATCGCGAGGAGGACTTCCGCGACGTGTTCGACTTCGGCCGGGCGTTCGACGAGGGCTACGCGCCGAGCTGGCCGGGGGACGATCGGCGGTAGGCGCCGCGGAGGCTGTCACCCCGAGCGCAGCGAGGGGGCGGAACCTGCACCGACGGGTTCCGCCCCTCGCTGCGCTCGGGGTGACATCATTCCTTGCTTCCTCACCTATCTTTTCCAGCATGATCCCCATCCTCACGCCGACGCAGTCCCGAGCCTGGGACGCCGACGCCGAGTCGGCGGGACGATCCCTCAGGATGCTGATGGAGACCGCCGGCCGCGCGGTCGCGCGGCAGGTGCTGGCGCGCCACGGCGAGGCCGCTCGACAGGGGGTGCTCGTCGTCTGCGGTCCCGGCAACAACGGCGGTGACGGCTGGGTCGCCGCACGGGCGCTCTGGGCGCTTGGCGTCCCGGTGGCGGTCGTGGAGTGCGCGGTGCCAGGTCCGGGGATCGCGGCGGATGCGCGCCACGACGCGATCGCGGACTTCATCGGCCGGTTGCGCCCCGACTCGCCCTGGCCGGCGGCCGGGTTGATCGTCGACGCGCTGCTCGGCACCGGCGCGCGCGGTGCGCCGCGTCCGCGGGTGGCACGAATGGTCGAGCGGATCCGCGAGTCGGGACTTCCCGTCGTCGCAGTCGACGGTCCGACCGGGCTCGACCTGCTCACCGGCGAAGAACACGGCGCCGTCCCGGCCGCCACGACCGTGACGTTCGGCGGACTCCGCCGCGGCCACCTCCTCGCGCGCGACGTGGTTGGCGACCTCGTCGTCGCCGACATCGGGCTGCCGGCACCGGGACCCGCGTGGCCGCGCTTCGTGGACCGACGCTGGGCCGCGGCGCGCCTGCCGGAGTTCGATCCCGGCGCCCACAAGGGGAGTCGCGGGCGGGTGGTGATCGTCGGCGGAACCGACGGCATGGAGGGCGCGGCGCGCATCGCCGCCCGGGCGGCGTTCGCGACCGGTGCGGGACTGGTGCATGTCGCGACGACGCCGGCGAGCGCCGCGGTCCTCCGCGCCGCGGAACCCGACGTGCAGGTGGGCGCGCACCGGCTGGACGGCGAACCCGATGGCGATCTCGTCTCGCTCGTCGAGCGTGCCGACGCCGTCCTCGTCGGGCCGGGGCTCGGTCGCGATCCGTCCCGGCTGCCGACGCTGCTCGCCGTGCTCGCCGCCGCCCAGCGTCTCGTCGTGGACGCCGATGCGCTGAACCTCCTCGCCGACAGCGCCGCGGTGCCGCACCAGGTGCTCGGTCGCTGCCCGACCCTGCTGACGCCGCATCCGGGCGAGTTCCTGCGGCTCTTCCCCGATCTCGTGGAGCAGCTGCCGCACGATCCGTGGCAGGCGGCCGCGGAGGCCTGCGAGCGCACCGACGCCACGGTGCTGCTCAAGGGGGTGCCCACCGTCGTCGCCGCGCCGACCCACCTGGTGCTCACCGTCGCCGCCGGGAATCCCGGCCTCGCCACCGGCGGCAGCGGCGACCTGCTCGGCGGCATCGCCGCCACGCTCCTTGCCCAGCGACTGGAGTCGCGCGTCACCGGCGCAGTGGCGGCACAGGCGCTCGGCGACGCGGCGGACCTGGCGGCGCGGCGACACGGGGCGCGCGGCATGCGCCCGATGGATGTGGTCGCGGCGCTGGCCGAGACCTGGCAGGCCTGGCGCGACGAGCCGCCGTTCGGCGAGGAGTTGCTGGCGCTGCCGCGTCCGATCACCGCATGACGCGTCGCCTGCTTGTCGTCCTGGCGGCGCTGTTCGGCGCGGGGTGCGCTGCCGGCACGGCAGGCGGTGGTGGCGTGCCGCTCCCGGGCGGCAGCTATCGGCCGGAGGATCGCGTCGTCCTCGGCGACTTCTCCACCGTCCAGGCGATCGCGTCGAGCTTCGACCGCGTGTACGTCGTCTATCGCGAGGGCATCGGGATCTGGCAGCCGCTGGCCCGTCGGTGGGACGCGCCGCGTTCCGCCCCGGCGCTCGGCGCACTGGACCGCGCCTTCGCCGCACTGGTCGATCCGCTCGACCGCACCCTCTGGATCGCCGCGCGCGAGGGGGTCATCCACTTCGACCCGTTCCTCGAGCGCTGGGATCCGACGCCGGTCCCCGGCGGCGTGGTCACGCTCGCGAACGACCCGAAGGACGTCGCCGGCGGCGTATGGGTCCGGAGTGGTGCTGGGTGGTACCAGGTGCCGCGGATCGGCGCACCGACGCCGGGGACGCCGCCCGCGGCGGTCCGCCCGGTGCCGACGCTGGAGGATGCCTACCGCGACATCCCGATGCTGCGCACGGCAAGCCTCGAGCTCACGCTCGGCGCCCGGATGGAGGTCGGTCGACTCACCGCAGCCGCGCCGGACCCGTCGGGCACCGGGTGGTACATCGGCACGTCGCTGCGCGGGGCCTTCCTCGTCGATCGCGTCGGTGCACGCGCCACGCCGTTGTCGCTCGGCCTCCCCGGCGCGCAAGTGGGCGCGGTGGCCCTCACGGCGCACGGTGTGTGGGTCGCAACCGACGCCGACCTGCAGCAACGCCCCGCCGCGCTCTCGTTCGTTTCGGCCGACCTGTCGGGCACCCGCACGATCGAGGGGGATCCCGCCTTCGGACTCGGCGTCGATGCGGTGCGGCGCGTCATGCTCGCGGGCGACACGCTCTGGCTGGCGAGCGACCGGGGCGTGGTGCGCATCCTCCCGGACGGTCGGGTCGAGCGCCGGTGGGCCGAAGGCGACGGTCTGCCCGACCAGCGTGCGATCGCACTCGCGGCCTGGCGTGGTGGCGTGGCCGTCGGCACGCTGCGCGGCATCGCGGTCATCGATGCTGCCGGGGTCGCCTCGCGTCCGATGCCGGGACTCGCGTCGCCGGTGTACGCGCTACTTGCGCGCGCCGACACGCTGTGGATCGGGACCGACCACGGCCTCGAGGCGCACCTGTCGGGCGATCCCGATCCGCTGCCGACGCTTGCATGGGACCGCCACCTCGGTTCCGCGCGTCCGGTGCTCGGCCTCGGGGCGGTCGGCGACACGCTGGTCGCGATGACCGACACCGATCTCCATTGGCGTGACCCGGCGACCGGACGTTGGCAGGTCGGACCGATCCTCGGCGGCGGCCTCGGTCGGTTGCGGGCCTTCTTCGCCACACCCGACGGGGCGTGGATCGGCGGCGAGCGTGGCGCGGCCTTCGTGCAGGTGGCCGGCGGGACCCTGGAGACGCTGCTGGTCGGCCGCGACCTCCCCGACGCCGTGACCGCGATCGCCGCGGATCGACGCTACCTCTGGATCGGCACCCTGCGCGGGCTGGTGCGGATCACGCTGAGGGGTGGATGACCGACGTTACCATGGGCGAGGGCGGCGAGTTCGACACCATTCGCGCGATCGCTGCGGCACTCGGCGACCTCGCCACCGGGTGGGGCGATGACACCGCACCGATCCCCGATGGGGCGGGCACGCTGGTCACCTCGACCGACAGCGCGACCGAGGGCGTGCACTTTCGTTCCGCGTGGCTGCGTCCGGAGGAGATCGGCTGGCGCGCGGCGGCGGCGGCACTCTCCGACCTTGCGGCGGCGGCGGCCGCGCCGGCGGGGCTGGTCGTGGCGCTCACGCTGCCCGGCGACGCGACCGACGCGCTCGCGGTCGGAGTGATGCGCGGCATCGGCTCGGTGGCCCGTGCAGTCGGCACCCGCATCCTCGGTGGCAACCTCACCCGCGGGCCGTCGCTCGCCATCACCACGACCGTGTTCGGCCACGCGGCCCGGGTGATGTCGCGGCGCGGCGCGGCCCCGGGCGACGGCGTCTATGTCACCGGGCAGCTCGGCGGTGCGCGGGCCGCGCTGATGGCCTGGCTCGACGGACGCACGCCGGCGTTCGCCGCGCGCGTCGCATTCGCGCATCCGCAGCCGCGCCTCGGCGCCGGGCAGTGGCTCGCGGCACACGGTGCCACCGCGATGCTCGACATCAGCGACGGACTCGGTGGCGACGCGGCCCACCTCGCGGCGGCGTCCGGGGTGGCGCTCCACATCGACCTCGAGAGGTTGCCCGTGCAGTCGGCGGTCTATGCCGAGGCCGGCCGCGTCGGGGTGTCGGCGGTCGCGTTCGCGGCGGCGGGCGGCGAGGACTACGAGTTGCTTGTCACGCTGCCGGCGGGCTTCGCGCGCACCGCCGAACTGGAGCCGGCGAGCGGCGTGGTCCTGACCCGGATCGGGGAGGTGCGGGCGGGGCAGGGGGTGAGGTTTACGGAGCAAGGGGCCGGCGTCGAAGTGCCGACGTATCGCCACAGGTGAGGGAATGCGTGAGCGGTGACTGGTGACGGGTCACCGCTGCGCCCTCACCTGTCGCCTGTCACCCGTCCCCCGGGTGCCGTTGACCCCCGCCCCCTCCCGGGGCGAAGCTTCGGCCCTCACCCCACCACGAGCCGAAGCCTGATGAGCACGATCGTCGACGTCCTCGCCCGAGAGATCCTCGATTCCCGCGGGAATCCAACCGTCGAGGCGGAGGTCGTGACCGCCACCGGGACCCGGGGGCGGGCCGCCGTGCCGAGCGGTGCCTCGACCGGCGAGCACGAGGCGGCCGAGCTGCGCGACGGCGACCCGAAGCGCTACGGCGGCAAGGGGGTGCTCCAGGCGGTGCGCAACGTCAACGAGGTGATCGCGCCGCTGCTCGAGGGGATGAGCGTGTTCGACCAGGTCGCGATCGACGCCGAGATGACCGATGCCGACGGGACCGACAACAAGTCGCGGCTCGGTGCCAACGCGATCCTGGCGGTCTCGATGGCCGCCGCGCGTGCCGCGGCCGACGAGGCGAGCCTTCCCCTCTACCGCTACCTCGGCGGCCCGCTCGCCCGCGTGATGCCGGTGCCGATGATGAATATCATCAACGGCGGCGCGCACGCCTCCAACAACGTGGACGCCCAGGAGTTCATGATCGTCCCGGTGGGCGCCGAGGAGTTCGGCGACGCGCTGCGGATGGGCGTCGAGACGTTCCACGCGCTCAAGAAGGTGCTCTCCGACCGCAAGCTCTCGACCGCGGTGGGCGACGAGGGCGGCTTCGCGCCGATGCTGCCGAGCAACGAGGCGGCGCTCGACGTGCTGCTGGAGGCGATCGAGAAGGCCGGTTACAAGCCCGGCGAGCAGATCGCCATCGCGCTCGACGTCGCGGCCAGCGAGCTGTACGACAAGGAGGGCGGCTACGTCTTCAAGAAGGGCGACGGCTCGCGGCGGACCGCGGCGGAGATGATCGACCTCTACGCCGGCTGGTGCGACAAGTACCCGATCGTCTCGATCGAGGACGGCCTCGACGAGAACGACTGGGACGGCTGGAAGCTGCTGACCGACCGGATCGGCGAGCGGTGCCAGCTGGTGGGCGACGACCTCTTCGTCACCAACGTCGCGCGGCTCGACGAGGGGATCGCGCGGGGGTGCGGCAACGCGATCCTGATCAAGGTCAACCAGATCGGCACGCTCACCGAGACGCTGCAGGCGATCGAGCTCGCCAAGACCTCGGCCTTCGGGGTCGTGATCTCGCATCGCTCGGGCGAGACCGAGGACACCTTCATCGCCGACCTGGCGGTGGCGACCGGGGCGGGGCAGATCAAGACCGGCTCGGCGAGCCGGACCGACCGGGTGGCCAAGTACAACCAGCTGCTCCGGATCGCCGGCGACTTGGGTCCGGTCGCCCACTACCCCGGCGCGGACCTCTACCCGCTGTGACCCTCTGGCGCTGGGCCGCGGTCGCCGTGCTCCTGGCGGCGGCGATCTACGCCTGGACCGGTGGCAGCTACCCCCAGCGCGAGTACCTCGCGCTCCGCCACCGGGAGGACGCCGCCCGGCATCAGCTCGACTCGCTGCGCGGAGAGGTCGACTCGTTGCGGGCCTTTCGGGACTCGCTCGTGGCGTTTCCCGAGGTGCAGGAGCGGATGGTGCGGGAGCGCTCGGGGATGATCCGGCCGGGGGAGCTCATGGTGATCCTCGAGCCGGAGCACCCCGCCCCCTGAACCGAGCGCAGCGAGGGGCAGGGCGGCGGGGCCTCCTCGCTCGCCGACGCCTGACCGACGCTGGGCGCAACCGTCGGCCGAGTTCCGTTCCCGCGGCCGATCCGCTAGTTTGGCCCCTCGCGGCAGGGTAGCTCAGCTGGTTAGAGCACGGCACTCATAATGCCGGGGTCGCGGGTTCGAGTCCCGCCCCTGCTATGTCTTCCCGAG
>CAZKYO010000013.1:0-2482 GCA_964557115.1 uncultured Gemmatimonadaceae bacterium
TCGGCGGCGAAGATCTTCTGCCAGCTCGCCGTGGACGTGATGACCAGCAGGGCGGCGAGCGGGCCGAGCGTCACCCACGCGAAGCGCCGCTTGCCGCGCCGGATGATCAGCGTGGTGCCGACGGCGAGGGCCACGACGGCGAGCAGCTGGTTGCAGATCCCGAACAGCGGCCAGAGCGCGTTGATGCCGCCCATCGGGTCGGTGACGCCCTGGATCAGGAACCAGCCCCAGCCCGCGACGATCGCCGCCGACGCGACGACGGTCGCCGGATACCACGACGTGCGGCCGAGCGGGCGGATCACGTGGCCGGCGAGGTCCTGGAACATGAAGCGGCCGACGCGGGTGCCGGTGTCGACCGTGGTCAGGATGAACAGCGCCTCGAACATGATCGCGAAGTGATACCAGAGCGCGGTCAGCGCGGGCGAGAACGCCCCAGAGAAGATCTCCGCCATCCCGACGGCGAGCGACGGGGCGCCGCCGGTGCGGGCGAGCAGCGTCGTCTCGCCGACCCGGGCGGCGAGCGCCTCGAGCTGGCCGGGGGCGAGGGTGAAGCCCCAGCCGCGCACCGCCTCGATCGCCCCCGACACGCTGCCGCCCAGCAGCGGCAGCGGCGCGTTCATCGCGAAGTAGACGCCGGGGTCGAGCGCGGCGGCGGCGATCAGCGCCATCATCGCGACGAACGACTCGGTGAGCATCCCGCCGTAGCCGATCAGCGGCGCGTCGGATTCCCGGTCGAGCATCTTCGGCGTGGTGCCGCTCGCCACCAGCGCGTGGAAGCCGCTGATCGCGCCGCAGGCGATCGTGATGAAGCAGAACGGGAAGAGCGCGCCGGCGAAGACCGGGCCGCTGCCGTCGATGAACGGCGTGACGGCCGGGAGGTGGATCGTCGGCAGCGTCAGCAGGATGCCGAGGGCCAGGGCGAGCACCGTGCCGACCTTGAGGAAGGTCGAGAGGTAGTCGCGCGGGCAGAGCAGCATCCACACCGGGATCACCGAGGCGACGAAGCCGTAGCCGATGATCGCCCAGGCGATGGTGAGGCCGCCGGCCGTGAAGTGCGGCGCCAGCGTCGGCGACTCCGCCACCCAGCGTCCGGCGACCAGCGCGAGGAGCAGCGCGGCCACGCCGAACAGCGACGCCTCGATCGTGCGACCGGGTCGCCACACCTTCATCCAGAAGCCCATCACCAGCGCGATCGGGATGGTGCAGAGGATCGTGAAGACGCCCCACGGCGAGTGCTCGAGCGCCCGCACCACCACCAGCGCGAGCACGGCGAGCAGGATCACCATGATCGCGAGGATCGCCACCATCGCGAGCATCCCGGTGAACGGGCCGATCTCGTCGCGCGCCATCTGGCCGAGGGACTTGCCGTCCCGGCGCAGCGAGCCGACCAGGATCACGAAGTCCTGCACCGCGCCGCCCAGCACCACGCCGAAGACGATCCAGAGGGTTCCCGGCAGGTAGCCGAACTGCGCCGCGAGGACCGGGCCGACCAGCGGGCCGGCCCCGGCGATGGCGGCGAAGTGGTGGCCGAAGAGGACCCCGCGGGTGGTGGCGACGAAGTCGCGGCCGTTGGCGAGGCGATGGGCCGGGGTGACGCGGCCGTCGTCCAGCTCGAGCACCCGCCTGGCGATGAAGCGCGCGTACAGCCGGTAGCCGGAGAGGTAGGTGCCGACCGCGGCGAGGAGCAGCCACGCGGCGTTGATCGTCTCGCCGCGGTGGAGGGCGATGGCGCCCCAGCCGGCGGCACCCAGCATGGCGGCGAGGATCCAGGGGAGGCGGCGCACGCAGGAGAATCTACGAGATTCGCGAATCGAGGGAGCCACCCCCTCCCGACCTGCCGGACGGGCCACCTCGACTCGCGCTTCGCGAATCTCGAGTCTCGATCCCCGCCGCTTGCCGGGTCTCCCGACGGCCCGTAGCTTCGCGGGCATGCCGACTTCCCGCCCCGGCCGCCCGGATCCCTGGGCCGCCGCGTTTGCCGCGTCCCCGGGCGCGCCGGCGGTCCTCCCGGAGCCGCAACCCCAACCGACCGGGCCGGGCTTCGCGGGCAAGGTCGCGGTCGTCACCGGCGGTGCCACCGGGCTCGGCCGCGCCATCGTCCACGAGTTCGGTCGCCTCGGCTGCCGCGTCGCGTTCTGCTGGGTGCCGATGCAGGGTCGCGACGTCGAGTCGATGGCGCTGCTCACCGAGGCGGCGCTGGGGCATGCCGGGACCGACGTCTTCGCCTGCCGCTGCGACGTGCGGCGGCGCGACGAGGTCGAGCGGTTCGTGGCGGCGGTCGTGGAGCGCTGGGGCGGGGTCCACTTCCTCGTCAACAACGCCGGCATCGCGCACGACGGCGCGCTCTGGCGCCTGAGCGAGGCGCACTGGCAGGAGGTGCTCGACACCAACGTGACCGGCGCCTTCCACTGCCTTGCCGCCTGCGCGCCGCACTTCCGCACCCAGCACTGGGGCAAGGTGGTGAACGTCTCCGCCCACCAGG
>CAZKYO010000013.1:2582-8404 GCA_964557115.1 uncultured Gemmatimonadaceae bacterium
CCGCACTTCCGCACCCAGCACTGGGGCAAGGTGGTGAACGTCTCCGCCCACCAGGCCGGACGCCCCGGCTTCGGCGTCGCCAACTACGCCGCCAGCAAGGCCGCCCTCGAGGGCTTCACCCGCGCGGCCGCGGTGGAGCTCGGTCCGAGCAACGTCAACGTGAATGCGGTGGCCCCCGGCTTCGTGCACACCGAGCGACTCGACCAGTTGCCGGCCAACGTGATCGAGCGGGCCCGCAAGCGCGCCGTGCTCGGGCGGCTGGCCGAACCCGAGGACGTGGCCAGCGTGGTCGCCTTCCTCTGCTCCGACCCGGCCCGGCACATCACCGGCCAGACGATCATGGTCGACGGCGGCCTCTCGCTCGAGTAGCCGGCGGTACAACCGGGCCCGCCGCCCGGCTAATTTCCCGGTCGTGCAACGCTCCCTCCTCGTCCTCGCCGCGGCGCTCGCCGGCCTGCCGACCCTCGTGCGCGCCCAGGACAAGTCGGCGCCGGCCCTCGCGGTCGCGCCGCTGGCCGGCCAGCGGGTCGCGGTGCTGCCGACCGGCTTCCTCTCGGTCGCCTCGCCGGCCGATGAGTACCTGCCGGGCGACGCCGTCCAGCAGGTGCGCTGGGCCGATTCCGTGATTGCCTCGACGATCCGGGGCCAGGCGCCCGAAGTGGACTGGGTGTTCCCGCCGGAGCTGCGGCGAATCGCGCGGCGCACGCCCGGGCTGGTCGGCGACCCCGACCACATGGGCCAGTCGCTGCTGCGCGCCAACTTCGAGCGGGTCCCCGATCCCCTGCGCGCCAACCTCCGCTCGCTCGCCGCGATGACCGACGGCCGCATGGTGCTCGTCCCCGCGGGCGTCGCGATCAGCGCCGACAGCAGCGGCGCGATGCGCGCCGAGGTCGCGTTCGTGCTGGCCGACACGCGGAGCGGCAGCGTCGTCTGGCGCAGCTACCCCGTGGCGGTGGCGGCGACGCCCGCCGAGGCGCTGCGCGCCGCGGTGCGGCGCGTCCTCCCCGGCGTCGACTGACCGCATGGCGCACGACGTCACGCTGATCCCCGGGGACGGGATCGGCCCCGAGATCACCGCCGCCACCCTGCGCGTCCTCGAGGCGACCGGCATCGGCTGGAACTTCGACTCGCAGCTCGGCGGCATGGCCGCCGTCGACGCCACCGGTGACCCGCTGCCGGAGGCGACGCTCGAGAGCATCCGCCGCTCGCGCCTGGCCCTCAAGGGGCCGCTGACGACGCCGGTGGGCGGCGGGTTCCGTTCGGTGAACGTCGCGCTTCGCAAGGCGTTCCAGCTCTACGCCAACGTGCGCCCCGCGCGCACGATCATCCCCGGCGGCCGCTACGACGGCGTCGACATCGTGCTCGTCCGCGAGAACCTCGAGGGGCTCTACATCGGGCAGGAGCGCTGGGTCGAGGTGGCCGGCGACGCGCACGGACAGGCCGAGTCCACCGCCGTCGTCACCCGCACCGGTGCCGAGCGGATCGTGCGCTACGCGTTCGAGTACGCGCTCCGCCACGGGCGCCGCAAGGTGACCCTGGTGCACAAGGCGAACATCCTCAAGTACACCTCGGGACTCTTCCTCGAGGTCGGGCGCGAGGTCGCGAAGCGCTACGAGGGCCGGGTCGAGTGCAACGACCTGATCGTCGACAACTGCGCCATGCAGCTGGTGATGCGGCCCGAGCAGTTCGACGTGGTGGTCACCACCAACCTCTTCGGCGACATCCTCTCCGACGAGATCAGCGGCCTGGTGGGTGGCTTGGGCCTCGCGCCGGGCGGCAACATCGGCACCGACGCGGCGATCTTCGAGGCGGTCCACGGCTCCGCCCCCGACATCGCGGGGCACGAGATCGCCAACCCGTCGGCGCTGATCCTCGCCGCGGCGATGCTCTGCGATCACGTCGGCGAGCGCGACGCCGGCGACCGGATCCGGCGGGCGATCGTCGCGACGATCGTCGCGGACCGGGTGCGGACGCGCGACCTCGGGGGCACCGCCAGCACGCTGGAGTTCGGGAATGCCGTCGCCCGCCGGGTGGCGTGAGGTCCCCTGCGTCGAGTGCGGTGAGTTCGTCGAGGGCATCGACTTCGGCGAGCGCTGCCCCGCCTGCCTCGGGCGCCGGCGCCGCCGCGCCCTGCTGATCGGCCGCCGCGCCGGCCTGCTCGCCACCGCCTGCGCCGCGGCGTGGGTCATGACCCACCTGCCCACGTCTCCCTTGGGCCGCTGGTATGCGGTGCTTGCGATTCCGATCACCTACCTGCTGGTCCGCCTGATCGCGGTCCGTGTCGCCATGGAGGCGCTGCCATGACCCGTCGCCTTGCCCCCTTCGCCGTCGCCCTGCTGCTCGCCGCCCCGGCGGCGGCGCAGTCGCCCTCGGTCACCCTCTTCAACAGCGGCCGCACCCTGGTGCGCCGCACCCTCGACGTCCGCCTCCCGGCCGGCACGACGACGCTCCCCGTGGTCCTCGGGCAGTTCGACCCGAGCACGCTCACCACGCTCGACGACGGCGTGCGGCTCGAGCGGATCGGATATGACGGTGCGCTCAACGAGGAGACGCTGCTGCGCCGCAGCATCGGCCGCGTCTTCACCTTCCCGCAGGGCGAGGGGAAGCCGGTGGTTCGCGCCCGCCTGGTGGCGATGGACCCCGAGCGGTGGGAGATCCTCGGCGAATCCGGCACCGTGATGCCCGGCCTCGTCTTCTCCCGGCCCGGGCGGCTGCTCTGGGATCCGGCGATGGTCCCGCTCGCGCCCGTGGCCGACGTCACGGTCACCGCCGACCGCGCCCGCACCAACCTCAAGGTGATGTACGAGGCCCCGGGCGGCTCGTGGAACGCGTCGTACCGGCTCTTCCTCGGCAAGGCCGGCCGACTCGAGGGGACCGCGACGATCACCGCGGGGATGCTCGATCTCGCCAACGCGAGCGTGCAGCTGCTGGCCGGGAACATCGGCTATCGACCGGCGGCCGCCCCGATGCCGATGGCGATGGCGCGACAGGGCGTCGCGTTCGAGGACGCGGCAAAGGCTTCCGGGATGTCGGGTGCCGAATCGATCGGCGAGGCGAAGCTCTATACCCTGCCGTCGCCGGTGACCTTCGTGCCCGGCACGATGATGGCGCTGCCGCTCTTCGATCCGGCCGCGGTGAGTCCCGAGCTGCACCTGTCGGTCGGCGGGTCGCTGCCGTACTACGGCGCCTTCGGCCAGCAGCCCGACGAGCAGGAGGTGCCGGTCGAGGTGGAGTACCGGATCGAGCGCAAGCAGGGGACCGCCTTCGGCGACCTGCCGCTGCCGGCCGGCGGCGTGAGCATCTACGACACCGACAAGGCGGGCCGGATCCAGCTGGTGGGGCAGGGCGGCATCGGCCACACCGCCGGCGGCGAGCGCTTCGAGGTGTCGACCGGCACCGCGTTCGACGTGACGGCGCGGCGCACCCAGACCGAGTTCACCACCACGCGCCAGGCCAACCCCAGCCGCACGATCGCGATGGTCGGCGTCTCGGTGGTGCTGACGAATGCGAAGGACAGCGCCGTGACGGTCGAGGTGCGCGAGGATCGCGGTGGCGAGTGGAGCGTGGTGTCGAGCTCGCTGCCGGCGGTGAGGAAGTCGTCGAGCCGGGTGGCCTTCCCGGTGACGGTGCCGGCCAAGGGCGAGACGACGCTCACCTACCGGGTGCGCGTGGTCTGGTGAGCGAAGGCGCGCCCCAGCTCGAACTGGGACTCGACGCCGACCCCGAGGCGGCGCTGCCCGACCGACTGCGCCGCCTCGGGTTGCCGCCGGGCGTCGCGGTGACGCTCACCCGCAACCGTACCGTGCTGGTGTCGTTCGCCTCGCGGCAGGGGCTGCGCCTCCATGCCGGCTACGCCTGGGCGCCGGACGACGTGCTCCGCGCGATCGTGCGCTTCCTGCGCCCGCGCGCCTCGCGCGCCGAGCGGCTGGTGGATCGTCGGCGCTTCCTGGCGTTCCCGGTCGAGCGGCATGCGGCGGTGCGGGCACCCCGGCGTCCGGCGCGGGTGCCCGCGGAGCACAAGCCGATCCTGGAACGGCTCGAGCGGCTGCACCAGATCCTCAACCAGCGCCACTTCGCCGGCCGCCTCGCCTCCCTCCCGATCCGCCTCTCCGAGCGGATGGCCACCCGCCTCGGCGAGTTCCACGCCGGCGGCGACGGGGCGCCGATCGAGATCACCCTCTCGCGCCGGCATGTGGAGCGCGACGGCTGGGCCGCCGCCACCGAGACGCTGCTCCACGAGATGGTGCACCAGTGGCAGGCGGAGAACGCCCTGCCGCTCGACCACGGCCGCGCGTTCCGCCAGAAGGCCCGCGCGGTCGGCATCCCGCCCGGGGCGACGGTCCCGGCCGGCTACCGGCCGGCGGATCGATACGAGGGGACGATCGAGTAGTCGCGATTCGCGATTCGAGATTGGTGATTCGAGGTGGCCAGGCGGCTGGCGATTGCCGTTGATGTAAGTCCCTATTCTGCAATGAGTTGTGGTGTTGGCACGCGGCCGGATTCCGGTCGCACCGGGCCGCGATTCGCCAATCTCGAATCGCGACTCTCATCCGTGTCGCCTTCCGGCCGGCCGGCTTGTATTTTCCCCCCGACTTTCAACCCGGACGGGCACTCCATGGCAGGTTCGTCGGAATTCACCGGCGTCGATTTCTACGATTTCGATTCGCTCCTCTCCGAGGAGGAGCGGGCGGTCCGCGACACGGTCCGGCAGTGGGTGACCGACGAGCTCATGCCGGTGATCGGCCGCGCCTATGACGAGGCGCATTTCCCCAAGCAGCTGATCCCGGGGATGGCGGAGCTGGGGCTCTTCGGGGCCAACCTCCCGGAGGAGTACGGCTGCGCCGGCCTCAACAACGTCGCCTACGGCCTCATCATGCAGGAGCTGGAACGGGGCGACAGCGGCATCCGCTCGTTCGCCTCGGTGCAGGGCGCCCTGGTGATGTACCCGATCCACGCCTTCGGCAGCGACGAGCAGAAGCGTCACTGGCTGCCGCGGCTCGCCTCCGGCGAGGAGATCGGCTGCTTCGGGCTCACCGAGCCCGACTTCGGCTCCAACCCGGCCGGGATGATCACCACCGCACGCGAGACCGCCGACGGGTGGGTGCTGAACGGCACGAAGATGTGGATCACCAACGGCTCGCAGGCGACGGTGGCGATCGTCTGGGCCAAGACCGGCGACCTCGACGACCAGAAGAGCATCCGCGGGTTCATCGTGCCGACCGACACCCCGGGCTTCTCGGGCAAGGACCAGAAGGGGAAGCTGTCGCTCCGCGCGTCGGACACCAGCGAGCTGCACATGCAGGACGTCCACCTGCCGAAGGACGCGATCCTGCCCAAGTCGGGCGGGGTGAAGTCGGCGCTGATGTGCCTCACGCAGGCGCGCTACGGCATCGCCTGGGGCGGCATCGGCGCCGCGATGGCGTGCTTCGACGAGGCGCGTCGCTACGCCGCCAACCGGGTGATGTTCGGCAAGCCGATCGCCGCGACGCAGCTGCAGCAGGAGCGGCTCGCCGAGATGCTGACCGAGATCACCAAGGCGCAGTTCATGACGCTGCAGCTCGGCCGGCTCAAGGACCGCGGCGCCGCGACGCCGGCGCAGGTGTCGCTCGCCAAGCGCAACAACGTCGACATGGCGTGCGAGGTGGCCCGCGAGGCGCGCCGCCTCCTCGGCGCCAACGGGATCCTGGTCGAGTACCACTCGATGCGCCACATGGCGAACCTCGAGAGCGTGTACACGTACGAGGGGACCCATGACATGCACTCGCTGATCCTCGGGCAGGAGATCACGGGGATTCCGGCGTACTGAACGAGATTCGCGAGTC
>CAZKYO010000013.1:8504-76764 GCA_964557115.1 uncultured Gemmatimonadaceae bacterium
TGAAAGGATCGAGTTGAAGTGAAGATCGCCGTCTGCATCCGACGCGTCCCCGACACCACCGCCAAGATCGTGATCGCGGGTTCCGGCACCGCGATCGACCCGGCGGGAGTGAAGTTCGTGCCCAACCCCTACGACGAGTACGCCCTCGAGGCCGCGATCGCGCTCAAGGAGGCGGCGGGGGCGGGCGAGACCGTGGCAGTCGCCTTCGGTCCCGACGCGGTGCAGGAGACGCTCCGCACCGCGATGGCGATGGGGATCGACCGCTCGGTGCACCTGCAGGGCGAGCCCTCGGTGGACGGCCTCGCCAACGCCCGGGTGCTGGCCGACCACCTGAAGGACGGCGGCTACGACCTGGTGCTGTTCGGCAAGCTGGCGGTGGACGACTACGGCCAGCAGACCGGCCCGATGGTGGCCGAGCTGCTGGATCGCGCCTGCGCGACGGCGATCGTCGAACTGCGCGTCGAGGGCGGCACTGCGCACGTGGTGCGCGAGATCGAGGGCGGCACCGAGACGTCGTCCTGCGCGCTGCCGGCGGTGCTCACCTGCGACAAGGGACTCAACAACCCGCGGCTGCCGTCGCTCAAGGGGATCATGGCGGCCAAGAAGAAGCCGCTCGAGGTGGTGCCGGCGAGCGCCGGTGCGGCCGGGGCGACGCTGGTGTCGCTCGCGCTGCCGGCCGAGCGGCCGGCGGGGCGGATCGTGGGAGAAGGGGCCGCCGCGGTGCCGCTCCTGATCGAGGCGCTCACCTCCGAAGCGAAGGTGCTCTGATGGCCAACGTCCTCGCGATCCTCGAGCAGCGCGACGGCGCGCTCCGCAAGGGTGCCGCCGAGCTCCTCGCCGCGGCGCGGCGGCTGGCCGATGCGGCCGGCGGTGGCGTCGACGCCATCGTCTTCGGCAGCGGACCGGTGGCCGGCACCGACGGCCTCGGGGCCGCGGGCGCCGACCGGGTGCTCACGGCGACCCACGCCGACTTCGCGCAGTACTGCCCGGACGGCATCGTGGCGACGATCGCCGCGATCGCCGGCGGCTACCGCGCGGTGCTCGTCGCCGCGACGGCGACCGGCAAGGACCTCGCCCCGCGCGTCGCGGCGCGGATCGGTTCGTCGTGCGGGATGGACGTGACCGCGGTCGACGTCGCGGGCGACGCGGTCCGGGTGGTGCGCCCGGTCTATGCCGGCAAGGCGATCCAGACGCTCGACCTCGCCGGCACCGCCGTGGTGGCGGTGCGTCCGTCGGCCTACGCGGCGACGGCGTCCGGCAAGGCGGGCGCGGTGGAGGCCGTGGCGGTGCCGGCGTTCACGCGACGGCTCGTGGTGGAGGGCGTGCGCGCCCCCGAGAACGAGGCGATCGACGTGGCGGAGGCGCGGGTCGTCGTGTCCGGCGGTCGCGGCCTCGGCGATCCGGCGCAGTTCACGCTGCTCGAGGCGCTCGCCGCGGCGTTCGGTGGCGAGGCCGCCGTCGGGGCGTCGCGCGCCGTGGTGGACGCCGGCTGGA
Organism: uncultured Gemmatimonadaceae bacterium; assembly: GCA_964557115.1. Lineage (GTDB taxonomy): Bacteria > Gemmatimonadota > Gemmatimonadetes > Gemmatimonadales > GWC2-71-9 > Palsa-1233. Next base: position 9,999 of record CAZKYO010000013.1, read on the forward strand.
TCGGCCACGGCCACCAGGTGGGGCAGACCGGCAAGACGGTCGCACCGGAGCTCTACTTCGCGATCGGCATCTCGGGCGCCATCCAGCACCTCGCCGGGATGCGCACGGCGCGCACGATCGTCGCGATCAACCGCGACAAGGACGCGCCGATCTTCAAGGTGGCCGACTACGGCATCGTGGGCGACCTGTTCGAGGTCGTGCCGGCGCTGACCGAGGCGATCCGGAAGGCGAAGAGCTGATCCGAGGACGGAGAACCGAGGACGGCGAACCGAGGGGAGAGGCCATCGCGTCTCGCTCGGTTCTCCGTCCTCGGCGCTCTGTTCTCGGCTAGATTCTCCCCGTGACCCGCAGCGATCGTCCCCTCGTCGTCGGCACCGGCGTGGCCGGCCTCTGGACGGCCTGGCGGCTTGCGGCCGAGGGGCACGACGTGCTCCTGGTCACCAAGGCCACCCTGCAGGACTCCAACACCGCGTGGGCGCAGGGCGGCATCGCCGTCGCGCTCGACGCGGCCGACTCGCCCGCCCTGCACGCCGCCGACACGATCGCCGCCAGCGACGGCCTCGCCGATCCGCTCGCGGTCGATGTCCTGGTCACCGAGGGCCCCGCGCGGGTCCGCGAGCTGCTCGAACTCGGGGCGCGATTCGACCGCGGCCCCGATGGCGCGCTGCGCTTCGGCCTCGAGGCGGCCCATTCGCGCCCCCGCATCGTCCACGCGGAAGGCGACCGCACCGGGGCCGCGCTGGTCGAGACGCTCTCGCGCGTGGTGCGCTCGGACCGGCGGATCACGCTGGTGGAGCGCACCCGGGTGCGCCGCCTGGTCCGCCATCACGACCGCGTGGTCGGGGCGATCGTGCAGGACGCCGATGGCGAGCCGTCGGCGATCGCCGCCCCCGCGGTGGTGCTGGCGACCGGCGGCGTCGGGCAGCTGTTCGAGGTGACGACCAATCCGCCGGTCGCGACCGGCGACGGCTGGGCGCTCGCCCACGCCGCGGGCGCGACCCTCGCGCACCTGGAGTTTCTGCAGTTTCACCCGACCGCGCTCAGGATTCCCGGCGTCAATCCCGCGCCGCTCCTCACCGAGGCGCTGCGCGGGGCGGGGGCGTGGCTGGTGGACGCGCAGGGCCACCGCTTCGTCCAGGACACCGATCCGCGTGGCGAGCTCGCCCCGCGCGACGTGGTGGCCCGGGCGGTGGCGATCCGCGCGTTCCGGCACGACGCGTGGCTCGATGCCCGCCATGTCGAGCAGGTGGTCGAGCGGTTCCCGGGCGTGAGCGCGCTGATCGCCGAGCACGGCCTGGCGCTCGATCGCGACCTGCTGCCGATCGCCCCGGCGATGCACTACGCGATGGGCGGCATCCGCACCGACCTCGACGGACGCAGCTCGGTGCCCGGGCTGTGGGCGGTGGGCGAGTGCGCCAACACGGGCGTGCACGGCGCCAACCGGCTCGCGTCGAATTCGCTGCTGGAGGGGCTGGTCTTCGCCGATCGTGCCGGCCGGGAGCTGCACCACGAGCTCGCCACGGCCCCGCGGGCCCCGGCGCCGTTCGCCCCGGTGCCGACCGACCAGGACGCCGGGGCGGATGATCGAGGCGAGGCGCTGGCGCTGCTGGCCCGGATGCGCTCGATTCTGACCCGGGAGGTGGGCGTGATCCGGACCGAGCCGGGCCTTGCCGAGGCCGAGCTTGCCCTGGCCGACCTGCTGGCCCGGGCCCCGTCGGGGGCGTGGCACACCGCCGACCAGCTGCGGGTCGCCGCGCTGATCGCCCGGGCGGCCCGCGGACGCCGCGAGTCGCGCGGCGGCCATCGCCGGGCCGACTTTCCGAACCCCAAGTCGCGGAGCGACGAGTGACGCTCAACCTGCCGGTGATCGAGGCGAGCCCCTATCCCGACGCGGCGATCCCGGAGCTGCAGGCCGAGATCCGCGCGCTCGCCCGCGAGCGCAACGCGATCATCCTCGCCCACAACTACCAGCGCGCCGAGGTCCAGGACGTGGCCGACTTCGTCGGCGACTCGCTGGGACTCTCGCGTCGCGCCGCGTCGGTGGCCGAGGACGTGATCGTCTTCTGCGGCGTCCATTTCATGGCGGAGACGGCCAAGGTCCTCTCGCCCGACAAGACGGTGCTGCTCCCGGACCTCGCGGCCGGCTGCTCGCTCGCCGACACCATCACGGCCGAGGAGGTGCGCGGCTGGCGGCGGGAGTTCCCCGACCATGTCGCCGTCGGCTACGTCAACACCACCGCCGCGGTGAAGGCCGAGCTCGACTACTGCTGCACCAGCGGCAACGTCCTCGACGTGATCGACGCGATCCCCGAGGACCGCGGCATCCTCTTCCTCCCCGACATGTTCCTCGGCGCCCACGTCCGCCGGATGCGGCCGCATCGCCGGGTCGAGGTCTGGATGGGCGAGTGCCACGTCCACGCCGGGATCGACATCGACCACCTGCAGGCGGCACGCGAGGCCAACCCGCGGAGCGAGGTGCTGGTCCATCCGGAGTGCGGCTGCGCCTCGAGGCTGCTGTACCGCATGGCCGACGGCGACCTGCCGCCCGACGGGATCCACATCGCCTCGACGGAGGGGATGATCCGGCTCACGCGCGAGCTCGACGCCGACACCTTCATCGTGGCGACCGAGACCGGGATCATCCACCGGATGCGCCAGGTCGCGCCGGAGAAGCGCTTCGTGCCGGCCGACCGCGCCGCCGAGTGCGCCTACATGAAGACGATCACGCTGCTCGACGTGCGCGACGCGCTGCGCCTCGGCCAGCACGCGATCGACGTCCCCGAGGCGATCCGTGCGCGTGCGGCGCTCGCGATCCAGCGGATGGTCGCGCTTGGGGACTGACCCCCGCGATCCCGCCGCGATCGCCGCCGACGCGGCGCGCCTCGCCGCGCTCGCGCTCGCCGAGGACGGCGCCCGCGACGTGACCTCGCTCGTCACCGTGGCGGACGGGCAGCGCGGCACCGGGGTGATCGAGGCGCGCTCGCCGCTCGTGCTGTCGGGTCGCCGCTACGCCGACGCCGTCGTCCAGGCCGTCGGGCTGCCGCCGATCGCCTGGCGCGCCGACGACGGCACGGCGATCGCGGAGCCGGGCGTGCTCGGCACCGTCACCGGCCCGCTCGCGGCGATCCTCCGCGCCGAGCGGCCGCTGCTCAACCTGCTGCAGCGGGCGGCGGGGATCGCGACGCTGACGGCCGAATGCGTCCGTCGCGTCGCCGGGACCGGGGTCACCGTCCTCCACACCCGCAAGACGACGCCCGGACTGCGGCTCCTCGAGGTCCGCGCCGTGCTCGATGGCGGCGGCGGGCTCCATCGGATGGATCTCGCCACCGCGGTGATGGTGAAGGACAATCACTGGCAGGCGCTCGCGGCGCGCGGCCGCACCCTGGCCGACGCGCTCGAGGCCGCGCGCGCCCTCGGCGTCACGGACCTGCAGGTGGAGGTCGAGTCGGTCGCGCAGCTCGACATGGCGATCGCCGCGGGTGCCACGCGCCTGCTGATCGACAACCAGGACCCCGCGACGCTGCGCGCGTGGACCGCGCGTGCCCGCGCCGAGCGCCCGGACATCGCCATCGAGGCGACCGGCGGGATCACCCTCGCCACCGTGGCCGAGTACGCCGCGACCGGCGTGGACTTCCTGAGCACCGGGATGCTGACGCATTCGGTGCCGAGCGCGGACCTGGGGCTGGAGGTGAAGGGTGAAGGGTGAACGGTGAATGGTGAATGGTGAATGGTGAATGGTGAATGGGAACGCCCCTCAGGGGGTCAGCGCCCATTCACCATTCACCATTCACCCGCAAGTATATTTCCCATCCCTCTTTCCATGTTCGTCGAGGTGTGCCCGTGGGCGTCGTCCTTCCCGTCCGTCACCAGCCGTCGCTGCCGTCCTCGCTGATCCTCGCCGAGCCGCCGTCGGCGGAGGCGATCGAGCTCGACGTGCTCGTCGTCGGTGCCGGGCCCGCCGGACTGGCCTGCGCGATCAAGCTGGCCCGCGAGGCGCCGGACCTCGCGGTCGGGGTGCTCGAGAAGGCCGCCTCGCTCGGTGAGCACATCCTCTCCGGCGCGGTGATCAACCCGGTGGCGTTCCGGGAGCTGTTCCCCGACATGCCGCTCGAGGAGATGCCGTTCCGCCAGGCGGTCGAGGCCGAGGCGGTGTACTACCTCACCGAGCGGAAGGCGACGCGCATCCCCACGCCGCCGACGATGAAGAACCACGGCAACCGGGTCGCCTCGCTGTGCGAGGTGGTGCGCTGGATGGGCGAGCAGGCCGAGGCGCTCGGCGTGAACCTCTTCCCGGGCTTCCCGGCGGCGTCGCTGCTGGTCGACGGCGAACGGGTCGTCGGCGTGCGCACGGTGGCGAGCGGCCTCGATCGCGACGGCAATCCCGGCGAGGGCTACCAGGAGCCGACCGACCTGACCGCGCGGGTGATCGTGCTCGCCGAGGGGACCCGGGGGCCGCTCGGCCAGGCGTGGCGGGAGTGGCGCGGCGTCGGCAGCCCGAATCCGCAGATCTTCGCGCTCGGCGTCAAGGAGGTCTGGCAGGTCAAGCGGCCGCTCGACCGGGTGATCCACACCCTCGGCTGGCCGCTGCCGCGCGACGCCTTCGGCGGGTCGTGGTGCTACCCGATGGGCCCCGAGCAGGTCTCGATCGGCCTGGTGGCCGGCCTCGACTCGCACGACGCGACGCTCGACGTGCACGAGGCGATGCAGCGGATGAAGCTGCACCCGCTGTTCCGCGAGCTCCTCGACGGCGGCACGATGCTGGAGTGGGGCGCGAAGACGATCCCCGAGGGCGGCTGGTACGCGATCCCCGACCGCCTGGTGGGCGACGGCCTGGTGATGGTGGGCGACACGGCGGGCTTCGTGGACGTGCCCTCGCTCAAGGGCATCCACTACGCGATGGAGTCGGGGATGCTCGCGGCCGCCGCGATCGCCCCGGCGCTTGCCGACGGCGGGGCCGGCGACGGCGCCGCGCTGATGGCCTACGACCGGGCGGTCCGCGACTCGCGGATCGCGCGCGACCTCAAGCGCACCCGCAACATGCGGCTCGCCTTCCGCGACGGCTTCGCCACCGGCGTGGTGAAGGCCGGCCTGATGACGCTCACGGGCGGGGCCTTCCCCGGCGGCCGGATCGCGATGAAGCGCGACGCGGAGGCGCCCCGGCGGTCGGGACCCCCGACCCCGTTCACGCCCGACAACGTGCTGACGTTCAGCAAGGTCGACGCGGTGTTCAAGTCCGGGAACGCGACGCGCGACGACATCCCGTCGCACCTCGTGGTCGGACGCGACGTGCCCGCCGACGTCGCAGCGTTCTACAGCCACGTCTGCCCGGCGGGCGTGTACGAGCTCGACGGCGAGGTGCTCCGGGTCAACGCGCCGAACTGCGTCGACTGCAAGGCAACCGACGTGGTCGGGCCGCGCTGGCTGCCGCGCGAGGGGGGCAGCGGCCCCCGGTACCGGCTGATGTGACCCGATGACCGACCCGCGCGGATCCCGGCTCCGGCGCCTCTGGGCGTGGCTCACCGCCGCGCCCGACGAGATCCTCGCCGACGCGGCCCGCGACGGCGAGGCGCTCGTCGCCCGGGTGCGCACCTGGCTCACCCTCCTGATGCTGCTGGTGCCGCTGCTCTCCCTCGCGGTGGCGCCGGAGTCGCCGCAGTACTGGATCGGCCTCGGCGTGGCGGTGGTCGCGGTGGCGATCGCGGTCCTGCTCGATCGCGCCGTGCGCCGGGGGCTCTACCGGCCGGGGCTGTCGATGTTCACGACGGTGGCCGACGTCACGATCGTCTCGCTCGGCCTCTGCGCGTTCTGGGCGATCGGCATGCCGATCGTCACCGCCAACTCGCGGGTGCTCTTCGAGGCCTACTTCCTCGCGATCGCCGCGTCGGCGCTCCGCTACTCCCCGAAGGTCTGCGCCACCGCCGGCGTCGTCGCGATGGCGGAGTACCTGCTGCTCTCGTTCCTCACCGCCAAGGTGACCGGCCCCGGCACGACGGCGCTCGGCCTCGCCACCTACGGGGCGTTCGACTGGACGATTCAGTTCGGTCGCCTCGTGATGCTCCTCGCGATGACGGTGATCGCGCTCGCGGTCGTCAACCGCACCGCGCGGCTCCGCCGCCTCAGCACGTTCGACCGCCTCACCGGGCTGTTCAACCGCGCCTACGTGGAGGAATACCTCGGTCACGAGCTGGCGCACTCGCGACGCGAGGGGAGGCCGCTCGTGGTCGCGATGCTCGACGTGGATCGATTCAAGGAGTTCAACGACACCCACGGGCACGCGGCGGGCGACGCCGCGCTCCGGCAGCTCTCCGACACGCTGCGCGGCGCGCTGCGGCGGAGCGACGTGGTGGCGCGCTACGGCGGCGAGGAGATCCTAGTGGCGATGGCCGGCACCGGGCTCCGGGCCGCGATGGAGAAGCTCGAGGAGGTGCGGGTGCGGATCGGGCTCACCGACATCGCGCTGCCCCGCGGCGGCACCGCGCGCGTGACGGTGTCGATGGGCGTCGCGGCGATGGGCGACGACGGCGAGGCGCTCCCCGACCTGCTCGACGCCGCCGACGCGCGGATGTACGCCGCCAAGGCCGCCGGACGCAACCGGCTCTTCGGCCCCGGCGACCGGGAGATCAACGCGTCCCGAGGATCTTGACGACGACGCGCTTGCGCCGCTGCCCGTCCCACTCCCCATAGAACACCCGCTGCCAGGGCCCCAGGTCGAGCGCGCCGTCGGTCACCGGGACGATGACCTCGTGCCCGATCGTGAGCGAGCGGAGGTGCGCCGCGGCATTGTCCTCGCCGGTCAGGTTGTGCCGGTAGCGGCCGGGGTCCCACGGCGCGACCTCCTCCTCCAGCCACCGCAGGATGTCGTGCCACAGCCCCGACTCGTGGTCGTTCACGAACACCGAGGCGCTGATGTGCATCGCCGAGACGAGCGCGAAGCCCTCGCGGATGCCACTCGCCTCCAGCTGCGCGGCGACCTCGTCGGTGATGTCGATGATCTCCTGGCGCGACTGGGTGTTGAACCAGACGTAGTGGGTGTGGGATTCCATTGCGGCATCCCGCCTTGTCGGTGTGGGTGGAATGGTGAATGGTGAATGGTGAATGGGAAGGCCGGTCGAGACTGCTCCCATTCACCATTGACCATTCACCCGTCACTCGTGACCAGCCCCTCGTGCACCACCAACAATTCCGCGTTCTGGATCGCGGCGCCGGCGGCGCCGCGCACCAGGTTGTGGCCGAGGGCGACCAGGCGCAGGTGGTGCACGGGGCAGGGACGGATCCGGCCGACGGTGACGGTCATGCCGGCGCCCCGCTGGCGATCGAGGCGCGGCTGCGGGCGGTCGTCGCGCGGATCGACCTCGATCGGTCGCTCGGGACTCGAGGGGAGCCCCCGTACCGTCGCGGGACCCTGAAACGCCGCGAGTACCTCGGCGGCCTCCGCCGGCGTGGGTGGGCGGTCGAAGGCGAGGGAGGCCGAGACGAGGTGTCCGTCGAGGACCGGGACCCGGTGGACCATCGCGCTGACGTCGATCGCCGCCGGCACCACGCGCCCGGCTTCCAGGCGCCCGAGCAGCCGGTTGGTCTCCGCCTCGATCTTCGGCTCCTCTCCCCCGATGTAGGGGATCACGTTGTCGAGCAGGTCGAGCGAGGGGACGCCGGGATAGCCGGCACCGCTGGCCGCCTGGAGGGTCGCGACCACGGCGCGCCGCAGGCCGAAGGCCTGGTGCAGCGGTGCCAAGGCGGTCACCAGCGCCGCCGTCGAGCAATTCGGATTGGTGACCAGGGCGCCCGTCCAGCCGCGCGTCCGCCGCTGCCCGTCGAGCAGCGCCAGCTGGTCGGCGTTGACCTCCGGGATCAGCAGCGGGACGTCCTCGGCCATCCGGAACGCCGAGGCGTTGCTGACCACCAGCGCGCCCGCCGCGGCGAACGCCGGCTCCACCTCCCGCGCGATCACGGCATCGAGTGCGGAGAACGCGATCGCCACCGGTGGCCCGGGCTCGGTCGCGGTGAGGGTCAGGTCGGCGACCGGGCCGGGCAGCGGGACGGATTCACGCCAGTGGACACTGTCACCGAACCGCTGGCCGATCCGGCCGGCCGAGGCGGTGACCTGGACCACCTCGAACCAGGGGTGGTCGGCGAGCAAGGCGAGGAACTTCTGGCCCACCGTGCCGGTGGCGCCGAGGATCGCGACGGGGAGACGAGGCATGCCCAAAGCTAGCCCGGCGATCCGCCGCTCGTGAATGGTGAATGGGAATTGCGATGCCGGGCGGTGTCCCAATCACCCTTCACCATTCACCATTTACCCCAGCTCGATGTGCGCAGCTTCCCTTCGCGTCTTGAGGATCGACGCACCGATCGCGGTCGCGAGGCTCAGCACGATCACGCCGAGGGAGAGCAGGGTCGGGATGTGGAACCAGCCCGAGAGCAGCATCTTCACGCCGACGAACGCGAGGATGCACGCGACACCGACCTGGAGGTAGGCGAAGCGGTCGAGCATCCCGGCGAGGAGGAAGAAGAGTGCGCGGAGGCCGAGGATGGCGAAGATGTTCGACGAGTAGACGATGAACGGGTCGCGGGTCACGGCGAAGATCGCCGGGATCGAGTCGATGGCGAAGACCAGGTCGGTCCACTCCACGAACAGCAGCACCAGGAGGAGCGGGGTCGCGAGGATCCGCGTGTTGGTGCGGGTGACGAACCGGTCGCCATCGTAGCTCTGCGCCATCGGGAGGACGCGCCGGGCCAGTCGCACGATCGGGTTTCGCTCGGGTTCGATGCGGTGGCCGTCACCGGAGCGGAGCATCCGGAGGCCGGTGATGACGAGGATCGCGCCGAAGACGTAGATGATCCAGTGGAACCGTTGCAGCAGGAGGGCGCCGGCGCCGATCATGATGCCGCGCATCACCAGCGCGCCGAGGATGCCCCAGTGGAGGACCTTGGTCTGCAGCGCGGCGGGCACCGCGAAGTACTGGAAGATCAGGATGAAGACGAAGAGGTTGTCGACCGAGAGCGAGAGCTCGATCAGGTAGCCGGTGTAGAACTCCAGCGCGTGCGTGGCGCTCTCGCGCCACCAGAGCCAGCCGCCGAACGCCATCGCCAGCAGCACGAGGCCGCCACTCCAGGTGGCGGCTTCGCGGGGCGTCAGGACGTGCGCGCGCCGGTTGAGGATGCCGAGGTCGACGACGAGGAGCAGCGCGATCAGCGCCGTGAAGCCGATCCAGACCGCCGGCGGATGCCCCGCGACCTCGGCCATGTCAGCGACCCGCGTCCATCGCGAGCAGCTTCTCGACCCGTTCCGCCGTCGGCGGGTGGGTGCTCGTGAGGCGCCCGAACAGCCCGGCGCGCCCGAGGGGGTTCTGGATCGCCAGCGCCGCGAGCTGCGGCGCCACCGCCATCGGCTGCTGCTGGGCCATCGCCTCGATCCGCGTCAGCGCCTGCGCCAGCGGCCGGGCGCGACCCGCGATCTCGGCGCCGAGGCGGTCGGCCGCGAACTCGCGCTGTCGCGAGATGGCGAACTGGAGGATCATCGCGATGAAGGGCGCGGCGACCATGAACAGGATCGCCCCGAGCCCGCCGCCGCGCCGATCGTCGTCGCCGCGGCCCATCACCGAGCCGATCATCCACGGCAGCACCGAGATCATCGAGCCGATCCCCGCCGCCACGGTCTGGGTGAGCATGTCGTGGTTCTTGACGTGCGCCAGCTCGTGGCCGAGGACGCCGGCGAGCTCGTCGCGCGGCATCGCGGTGAGCATCCCCTCGGTCACCGCGATCACCGCCTTGGCCGGCGAGCGCCCGGTGGCGAAGGCGTTGGGCTGGGGCGACGGCACGATCGCGACGCGCGGCATCGGCAGCCCGGCGCGCTGGCGGAGCTCGTCGACGAGGTCATAGAGCTGCGGCGCATCGGCACGCTCCACGATCCGGGCGTGATAGCCGCGCAGCACCATCGTGTCGGAGAACCAGAACGACACGAAGGCCATCACCATCCCGATCGACCCGCCGATCAGCAGCCCCTGCGACCCGCCCAGCAGCTGGCCCCCGACCAGGCAGAGCGAGAGCAGCCCGGCGAGCAGCACGAAGGTCTTGATGTTGTTCGTCATGCGCATCCCCCCAAAACGGTTCAGGCGAGCCCTTCGTCGTACCCCCCGGGCTCTCGGGGGACTTCGACGAAGGTCTCGCCTGGGACGCCGGGTGATTGCCCCGGTCGTTTCGACGGCACCGTGCGCGCCGCGGGCGCGCAGTCTTGACGATGCCGCCGGCCGCCTGTCTCGGCGGCTGGCTACTCCCCTTCTGCCCTCAAGAATACCCGGTGAAGGGTGAAGGGTGAAGGGTGAAGGGGAGCCCCTTCACCCTTCACCCTTCACCGAAAGGATGGCCAGGCTCGCCCCCGGCTCGATCGTCCCCTCGCCGGCCGGGACGATCGCGAGGGCATCGGCGACGGCGATCGATGACTGGACCCACGATCCCTGGTGGCCGGTGAGGCGGGCGACGGGCGGGCCCCCGGTGGGGTCGGCCGTCAGGGTGACCCGCAGGTAGAGGTCCAGCAACGGGTGGCGCGCCAGCGGGTCTCCGTCACCGAGGACGGCGACCGGGCGCGGGGCGTCGGGCGCGGTGTCCCCCATCATCTGCCGGATGGCCGGGCGGGCGAACACGTGGAACGTGACGAACGCGCTGACCGGGTTGCCGGGAAGCGCCAGCCACGGGCGGCCGTCGGGGAGCGTCGCGAAGGTCGTCGGCCCTCCCGGCCGGATCCGGGTCCGACGGAACCGGACCACGGCGCCGAGCGTCGCCATCACCGCCGGAACGTGGTCATGGGCGCCGACGCTGATGCCGCCGGCGGTGAGGATCAGGTCGACGTCGCCCGCCCGCTCGATCGCGTCGCGCATCCGTGCCGGGTCGTCGGGGACCAGCCCCAGGTCGACCGGCACGCCTCCGGCGCCCGCGACGAGTGCATGCAGCATCGGCCCGTTCGCATCGGCGAGTCGCTCGCGCGCCGCGATCCGCTCGAGATCGTCGAGCGGTGCCACCTCGTCGCCCGAGGTGAGGATGCCGACGCGAGGGTGGCGATGCACCATCGGCGTCGCCACGCCGAGGGCCGCCAGCATCGCCAGCTGTCCCGGGCCGAGCCGGGTGCCGGCGGGCAGTGGCGTGGCACCGGCGGCGACGTCGCTCCCGGCGGGCCGCACGTTGCGACCGGCGTCGCGATCGTCGAGCAGCGTGACGGAGCCCGGGCGGTTCGCGCCGGCGTCCGTCGCCGCCGCGTCCTCCTGCCGGATCACGCTGTCGGCGCCGTCGGGGACATGGCCTCCGGTTGCCACGCGCCAGGCGGTCCCGGGCTCGAGCGGCGGTGGCGCGGCATCGCCGGCATGCCCGCCGCCCGCGAGCCGCAGGACGATCGGGGCGTCACGCGTGGCACCCTGCACGTCGCGCGCGTGCACCGCGTAGCCGTCCATGGCGGCGGCGGTCCACGCCGGCAGCGGCCAGCGCGCCGTCGGCGCCTCGGCGAGGACGTGACCGAGCGCGTCGGCGAGCGGCACGCGGACCGCGGGTTGCGCCGCGGCGTGATGGCGGATCAGCGCCAGCCCCTCGTCGATCGGGACGGCCGTCATCGGGGGATCAGTAGCGGCGGCCGCGACGCTTCTCGAGGACGATGTCCCAGGCGACCGTGATGCTGGGGAGGAAGAGCCACTTCGATCCCGTTGGCGGCGTGAGCGATCCCGCGGCGGTGGGGCCGGTGACGGTGGCGAGCTGGATCGCCGTGCCGCGCGCCTCGAGCCGGAACTGGTAGCCGTTGCGCACGGCGGTCGCGAGGCCGAGCGAGAGCGCACCGACCGGCTTGACCTCCTTGCCGCCCTCCTCGAGATAGATCGGCAGCGCGGTGTCGTTGTCCTGTCCGAAGAAGGCGGTGACCGCGGTGGTGCTGCGCGGGACCAGCCCGATCCCGGCCTGGGCGCGCATGTAGGGCTGCAGGTCGCCTCGGGAGGAGAGCCGATAGATGATGCCGCCGAGCGCGGCGACGCCGCTGGCGGCGCGCTTGTGCCCGGCGAGGGCGCCGCACGCCAGGCGATTGAACACGTCGCCGTGGTCGTCGAGGATGGCGCAGCCGTCGGTGGTGCCGAGGCCGAGATAGGTGAGCTCGCCGGTCCAGCCGAACTTCGAACTCGGGAAGTAGGTGAGCTGGGCGCTGAGCAGGAGCGAGGGGCGGACGTCACGCGCGATCGAGAAGAGGTCGATCTGCGAGTTGTTGGCAAAGACCGGTTGCTGGACCGACCAGAGACCGGCGCCGCTGATCCATCCGCCGGCGACGCCGACCGTCATCCGGGCCTCGTCGTGGGTCGCCTGCGCGCCGAGTGGTGCGGCGGCCAGCAGGACGGCCCCGGCGAGACTCCAGCACCGTGAATTCGGCATCGCGACGTCCTTCCGTGAAGGGTCAGTCCGGTCCGAGGCAGTCGGCCTCGAGCGACTCGTCCTCGGCCACCGTGACCCGCACGAGTCGGGTGGCCTCCGGGAGCCGTGGGGCGACCGCACGCCAGATCGCGGCGGCGATCGCCTCGCATCCCGGCACCGCGCGTCCCGAGGCGACCTCCGGGAGCAGCGCATTGAGGTGGCCGCCATCGAAGCGTCGCACCACCTCCTCCTCGAGGACCCGGTCGAGCGTCCCGAGGTCAACCACCGTCCCGGTCTCCGGATCGAGCGGACCGCCGACCGTGACCGCCACCCGGTAGAGGTGGCCGTGTCCCGGAGCCAGGGCGGCGGCGCCGAAGCGACGCGCGTTCTCCTCGGCGGACCAGTCGCCGCGCGCCATCCGGTGCGCGGCGTGGAAGGTCACGCGGCGGGTGAGCTGGCAGTGCATCGCCGACCGTTCAGAACGAGAAGCCGAAGCCGAAGATCGCGGTCGGTGCCAGGACGTACTGGCCGGTGCTGCCGCTTGGATTCAGCGCGTTCGGGTGATCGGAGGAGCCCGGTTCGGCATCCGGCTCCTGGCTGAACGACGGGGGGTAGCTCAGCTTCCACGCGAACGCCCGTCCTTCGGCCCTGAGGTACAATCGCCGCGAGACGAAGACGCGGCTACCCACCATCGGCGCGAAATAGAACTTCGTACCGAACTCATACCCGGAGACGTCGTCGAAGGGGCCGGTCTTCACCGCGCCGAGTCCGAGGCCGACGAACGGGGCGAGGTGGTGCCACGCCTTGCTGCCGGTGACGTTCAGCTGCAGCAGCGCCTCGGCGCCGTAGAGCCCCTGGTCGACCGACGCGCCGAAGCGCGTGGCGAGCGTCGCATCCGGGTCGACGAGCGTCCGCTTCGCCTGGCCGCCCCAGACGCCGAAGCCGAGCGAGATGGTGCTGTTGGACCGCAGCAGCACCCGGATCCCGCCCACCGGCCCGTCGCGCGGGCCGACCCGGAGCGGGCCGCCGCCCCCGCCGAGCATGCCGGCGAAGACCTCGAACGACGTCTGCGGATGGATGTCGGTGTACGGCGACTTCGCCGGCGGGTGCCCGACCTGCGCGGCGAGGGCGGCGGGGGCGAGCAGGCAGCAGGCGGCAAGCGCGAAACGGCGCACGAAGGTCATCCGGGAAGGAGGGAGGTGCCGGTCATCTCGCCTGGTTGGTCGAGCGCCAGCAGCCGCAGGATGGTGGGGGCGACGTCACAGAGCGCCCCGCGTGCACGGAGGCCGGCCGTGCCCGGCCCGATCCCGACGAACGGGACCAGGTTGGTGGTGTGGGCGGTGTGGGGGCCGCCGGTCAGCGGGTCGATCATCTGCTCCGCGTTGCCGTGGTCGGCGGTGACGAGCACGCGGACGCCGCGCCGCTCGGCCGCGGCGAGGATGCGGCCGAGGTTGCGGTCCACCGTCTCGACCGCGCGGAGCACCGCCGGCATCACGCCGGTGTGCCCCACCATGTCGGCGTTGGCGAAGTTGCAGAGGAAGAAGTCGTGGTCGCCACGGTCGATCGCCCGGATCAGGGTGTCGGCGACGCCGTCGGCGCTCATCTCGGGCTGCAGGTCGTAGGTCGCCACCTTGGGCGAGGCGACCAGCTCGCGCTCCTCGCCCTTCCACGGCACCTCGTTGCCGCCGTTGAAGAAGTAGGTGACGTGCGGGTACTTCTCCGTCTCCGCGGTCCGGAACTGGGTCCGCGCGTGGCGACTCAGCTCCTCGGCGAGGATCCGCGCCATCGAGAACGGCACGAACGCCGGCGGGAACGGGAAGGTCTGGTCGTACTGCGTCATGGTCGCGACGGCGAGCGCGGGTCGGTCGCGCACGTCGAAGCCGTCGAAGCCGGCGACCGCGAGTGCCGCGATGATCTGGCGCATCCGGTCGGAGCGGTAGTTGACGCCGAAGACCGCGTCGCCGTCGCGCATCGTCGCGACCGGCGACCCGTCCCGGACCACCACGAGCGGCTTGATGAATTCGTCGGTCTCGCCGCGCTGGTACGCAGCGGTGATCCCGGCGACCGGGTCCTCGACCGGCGTGCCGGTGCCGTGCACCAGCAGGTCGTTGGCGAGCCGGGTGCGTTCCCAGCGACGGTCGCGGTCCATCGCGAAGTACCGGCCGACCAGCGACGCGATGAGGGTGCGCCCGCCACCCACCTCGGCGATGTCGTCCTGGAGTCGTCGGACGAAATCGGCCGCCGACGTCGGCGCGGAGTCACGGCCGTCGAGGAAGCCGTGGATCGCGATGCGGGGCACGCCGAGGTCGGCGAAGGCGGCGATCGTGCCGCGCCAGTGCCGGTCGATCGCATGGACGCCGCCCGACCCGATCAAGCCGATCAGGTGGAGGGTGCCGCCGTCCCGTCGGAGCCTTGCCGCCAGGGTGGTGATCGCGTCCAGCCGGGCAAATTCGCCGTCGGCGAAGCTGCGGTCGATGCGCACGAGGTCCTGCGGCACGACCCGGCCGGCGCCGAGGTTGAGGTGGCCCACCTCCGAGTTGCCCATCTGGCCCTCGGGCAGGCCCACGGAGAGGCCGCTCGCGTCGAGGAGGGTGGCCGGCGGCCCGGGCACGAGGCGATCCCAGGTCGGGGTGCTCGCCAGGGCGATCGCATTGCCTTCGCGCTCGGCCCGCCATCCCCAGCCGTCCAGGACGATGAGGACGACCGGTGCGGCGCGCCCGCTCGCGTTTGACATGCTCCTCCGCGACGTTTTACTCTCGATCCGTGACCCGAACACCGGAATCTACCCACCCGCGATCCCGCCTTCCAACCGGATTTGCGGCTCTCTGCGTCGCCGTGGCGGCGCTGGCGTCGCCGCTCGCCGGCCAGGGCGCCGACCGGATCACCACCCAGACCGAGTTCGTCAAGGAACCGGGCGGGACGGTGCTCGGTCGCCTGGTCCAGGGCGCCATCGTGCGGTTCGGCGCCGAGCGCGGCGGGTTCCGCGAGGTGACGTTCGACGGCTGGATCGCGTCGGCCTCGCTCCGGGACGATGTCCGTGAGGGGTACGACGTGTCGGTCGCCCCCGGCGCCCTCGCCGAGGTCCGGGCGGAACCGGCGGCCGACGCCCCGCTCCGGGCCACGGCGGTGATCGGGGCGCTGTTCCATCGGGTCGGGACTCGCGGTGGCTGGGTCCAGGTCCGTCGGACCGCCTGGGTCCCCGGGAGCGCGACCAGGGCCGCGACGGCCTCGCCATCGCCCGCCGTCCCGACGGCCGCGGCCCCCCAGGCGACACCCGATTCGGCCGGACCGGCGCTTCCCGCCGGCACCGAGTTCAGCGCCCGGCCCGACGGCCCGCCGATCGGCCGGGTGGAAGCGACTCGCCCGGTCCGGGTGGTCGACCGCCAGGGGGGGTGGAGCCGGGTGCAGCTCGACGTGTGGGTCCGGGATGCGGTGGTCGGGTCGACCGCCGCCCCCGACCAGATCTCGGCGGCGGAGATCCGCGCCGACCCCGACCGGTTCGTGGGGCAGACGGTGGAGTGGAGCCTGCAGGTCCTCGCAGTCCAGCTGGCCGACGAGCTGCGCCCCGAGTTGCCGCTCGGCCAGCCCTACGTGCTGGCGCGGGGGCCGCTGCCCGAAACCGGGTTCGTCTACCTGGTCGTACAGGGCAGCGAGGTCGAGGCCTTCCGGCGCATGGAGCCGCTCGCCCAGGTGAAGGTGCGGGCCACGGTCCGCGCCGGGAAGACGCGCTTCCTGCCGACGCCGGTGCTCGACCTGGTGCGGCGGATCGATTGAGCGAGGAGGAGCGGTGCAGCAACACGTGAAGGACCGGATCCTCAGGCACCTGGACGCGCTCTCCGACGAGCGCGGCTATCAGGTGCTCGACTACATCGAGTTCCTCGAGAGCAAGTACGCCGGCCGCTCGGCGCCCGACAACATCTTCACGCGCCTCACCGAACGGGTCGAGGACACCATGCGGATGGGGAAGGTGCCGGTGGACGCGATTGCCGGGACGGTCACCTTCTTCGACGGCGCGTCCAAGGTCATGAAGGGGCTGGCCTCGGCCGCCCAGTCGGTGGTGGACGAGGCGGCCAAGGTGGCGAAGGGGAGCGCGGAGCCGCCCAAGCCGGCGCCGCCGGCCGCGCCCGCGAAGCCCGACGAGGGGCAGGGCGCGGGTTGATCGAACCGGGATTTGCGGGGTAGGTTTGGTGATGTATCTCGCGCCCCGCCGCACGACAGGCCCCGGGGGACACGGATGAGTCTCCTCCGTCCCGATCCCGGGCTGACGTTTGACGACGTCCTGCTCCTCCCGCGCCACTCGACCGTCCATCCCCGCAACGTCTCCACCGCGACGCGCTTCACGCGCGCGATCCCGCTCAACGTCCCGCTCGTCTCCGCCGCGATGGACACGGTCACCGAGGCCGAGATGGCGATCGCGATGGCGCGCGCCGGCGGGATCGGGGTGATCCACAAGAACATGTCGATCGACCGCCAGGCCGCGGAGGTCGATCGCGTCAAGCGCAGCGAGAGCGGGATGATCCTCAACCCGATCACGCTGGGACCCGACCGGCCGGTGCGCGAGGCGCACGCGCTGATGCGGCGCTTCCGGATCAGCGGCGTGCCGATCGTGGACGGGGCGGGGCGGCTCATCGGGATCATCACGAACCGCGACCTGCAGTTCGAGACGGCGCTCGACCGGCCGATCGCCGAGGCGATGACGAAGGACCGGCTGGTCACGGCGCCGGTCGGGACCACGCTCGACGAGGCCGAGGCGATCCTCGCGCGGCACCGGATCGAGAAGCTGCCGGTGGTCGACGCCGACGGGACGCTCAAGGGCCTCATCACGGTCAAGGACATCTTCAAGCGGCGCGACCACCCGGACGCGAACAAGGACCGGCACGGCCGGCTCCGCGCGGCGGCGGCCGTTGGTGCCGGCGCCGAGGCCAAGGTGCGCACCGCCGCCCTGGTCGACGCCGGGGTGGACGTGGTCGTCATCGACTCGGCCCACGGCCACTCGGCGGGAGTGCTCGACACCGTGGCGCTGCTGCGCGACGCGTTCCCCGACCTCCAGCTGGTCGCCGGCAACATCGCCACCGAGGCGGGGGCGCGCGCGCTGGTGGAGCGGGGGGTGGACGCGGTGAAGGTCGGCATCGGGCCCGGCTCGATCTGCACCACGCGGGTGGTGACCGGCGTGGGGGTGCCGCAGGTCACCGCGATCCTCGACGCGATCCGCGGGGCGGGCGACGTGCCGGTGATCGCCGACGGCGGCGTCAAGTACAGCGGCGACGTCGTCAAGGCGCTCGCGGCCGGCGCGGAGAGCGTGATGATGGGCTCGATGCTGGCCGGCACCGAGGAGAGCCCGGGCGAGAGCATCCTCGCCGAGGGGCGGCGTTTCAAGCTGATTCGCGGCATGGGTTCGCTCGCCGCGATGCAGGATGGCAGTGCCGACCGCTACTTCCAGGACGGCGAGGTCTCCCCGAGCAAGCTGGTGCCCGAGGGGATCGAGGGCCGCGTCCCCTACAAGGGGCCGGTGGCCGACGTCCTCTTCCAGATGACCGGCGGGCTGCGCAGCGGCATGGGCTACTGCGGCGCCGCCTCGCTCGCCGACCTGCGCGACCACACCGAATTCATCCGGATCACCACCGCGGGCCTCCGCGAGTCGCACCCCCACGACGTCACGATCACCCGCGAAGCACCGAACTACAGCGTCTGACCCCCGCGCGCCGGCAACCTCGGTTGCCGGCCGCACGTACGGCTCATCAGCGACCCTCGCCCTTCCTCCCAGGACGTGACATGACGCGTCGTTCCCGTCTCGTGCGCCCGTTCCTCGCCCTGTCCGCGCTCCTCGCCGTCGCCGCGACCCCGCTGCTGGGCCAGGCCGCCGGCGCCCAGGACGCCGTCGGCAGCGGGCTCATGCAGGCGATCGACAACCTGTTCGGCACGCTGATCGTCAATCCGCTCAACAGCGTCTTCTTCGCCGACGTCCTGTTCTGGGATCCCGACCACCAGCTGCCGATCGTCGTGCTCTGGCTGGTGCTCGGGGCGACCTTCCTGACGTTCCGGATGGGGTTCATCAACCTGCGCGGCTTCCGCCACGCGATCGACGTCACCCGCGGGAAGTTCAGCAACCCCAACGACACCGGTGAGGTCTCGCACTTCCAGGCGCTGTCGGCGGCACTGTCGGCCACGGTCGGCCTCGGCAACATCGCGGGCGTCGCGATCGCGGTCTCCCTCGGCGGGCCCGGGGCGACCTTCTGGATGATCATCGCCGGCCTGCTCGGGATGTCGTCGAAGTTCGCCGAGTGCACGCTGGGCCAGAAATACCGCGAGATCCGCCCCGACGGCCACGTGATGGGCGGCGCGATGTTCTACCTCTCGAAGGGACTCGGCGAACTGGGCCTCGGCCGCCTCGGTCGGGTGCTCGCGGTGATCTTCGCCGTGCTCTGCATCGGCGGGTCGCTGGGCGGCGGCAACACCTTCCAGGTCAACCAGAGCATGAACGCGGTGCAGGAGTCGCTGCCGTTCCTCGTCACGTATCCCTGGCTGTACGGCCTCGTGCTCTCCGCCCTGGTCGGCGTGGTGATCATCGGCGGGATCCGCCGGATCGCCGAGGTGGCCGACAAGATCGTGCCGGCGATGGTCGGCATCTACGTCCTGGCGGCGCTCTACATCCTGTTCGACAACGCCGGCCACATCCCGGCGGCGTTCGGCGAGATCATCCACGGCGCCTTCAACCCGCCGGCGCTCTACGGCGGGTTCGTCGGCGTGCTGGTGATGGGCTTCCGCCGGGCGGCCTTCTCCAACGAGGCCGGCGCCGGGTCGGCGGCGATCGCCCACTCGGCGGCGCGCACGCCGTACCCGGTGCGCGAGGGGATCGTCGCGCTGCTGGAGCCGTTCATCGACACGGTGGTCGTCTGCACCATGACCGCGCTGGTGATCGTGATCACCGAGAGCTACAACAACCCGGACAACATGGCGCTGATCACCGGCAACCAGGGCGCCGCGCTCACCTCGCGGGCGTTCGGCCAGCACATCGCCTGGTTCCCGTACATCCTGGCGATCTGCGTGCTGCTGTTCGCGTTCTCGACCATGATCTCGTGGAGCTACTACGGCGAGCGCTGCTGGAGCTACCTGGTGGGCGACGGCAAGAGCCGGATCTTCCAGTTCATCTTCGTGATCTTCACCTTCCTCGGGTCGATCATCTCGGCGCAGAACGTCCTCAACTTCGGCGACCTGATGATCCTCGGCATGGCGTTCCCCAACCTGTTCGGCGTGCTCCTCCTGAGCGGCAAGGTCCGCCGCGACCTCCAGGAGTACTGGGCGAAGTACAAGGCAGGCGAATTCCCGGTGTACAAGTGAGCCACACCACACCATCCACCCCGAGGGAGTCGTGACCGACACCCAAGTCTCGCGCGAGCGATGGGGCTCGCGGATCGGCCTCATCCTGGCCATGGCCGGCAACGCCGTCGGCCTGGGCAACTTCCTGCGCTTCCCGCGCCAGGCGGTCCAGAACGGCGGCGGCACGTTCATGATCCCGTACTTCATCGCGTTCCTGCTGGTCGGGATCCCGCTGATGTGGATCGAGTGGGGCGTCGGCCGCTACGGCGGCCAGCGCGGCCACGGCTCGGTCCCCGGGATGTTCCAGTCGATCTGGAAGCACCCGGTCGCCAAATACCTCGGCGTGCTGGGGCTGTTCATGCCCTGCGTGGTGCTGATCTACTACTGCTACATCGAGTCCTGGACGCTCGCGTGGACCTGGTTCTCGGCCACCGGCGCCACCCGCGGCCTCGACCAGCCGGGGATGCAGGCCTTCTTCGGCTCCTACGTGAACCTGCAGAACGGCTCGGTGCACGGCTTCTGGACGCCGTTCGCGTTCTTCTTCGTCACGATCGCGATCAACTTCTGGGTGGTCAGCAAGGGGATCTCGGCCGGGATCGAGAAGCTCGCCAAGATCGGGATGCCGATCCTCTTCGTCTTCGCCGCGATCCTGGTGGTCCGGGTGCTGACCCTGGGCGACCAGACGGTGATGATCGACGGCGTGGCGACGACGACCTCGCCGCTGCAGGGCCTCAACTTCATGTACTCGCCCGACTGGTCGAAGCTGGCCGAGCCCTCGGTGTGGCTCGCCGCCACCGGCCAGATCTTCTTCACGCTCTCGGTCGGGATGGGCTCGCTCCAGGCCTACGCCTCGTACCTGACCAAGAAGGACGACATCGCGCTCTCCGGGATCGCCACGGCGGCGACCAACGAGACGGCCGAGGTGGTCCTCGGCGGCTCGCTGGCGATCCCGGCCATCGTGGCCTTCTTCGGCGTGACCGGCGCGATGGCGATCGCCAACCAGGGGTCGTTCGACCTCGGCTTCATCGCCATGCCGCTGGTCTTCAACCAGCTGCCCGGCGGGGCGATGATCGGCGCGGCGGCCGGCGTGATGTGGTTCGGCCTGCTCTTCTTCGCCGGGATCACCTCGTCGGTGTCGATGGCGACGCCGGCGCTGTCGTTCGTGGAGGAGAACTTCGGCTGGAAGCGCAAGCAGACCGTCTGGGTGCTCGGCGCGATCGCCGTCGCGCTCGGCTGCGTCCACATCGTCTACAACACGCGCGGCTTCCTCGACGAGTGGGACTACTGGGCGGGCACCTTCGGCCTCGTGGTGCTGGCGATCGTCGAGACGATCCTGTTCGTGTGGGTGCTGGGCCCCGACCGGATGTGGAACGAGCTCCACGAGGGCGCCTCGATCCGGATCCCGCGCTTCTACAAGTTCGTGATGACCTACGTCACGCCGGTCTTCCTGCTGGTGATGATGGCGTGGTGGACGGTGCGCGAGGCGTACCCCACCCTTATGATGGACGGGGAGACCCCCGAGCGGAGCGCGGTGCGCTGGGCCTCGCGCGGCGTGATGGTGCTGATCCTGCTCTTCCAGCTCTGGCTCATCAAGAAGGCGTGGGCCCGTCGCCGGGCCCTCGGCCAGGAGGACTGACATGACAACCAAGGCACTCATCTTCATGCTGGTGGCCTGGGGCTGCGTCCTCGGCCTCACCGGCTGGTCGTTCCGCAAGCTGCTTTCGACGCCGCAGGAGGAGAAGCTCCCGCCGCCGGGGTCGATCCTGTGAACTTGTTCCGCACCAAGCCGTTGTCGGCGTTCATGCCGACCGACAGCGAGCACGAGCTGCAGCGGGCCCTGACCGCGACCAACCTCGTGTTCCTCGGCATCGGCGCCATCATCGGCGCGGGAATCTTCGTCCTCACCGGCACCGCCGCGGCCCAGTATGCCGGCCCGGCGATCGCCATCTCGTTCGTCCTGGCGGGGGCCGGCTGCCTGTTCGCCGGCCTCTGCTACGCCGAGTTCGCGTCGATGATCCCGGTGGCGGGCAGCGCCTACACCTACGGCTACGCCACGCTGGGCGAGTTCGTCGCCTGGATCATCGGGTGGGACCTGATCCTCGAGTACCTGTTCGCGGCCTCGACCGTCGCGGTGGGCTGGTCGGGGTACTTCACCGCCTTCCTCACCGAGCTGGGGATCACGCTGCCGCCGCAGTTCGTCGGCGCCCCGCTCGACGTGGTCGGCACCCACACGCTGGTGGCGAGCCGGATCTGCGTCGATCCCGCCACCGGCGGCGTGGCACTCGACGCGGCGAGCCGCACCGCGGTCGCCGCGGCGGACTGCGCCGCCCAGGGCTTCACCCTGGTGCGCGGCGTGATCAACCTCCCCGCCATGGCGCTCGTGCTGCTGCTGACCGCGCTGCTGGTGGTCGGGATCCGCGAGTCGGCGCGCTTCAACAACGTCATCGTCTTCGTGAAGGTGGCGATCGTCCTGCTGGTGATCGGGTTCGGGATCGGCCACGTCGACACCGCGAACTGGACGCCCTTCATCCCGCCCAACACCGGCGCCTTCGGCGAGTTCGGGCTGAGCGGCATCCTCCGCGGCGCCGGCGTGATCTTCTTCGCCTACATCGGCTTCGACGCCGTCTCGACCGCGGCCCAGGAGGCCAAGAACCCGCAGCGCGACCTGCCGATCGGCATCCTCGGCTCCCTGGCCGTGTGCACCGTGCTGTACATCGCGATGGCGCTGGTGATGACCGGGATCGCGCCCTACGCGGAGCTCAACGTGCCGCACCCGGTCTTCGTCGCGATCGAGAAGGCCGGTCCCGCGCTCGCGTGGCTCGGCTACCTGGTCAACGTCGGCGCGATCGCCGGCCTGGCCTCGGTGGTGCTGGTGATGCTGATGGGCCAGCCGCGGATCTTCTACTCGATGGCGCGCGACGGGCTGCTCCCGCCGGTCTTCGGCAAGGTGCACCCGAAGTACCGCACGCCCTACGTCTCGACGATCATCACCGGCTGCGTGGCGGCGGTGATCGCGGGCCTCTTCCCGATCGGGCTCCTCGGCGAGCTGGTGTCGATCGGCACCCTGCTCGCGTTCGTGATCGTCTGTGGCGGCATCATCGTGCTGCGGCGGGTCCAGCCGGACCTCGAGCGGCCGTTCCGCACGCCGCTGGTGCCGCTGGTGCCGACCCTCGGCATCCTGATCTGCGGCTACATGATGTCGGGCCTGCCCCGCGACACGTGGATCCGCCTGCTGGTCTGGATGGGGCTTGGCCTGGTGATCTACTTCGCCTACGGCCGGACGCACTCGGTCCTGGGCCGGGACGCGCGGGTGGCCGGCGGAGGGTGATTACCTTCCTCGCATGACGTCGACCGATGCAACCACGGTGAGCGCCGCGGCCCAGGAGCTGGCGGCGCTCCTCGTTCCCGGGCGCCGGATCTGCCTGGTCACCCATGTCCATCCCGACGGCGACGGCCTCGGCAGCCAGGTCGCGCTGGTGCACCTGCTCCGGGGCGCCGGCCTCGACGCGACGATCGCCAACCCCACCCCGACGCCCGACCGGTTCGGCTTCCTCTTCGCGGACCTCCCGGGGGTCGACCGGAGCGAGAAGGCGGTGCGCGAGCTCCGCCAGGCCGACCTGGTGATCGTGCTCGACATCGCCGACCTGAGCCGGCTGGGGTCGCTTGCCACCACGGTTGCCGAGCGCGGCGTGCCGGTGGCCTGCATCGACCACCACGTCGGGCCCGGCGTGCTGCCGCCCGGACCCCGCCTGGTCGATTCGCGCGCGGCGGCCACCGGCGAGCTGATCTTCCGGCTGGCCGAGGAGCTTGGCTGGCTGGTGACCCGGCCGGTCGCCCACGCGCTCTACGTGGCGATCGTCACCGACACCGGCTCGTTCCGGTTCTCCAACACCACGCCCCAGACGCTCCGGATCGCCGCCGAGCTGCTCGAGCGCGGTGCCGACCCCGAGGAGGTCTACCTCGAGGTGTACGCCAGCGCCCCGCCGGGACGGCCGCGACTCCTCGCCGAGACGCTCGAGACCCTCGTGGTCGAACCCGAGCATGGATTGGCCTGGCTCACCGTCCCGCCCGGCGCGCTCGAGCGCCACGGGGTCGACGCCGATGACCTCGACGGCGTCATCGAGCACGCCCGGGCGATCCGGGGCGTCGGACTCGCGATCCTGTTCCGCCAGGTGACGGGGGGCCGGATCAAGGTCTCGTTCCGGTCGGTGGGGCGCGTGGATGTCGCCGCGCTGGCGCGCGAATTCGGCGGCGGCGGCCACACCAAGGCGGCCGGGGTGGCGATCAGCGGTTCGATGGACGCGGTGCAGGCGACCGTCCTCGCGGCGGCGCGCACCTTCCTCGCCGAGCACGGGGGACGGTGATGGGCCCCGCCGCGGAGCCACCCGCCGAGCTCGACCTGGCCGAGGTGCTCGAGCGCATCGAGCGCGGACTCGACGGGATCCGGCCGTACATCGCGTCGCATCGCGGCAGCGTCGAGATCATCGACTTCGACCCGGCGGACGGCCGGCTGACGCTTCGCCTGGGCGGCACCTGCCAGGGCTGCTCGGCGGCGACGATCACCCTCCGGCAGGGCATCGAGGTCCGGCTGCGCCAGTCGGTCCCCGAGGTTCGCACGGTGGAGGCGGTATGAACGACGACACGACGCTCGCGCGCGTCCGCGAGGTGCTCGACCAGGTCGTGAACCCGCGCACCGGCCTGGGGCTGGTCGCCTCCGGCATGATCGCCGACCTCGCGATCGAGGCGGGGAATCCCGCCTTCACCTTCCTGTTGCGCCGCGACGACCCCGCGACGCTGGTGCGCCAGGCGCGCCAGGCGCTGGCCGTCGCCGGCCACGAGGCGCCGCGCATCAAGGTGGCCGACCCCGCGGGGCCGGCGCCGGCGACCCATCCGCCGCCGCAGAGCGCGCAGGCCGGCGTCCCGCCGGCCCCGCAGCCGATGACGATCGCCGGCGTGGACCGCGTCATTGCGGTCTCCTCCGGCAAGGGCGGCGTCGGCAAGTCGACCGTGTCGGTCAACCTCGCCATCGCGCTGGCGCGCCGCGGGAAGCGGGTCGGGCTGATCGACGCCGACTTCTACGGCCCCGACGTGCCCCGCATGATGGGGGTGTACGAGCGGCCGGGGATCGACGCGCACAAGCGGATCATCCCGCTCGAGGCGCATGGCGTGAAGCTGATGTCGATCGGGTTCCTCGTCGACCGCGACGCGCCGGCGATCTGGCGCGGGCCGATCATCACCAAGGTGCTGCAGCAGTTCCTCCACGACGTGGCGTGGGGCGAGCTCGACTACCTGGTCGTCGACATGCCCCCCGGCACCGGCGACGCCCAGCTGTCGCTCGTGCAGCAGGCGGTGGTGCACGGGTCGGTGATCGTGACGACGCCGCAGGAGGTCGCCGTCGGCGATGCGCTGCGCGGCGCGAGGATGTTCGACCGCGTCAACGTCCCCGTCCTCGGCGTGGTCGAGAACATGAGCGGGTTCCTCGACCCGGTCACCGGCATGCGCCACGACCTCTTCGGCACCGGGGGCGGCGAGCGGCTCGCCGCCGAGCTCGGCGTGCCGCTGCTGGCGATGCTGCCGCTCCAGGGCGGCATCGCCGACGCGGCGGACCGCGGTCTGCCGGTGGTGGTGGACGCGCCGGCCTCCCAGGCCGCCGTGCTGCTGACGGAGGTCGCCGAGCGGGTCGAGCAGCGGCTCGACGAGGTCGGCGTGCGGATGCCGACGTTCGAGTAGCGATCAGCGAACAGCGAGCAGCGAACAAGGTCGGACCTCGTCCCGAGCGCAGCGAGGGACCTCTCGCCAAGGCAAGGGGTCCCTCGCTGCGCTCGGGATGAGGTCACCGCTTCGTGCTGTTCGCCGTTCGCTGGTCGCCGTTCGCCGTCAGTCGATCCACTCCACCTCGACGCCCGCGACGTTCGTCTTCAGCTGCACCGTGAGCTTGTGGGTCGCGGAGGCGAAGCCGGCGGTGGTCCACACGTTGCCGTCGCGGGTCATCTCGGTCGTGGCGAGGTGGGAGAGGAAGCGGTCGGCGTCGATCCGGACCCCGGTGCCGTGGGGGATGCGCAGCGTGAGGGTGCCCATCGACAGCTCGGCCGAGACGGCGACATCGCGGCGCCACGCGCCGCCGAAGTCGAGCACCGCGCGACCGACGCCACCCTCGACGCGGACCGCGGCGCAGCCGGCGTTGGCGAGGTGCATCGCGACCAGCTCGGCCGCGCCGACGCTGAACGTCGCCTCGCGACACTCGCCGCTGGTGGGACGGGAGACCTCCACCGTGCCGCGCGTGGCGCCCGAGCGCACCGCGAGTTCGACCAGGTGGAGGCCGCCCAGGTCGAGCACCGCCTCGCTGGCGCCGAGGTTGGCCTGCAGCAGGAGCGGGACCGACGGTGCGAACTCGAAGCGCGCCACCTGCTCGAGCTGGCTGCGCGACGTGACCCGGATCCCGGCGCCGCCCACCGACGCGACGCCGAGGTGGAGGATCCCGGTGCGGGGCTCGTAGCGATGGATGGGGGCGTAGCGCTCGGCGTCGTAGCGGAGCCGCACGTCGTAGAGTATGTCGTCGGCGCCGGCACGGACCACGACGCGGCCCGCGCCGAAGTCGAGCGTGGTGCGGAGCGGCGGCTGTGGACCGCCCAGCGGGCGCGACGCGGTGTAGCTGCGCATCGACTGCGCGCCGAGCGGCGCCGCCAGCGCGAGCGCGGCGGCCAGCAGCACGGTGCGGGTCACGCCACGTCCTTCGGCGGACGCTTGACGGCGGGGACGCCGAGCTGCGGCGTGGCCCACAGGTACTCGTCGGTCATCATCGCCGGCG
This sequence comes from uncultured Gemmatimonadaceae bacterium, assembly GCA_964557115.1. Lineage (GTDB taxonomy): Bacteria > Gemmatimonadota > Gemmatimonadetes > Gemmatimonadales > GWC2-71-9 > Palsa-1233. The sequence goes on from CAZKYO010000013.1 coordinate 36,499, forward strand.
GCAGCAGGCGGCCGGTGAACTCCTCCCGGATCCCGCCGCGCGAGAGCAGCGCCGCGCCGAAGCCCGCGGTCGCGACGCACCAGCTGCCGAGCGCCGCGGCGAGGAACGCGATGGTGCCCGCCACCGGGACCCAGCCGAAGCCGATCCACGCCAGCCAGCTCGCGGCGATCGCGAGCAGCCCCGTCAGCACGTAGCGGTAGGCGTTGGGCGAGGCGGAGAGCCCGCGCGCCATCCGCCGCCGGGTGATCGTCTCGCCCATCGCGTGCGCGACGGCGAGGACGCCGCCCAGCACGGCCACGATCGCCAGCAGCGCATAGACGACCACCGCGAACGGGACCAGCAGCGCACCGGCCACCGTGAGGAAGAGGCCGACCACCAGCATCCCGAACGTCGGCAGGATCAGGATCTGCCCGAGCACGCCGGCGAGGAAGGCGCGCCCGAAGGAATGGGTCACGGTGTCGGAGACGATCTCGAGGTTCGGTCGGCCGAAGGTGACCATCCCGAAGCCGAGCACCAGCAGGGTGAGGAAGACGCCGACCAGTCCCGCGGCGCGCCGGGCGACGATCGCGGGGACCGCGACCGGCGCCGACGGCGGGGTGTAGGCCTCGATCGCCTGGAAGGTGCCGGTGATCCCGCTGCTCGGGTCGTGCCCCGCGGGGTCGCGCACTCGGCCGCCGATCGCCAGCACGTCCCCGGTGATCCGGGCGCCGGGATGGACGATGATGTCGCCGTCGAGCGTGACCAGGTTGCCGTCGAGTTCGCCGTGGATCTCAGCGTCGCCCTTCAGCACGACCACGTTGCCGTGGTGCACCTCGGTCGAACCGAGCGAGTAGTGGCCGATCCTGGCGATGCCGTCGGCAACGGTCAGGCGGGTGTCGGCCAGCGGCTCGCGGAGGGCGCTCCGCAGCTCGGCCTCGAGGGTCCCCGGGCTCTCGAGCCGGGCGATGTTGACGGTCGGCCCGCCCTGGCCCGCCTGCTCGACGGCCTGGGGGAGCGGGCCGTCCTCGCCACCGAGGAAGGGCAGCAGCTCGCGCACCTTGCCCGCGAAGTCGCCGATCGAGATGCGATCCACGCCCGCGGCCCGGAGCGGGGCCGCACCGAGCGCGAGGACTGCAAGGAGGGCGAGCGGAGCGGTACGGTTACCAGCCCGCATCGGTGGCGGGCCGGGTCAGGAGCCGGCGGAGGCCGAGGAGGACCACGGTGTAGGCGCCGGCGGCGGCCGCCAGGAGGGGGAGCGCCCGACCCGGCGAGGCCAGGGTGTCGCGCACCGCGCCGAACCAAGGCTGCTCGACCGTGTTGGCGGTGAGGGCCTGCAACGAGAGCCACAGCGTCTGGCCCACATCCTGGAGGGCGGGGACGGCGAAGCCCAGGGCGGCGCCCGGATTGGCCGCCGCCCAGGCGAACCCGCCGGCGACGATGCCGGTCGTCACCAGGCCGCCGATCAGCACCCGCTTCCGCGCGGCGATCGCCCGATCGGTGGAGGGGGCGGCCACCTGGGCGACCGGTGCCGCGAGGTCGAGCTCGGTCATCACCCGCTCGATGAACCCCGCCGACGGCTCCCAGGTCGGCAGGGTGCGCAGGCCGGCAACGAGCGCCGTGTCGAGCGCAAACATGCTCCGGCAATCGGTGCACGTCGCAAGGTGCGACGTCGCACGCTCGCTCGCGCCGCCCGTATGGAGGGCGTCGAGTTCGTCAGCGGTGAGGTGGTCCAATGCGGCGGTCATCTTACGTGCCTCGTACGTTGGCGGAAGCCGCGCGGTTTCAGGGATCGCGGGTGTCGGCGAGGAGGATCCGGAGCTCGTTCCGGGCCCGGTGGATGTAGGTCTTCACGGTGCCCAGGGGGAGGTCGAGGATCTCGGCGATCTCCTCGTAGGGGCGGCCGTCGATGTGGCGCAGGATGATGCAGCTGCGGTATTCGGGACGGAGGCGATTGATCGCCTCCTCGATCTGGCCGCCGAGTTCGCGATTGGCGACTTCCTCGAGCGGCGACTCGGCGTCGGTGCCGATCTGCAGCGTCGTCGCCTCGATCGCCTCGGCGGTCTCGGCGTGCGGGGAACCGTCGAGCGACAGGGTGTCGAGCTCCCGGCGCCGCAGGTGATCGATCGCGGCGTTGTTGGCGATCTTGAAGATCCAGCTCGAGAACTTGTACTCGGGCCGATAGGTGTCGATCGCGTTGAGGACCTTCACGAAGGTCTCCTGCGCAAGATCCTCGGCCAGCTCGCGGTCGCGGACCATCCGGAAGACCAGCGAGAAGACCGGCCGCTGGTAGCGCCGGATCAGTTCCCGGTAGGCCGCCTCGCGGCCGATCACGGCGTGGCGGACCACCTCCTGGTCGGTCAGCATCCGCCAATCGACGGGGGTCGGCGCCGTCACCGGCCCTCCCGCGTTGCCCGGTCGTTCCGGCCACCGGTAGCTTTGGCGTCGATGACCCCCATCGACACGGAGCTCCCGGTCGCCGGCGGCGAGGCCAAGCGGCAGTACGTGCGCGAGGTCTTTCGCAGCATCGCGCCGCGCTACGACCTGCTCAACCACGCCCTGAGCCTCAACGCCGACCGGCGGTGGCGCCGGCGGGCGGTGGATCGGCTGGGCTGGCAGGCGAACGTGGAGGGGACGTACCTCGACCTCTGCGCCGGGACCCTCGACCTCGCGGCCGAGCTGGCCAATCGCGAGGCGTTCCGGGGCCGGGTGGTGGGCGCGGACTTCGTCCCGGCGATGCTGGCGGCCGGACACGGCAAGAGTCCGCGCACGTACTCCGCCGCGGCAGACGCCCTGCGGCTGCCGTTCGCCGACCGGTCGTTCGACGGCGCGATGGTTGGGTTCGGCGTGCGGAATCTCATGGATCTCGACGCAGGGCTCCGGGAGGCGGGGCGGGTGGTCCGGCCAGGGGGACGGCTGGTCGTGCTCGAGCTCAGTACGCCGCGATGGCCGCCGCTGCGGTGGCTGTACCTGACCTACTTCACGCAGGTGCTGCCCCGGATCGGCCGGCTGGTGTCCAAACATAGGAGCGCCTACGACTGGCTTCCAGCGTCGGTGCTCGCCTTTCCCGGGCCGGTCGAGCTGGCGGAGCGCATGCGCGGCGCCGGCTTCAGGGACGTCGGATGGGAAACCCTGTGGGGAGGGATCGTGGCCTTGCACACCGGAACCCGGAGCGATCGATGAGCCTCGACACCCTGGCCGACTTCCTCGCGGCGATCGATCGCGCGGGCGAGCTGGTGCGGATCCGTCGGCCGGTCGGGACCCACCTCGAGATCGCCGAGATCGCCGATCGGGTGATGAAGTCGAAGGATGGCGGCCCGGCGCTCCTCTTCGAGCGGCCCGTCCACCCCGACGGGACCGAATCCACGATCCCGGTGGCGATCAACCTCTACGGCTCGCGGCGCCGGATGGCCCTGGCCCTCGGCGTCGATCGGCTGGACGAGATCGGCGACCGGATCGCCGAGATGGTCGACCTCAAGGTCCCGTCGGGGCTGCTGGGCAAGCTGGCGATGCTGCCGAAGCTCGCCGAGATGGCGAAGTTCCCCCCTCGCGTTCGCTCGGGGCAAGCGCCGTGTCAGGAGGTCGTCTGGCGCGGCGACGAGATCGACCTCGACCGGCTGCCGATCCTGCAGACGTGGCCCGGTGACGGGGGGCGCTACCTGACCCTGCCGATGGTGATCACCCGCGATCCCGGCCGCGGCACCCGGAACGTCGGGATGTACCGCGTGCAGGTGCAGGGGAAGCGCGAACTGGCGATGCACTGGCAGCGCCACAAGTCCGGCGCGGCGCACTGGCGGCAGATGGCGGAGCGCGGCGAGACGATGCCGGTCGCGATTGCGCTCGGCGGCGATCCCGCCTCGATCTACGCCGGGTCGGCACCGTTGCCACCCGGCATCGACGAGTTCCTCTTCGCCGGCTTCCTGCGCCGCGCCCCGGTGCAGCTCGCCCCGGCGCTCACCTCCGACCTCGAGGTGCCGGCCGAGGCGGAGATCGTGATCGAAGGGCACATCGATCCGGCCGAGGCGCTGGTGATGGAGGGGCCGTTCGGCGACCACACCGGCTTCTACTCGCTCGCCGACCTCTATCCGCGGATGCACGTCACCGCGGTGACGATGAAGCGGCGGCCGATCTATCCCGCCACGCTGGTCGGTCGCCCGCCGATGGAGGACTACTGGCTGGGCCACGCCACCGAGCGGATCTTCCTGCCGCTGCTCAAGCTCACCGTGCCGGAGGTGGTCGACTACCACATGCCGGCCGAGGGGATCTTCCACAACCTGGTCTTCGTCAGCATCGACAAGCAGTATCCGGGACAGGCCTACAAGGTGATGCACGCGCTCTGGGGCCAGGGGCTGATGTCGCTCGCCAAGGTGCTGGTGATCGTCGACCGGGACGTCAACGTGCACGACCCGGACGAGGTGTGGTGGGTGGCGCTCAACAACATCGATCCGCAGCGCGACACGGAGTTCGTGCGCGGGCCGGTGGACGTGCTCGACCACGCGTCGCAGCACTTCTCGTTCGGGAGCAAGATGGGGATCGACGGGACGCGGAAGTGGCCCGAGGAGGGGTTCACCCGCGAGTGGCCCGACCGGATCGAGATGGACGCGGAGACCAAGCGCCGGGTCGACGCGATGTGGGGGGAGCTGGGGCTGTGACTCGAGATTCGCGAATCGAGACTGGAGACCCGAGGGAGGTGCGCCCTCCATTCGCGAATCGCGAGTCGCCAATCTCCCACCGCGAGGGCCAGACCTTCGCCGGCGCGTCGTTCCTTTCCCGCTGGGCCTCGTTCGTCAAGCTGCCCCACACCCTGTTCGCGCTGCCGTTCGCGCTCCTCGGCGTGCTGGCGGCGAGCCGGGTGGCGCCGGTCACCGTCGGCACGGTGGCCTGGGTGGTCGTCGCCTTCACCGCCGCCCGCTTCGCGGCGATGGGCTTCAACCGGATCGCCGACCGGACCTGGGACGCCCGCAACCCGCGCACGGCGGCGCGCGAGATCCCGTCGGGCCGGATCGGCGTGGGGCAGGCGACCGCGGCGGTGGTTGTCGCGGGGGCGGTCTTCATCGTCGCCAGCGGGATGCTCAACCGGCTCTGCCTGCTGCTCTCGCCGCTCGCGCTGGCCTGGGTGCTCGGCTACTCCTACGCCAAGCGGTTCACCTCGTGGCCGCACCTCTGGCTCGGCCTCTCCCTCGCGATCGCGCCGGTGGGCGGCTGGCTGGCCGTCACCGGCCGCTGGAGCGAGCCGTGGTGGCTGCTGGTGGCCATCACCCTCGCGGTGCTGACGTGGGTCGCCGGCTTCGACATCTTCTACGCGCTCCCCGACGAGGGCTTCGACCGCGACGAGGGATTGCGGAGCGCCGTGGTGCGGCTCGGACAGCGGCGGGCGATCCTCGCCGCCAAGCTGCTCCACGGCGTCACGATCCCCGCGCTCGCCCTCTTCGGCTGGCTGGCGGGATTCGGCGTCGCCTATTTCGTCGGCGTCGCGGTCGCGGCGGCGATCCTCGCGTGGGAGCACCACCTGGTGCGTCCGGGCGACCTCTCGCGCCTCGACGCGGCGTTCTTCACGATGAACGGCGTGATGAGCGTGACCGTGTTCGCGTTCGCGCTGGTGGATGTCCTGCTATGAACGAGACCGGCGACTGGAGACTCGTGATTCGAGGATGCGCGACGCCACGCACTCGAATCGCGACTCGCCAATCTCGAGTCTCGATGGAGCCCCGATGACCCTGCCCATCGTCCTCGCCATCACCGGCGCGTCGGGCGCGCCCTACGCCGTCCGGCTGCTCGAGGTGCTGGCCTCGCACCGGGTGCCGGTCGAGCTGATCATCTCTTCGCACGGGTGGCGGCTGCTGGAGACCGAGACCGGCATCCACGACGATCGCGAGCTGCGCGAGGCGACCGGCGGCGACTGGTCGAGCGTGACGGTCCATCCCGACAACGACCGCGGCGCCCGCCCGGCCTCCGGCTCGCACCGGACCGCTGGCATGGTCGTCTGCCCCTGCTCGATGGGCACCGTCTCGGCGATCGCGCAGGGCTCCTCGCGGTCGCTGGTGGAGCGCGCCGCCGACGTGTCGCTCAAGGAGCGCCGCAAGCTGATCCTGGTGCCGCGCGAGACGCCGCTGTCGCTGGTGCACCTCCGCAACCTCACCGCCGTGACCGAGGCCGGTGCGGTGGTGATCCCCGCGGCGCCGGGCTTCTATCACCGCCCGACCTCGATCGCCCAGCTCGTCGACTTCGTGGTCCAGCGGATCGTCGACCAGCTCGGCCTCGAGCTGCAGGTCGCCCCGCGCTGGGAAGGGTGAGATGCGACTCGGCGTGATCGCCGACACCCACGGCCTGCTGCGGCCGGAAGTCTTCGAAGTGTTCGCCGAGGTGGACCACATCCTCCATGCCGGCGACCTCGGCCCGCTCGACCTGCTCACCGAGCTCGAGGCGATCGCGCCCGTGACGGCGGTCTACGGCAACACCGACGGCGGCGACGTGCGCGCGCGGCTGCCGCGGGTGGCGACGGTACGGCTGGCCGGCTTCGACATCGTGGTGACCCACGGCGACCAGTTCGGGCGCGGGGTGCCGAGCGAGGCGTTCCACGCCGCGCATCCCGAGGCCGACATCCTGATCCACGGCCACACCCACCTGCCCAAGCTCGAGCTGGTGGACGTGGTCGTCACGGTGATGAATCCGGGCGGGGCAGGGCCGCGACGCTTCGACATTCCGGCGTCGGTCGGCATCCTGGAACTCGAGGCGGGGATCCCGCCGCGCGGACGGCTGGTGCCGCTCACCGCGGCGGACGAGGACTAGGGCGCGAACGGCGATTGGCACCGAACCTCGTCCCGAGCGCAGCGAGGGACCCCTCGCTTGGACAAGGGGTCCCTCGCTGCGCTCGGGATGAGGAGAGCTCTTGTGCGGCCCCTCGCGGCTATGGCTTGCCGTCGAACGGCGCGTTGCTCTTGGGACCCATGCCGATGCCGGTGATCTGTCCCTGCTCGTTGAAAAGCCAGCGGAAGACGATCGGCTCATCCGCGTAGTTGCTCATGTCGGCCTCGTACCAGAACTGCGGCTGCCCGTTGCGACGGGTCATCCGCTCGGCCTTGACGGTGAGCGGCACCCCGCCGCGCTCGGCCACCGCGTCCATCTGCTGGCGCACGCCGTCGACTCCACCGGCACGGGTCTTCGTCGCCGAGTCCATCATGGCGAGCAGCGAGTCGGCCTTGCCGTCGAAGAAGAAGGTCACGGCCTGGTGGCCGAGCTTCAGGTAGCGGGCCTCCTCGTCGGCCGTGAACGGCTTCGGGGCGGCGGGGGCGGCATCCTGCGCGGTCAGTGGGGCGGCGGCGAGCACGACGGCCCCGAGGGCCGCGATCAGGCGGTTGGTCACAGCGTCTCTCCCTTGAGTGGTCCGGTTGCAGGACGGAACAACGTGCGGCGGTGTTTCACGTTGCATCCTTGAAACGTCCGCGCTTCTCGCCGGTGACTCGCCGGGTGCCGCCCTTCAGGCCGGCTGGGTCAGGAATTCGGTGATCGGCACCGTGCGGCGCCAGGCGTCGGGTCGGGTCCGGAACCACGACATCACCAGCAGGCGCTGGTGCAGTCGCTCGGCGTCGATCCGCCCGGGGGGAGGCGGAGGGCGGTCGACTTCGTCGCGGACGACCGCCGCGAACGCCTCCCGTTCGAGCGGCGTGGCGGGATCGGGATACGCGGCGCGGACCTCGCCCGCGAGGACGAGGTACGCCCGGGCATCGCCGCGTGCCCCGGGGTCGCGGTAGACGAAGGTGAGCGCGTCGACCGCGCTGCGTCCGCGGGCGATTGCCGCGACGAGCCACTCGAGCGCCTCGAACTTCTCCCGCCAGTGCAGCGCCCGCTCATAGTCACCGGCATCGGAGCGCGCGGTCATCTCGCGGACGATCCGGTCCATCGGGCCCAGCGAGCGGCCCTCGAGGCACGCGGCCGCGATCTCGACCCGTTCGCGGTACGCCCATTCGGAGATCCGTCCGGCACAGGGTGCGAGACAGGTCCCGAAGTCGAACCGCGGGCAGGCCGCCCGGCGGGGTTCCGCGAAGAAGTCCGCCTGCTCGGCGTAGTGCATCGGCATGTCGGCGCGACAGTCGCGGAGCGCCAGCTGGTCGAGCAGCACGCGCACCGCGTCGCGGAGTCGGAGGGGCGAGGGAAACGGCCCGTAGATGCGGCCCTTGTGCCGCTCCGGCGTCCCGGTGACGAGCAGGCGCGGGGCCGGCTCGTCGGTGATCACCAGGAAGCCGTGCTTCCGGGTGCGGTTCATCTGGACGTTGAAGGTCGGCCGGTGCTCGCGGATCAGTCGCAGCTCGGCGAGGGCCGCCGCAAACTCGCTCGGCGCGGGATCGAAGCGGATGTCGCTGGCCGCGTGAAGGATCCGGGCCGCCTTGTCCTCGGGGTACGCGGCCCGGAAGTAGGACAGCAGCCGGGTGCGGAGCGCCTTGGCCTTGCCGACGTAGAGGACCCGGCCGGCGGCGTCGAGCATCCGGTAGGTCCCGGGCCGGTCATCGGCCAGCCGCTTGACCCGGAACCGGAGTGCCTCGAGGTCGGCGGCCGGCAGGGCGAGGGCGAGCGAGGTCACGCCTGTAAGGTATGGCGAACGGCGATCGGCGAACAGCGAACAGCCAGGCTGCGAACACGCACGTCGGTCCAAGCGTCCGGGGAATCGTCCCTGTTCGCTGTTCGCTGATCGCCGTCAGCCCTGGCACCGCCAGCAGAACACCGTCTGCCGCTTGTCGATCGCGTGGGTGGCCGCCAGGATGGTGCCGCAGACCCGGCAGGGCACGCCCTCGCGCCCGTACACGAAGAGTTCGAGCTGGAAGTTGCCCGGCTGCCCGGTCGAGGTCACGTAGTCGCGGAACGAGGTGCCCTCGCTCGCGATGGCGGCGGCGAGGATGCGCCGCACCTCGCCGTGGAGCCGCTCGAGCTTCTCGCGCGGGACCCGATCGGCGGCCAGCGAGGGATCGATCCCCGCCGCGAAGAGCGCCTCGTTCGCGTAGATGTTTCCCACGCCGACCAGGCACCGCTGGTCCATCAGCACCTTCTTGATCGCGGCGCGCGACGCGCCGAGTCGATCGGCGAGGGCGCCGGGGGTGAGGGCCGGATCGAGCGGCTCGGGACCGAGGCGGGCGGCGTAGGCCTCCCAGTCGGCGGGGGCGAGCCAGCGCAGCGTCCCGATGCGGCGGACGTCGCGGTAGACGAGCGCGGTGCCGTCATCGAGGAGGCAGGTGAGCACGTCGTAGCGGGCGGCCTCGCCGCTCCTCGGGCGGTCGAGCACCTGCAGTCCGCCGCTCATGCCGGGCTGGGCGGCGAGGATCCTGGTGTCGGTCGTGATCAGGGCGTGCTTCGCGCGCCGCGTCACCTCGCGGATCGTGCGTCCCCGCAGGCCGCGCACCAGGGCGGTGCGCGTGACGCCGTCGAGCAGATTGTCGTGGGACAGCCGCGCGGCGGTGATCCGGCGGCCGACGACCCGCTCGCGGAGTTCGCGGACCATCGTTTCCACTTCGGGGAGTTCGGGCATGCGCAAAACTAGCAGCCGCGTCGCTCGCGGCGCGGCCGATTCTGGGCCGGCCTGGGCATCGGCCGGCTCGCGAGCGAGCCGGCTGCGGGACCTACCGCGCCTCTTCCCGCCAGCCGATGTCGCGGCGGAACTGCTTCCCGGCGAACGCGATCCGCTCGGCCGCGTCGCGACTCCGCCGATGCGCCTCCCGGATGTCCCCGGCCACGGCGGTGACGGCGAGCACCCGGCCGCCGGCGGTGACCAGCGCACCGTCCCTGATCGCGGTGCCGGCATGGTAGACCGTGACCCCGTCGGGCAGGTCGGCGGGGATCGTGATCGCGTCGCCCTTGCGCGACGACTCGGGATACCCGGCGCTCGCCAGGACGGTCGTGAGCGCCGTCGCGTCGCGGAGCGCGACCGCCGGCAGCGGCTCGCCGCGCGCCGCGGCGCGGAGCAGCGCCGCCAGCCCCGACGCGACGAGCGGCAGCACCACCTGGGCCTCCGGGTCGCCGAATCGGCAATTGAACTCGACCACGTTGGGCGTGCCGTCGGGGTGCAGCATGAGGCCGGCGTACAGCACGCCGCGATAGGTGGCGCCGCGGCGCGCGAGCTCCGCGAGGGTCGGCCGCAGCACCTCGCGCTCGACGCGCGCGAGCACCGCCGGCGTCGCGATCGCCACCGGCGCATAGGCACCCATGCCGCCGGTGTTCGGGCCGGTGTCGCCCTCGCCGATCCGCTTGTGGTCCTGCGCCGCGGGGAGCAGCGCCACGTCGGTTCCGTTGGTGATCGCGAAGACCGAGAGCTCCTCGCCCTCGAGGAACGCCTCGACGACCACCGTGTCTCCCGCCTCGCCGAAGCGGCCCTCGCCGAGCATCTCCCGCAGCGTGTCGATCGCCTCGGCGCGCGTCGCGCACACCACCGCGCCCTTGCCGGCGGCAAGTCCGGAGGCCTTCACCACCAGCGGCTCGGCGTGCGTCGCGACGTAGGCGATCGCCGCCGCGAGGTCGGTGAAGGTCCGGCTCGCGGCGGTCGGCACGCCGGCCGCCTCCATCAAGTCCTTGCTGAACGCCTTGGAGGCCTCGATCCGCGCCCCGGCGGCATCCGGGCCGAAGACGTCGCAACCGGCGGCCCGCAGCCGGTCGGCGAGGCCGAGGGCCAGCGGGACCTCGGGGCCGACCACCACCAGCTCGGCCTCGATCGCCCCGGCGAGGGCGACGAGGCCGGCGAGGTCGTCGGCGGGAACGGGATGGTTGGTGGCGAGGGTCGCGGTGCCCGGATTGCCGGGGGCGGCGTGGAGCCGGTGCGAAGGGTCGTCGGCGGCGAGCGAGGCGACGAGGGCGTGCTCGCGGCCGCCGCCGCCGACGACCAGGATCCTCACGAGGGCGCGCCGCTGCCCTTGCGACGGGCCGAGTCGAACGCCTCTCGGGCGCTCTCGGCGGCCTTCATCGCGGCGTTCTTGAGGTGGTTGGCCACGTCCTTGATCTCGTCCTTGTAGTAGCTGCCCGCCTCGCGCATGTCCTCGGACCACTTGCGCTTGTCCTCGGCGGAGCCGCGTCGCGCATACTCGCCCGACAGGATCCGGTCGTAGGCGCCGCCCTGCACCCACACCTGCACCTCCGCAGCGCGGACCACGTTCATCGGATGGGTGAGGCCCAGGGTGTTGATGATCTTCCAGACCACCTGCAGCCCCTCGTTGCTGCTGGCGTACTCGTTCGCCTGCTGCAGGAACGGCTCGAGGTTGAGGTCGCCGGGCCGCACGTTCTGGGTGTTGCCGCCGCCCGCCATCTTCATGAACAGGCGCATCGTCGCGCCGAGGTCCTGCGAGCCGAGCAGCGACGCCCGGTCGGCCGAGAGTTCCGACTTCCGGTACCACTCGAGGAACGCGAGCCGCACCGGCAGCAGGACCAGCGTCGCCAGCATCGGCAGCACGCCGAGCGAGACGAGCAGGATGATCTGCGCGATGGTGCTGTAGAGCGCGTGCCCGCTCATCACGTGACCCAGCTCGTGGGAGAGGAGCACCCGGAGCTCCGACTCGTCGAGCAGCTCGAGCGCGCTCGAGTGGATCACGATGAACGGATGGTCGATGCCGTAGGCGCCGGCGTTGAACACCGGCGTCTGCGTCACGTAGAGCTCGGGGATGTCCTCCCAGCCGAACGTCGCGCAGTTCTCGACGTGGAGTCCCCAGAGCAGCGGGTACTGGGTCGGCCCGACCCGCACCGCGTTGCCCTGGAAGAGGAGGCGGATCCCCTCCTCGCCGCCGAGCATGCCGAGGATCCGGCGGATCACCTCGTCGACGCCGGGGATCGCCCGGAGCGTGTTGAGGGCGGCGCGATCGGCCGGGTGCTCCCAGGCCACGGCGCTGATGCCCGGCAGGGCGACCCGGGGGCGTGGGGCGGGCAGAGAGGTCATCGGGGTCTCACGGTTGGGGTACGGGCCCCATACGAGAGGCGGCCCGTAGCTGTTTCACCCTGCACCATCAGCCGTCCAGCGCCTGATCGAGGTCGGCGATGAGGTCGTCCGGGTCCTCGATCCCGACCGAGAGGCGCACGAGGGTATCGGTGAGCCCCATCCGCAGGCGCATCTCCAATGGCACCGAGGCGTGGGTCATCGACGCCGGGTGACCGATGAGCGACTCGACCCCGCCAAGCGACTCGGCCAGCGCGAAGAGCGACACCCGTTCCACCAGCCGATGGACGCGGTTCATGTCGCCGAGCTCGAGCGACACCATGCCGCCGAAGCCGGACATCTGTCGCGCCGCGAGCGCGTGCTGTGGATGGTCGGGGAGGCCGGGGTAGTAGACGTTGGGGATGTCGCCTCGCTCGGCCAGCCACGTCGCGATCCGGCCGGCGCCCTCGCAGTGCTGGCGCATGCGGAGCGGCAGTGTCTTGAGGCCGCGCAACACGAGCCAGGCGTCGAAGGGGCCGGGCACGCCACCGCCGGCGTTCTGCAGGAAGCCGATCCGCTCCGCCAGCTCGTCGTCCCCGGTGACGAGCGCACCGCCGACCATGTCGGAATGGCCGTTGAGGTACTTGGTGGTGGAATGGAGGACGATGTTCGCCCCGTGCTCGAGCGGGCGCTGCAGCACCGGCGTCGCGAAGGTGTTGTCCACCACGAACAGGAGCTTCCTCGCGCGACAGGTCTCGCCGATCGCGGCGAGGTCGGCGAGGAACATCATCGGATTGGTCGGCGTCTCGGCGTAGATCATCCGCGTCGACGGCTCGATGGCCGCCTCGACGGCAGCGGGATCGCGCAGGTCGACGAAGGAGAAGCGCAGCCCGAAGCGGCCGAAGATCCGTTCCATCTGGCGATGGGTGCCGCCGTACAGGTTCTCCCCGGCGACGACATGGTCGCCGGCCTGCAGCAGCTTCAGCGTCGCGTCGAGCGCCGCCAGCCCCGATGCGAAGGCGAAGCCGTGCCGGCCGCCCTCCAGCGCCGCCAGGGCCCGCTCCAGCGCCTCGCGGGTCGGGTTGCGCGTCCGGGCGTACTCGTAACCGTTGTGGGGTCGGCCGAGGCCGTCCTGGACGTAGGTGGAGGTCTGGTAGATCGGCGGCATCACCGCGCCGGCCACGGGGTCCGGCTCGGGCCCGGCGTGGACTGCCACGGTACCGATGCGATGCGTTCGCGAGACGGGGTCGAGGCGGGTCATGGCGTGGCCAGGCGACGGGTTGGAAGGGACGGAAGCATATGTCAGATCAGCACTTCCGGCAAGCGGACCGACTTGGAACCGATCGCGTCCCGGGGTACTTTCCGGCCTCATGATGCACGATCCTTGCTCGATCTCCCAGCCCGGCCCCCGCGCGCACTTCAACCTCCCCCGCTTCGAGGCACGATGAGCGAGACCCTGATGATCTCCGTGTCGGGCATGCGCGGCCACGTGGGCAGCGACCTGACCCCCGAACTCGTGGCGCGACACGCCGCAGCCCTGGGCGCCTGGGCGGCCGGCCGCGGTGCACCGCTGGTCGTGCTGGGTCGGGATTCGCGCACGTCGGGGGAGATGTTCGCGATGGCGGCGACGGCGGGATTCGCCTCGGTCGGGGTGGACGTGATCGACGTCGGGATCGTGCCGACGCCGACGGTCCAGATGGCGGTCGAGCACCACCACGCGGGCGCCGGCCTGATCATCACCGCGAGCCACAATCCGATCGAGTGGAATGCGCTCAAGTTCATCGGCGCCGACGGCATCTTCCTCGACGCCGCCTCGGGCACCGCGGTGCGCCAGCTCGCCGAGGCGGGACCGCCGCGCGCCGGGTGGGACCGGATCGGCACGCTCCGCCGCGACGGCGAGGCATTCGCCCGGCACCTGGAGGCGCTCCTCGCCCTCGAGCTCATCGACGCCGATCGGATCCGCGCGGCGGGCCTGTCGGTGGCACTCGACACCGTTCGCGGGGCCGGCGGCCCGCCGATGGCGCTGCTGCTCGACCGCCTCGGCGTCCGGATGCAGGGGATCAACCTCGAGGCGGACGGCCGCTTCCCGCGCGAGCCGGAGCCGGTGCCGGCCAACCTGCGTGAACTCGGGGCACTGGTGCGCGAGACGGGGGCCGCAGTCGGGCTGGCCGTGGATCCGGACGCCGATCGGCTGGCGCTGGTCGACGAGCGAGGCGAGCCGATCGGGGAGGACTACACCCTCGCCCTGGCGGTTCGTGGCGTCCTCGGGCGGATGGGACCGGCGGCGCAGGGCGCGACCGTGGTGGCGAACCTTTCCACCTCACTGGTGGTTCAAGATGCGGCACGGGCCTTCGGGGCGCGGATGGTCCTCGCCCCCGTCGGCGAGGCCAACGTCGCCCGGACGATCGTGGCGGAGGGGGCGGTGATCGGCGGGGAGGGCAACGGCGGGGTGATGCTGCCGGCCCTGCACGTCGGTCGGGACGCCCCGCTGGCCGCGGCCCTCGTCTTGCAACACCTGGCCCTGACCGGGGAGCCGCTCTCCGCCATGGTGGCGGCCTGGCCCCGGTATGCCATCGTGAAGGCCAAGTCTCCCCGCGGGGCGGACCTGGCGGCCAAGTACGCGGCGTTGCGGCGCACCTTCCCGGATGCGGAGGGGGATGAGCGCGACGGGCTGCGGCTCGGCTGGTCCGACCGGTGGCTGCACGTTCGTCCCTCGGGGACGGAACCGATCATTCGGCTGATCGCCGAGGCCCCCTCGACCGCCGAGGCCGAGGCGCTCGTGGCGGCGGCCCGTTCGGCCTGACCCCGGTCGGGCACCGATAAAGGAGCAGTCCCGGATATGTGCGGCATTGTCGGCTACGTCGGCCCCGAAGAGGCCGCCCCGATCCTGATGGATGGTCTCCGCCGGATGGAGTACCGCGGCTATGACTCCGCCGGCGTGGCGGTCATCAACGGCAACGGCCTCCACCTGCACAAGGCGGCCGGCAAGCTCAACGTGCTCGCCGACGAGCTCGAGGGGCGGATGCCGCACGGCACCCTGGGGATCGGCCACACCCGCTGGGCGACCCACGGCGCGGCGACCACGACCAACGCCCACCCGCACACCGACCAGAGCGGCAAGATCGCCCTGATCCACAACGGCATCATCGAGAACGCGAGCGACCTCCGGAAGGCGCTGGTCGCCCGCGGGCACGTGTTCACCTCCGAGACCGACACGGAGGTGCTGGCGCACCTCATCGGCGAGTTCTACGAGGGGAACCTGGAGGAGGCGGTCGCCTCGGCGCTCCGCGACGTCGACGGCGCCTACGGCATCGCCGTGATCTCGGCCGACGAGCCGGGGACGCTGGTCGCGGCGCGCAACGGCTCGCCGATCATCCTCGGCATCGGCGACGGCGAGTTTCTCGTGGCGTCCGACCAGTCGGCGATCGTCGAGCACACCCGGTCGGTCATCTACCTCGACAACGGCGAGCTGGCGGTGCTCACCCGCGACGGCTACCGGGTCCGCACGCTGACCTCGCGCCGGGTCGACAAGCCGGTCAACCAGATCGAGTGGGACCTCGAGACGATCGAGCGCGGCGGCTTCGAGCACTTCATGCTGAAGGAGATCTTCGAGCAGCCCGAGAGCATCGAGAACACGATGCGCGGCCACCTGCTCGAGGAGAGCGGCGACGTCCGCGTCTACGGCCTCAAGCTCTCCGACGACGACATCCGCCGCGTCAAGCGGATCATCATCACGGCGTGCGGCACCTCCTGGCACTCGGGCCTGATCGGCAAGTACATGATCGAGGAGATGGCGCGGATCCCGGTGGAGGTCGAGTACGCCTCGGAGTTCCGCTATCGCAACCCGATCGTGGACCAGGACACGCTGGTCATCGCGATCTCGCAGTCGGGCGAGACCGCGGACACCCTCGCGGCGCTGCTGGAGGCGAAGGCGCGCGGGGCGCGGAGCATCGGGCTGGTCAACGTGGTCGGGTCGACGATCTCCCGCGAGGTCGACGGCGGCCTCTACCTCCGCTGCGGTCCCGAGGTGGGCGTGGCCAGCACCAAGGCGTTCACCTCGCAGGTGGTGGCGCTGGCGATGGTGATGCTCCGCTTCGCGCGGCTCAAGGAGATGGATGCCGAGGAGGGTCGCCGGTGGATCCAGGCGCTCAACGCGCTGCCGGGCCAGGTGCGCGAGATCCTCGAGCGGGCCGAGCAGGTGCAGGCGCTCGCCGACCAGTTCGCCGACCGCACCAACGCGCTCTACCTCGGTCGCGGCGTGAACTTCCCGGCCGCCCTCGAGGGCGCGCTCAAGCTCAAGGAGATCTCCTACGTCCACGCCGAGGGGTATCCCGCGGCGGAGATGAAGCACGGGCCGATCGCGCTGATCGACGAGAACATGCCGGTGGTCGTGGTCGCCCCGCGCGACGCCACCTACGGCAAGATCGTCTCGAACGTGCAGGAGGTCCGGGCGCGCGGCGGGCGGGTGATCGCGATCACCAACCCCGGCGACGAGGAGATCTCGGACCTGGCCGAGGCGACCTTCACGGTGCCCGAGACGCTCGACCTGCTCTCGCCGGTGCTGACGATCATCCCGCTGCAGCTCTTCTCGTACTACGTGGCCGTGCAGCGCGGCTGCAACGTCGACCAGCCGCGGAACCTGGCGAAGAGCGTGACGGTGGAATAGCAGGGCAGAGAACAGAGTACGGAGAACGGAGAACGGAGAGAAGGTCTCGGCCTGTTCTCCGTTCTCCGTTCTCCGTTCCCTCTCTATTTCAGCACCCCCCGCGCCGCCGCCATCACCTCGGCGTAGCGCCGGTTCGATCCCGCATCGTCGACGTCGCTGCTGGTGTTGACCACGCCGACGACCCCGACGTGCCGGTCGGGGTCGACCCAGAAGAACGAGCGGAAATTGGCCTGCGTCCCCGTGTGTCCCACCAGCCGCCGGCCGCCCTCGCGGCGCAGGAAGAACGACAGCCCCATCTCCTCCTCGGCGCTGGCGCGCACCACCGGTCGCCACATCGCCTCGAACGCCTCGCGCGGCAGCAGCGCGTCGTAGCGCGCCTGGGTGGCCGCCTCGGCCGAGCCCGCCACGAACGACAGCCAGCGCACCAGGTCGGTGACCGGGGCATTCCAGCCGCCGTTGGGGATGGTGATCCCCGGGTCGAAGTCGATGCCGTGGTCCTGGAGCCCGTCGCGGGCGATCGCGTAGTTGTGCGAGCGCTTGGCGCGGAGCTGCGGCGGCGTGATGCCGAAGTAGCTGGCCGTCATCCCGAGCGGCATGAGGAGGGTCTTGTAGACCCGCCCCTGCCAGGGGTCGCCGGTGATGGCGAGGATGACGCGCGCCAGGTAGACGAAGCCGGGGTTGGAATAGCTGTAGGCGCTGCCGGGGGCGAATGCGAGCCGCATGTACGGCATCATCGCGACGAGCTGCTCCCACTCGGTCGGCTCGAATGGCTCCCACGCCTGTCCCCGCGTCCACGGCCAGGTCCCCGCCTGCAGCCCCGACGAGTGCGACAGGAGCGTGCGCACCGTGATCCGGTCGATCGGCCCGAAGTCCGAATGGATGCGCGCGAGTTCCGGCACGTACCGCACCGCGGGCTGGTCGAGCAACGGTCCCTCGCCGCGAAGGTGGGTCCCCTCGCGCGCGAGCTGCATCACGTCGACCGCCGTCAGCGTCTTGGTGATCGAGCCCCAGTGCCAGATCGTCTCGCGATCGGCGCGCACGCCGGCGGCACGGTCCTGGAACCCCATGTAGTGCTCGCCCGCGATCTTCCCGTCCGCGAAGTACACCAGCGCCGCGCCGACGATCGAGTCGCCCGCGACGTAGCGATCGAACGCCGCCGCGGCCGCCGTCCACCCCGGCGGGTCGGACTGCGCGGCGAGCGGCGCGATCGGGAGCGTCAGCAGGACGGCGAGGCAGCGTGGCTTCACGTGGGTCCCCGGCTGGTGGTGGCCCCAACGATAGCACCTCAGCGCGGCAGCCGAACGCCCAGCGACGCCGCTCCGCGCCAGCCCGCCCGGCGCTCGTAGCCGTCCGGCAGTTCGCCGGCCGTGAAGATCGCCGCCTCGCGGGATCCCTCCACGCGCAGGACGCCCCGCAGGGGCCCGAGCGCGCCGAGGTCGGACTCGAGCGCCACCAGGGCGCGCCAGCGCCAGCGCGGCGCCTCGTCGAGGTCCGGAAACGACCACCGCGTGCGCGCGACGCCGGCGAGCAGCCAGAGCCGGTGCGCCGAGCCCGGAGGCGACAGGCGCCGCCCGGACTCGAGTGCGAGGTCCGTGGCCACGATCGCCCCGCCCGTGGAAGCCGCGGCGGCATCGGAGGCGACGACGAGGTCGTGGACGGCGCGGCTGAGGCCCAGGCCAACCCGCCAGGCGCCTCGATGCCATCCGACGGCGACGCCGAGGAGCGGTGCCGCGCCGGGCCGGATGATCGGGTGGTCGGCGGCCAGGTTGTCGGCGGCATGCGCCGAATGCGCGGCGAATCCGACGCGGACGGTCGCGTCGACCTGCGCGGTGAGCGGGGCGGCAAGGAGGACGAGGAGCGGGGCAACGGATCGGGCGGGCATCGGCTCTCCGGATCGGGGGTCCGGGCACGATCGTCGGCACCGATCAACCGCGCCTCAACTCGGACCGGGTCGGGTCCGCCGGGGTGATATCTTCACCGCGACTCGAGGGGAGGTGCGATGCGGGTGGTGCTGCAGCGGGTCCGCGAGGCCCGGGTGACGATCGCGGAACGCCTGGCCGGGGAGATCGGCCCGGGGTTCGTGCTGCTGGTCGGCTTCACGCACGCCGACACCGCCGCCGAGGTGGCGTGGATGGCCGACAAGGTGGCGGGGCTGCGGCTCTTCGCCGACGGGGAGGGGAAGATGAACCTCGACCTCGCCGCCCTGGGCGGGGCGATGCTCGTCGTCTCGCAGTTCACGCTGTACGGCGACGCGGCGAAGGGACGGCGGCCGTCGTTCATCGACGCGGCGCGCCCGGAGGTCGCCATCCCCCTCTACGAGGCCTTCCTGGCGGCGCTCCGCGAGCGGGGCGTCACGGTCGCCTCCGGCGAGTTCGGCGCGGACATGCAGGTGGCGCTCGTGAACGACGGCCCGGTGACGCTGATCCTGGAGCGGGTCGCGCCATGAGCGTCCCGACGCTGGTGCTCGCCTCCTCCTCGCCGCGGCGCCGGCACCTGCTCGAGATGCTCGGCATCCCGATCCTGGTCCAGCCCGCCGACGTGCAGGAGATCCCGCTGCCCCGCGAGGCGCCGCTCGCCTACGCCCGACGGCTCGCGCGCGACAAGGCGCGCGCCGTCCCCGGCCGCCTCGTGCTCGGCGCCGACACGATCGTCGTGCTGGACGGCGAGATCCTCGAGAAGCCGGCGGATGCAGAGCACGCGGTCCGGATGCTCACGCGGCTGCAGGGGCGCACCCACGAGGTGATCACCGCGGTCTGCCTGCTCGCCGATGGCGTCGAGCGGATCGAGGCGGATCGCACCGCCGTCACGATGCGGGCCGCCGACGAGGCGCTGCTCCGTGCCTACGTCGCCACCGGCGAGCCGATGGACAAGGCCGGGAGCTACGGGATCCAGGGCCCCGGGGCCGCGCTGATCGAGCGGGTCGAGGGCGACTTCTTCTCGGTGATGGGGCTGCCGATTCGGCTCGTGCTGAAGCTGCTGGCCGAGGCGGGGCACACGTATCGATTTGGACGAGAGTCAATAGACGATAGAGGATAGAGGATAGACGATGGAGGTTGCGTCTCGTCTATCGCTTATCGTCCACCCGCCATCCGGTCGCGATCAGGTGGTCGCGATCGTCCCGGATCTCGAACCCCGTGGCGCGACCGTTCACCACCTTGAACTCGAACACCATGTCGGCGACCATCTCCCAGACCTGTCCGTCGCGGATGATGGCGGCGATGAAGTAGGTCTCGCCGAGGTGCACCATCGGCTGGTCCTGCAGGCGCGGGTACCAGTCGGGAAACGGCGCGTAGCGCTGCCGCAGCATCGTGCCGTCGTGCGACAGGGTGATCCGCATCGTGTCGGAGGACGGCTCGTCGTCCCACCGGAACGCGTAGGTGCCGAGGTAGGGCTCGGCGACCGCGCGCGCGATCGGGAGCGGATGCGAAGGCTGCACGGTGGCGTCGAGCGTCACCCGCCGGTCGGCCCACTCGAATTGCAGCTTGGCGCCGTCCGGTCGCACCTCGGGGAACGACCAGGTCAGGATCTCCCGCATCGGAATGGGCGTGGGGGTCACGTCCCAGCGGACCTGCCCGGCACCGGAGTCGGGCGCCTCGGTGTGGTAGCGCTCGGCCTTCGGGTCGAGGACAACCGTCCACCGCTCCGGTCGCACGACGAACCAGACCGACCACGTCCCCGCCGCGACCGGGTGGCCGTCGAGGGTGATGTCGCGGCTCACCTTGAGCGTGGTGGCCCAGTTGGCGCCCGGCGTCCAGACCTCGTCCCACGCCACGGTCTTGCCGAAGATCTGGTCCCGGTTGCGGGTCCTGGGACGGGCATGGTCGATCGTGAGGCTCGTCCCGTCGACCACCTGGGTGAGCGTGGCACGCTCCGATGCGCGCACCTGGCCACGTGCCGCCACGGGAGAGAGGGCGATCAGCACGGCGGTCGCGCCGGGCAGGGCAGGTCGCAAGGCGCGCATCGGAGCGGTCCTCAATTCGTGGAGTGGATTCGGCGCCGGGTGTCCCGTCACGCGTCACCGGCGAGCCCGAGCGCCCGGAGCGCCGCGCCCGCCTTCGCCTCGGTCTCGCGCCATTCGAGCTCGGGCACCGAATCGGCCACGATGCCCGCGCCGGCCTGCACCGACGCCTTGCCGTCGACGAACGCGACGGTGCGGATCGCGATCGCCGTGTCGAGCGTGGTGGCGCCGTAGCCGACGTAGCCCACCGCGCCAGCGTAGGGCCCGCGACGGGTCGGTTCCAGCTCGTCGATGATCTCCATCGCGCGCACCTTGGGGGCGCCGCTCACCGTGCCGGCCGGGAAGGCGGCCGCGAGCGCATCGAGCGCGTCGAGTCCGTCGCGCAGCCGTCCGCGCACCTCGCTCACCATGTGCATCACGTGCGAGTAGCGCTCGATCACCATCCGTTCCGCGACCTCGACGCTGCCGTAGGCGGCCACGCGACCGACGTCGTTCCGGCCGAGGTCGAGCAGCATCAGGTGCTCGGCGCGCTCCTTGGGATCGGCGAGCAGTTCCGCCTCAAGGCGGGCATCGTCGCCGGGGGTGGCGCCGCGCGGCCGGGTGCCGGCGATCGGCCGCACGGTGACGGTCCCCTCCTCGACGCGCACGAGCACCTCGGGCGAGGCGCCGGCGAGGACGACCGGGCCGAGCGGCAGGTAGTAGCAGTAGGGCGCCGGGTTCAGCGCGCGCAGCCACCGGTAGGTGGTGAACGGGTCGGGCCGGCCCTGCACGTCGATGCGACGCGAGAGCACCACCTGGAAGGCGTCGCCGGCCGCGATGTATTCCTGGCACCGCGCGACGTCGCGCCGGAAGTCGGCATCCGCGTACGGACTGCTGCGCGCGACCGGGCCCGGATCGCCCGGTGCCACGAGCGCCGGCAGGGCATGCGGCGCCCCCAGTCGCTCGAGCCACTCCGCCGCGCGCGCCTCGGCGGCCGCGATTCGCGCCGTGAGGGTGGCGTCGTCCGCCGCACCGTCCACCGCCACGTTCGCGACGACGATGGCGCGATGGTAGAGGCGGTCGAGCACCAGCACGGTGTCGACCAGCATCGCGATCGCGTCCGGAATCGGGCCGCCGGGTTCCGGGGGATCCGGCAGGTGCTCGAGCGTGCGGACCACGTCGTAGCCCCAGAAGCCCACCGCGCCGCCGGTAAAGCGCGGCAGCCCGGCGACCGGCGCCGCGGGCGTGCCGCGCATCAACCGCGAGAGATGCTCCAGCGGCGCCTCGGCCTCCTCGAGCGGCTGCCAGGGGCCGCTGCCGTCGCGCCGCTCGATGCGGGTCCCGAAGTAGCGATACACCGCCGTCGGCTCGGTGGCCATGAAGGTGTAGCGCGCCCAGCGCTCGCCGCCCTCGAGCGACTCGAGCAGGAAGCCGTGGTCGCCACGGTGCAGCTTGCCGAACGCCGTGATCGCCGTGTCGGCGTCGAGCACCAGCTCACGCACGAGCGGCACCCGCGCGTACCCCGCCTCGGCCGCCGCCCGGCAGGAGGCCACCGTCACGGCGGTCATCGTGGCGCCGCCACGAGATATTCCCCGGGCTGGGCGGCGGGGGCGCGCACCATGTCCGCCGCGGGTCGCGTGAAGGCGAGGAAGCGCAGCTCGCGGCCGTCGGGGTCGAGGCGGCCGATCCCGAGCCATTGGGAGTACGCGGTCGTGCCGGCGTAGCGGGAGCCGGGAAGGGTCGAGGGCGCCTGGAAGTGCACCGCGTAGCTGAACGCGACCGTCGCATCCGGCGGCAGTCGCGGGGCGGCCTGGACCCGCAGGCCGTACTGGCCCGGCAAGGGGTGCAGCGTGAGCGTGATCTCGTCGGTGGCCGCGCTATCCGGCGGGATGCTCACGATCGCGAAGACCGCGTTGTCCGGCGGGGCGTGCCGGAGCAGCACGGTGCGTCCCGCTCGCGCGGCGAACCGCACCGTCGTATCGGTGGGACTCACCCCCGAGACCTCGAGCACCAGCACCTGGTCGAGTGGCTGCGGCGGAAGGTTCGAGACGACCGTCACCGGGTCCGGCCCGCTGCCGGGCGTGAACTGCCGCTTGCTGCAGCCGCCGACCAGCATCATCGCGGCGGCGGCTCCTATCTTGAAGCGATGCCCAGTTCTGCGCGCCCGTGTCTCGCCCTTCTCGCCTTCCTGGCCGCGCCGCTCGGTGCGCAGGACTGGCAGGACGGCCGGGACGTGCCGCTGCTCGAGCGCGCCGTGGCGCAGCGGATCGGCCGCGACGCCGACACGCTGCTGACCGGCTGGCGGGCGGTCGCCAGCGGCGTGGTGCGCTTCGCGGCGGTCGTGGATCACGGGGGCATCCCGATCGAGCGGGTGATCAGGGCGGACGAGTTGCGGGTGGAAGTGTACGGCGAAGCCCCGAACCGGAGCAAGCAGGTCATCACCGCGTGGCGCGACACGGTGTTCCAGCCCGCGCCGATCACCTACCACCGCGACCATCTCGGGATCGTCGCCAGTGATTTCGGCCCCGCGATCCGTCTCGGCAATGGCGACGAGGTCCGCGACGTCCCCCATCCGCTCAGCGTCGCGGGGCTGGCCGGCTACCGCTTTCGCCTGGGCGACACGCTCGCGATCCAGGGTGGCGATGCCGTGGTCCGGGTGCAGGTCGTCGACGTGCGACCTGCCGATCCCGCCGCGCCGGGCACCGTGGGAACGATGTACCTCGACATCGCCCGCGGCACCCTGATCCGCTTCCGCTTCACCTTCACCGCGGCATCGTATCGTGATCCGACCGTCGCCGAGATCACCGTCTCGCTCGAGAACGCGCTGTACGAGGGGGTCCGCTGGCTGCCGTGGCGCCAGGCGATCGTCATTCGTCGCGCGGAGCCGTTGCTGGCGCTGCCGCTCGAGACCGTGATCCGCGCCGACTGGACGATCGACGACTACAGCCTCGGCGTCAGCCACCCCGCGGGACGCTTTGCCGGAGAGGCGGTCGGCGGCCTCCATGCGCCTGGCGGTGCCGCCGAGTGGGGACCACCGCTGGTGCAGCGACTCGAAGGCCTGCCTGGGACAACCACCGATCTCCGGGCGCTGCGGTCGCTCGCCACGACCCTCGCTCCGGGGAGCCGCCTGGATGGACTGCCGTCGGTACGGTTTCTCGGTGCGCAGGGGTTGAGTTCGCTGCTTCGCGTCAATCGAGTGCAGGGGATCACGCCCGGGCTCGGTGCCCGCTGGATCCCCGCGCCGGGATGGCAGGTGCAGACGCATGCGGCGATCGGCACTGCGGACGGCCGACTGACGGCGGGCGTGGAAGTGGCGCGGACATTCGGATCGTTGGCCGCCAGCCTCGAGGCGAGTCGCGACGTGCGCGACGTCGATCCGGGGAGCTTCGGAAGCCTGGTCGGCAACTCCCTCACCACGCTGGTGGGCGGCGATGATGCCGGGGACTGGCTACTGCTCGACCGGATCCGCGCCGGAGTCGCCAGGCACGGGACGGAAGGGGTGCATTGGTCCGTGTCGGCCGGCCTGGAACGTCCCCGGGGATTGTCACGGAGGTTCTCGGGACCCGGTCGGGTCGATCGCCCCAATCCAGATCTGGGGGCCGGGACCGCACTGGTGTGGCGTGGTCGCCTCGCTGCCAGGCCGGCGGCCGGCGGGACGGGCTGGTCGCTCGAGGCCGAGGCGGGGAGCGGCGACCTCGACTGGCTCCGTCTGGAGGGCACCCTCAGGGCGGCCGCCGGCCCCCTGCGGCTGCTGGCGACCGGAGGAGCCGCCACAACCGGGCTGCCGGGCTACCGGAGCCTCGTGGCGGGCGGGCGCGGCACCCTCGTCGGGGTGCCCGGGAGGGTCATCGGAGGGCGTCGGCTGGTCCGTGTGGAGGTGGCCAGGCCGGTGCCCGTGGCGATCCCCCTTCCGGCAGGCCCCGGCCTTGCACGGACTGCCTTGGTGAGCCGGGTCGTTCCCTATCTGGCGGCCGCCGTGGCCGGCGGGACGATCGGGGAGCTGCCTTGGCGCGGGTCGGGGGAGGTCGAGACGGTCCTCGGGCTCCGCCTCGACCTCTGGGGGCCGCTCCTCCGGCTCGACCTCGGCTGGGCACCTTCGAGGCACCGGATGGGTTTCAGTGTGGATGCCCACCCCGACTGGTGGCCGCTGCTCTGAATCGATGCTGGCCCCGGGGCGCGGCGGGGGCCTAGCTTGCGACATTCACGGATCCACCCTGAGTCCGGAGTGCCTTGGCGTTGACGACGTTTGCTGACGAATGGCTGCTGGCGGTGCTCACCCCGCTCGTCCCCGACGGGACGATCGCGCGGCTGCGCGCGGCCGACGCGAGCGAGATGTCGCTCTGGGAGCGCGTGCTGGCCGACCGCCTGGTCGGTCCGGCCGAGCTCCTGACGGCGATGTCGGCGCGCTGCCGGCTGCCGATTGCCGACCTCTCCACCGCCTCGGTGGTGACCCGGGACGCCCTCCCGGAGGGGCTGGCGCGTCGCTACCAGGTCGTGCCGCTCCGGGTCACCGACGCCCTCCTCGAGGTCGCCACCTCCAATCCGTTCGACGTCGGCGCCGAGCAGGCGCTCGCGTTCGCGACGGGCCGCGAGGTGCGGATGGCGCTCGCCTCCCCGCCGGACATCGCCAGCACCCTCGACGAGCTGTACGGTCCGCAGGTCGGCGAGGGCGTGACCGAGGCGATCGAGGGGATGGCCGAGTTCGACGTCCAGGCGATCGAGGAGAAGCAGGACGACGGCAGTGACGACGAGCTCGCGGCCCAGGAGGCGGGCTCCCGGCCGATCATCAAGCTGGTCAACGTGCTGCTCGCCGACGGCATCACGGCGCGGGCGAGCGACATCCACATCGAGTCCGGCGAGACGTCCGTCGTCGTCCGCTACCGCATCGACGGTGTCCTGCGCCAGGCGATGACGATCCCGCGCAAGGCCGGGGTGCCGCTCATCTCGCGCATCAAGATCATGTCGGGCCTCGACATCGCCGACCGGCTGCGGCCCCAGGACGGCCGCGCCCGCGTCGCCATCAACGGCGCCCCGGTGGACCTCCGCATCTCGACGCTTCCCGCCACGCACGGCGAGAAGGTCGTCATCCGGATCCTGAACACCAAGCAGACGATGCTCGAGCTCGATGCCCTCGGGCTCTATGCCGACGAGCAGGCGACGATCCGCGAGCTCCTCTCCAACAAGGAGGGCGTCATCCTCTGCACCGGGCCGACCGGCTCCGGCAAGACGACGACCCTCTACGCCTGCATCCGGGAGATCCAGGGCGAGGGGATCAACATCGTCACGGTCGAGGACCCGGTCGAGTACCGGATGGGGAAGAACATCGTCCAGGTGCAGGTGAACGAGCGGCAGGGGCTGACCTTCGCGACGGCGCTCCGCTCGATCCTGCGCCAGGACCCCGATGTGGTGCTGATCGGCGAGATCCGCGACATCGAGACCGCCCAGATCGCGATCCAGGCGTCGCTGACCGGCCACCTGGTGCTCTCCACGCTGCACACGAACGACGCGCCGAACACGGTCACCCGCCTCATCGACATGGGGATGGAGGCGTTCAAGATCGGTGCGGCGCTCCGCGGCGTGATCGCCCAGCGGCTGATGCGCCGGCTGTGCAACCACTGTCGCCAGCCCCAGGACATGAACGCCCTGCCGGCCAGGATCCGGCCGTACATCCCCGCCGGCGTGCAGCTGTGGGGCAGCGTCGGGTGCAGTCACTGCACCCAGACCGGCTACCGCGGCCGCTTCTCGGTGATGGAGATGCTCACGATCACGCCGGAGATCGAGCGGCTCGTCGGGAGCGGCGCGACCGCGGAACGGATCTCCGCGGCGGCGCAGGAGGCGGGGATGCTGACGCTGTTCGAGAGCGGCCTCCGCCACGCGCTCGACGGCCACACGTCGGTCGAGGAGCTCCTCCGGGTGGCCGATCCGCCGACCCGGGGACCGAAGGCGATCGCGGGCGGCGCGAACGGTCCGGCCGCGACGGCTGGAGGCCGGGCGGGCGGCGGGTTCGCCGTCGCTGCCCCGCACCCAGAGCAGCTCCTCGCCGACCTCGAGCTGGTCGACGAGCCCCCTCCCGAGGAGGACGAGGCGACCGGCGCGCCACGCGCGTCGATCCTCCTCGTCGAGGACGAGGACACGCTGCGCCGGGTGATGAAGGACCTGCTCGAGCAGGAGGGCTACCGCGTCTTCGAGGCCCGCGACGGCGCCGAGGCGCTGGAGCAGGTCGACCGCTTCGCGCCCGACGTGGTGCTGCTCGACCTCAACCTCCCGAACATCGACGGCTACACGGTGCTCTCCCGCCTCCGTTCCCGGCCCGAGACGCGCGAGCTGCCGGTCATCGTGCTCTCCGCCCGCGGCGACGAGGACAACGAGGTGCGCGTCCTGCGCCTCGGCGCCACCGACTTCCTCACCAAGCCGTTCCGTCCGCGGGCGCTCTCGGCCCGCCTCGAGGCGACGCTCACGCGCAAGCGGTGACGGACCTCCGCGTCGCGCTGGTCGACGTGCTCGTCATCCGTCGCCGCCCCACGCTCGAGGTGCTGCTGCTCCGGCGCGCCGCCGGCGGGCGCCACCCCGGCAGCTGGGAGTCGGTGCACGGCGGCATCGAGCGTGGCGAGACGCCGGTCGAGGCGGCGCGACGCGAGGTGCAGGAGGAGACCGGCACCGAGGGTGGCGAGCTGTACAACCTCTCCCATGTCGAAATGTTCTATCGCCACGAGCGCGACGAGGTCGCCGTCATTCCCGCCTTCGCGTGCCTGGTCGCGGCCGACGCGACCGTCCGGCTCTCCGACGAGCACGACCGCGCAGAATGGCTCGAGGCCGGGGCCGCGCTGGCGCGCGTCACCTGGCCCCGGCTCGCCCGCGAGATCGCGGTGCTGGTGGACCTGCTCGGGCGATCGACGGGAGGCTGGTTCGACCCGTCGCTCCGCATCCCGCCGCGCTAGAGGTCGTTCCGGTAGCTGAGGAACTTCACGTGGCCGTCGCGCTCCACGATGGTGCCGAAGAGCTGCCGCGTGAACGACTGCTCCGGGGTGTGCACCTTCGCGACGCAGGGGCCCCACATCTTCATCTCGCCGCGGAACAGCTGCAGGGTGTCCTGCTGGCAGCCGAGCGAGTCGAGGGTGATCGGCACGCCGCCATAGCGTCCCAGCATCTCCTTCACGCCCTGCGAGCTGGGCGCCGACAGCTGCAGCCAGAAGATCGCCGGGTCGAGCTCGTACGGGGCGAGCCGGTATATGTGGTCCGGGAAGACCAGCCAGCCGAACTCGGCCCGGCTCACGACCATCGTCCGGATCGCGGCCGAGTCCCGCGCCGTGATCGCCGCGAGGTAACGGCGGACCAGCGTCTCGCGGTCGGGTGACCCGCCGGTGAACGCGTCGACTTGCGGCAGCGAGTCGCGGAACCGCTGCAGCAGCACCTCCATCGGCAGGATCGAGTCGACCCGGTCGGTGGAGGCGCGGTCGGCGGGTGGCGCCCCATCGGGGGCGGTGCAGGCCGCGGCCAGGGTGGCGACGAGGCAGGTGGTCAGGAACAGGGTGCGTCGCATGAACGGCGGTCCCGTGGTGGGTGAGGGAAGACGGAGAACAGGGAACGGAGAACAGAGAACGGAGGGAGCATGCCCGCTCACCCCCTCCGCTCTCCGTCTTCCGTTCTCCGTGATCAGTTGTCGCTGTACTCCGTCCAGCCGGCGGTCCAGTCGGCACCGCCCGGCTGGAAGGCGCCGATGTACGTCGTCTTGTCGAGCGTGGCCCCGCGGGTGGCGAGGTCGCCACTCCAGGCGGTGAAGCCGCCGGTCGCGATCGGCGAGCCGGCCTTGGGCCGGAAGTCGAGGTCGGCCATCGTCGCCGGGTTGGTGGTGAACTTCGTGAACAGGTCGCCCGAGGTGGTCGCGGCGGAGAGCGTCACGTCGCTCGCCGGCCCGGTGTAGGTCTGCTCACCCGACTTGAAGGCGGCCGGCGTCTCGGCCACGTAGATCCCCTTGAGCGAGAAGATCCCCTCGTTGAAGCGGGACACCGTCGCGGCGTCGCGGTAGACGATGCCGGCGGTCGAGCGGGTGATGACGATGTTGACGTAGTGGCCGGCGGTGCCGCGACGGAGCATCATCCCGTAGTTGCCGTTGGTCGGCAGCACGCCGGTGCCGGCCATCACGATGGTGCCGTTGGCCATGACCGGGATCGTGAACGGCGTCGAGTTGAAGCCGTTGTCGCAGCCGGAGCCGTTGCAGCCGTCGTTCTCGATCCCCTGCGGGTCGGAGGCGACGTTGCCGGCGTTCGGGCGGAGCGCCACGACCTTCGACTGGTAGATCACGAAGTACTGCACCAGGCCCTGGTAGCCCTCGGCCATGTCGAGGCCATCGTCCTGCTTCTCGGTGACCACCGAGTAGAAGATGTTCACCGCACCGCCCCAGAACTCCAGGCCGTCGTCGAGGCCGTTGTGGGCCTGCACGTGGTCGACCAGCGTCTGCGAGCCGACCGCGCCGAAGGTGAACGAGTTGAGCTCGGCGTCCGGCGCCGGGCCGTAGCCGGCGTACTCGACGCGGACGTAGTGCAGCTCGCCGCTCGAGTCGAAGTTGTTGTCGCCGCCGGAGTAGGCGATCAGCGGATTGTCCGGCCCGGTGCCGGTGCCCTCGATGTCGACGGTGCCGGACCGGTTGATGACGCCGTTGCCGACGATGATCAGGCCGCCCCAGTCGCCGGCGAGGCGCTGGCCGACCGGCTGGGCCGAGGTGAACACGACCGGCGCGTTCGCCGTCCCCATCGCGCGGATCTTGGCGCCGCGGAGGACGAACAGCGACGACCCGAGCGCGTCGTAGTCGCCGATGATCTTGGTGCCGGCCTGGATCGTCAGGGTCGCGCCGTTGGCGACCTTCCGGAACCCGACCAGGCGGTAGACCTTGTTCGCGGTCCACGTGGTGTTGGTCGTGATGTCGGTGGTGACCATCACCTCGTTGCTCGTCTGCTGCTCCTGGGTCGTGGCCGAGGCGGTGGCCGAGTAGTCCGAGGTGCTGCCGCTCCGGACCGCGGCGAGGCGGTACGTGTACTGCGTGTTCGGCTGCAGGCCGGTGTCGTCCCACGACGTCGCCGCGGCGCCCGGGCGGCCGACCTCGCTGAAGGCGCCGCCGCCGGTGGAGCGCTGCAGGATGAACTGCGTCACGGCGGTGGACGGCGCCGTCCAGGTGGCCGTGATCGTGGTGGTGCCGGTCGCATTGGCCGCCAGCCCGGTCGGTGCCGGATTGCTCGGCGGCTGGGTGGTGCCGCCGTTGTCGCTGCTGCAGGCGCCAGCGAGGAGGACGGTGCCCAGCACGGCGAGCCGCGAGAGCGTGCGAAGACCGAAGCGCATCAGGGATCCCCAGGAGTGGAAGAAGAGCGTGTGTGAGAACGGCCGAACGCCGACACTCGGCGGCAAACAAACCGTCCGTGTGTCGGCGTTCGACGACGTCGCGGTCACGGTCCCGTCACGCGGGACCGGAACGCCTCACTGCGTCCAGCTGAAGCCCACCGCGAAGACCCGGCCGGCCCGGTACGACTCGCGGGTGACCCCGCCCTGGGTCACCAGGTAGGCGGCGTCCAGGAGGTTCTTGGCGTCGATCCGGGTCGACAGCGAGCCGGCGATCGGCAGGCGCAGCGACACGTCGAGGACGTTGCGCGGCTGCTCGATCACGTCCGGCAGCGGCGTCTGGCCGGCCTCGACGATCCGCTCGCCCACCCGGTTGTAGAGCACGGTCGCCGACGCGCTGCCGCTCGGGTGCGTCCACGTGAGGCCGGCGTTGACGACGTACGGCGCCTGGCCGACCATCTTGCGGTTGGCATTGGTGAAGGCGCCGGCCGCCGGGTCGAGCTCGATCTCGCTCTTCATCACGGTCGCGTTGGCGAAGACGGAGAAGTTGGCCAGCGATCCCGTCAGCAGGTCGAGCCCCTTCCGGACCTCCGCCTCGACGCCGTAGTTGTTGGCGGCCTTCGCGTTGACGTAGCTGATGATCCGGGTGCCCGAGGTCCCGACGTAGATCCGCTCGATCGGCTTGTCGAACTTCTTGGCGAAGACGGCCAGCGAGACGATCTCGCCGCGGCGCGGATACCACTCCCAGCGCAGGTCGTAGTTCTGGATCAGCGAGCGGGTCAGGTTCTCGTTGCCCTTGACGTTGTCGCCGCCGAGGACCTCGCGATACAGGATCGGCGAGAGCTCGCGGTATTCCGGGCGCGAGAGCGTCTGGGTGCCGGAGAGGCGGACGTTCATGTCCGCGCCGGCCCGCCAGGTGAGTGCCACGCTGGGCAGCACGTCGGTGAACTCGGGCGACGCGAGCGCCGTCTGGCCGACCGTCGAGACCGAGGCGACCTCGATCCGGTCGTGCTCGAGCCGCGCGCCGGCCACCACGTCGAACGCGCCGCCCAGGGGCATCATCAGCATCGCGTAGCCGGCCGCGAGGCGCTCCGTTGCGCCGTAGCTGCCGCCCGCCGAGAGGGTCACGAGGCGGAAGTAGTCCTCGTCGCCCGACGAGAACTGCCCGCCGAAGATCTCCTCCGGCGAGCCGTTGGCCCCGTCGCCCGGCAGCGGCCGCATCAGCGAGACCGAGAAGACCCGGTTCTCGGCGTCGCGATCGGTGGAGCGATAGAGCCCGCCGAAGCGGATCCGGCGATTGTCCGACGGCGAACCGAGGGACCAGGTGAGGTCGGCGTGCGCCTCGCGGGCGTCCTCGACCAGGTTGCCGTAGGTGCGGACCGCCCCCTCGTTGGAGAAGCCGAACCACTCCGGCGTGCCGTTCTCCAGCGAGTACACGAACTCCGAGCGATCCGGCTCGATGCGGCGCACCCCGCTCAGCGTGCCGCCCCAGTCGATCCCGAGCCGGCCGCCCATGACGTCATGGTGCAGCGTGAGCTGGCTCGAGTACACGTTGCGCTGGACGTAGCGGGTCCGGAGCACCAGCAGGGGGACGTTGTAGTTCTCCGAGGTGCCGGTCTCGCGGCGCCCCTCGTTGTCCATCGTCCGGTTGTAGGTGTTGTTGAGCGAGATGCTCGTATGGGTGCCCAGCGTGGTGCTGAAGTTCGCGATGCCGCCCCAGAGCACGCTGTTGCGCCCGGTGCTGCCCTCGAAGCGCTCCAACTCCTCGGCCTGGCCGCTGTTGACCGTCGCGGCCAGCGCCCGGACCTCGTCGGCCCGGACCTCGTTGGTGTTGCTGTAGGTCCCGGACAGCACGTAGGTGAGGCCGGTGCCCCCGGTCGGCAGGTTGCCGCCCAGCGAGAGCCCGAGCGACCCGTTGGGCCGGCCGGACTTGAGGGTCGGCGACCAGACGTCGCGCCACGAGTTGACCAGCGCGTTGGTCTGCCCGGCGCTGAGCGGCTTGGAGAAGTCGACCCCGTCGAACGCCGACGGCAGCTTGCGGTCGGTCGCGCCGAAGGCGAGCCAGTCGCCGCTCTCGCTCGGGGCGAAGCCCAGTTCCTTGCCAGTCACGGCGTCGTTGTAGCCGCCGCTGACCGAGACGCCGAGGAAGCCCTTCCCGGGGAAGTCCCTGGTCTTGATGTTGACCGAGGCGCCCGAGAAGTCGCCGGGCTGGTCGGGGGTGAAGGTCTTCGAGGTGGTGATCCCCGACAGCAGCGAGCTCGGGAAGAGGTCGAGGGGCACGACCTTCTTCTCCGGCTCCGGCGAGGGGATCCGCGCGCCGTTGAGCGACGCCTGGGTGTAGCGATCGCCGAGGCCGCGGACGAACACGTACTTGCCGTCCTGCACCGTCGCGCCACTCACCCGCTGGACCGCGGCGGCGGCGTCGCCGTCGGGGCTCCGGGCGATCTGCTCGGCGGAGATCGCGTTGACGATCGCGACCGAATTGCGCTGCTCGTCGAGCGCCGAGTTGACGCTGCCCTGCTCGGCCGCGGCGGTGACGGTGAGCTCCTGCAGCTCCACCGCGGCGGCGGCGAGCGAGACGTCCTGCTCGGTCACCCCGTCGGCCGTGATGACGATTCCGGTCACCGTCTTCGGCCCGTAGCCGATCATCGTGACCCGCAGCGCATGGGTGCCGGCCGGCGCCGCCTGGAAGGCGTAGCGCCCGTCGACGGTGCTGGTCGCCTTGAGCGTGGTCCCGACGATCTCGAGGCGCGCGCCGCTGATCGGGATGCCGCCGTCGGCGTCGAGCACCCGGCCGACGAGGCGCCCGGTGCCCTGCGCGGTGGCGAGCGTGGGGAGGAGGAGGAGCACGGCGGCGAGCCGAGCTCGCCGGAGGGCCTGCATCATGGCGGTCACCCGTCACTGGACGTTGGCGGGCGCCGCGCGCCCGTCGCGCCGCGTCCCGTCGAACCGCGCGGAGGATCGCAGCGGTGCGTGACGGAACGGTCACGGGCCATGCAACGGATCGGTCACGAAAGCGAGCGGCCTCCGGTGGGGAGGCCGCTCGCGGTCACGGCGGGGTCACGGCGCCGGGGGATCCGGCACCCGCGCGTGGCGGATCGCGCCGGGCGGCGCCGAGGCCTTGACCCGGACGCTCTTGGCGGGAATCCCCACGTTGACGTGCCAGGGCCGGACGTCCTTCGTGGCGACCGCCGACGCGCCGACCATCCCGTTCTCGCCCACCCGCACGCCGGCGAGCACCGTCGCGTGGTAGGTGATCCGGACGTCGTCCTCGAGCACCGTGCGGAGCGCGGTCACGTCCTGCTGGTCGACGATGCTGTGGGTGTGGCTGTAGATGTTGGCGTAGTCGGAGATCGAGACGCGGTTGCCCAGCGTGATGCCGCCGCGGTCGTCGAGCAGGACGTGGCGGTGGACGACCACGTCGTCGCCGACCTCGAGGTTGTAGCCGTAGGAGAACTCCACGTGCTGGAAGCACTTGAAGTTGCGGCCCACCCGGGCGAAGAGGAACGGCGCGAGGAGGCGGCGGAACTCGATCGCGAGCGCGACGTGCTGGCCGCCGATCGGCAGGCGGTCGAAGGTGTACCAGAGCCAGAGCAGCGGCTTGACCCGGGCGAACCGCTCGGCGTCGACGTCCGCGTAGTACTCGGGTTCCAGCGTGACGTTGCGCGGGTCCAGCGCCTCGATCGCCAGCCGGGAGCCGAGCGGCAGCGCGGCGTCCGCGACCCGCTCCTCCCAGGTGCCCTGACCCGGATGGGCGAGCTGGAACAGGGTCTCCCGCACCACCACGGGCCAGTCGGCCCCGGGGGCGCGCAGCGCGCCGTCGAGGTCGGCCAGCCAGGCGTCGCCGAGCCGGACCATCGGCTCGGACGGGCTCACGCGGCGCAGTGGCCAGATCGGCATCTCAGTCCTCCCCGCCGGTGCCGCCACGGGCCTTGATCCGGCCCCGCTCTCGGTCGAATCGCTGCAGTCGCCGCGACCAGTCGTCGGTCGAGGCATCGAGGTAGCTGACGGTGAACGGCTCGATCACCGGGATCGGGTCCTCGAACACGAACAGGCCGAGGGCGCTCTCGCGCACGCCGAGTTGCTGGGCCGAGAACGCCGCCGAGAGCGGGATCACCGCGACCGGTTGCGACTGGCGGTCGTGCGCGGTCACGGTCACGAGCTGGGGATCGAAGCGGCTGTTGGGCGCGAGGCCGTAGAACGCGACCATCACCAGTCCCGGGGTGCGGATCCCGTTGCGGCGCTCGACCGAATCGATCGTGGCGGCGTTGCGGTCGAGCAGCACCCGGATCGAGGCATAGGCGTCGGGCGAGAGGAGCCGGATCACCCGTTCGTCGAGGGGCGTGAACCGGAGCTCGATCCCGTCGCTGCGGAGCGCCAGCGTGATCGCGTCCTGGCGCAGCTGGCCGAGTCCCGGCGGGACGAGGTAGCTGCTGTCGGCCGCGACCGGGGCCGGCTGCTGTGCGGCGGCGCGCTGGCCGCCGCACGCGGCCACCGCGAGCGCGAGGAGCACGGGGGTCGGGAGTCGGAGGGTCACGCGGCGTGCTCCTTCGCGGCGGCGAGGATCGCCTCGCCCAGGTCGGCGATGCCCGCGCCGGTGTGCGACGAGACGGGTTGCAGGTCGTCGCGCGGCACCCCGAGCTCGGCGGCGCGCGACCGGATCGCCTCCGCCTGCGGACCGCGGGTCAGCTTGTCGGCCTTGGTCAGCACCGGCAGGACCGGGACCCCGGCGGCGGCGAGGAGCGCCTGGAAGTCGCAGTCGTCGACGGACGGCGGGTGACGGATGTCCAGCAACCAGATTACCCCCGTGATCGTGCTCCGGTCACGCAGCAGCCGCTCGAGCAGCCGCCGATAGGCGAGGCGCTCCCCCTTGGCCGCCCGGGCGTAGCCGTAGCCCGGGAGGTCGATCAGGTAGAGCGAGGCCAGCCGGTAGATGTTGAGCAGCTGGGTCTTGCCGGGCGTCCCGGAGACCCGGGCGAGCTCCCGGCGTCCGACCAATGCGTTGAGGAGGGAGGACTTCCCGACATTCGACCGGCCGACCAGGACGAACTCCGGCAGGGCAGGGTCGAGGCGGTGGAGCGGGTCGGGGAACGAGCCGAGGAACTCGGCGTCGAGGCGCGCCAGCGGCGAGGGCGCCGACACCCGGGCCTAGGCTTCCTTCTTCTGGCGGGCCCGCTCGGTCACGACCAGCGGGGTCGAGCCCTCGGCGATCGTCTCCGGCGTGACGATCACCTCCCGCACGTCGGGGCGGGTCGGCAGGTCGAACATGATGTCGGTCATCACGTTCTCGAGGATCGCGCGGAGGCCGCGCGCGCCGGTCTGCCGGGAGATCGCCTTCTTCGCCGCGGCGCGCAGCGCCCCGGGGTCGAAGGTGAGCCCGACGCCCTCGATCTCGAACAGCCGCTGGTACTGCTTGGTGAGCGCGTTGCGCGGCTCGACCAGGATCTTGACCAGGGCGTCCTCGTCCAGCGACTCCAGCGGCACCAGCACGGGCAGGCGGCCGACCAGCTCGGGGATCATCCCGAAGTGGAGCAGGTCGTCGGGCTCCACCTTGTCGTACGGCCGCTCGCGGGTGGTCGCCTCCTGGGCGCCCTCCGCGCTCGCGAAGCCGATCCGCTGCCGGCCGAGGCGGGCGTCGATGATCTTGTCGAGGCCGTCGAACGCGCCGCCGCAGATGAACAGGATGTCCCGCGTGTTGATCTGGATGTACTCCTGCTGCGGATGCTTGCGGCCGCCCTGCGGCGGCACGCTCGCGACCGTCCCCTCGAGGATCTTGAGCAGCGCCTGCTGGACGCCCTCGCCCGAGACGTCGCGGGTGATGCTCGGGTTCTCGGACTTGCGCGCGATCTTGTCGATCTCGTCGATGTAGACGATGCCGCGCTCGCACTCGGAGACGTTGAAGTCGCCGGCCTGCAGCAGGCGGACGAGGATGTTCTCGACGTCCTCGCCGACGTAGCCCGCCTCGGTGAGCGTCGTCGCGTCGGCGATCGTGAACGGGACGTCGAGGATCCGCGCCAGCGTCTGCGCCAGCAGCGTCTTGCCGGTGCCGGTGGGGCCGAGGAGCAGGATGTTCGACTTCTCGAGCTCGACCTCGCCGTCGCGCGGGCCGGCGTTGATCCGCTTGTAGTGGTTGTAGACCGCCACCGCGAGCGACCGCTTGGCGCGCTCCTGGCCCACCACGTACTGGTCGAGCGTCTCCTTCAGCTCCACCGGCGTGGGCACCGAGCGGCGCGTCTCGCCGGCCTCGCGCTCCTCGTCCTCCGCCAGGATCTCGTTGCAGAGGGTGATGCACTCGTTGCAGATGTACACCGACGGGCCCGAAATGAACTTCCGGACCGAGTCCTTGCTCTTGCCGCAGAACGAGCAGCGCAGGTGCTTGTCGTTGGACATCTGGGTTCCGCCAATCTCCGGGGCCGGGACGGCCGCTCAGGGAAGCTGCCGCCCGGATCCGGGGTGGTCAAGCGTCAGCCGGCCGTGGGGCCCCCGACCGGCCGCGGGGTGAAGATCGTGTCGATCAGGCCGTACTCCTTCGCCTCGTCGGCCGACATGAACCGGTCGCGATCCATGTCGCGCTCGATCCGCTCCAGCGGCTGGCCGGTGTGGCGGGCGTACAGCTCGTTCATCTTGCCGCGCAGGTAGAGGATCTCGCGGGCCTGGATCTCGATGTCGGCCGCGGTGCCCTGGGCGCCGCCCGACGGCTGGTGGATCATGATCCTGGCATGCGGCAGCGTCGCGCGCTTGCCGGCCGTGCCGGCCGCCAGCAGGAACGACCCCATCGACGCCGCCATCCCCATGCAGATCGTGTTGATCGGCGCGCGGAGGTGCTGCATCGTGTCGTAGATCGCCATCCCGCTCGAGACGATCCCGCCCGGCGAGTTGATGTACAGGTAGATGTCCTTCTCGGGGTTGTCGGCCTCGAGGAAGAGCAGCTGGGCGATGATGATGTTCGCCACGTCGTCGTTGATGCCGGCGCCCAGGAAGACGATCCGGTCCATCAAGAGACGCGAGAAGATGTCGTACGTCCGCTCGCCGCGCGAGGAACGCTCGATGATGTACGGCGGGTAGATCGACGCCTGCGTCACGCCGCGGCCTCCGAGACAGTGGACTGCCCGAGGAGCCAGGCGAACGCCTTCTCCTCCGTGATCTGGTGCCCCAGCTCCTCCAGCCGCTTGGCCTTCTCGAGCTGGGCGTACAACACCCCCGGTTCGACCCCCCGACCGGCTGCCAATTCGGCGATCCGGGCGTCGATCTCCTCCTCGGTCGAACGCAGGTTCTGGGCCGTGACGACTGCATCGAGAATCAGTTCTCGCTTGACCTGGGCCTCCGCCAGCGGCAGGAACGAGGTCGCGAACGCCTCGGCCTGCTCCTGGGGGACCTGGTACCCCTGGGCGTAGGCGGCCAGCAGCCGCCGGACCAGCGAGGGCGGGGCCGGGACCTCGTTCGCCTCGGCCACGAGCCGGATCAGCTGGTCGCGGACCGCCGCGTCGGCGCTCCGGACCGCATCCGCCTCGAGGTCCTCCCGGATCGCCGCCCGGAGGGCGGCCAGGTCGGCGAAGTCGCCCACCTCGGCCGCGAAGGCATCGTCCAGCGCGGGGAGCTGCTTCTCCTTCACCTCGTGCAGCGTCACGCGCACCTGGCGGACCTCGCCCCGGCGCGCCTCGTCCGGGTGATCCTCGGGAAGCCGGACCTCGGTGTCGACCGTGGCGCCGGGTTCCAGCGCCATGATCCGCTCCTCGAGGTCGGGGATCGCCTGGCCCGCGCCGAGCTCGAGGGCGTGGGGCGAGGCCTCGCCCACGGGTTCGCCATCCTTCAGGGTCGCCACGGTCACGGTGACGAGCTGGCCCTCCTTGGGCCGCACGCCCTCGCCAAGCGGCATCCA
Organism: uncultured Gemmatimonadaceae bacterium; assembly: GCA_964557115.1. Classification (GTDB taxonomy): domain Bacteria; phylum Gemmatimonadota; class Gemmatimonadetes; order Gemmatimonadales; family GWC2-71-9; genus Palsa-1233. The sequence goes on from CAZKYO010000013.1 coordinate 74,168, forward strand.
GCTGCTCTTCTGGTCGCGGAGCCGGGTCACCTGCTCCTCGACCTGCTCGTCGCCGACCGGGGCGACGGTGCGGGTGACCGCGAAGCCGCCGGTCGTAGCCAGCTCGATCATCGGCCGCACCTCCACCAGCATCTCGAAGGTGAGCGGCTGCCCCTCCTCGAAGGTGACGTTGCGGACCTGCGGGTCGCCGGTCGGCTTGAGCTCGGTGTCCTCGAGGATCTTCTGCCAGCTCTCGCGCAGCGCGTCCTCGAGGACGTACTGGCGGATCTCCGCGCCGAAGCGCTTGCGGACCACCGGTTCGGGGGCGTGCCCCTTCCGGAAGCCCGGGAGCCGGGCACGGGAGGCATACTGGCGGACCGCGCGGCGCTCTGCGGCGGCGAGGCGGTCGACGGGGACGGTCACCTGGAGGGAGCGCGAGGCCGCATCCTGGGCCGTCGTCGCAATCGTGATATCGGTCATAGCCCGGAAAGCTACCCGCCCGTCGAGGTGGGGGTCAAATGGGCCTCGGTCTTGACCTTGGGGGTCCGAACGGGGACACTTGGGGCATGGCAACGGTCCTCGTGGTCGACGACGACAGCGACATCCGGCGGGTCCTCCGCCGGCTGCTCGAGCACGCCGGTCACCGGGTGACCGAGGCGGACTCGGCCGACCATGCCATCGAGGAGGTCCTCGGCACGCCGGCCCCGGATGCCGTGGTCTGTGACGTGGTGATGCCCGAGAAGAGCGGGCTGGGGTTCTACTCCGACGTCATGGCCCGGGCGCCCCACATGCGCCGCCGGGTCGTCTTCCTCACCGGTGCCGCCAGCGATCGGGCGGTGCACGACCGGATCGAGCAGCTCGGCGTCCCGCTCCTCGGCAAGCTCGGCGACCTCCAGCTCGTCGTCGACGCCGTGCGGGTCGCCCTCCTCCGGCCGACTCTCTCCTAGCTCTCAGCGCACGCCGTTCGCGGGTTCGACGGTCACCGGGGCGGCGTCCGCGTCCACCGGGGAGACGTTGGGTGTCCCCGGCAGGACCGCGATCACCGCTCGTGCGGCGGTCCGCGCCGCCCATGCCGCCACGGGCGCCCCGCCGGCCGCGAGCAGGAGGGCGGTGTCGGCGACCACCAGTCGCTTGGTCCAGCGATTGACCAGGCCGCGGTCGCGCCGCATCACCACGAGGGCGATGAAGGCGCCGTTGACGAGCACGAAGAGCGCGACCGCGACCTTGGCGATCGTGGCGCCGATTGCCGTGAGCACGCCGAGGGACGAGCCGTCCACGGGGGCCTCGAGGATTGGGTTGTGAGGGAAGCAACTCCACGTTGTGGCCGCGGGCGCGGGCGCGCAAGGTGCGGGCGGGATGCAGCTTGAACCCTCGCCCCGACGGTACGGCATCGACCGCCCATTCCGCCTACCTTCCGGACCGAGTTCCGGGCCATGCTGCCTGCTTTCACCCCAACGGAGTCCCGTGATGCCCGCCCTCGCCGTCGGCCTCTTCCTCCTCTCCGGCCTTGCCTCGCTGTCCGCCCAGGCCGCGACGCCGCGCGCCGGTGATCGCGCCAACGTCGAGCGCCTGCTCCGCACGCTCGCCCACGACTCGATGGAAGGCCGGGCCACCGCCACGCCGGGCGCGGCGCGCGCCGCCGCGTTCATCGCCGGCGAGATGCAGCGGGTCGGGCTGCAGCCGCTGGGCGACGAAGGCTTCTACCAACGCGTCCCGATGGGGATGCAGGCCTCGACCCGACCGGTCCGTCCGCCGGCGGGATGCGTGTCGGGCACCTTCACGGCCGCCAATGATTCGTCGACCACCGCGCTCTGGCGCTGCGCCGGCGCCAACGGCGCCGCGGACGAGTTCCGCCTCCCGCCGCCACCCCCGATGCGCCTCGGCGCCATGCCCTCGTTCGCGGCGCGCGACTCGCTGCCGGCCGAGCTGCGTCGGCTCGGCCGGAACGTGGTCGGGATGATCCCGGGCAGCGATCCCGCGCTCAAGGACCAGGTGGTGCTCGTGATGGCGCACTACGACCACCTGGGGATCCGCGGGCCGGGCGTGAACGGCGACTCGATCTACAACGGCGCCGACGACGATGCCTCAGGGTCGGTGGCGGTGCTCGAGATCGCGCGGGCGATCAAGGCAGGGCCGGCTCCGAAGCGCACCGTGATCTTCGCGACGATGACCGGCGAGGAGATGGGACTGGTGGGCACTCGCTACTTCATCGACCACCCGCCGGTGCCGCTCGACCGGGTGGTGGCCGGCTTCGAGATCGAGATGATCGGCCGACCCGACTCGCTGGCGGGTGGCCCGGGCAAGGCGTGGCTGACCGGCTACGAGCGCTCGACGATGGGCGACATGCTGAAGGAGTACGGCATCCCGATCGTGCCCGATCCCAGGCCCGACCAGAACTTCTTCCGCCGCAGCGACAACTTCGCCTTCGCGCGGATGGGGATCGTGGCGCACACGCTGTCGACCTTCAACCTGCACGCCGACTACCACCGTCCGTCGGACGAGGTCGACAAGGTGGACTTCGCCCACATGACGGCGGTGATCGCGGCGGCGTCGCAGGCAGTGCGCCACCTGGCCGACGGCCCGACGCCGGCGTGGCACGAGGGCGGGAAGCCGTAGCG
>CAZKYO010000014.1:0-70168 GCA_964557115.1 uncultured Gemmatimonadaceae bacterium
CCCCCCCCCCCCCCCCCCCCCCCCCCCCCCCCCCCCCCCCCCCCCCCCTCCGGGCCAGGGGGCCCCCGGGGGCGCTCGGGACGAGGTCACCCGCCACGGCCCTTCCACTCGCTTGCCTGCGATCCCTGCAGCTCTCTCGCCGTCTCGGGTTCTCGCGTTGAACCCTTCAGTCTGTCAGTCGACGTGCTTCCCGTACACCACCGTCACCGGCTCGTTCGTGCCCTGGGCGGTGCTCACCTCGCGGAGTGAGTCGCCGCCGGCGATCACGGTGTACGTCGTCGAGTAGCGGTTCTCGCCGTTGCGCTTCCAGTCCAGCGTGAAGCCGGAGTCGCTGCGTGCCGCGGCGCAGGCCCAGCCGTCCCCGAGCATCGGCGACGTCACGGGTGCATCGCCGCCGCCGAGGGCGACGGTGCAGGTGGTCTGGAGCGCCTTGAAGTCGAGCGAGAGGCTGTCCCCGCCCAGCGCGCCGATCACCAGGTCGCCCAGCATCGCGTTGCCCGTCGCGCTCATCCCCTCCCACGTCCCCGCGAGTCCCGGCTGGGCCGCCGCCCGGTGCATCTCCATCGTGGTGTTGGTCGGCGCACCGTCGGGACCCAGCATGTGGGAGTGCATCGTGAGGGACATCCCGTCGGCGGCCACCATCAGCGTGTCGTTCGACACGACCGTGCCGTTGATGCGGCTGACCGACGTCCAGGTCGCCGAGTCGAGCGCCACGAGCGTCATGGTGCCGCCCCACGGGGTCTCGGCTTCTGAGCCGTCGGTCGGCAGGACGAACGACTGGCCATCGACATTGACCCGGTACCCCCCGGCATCCATCGCCTCGTAGGTCCAGGTGACCTTGGAGAGATCGGCCGTCGACTGGTCGGGGCTCCAGTGGCCGACGTAGGACGGGGTCGCCGGGCTGCAGGCGGTCAGGAGTCCGAGCACGGCGAATGGGGTGCGGAGGCGCATGGCAACTCCAGGGGTGGCGGGGCGGGTTGTCGGGGGCGACCCGCTAGGGTCGCACCCGGTCCGCCAGCCGTCAACCACCGGCCGGGTCGGTCAGCTCGCGGTGAGGAGCTGCAGCACCTCGGCCGGCGTCGCCGCGCGCTCGAGCGCCTTGCCGAACTCCGCCTGGCGGGCGACGCGGGCCAGCGCGCCGAGGATCGGGAGGTACTGGTTGCTCACCTCGACCGGCGGGGCGACGATCAGGAACACGTGCCGCACCGCGACCGCGTCCGGGGCGCCCCAGTTGAGCGGGGCGGCGAGGCGTCCGTAGGCGAGGCGCACGCGCGGGACGACGAGCGATCGGCAGTGGGGAATCGCGATCCCGCGTCCGACGCCGGTGGAGCCGAGGAGTTCGCGACGGGCGAGCAGGCGGAGCAGGGTCGTGCGCGAGCGCTCGGGGATCCCCAGGAGGGCGACCATCTCCTCCAGCACCTCGTCCCGGTTCGTCGCGGGAAGGCCGAGTCCGATCGACTCGGGTGCCAGGAAGTCGCTCAGTCGCATGGCGCGCAACGTAAGCGGGGCGGGGCGGGGCGACAACGCGCGGACGCCCGCCGGCCTCGCCCTCGCCCCCCGGCCTTCGTACATTCCGGCCCATGGCGTTCCCCTATCCGACCGGGTCGGACTTCCCGCTCTTCCTGGCCCCCATGGCCGGGGTCTCGGAACCCCCCTTCCGCCGCATCTGCCGGCGGATGGGGGCCGACGTCGTCCTCACCGAATTCCTGAATTCGGAGGGGATCCGCCGGCGCATCGGCCGCGTGCTGGAGGGGTGCGAGTTCGACGAGATCGAGCGACCGATCGGGATCCAGATCTACGGCAGCGACCCCGAGGCGATGGCCGAGGCGACGGCGCTCGTGACGGAGCACTATGCGCCGGACTTCGTCGACATCAACTTCGGCTGCCCGGTCAAGAAGGTGGTGTCGCGCAACGGGGGGTCCGGCTGCCTGCGGGAGATGGACCTCGTGGAACGGATCATTCGCGTCTGCGTCGCGGCCACTCACCTGCCGGTCACGGTCAAGACCCGCTCGGGCTGGTCGGACGAGACGCGCGACCCGGTCGGCATCGCGCTCCGGATGCAGGACGCGGGCGCCCGCGCCTTCACCCTGCACGCGCGGACGCGTTCGCAGATGTTCTCCGGCAAGGCGAACTGGGACGAGATCGCCCGCGTCGTCGAGGCACTCGACGTGCCGGTGATCGGCAACGGCGACATCGAGAGCGGTACCGACGTGGTGCGGATGCGCGACCACACCCGCTGCGCCGGGGTCATGGTCGGGCGCGGTTCGTTCGGCAATCCGTGGCTCTTCCGCGATGCCCGCGCGCTCCTGGACGGCGGGGCCGCCCCGGCCGCCCCGACGCCCGCGGAGCGGTTCACGGTGGCGCTCGAGCAGGCCCGCCTCGCCCTGGAGCTCCAGGGCGATTCTCGCCGGACCATGATCGAGTTCCGGAAGCACTTCGGCTGGTACACCAAGGGCGTGCACGGGGCCACCGGGCTCCGGCAGCGGCTCTTCCAGGTCGAAACGATGGCCGAGGCCGAGCAGGTGTTCGCCGAGTATCTCGCCCGCGAGGCGATGGCCACCGCCGCGTGACGCGCGACGCGCTGGCCCGTCTGCTCGCATCCGTGCAGCAGGGCGACTGCTCGATCGACGAGGCGCTCCGGCGCCTCGCGCACTTTCCGGCCGAGGCGCTCGGTTTCGCCACCCTCGATCACCACCGCTCGCTCCGCCAGGGTCGCCCCGAGGTGATCTTCGCCGAGGGGAAATCGGTCGAGCAGGTCGTGGCGATCGCCGGGCGCCTCGCCGCGGCCGGCACCGGCGTCCTCGCCACCCGCACGACCGGATCGCAGCGCGACGCGCTGTCGGCGGCGTTCCCGTCGATGCGGATCGACCCCGCGTCGCGCATCGCGTGGCTCCCTGCGGCCGACTTCACCCCGGCCGATCCGCAGGCGCCGCTCGCCGTGGTCGCCGCGGCCGGAACCAGCGACCTCCCCGTCGCCGAGGAGGCGGCGGTGACGCTCGAGGCGCTGGGTCGCCGCGTCGAGCGGCTCAGCGACGTGGGCGTCGCCGGCCTGCACCGGCTGCTCGCCCGCGAGGAACTGCTCCGCGAGGCGGCCGTGGTGGTTGTCGTCGCGGGGATGGAAGGCGCCCTCGCCTCGGTCGTCGGCGGGCTGGTCGGCGTCCCGGTCGTGGCGGTGCCCACCTCCGTCGGCTACGGCGCCTCGTTCGGCGGCCTGGCGGCGCTCCTGGCGATGCTCAACTCGTGCGCCGCCGGGGTTGCCGTGGTCAACATCGACAACGGCTTCGGCGCGGCGATGGCGGCCGATCGGCATCTCGCCGCGCTCGCGGCACGCAAGGAGGGATGATGCGACGCGACGTGGTGGGGCGGGACGAGTGCCGCTGGATCGACGTGACCGGGCCGACCCGCGAGGAGCTGCTCGCGGTGGCCCACGAGTTCTCGCTGCCGCCCACGGTGGTGGAGGACTGCCTCGACCCGGAGCACCTGCCGAAGTACGAGCGCCTCGACGATGCGACCTTCCTGATCCTGCGGGCCCGCGACAAGGCGGCCCCCGACGACGCCTCGACGATCCAGGAGCTGACCCGCAAGATCGCCGTCTTCATGCGCAACGGTCTGCTCCTCACGGTCCACCGGGCCGACCTCGGCGAGATCCGCGACCTCCGCGATCGCTTCGCCGCCGACGAGGCGGCCGTGCAGTCCACGATCCTGACGGCCCTGGTGCTGGCCACGCTGGACAGCTACGACGCTCCCCTGGAGCGTTCCCAGGCGATCCTCGACGACTTCGAGGTCGGCGTCTTCGAGGACGACGTCCCGGCGCCGTCCCTCCGTGACGCCTTCCACCTCAAGCGCCGCATCGCGCTCACCCGGCGGATCCTCTGGCAGACGCACAACGTCCTGCAGAAGCTGGTCCCGCCGGCCGAGCGGGCCGAGGCGGTGTACCAGGACATGCGCGAGGCAGCCGATGCCTACCTCTTCTGGGTGGATCAGCTGCTCGACGAGGTGAACCAGCTCCTCCAGGTCCACCTCGCGATGTCGTCGAATCGCACCAACGAGGTGATGCGGGTCCTCACCGTCTTCTCCGCCTTCTTCCTGCCGCTGACGTTCATCGTCGGGATCTATGGCATGAACTTCCACGACATGCCCGAACTGAGCAGCCGCTACGGGTATCCGCTGACCATCGTCGCGATGCTGGTGCTGTCCGTCGGGATCTACGCCTGGTTCCGGAAGAGGGGGTGGCTCTGAACGGAGAACAGAGGACGGAGAACGGAGAGCGGAGGCGGTCCCCAGCCCACCGCTCTCGGTTCTCCGTCCTCCGTTCTCCGTTCTCGTGGATCTACCACCCCCCGTCCCTTCGGGGTACATTTGGTGTTACGGGGGCGATTGGCTTCGACGGGTTGGTAGAAGGCATCGCCGCGTGCCCAGGTCCGGGGTCCTGGATAAACCCTTCGGAACTGATTTACCTGCCAACTCTGAACTGGCACTGGCTGCGTAAGCTGAGCTAAGCTCGCTTGATGCACCCCCGAGGAAGGGGCCCGTCCGGGGCGCCTCGATCGGGTCGATAATCCGGACTGGCAAACGGTGGTCCTCCGACACCGTGCGCGAGACTTCAGGAGGTCAACGTCGGGAAGGCTGGCTCCGTGCCGGCCCGACGCCAAGCTCGAAGCGGAGCCTACGCACGTAGACGCGGTCCCGGACGCCGATTCGGACCAGGGTTCGATTCCCTGCGCCTCCATCGAACGAGATGTGCGATTGGAGACTTGAGACTCGCGGAGTCTCGGGTCTCCTTTCGCATCGTGCCGCACGTACTCACATCGCCACTCTCCAATTGCGAGTCTCGATGATCCTCCCGCCCACCGCCACGCGCCGACCCGTCACCGTCCTCCGCCACGGCGAGGCGTTCACCGACGAGTACGCATGGCTCCGCGACAAGGACGATCCCGCCGTCCGCGCCCACCTCGAGGCGGAGAATGCCCACGCCGAGGCGGTCCTGGCGCCGACCCGCGCCCTGCAGGACCGGCTCTACGCGGAGATGCTCGGCCGGATCAAGGAGACCGACCTCTCGGTGCCGTACCGGAAGGGCGACTGGTGGTACTACGCCCGCACGGAGGAAGGGAAGCAGTACCCGATCCATTGCCGCCGTCAGGGGAGCATGGACGGAGAGGAGGTAGTGCTGCTCGACGTGAACGCCCTCGCCGAGGGGAAGCCGTTCATGGCGCTCGGCAGCATGGCGGTGAGCGACGACGGCTGGCTCCTCGCGTACTCGACCGACGACACGGGCTTCCGCCAGTACACCCTGGTGATCAAGGACCTGCGCACCGGGGAGCACCTGCCGTTCCGACGCGAGCGCGTGACGTCGATTGCCTGGGACACCGACGGCCGGTCCCTCTGGTACGGCATCGAGGACGAGCAGACCAAGCGCTCCTGGCAGGTCTGGCGTCATCGCCTCGGCGACCCGGCCGACGAACTCGCGTGGCAGGAGGACGACGAGACGATGAACGTCGGCGTCGGCCGCTCGCGCAGTCGCGAATGGCTGGTGATCGAGGCGGGCAGCCACACGACGACCGAGACCAGGGTGCGCCCTGCCGGCAGCGAGGAGCCGTGGCGGGTCGTGCTCCCGCGCCGGGCCGACATCGAGTACGACCTCGCGCACCACGGCGAGCACTTCTACGTCCGGATCAACGACACCGGCCGCAACTTCCGCCTGGTGCGCTGGCTCGCCGACGGCGGCACCATCGCCTCGGCCGAGGAAGTCCTGCCGCACCGCGAGCACGTGATGCTGGAGGGCCACGAGTGCTTCGCGGCGCACCTGATCCTGCACGAACGGGAGGCCGGCGTCCCGCAGATCGCGGTGCGGCGGTTTGCCGACGGCACCACCCACCGGATCGCCTTTCCCGAGCCGGCCTACGAGTGCCACGGCCACGCCAATCCCGAGTTCGAGGCGACGCGCTACCGGCTCGGCTACCAGTCGATGGTCACGCCGAGCTCGGTGTACGAGTACGACCTCGAGACGCGGGAGCGGACCCTCCTCAAGCAGCAGGAGGTGCTGGGAGGGCACGATCCCGCGCGTTTCGTGTCGCGCCGGATCGAGGCGACGGCGGCCGACGGCACGAAGGTGCCGGTGACCCTGGTGCGCCGCGCCGACCGCGCCCCCGACGGCACCGCACCCTGCCTGCTCCACGGCTACGGTGCCTACGGCTACCCGTATCCGGTCACCTTCTCCTCGAACCGCCTCTCGTTGCTGGAGCGCGGGGTGACCGTGGCGATCGCGCACGTCCGCGGCGGCGGCGAGATGGGAAAGCGTTGGCACGATGCCGGCCGGATGGAGCACAAGCGGAATACCTTCACCGACTTCCTGGCCGCGGCCGACGCGCTGGTGGCTTCGGGCGAGGCGGCCCCGGACCGGATCGCCGTCGAGGGCGGCAGCGCCGGCGGCCTGTTGATGGGGGCCGTGGTGAACCTGGCGCCCGACCGCTTCGGTGCCGTGCTCTCGCAGGTGCCGTTCGTCGACGTGCTCAACACGATGTCCGACGCGACCCTGCCGCTCACCGTCGGCGAGTACGAGGAATGGGGCAACCCGGAGGTGCCGGAGCAGTTCGCCTGGATCCGCGAGTACGACCCCTACAACAACCTCCGGCCGGGACCGCACTCGCCGATGCTCGTGCGGACCTCGCTCAATGATTCGCAGGTGATGTACTGGGAACCGGCGAAGTACGTGGCGCGGCTCCGCACGCTGGCCACCGGGGACGCGCCGCTGCTGCTGCTGACGAACATGGGCGCCGGCCACGGCGGCGCGTCCGGGCGCTACGATCGTCTGCGGGAGATCGCGACGGACTACGCGTTCGTGCTGGTGATGCTGGGAGTGGAGCCGGAGGCGCTGGCGCGCGGCTGATCAGTCCTCGCGGCCGCCGAGCGCCCGCCAGGCCTCGAGGGCCCGCTGCCGCGCGGCGATCGGCGTCTCGGCCAGCGCGGTGAGGTGGCCCATCTTGCGGCCGGGGCGCGCCTCGCGCTTGCCGTACAGGTGCAGGCGCACGCCGGGCATCGCGAGCGCCTTCTCGAACGGCGGTTCCCCGTCGACCCAGAGGTCGCCGAGGAGGTTCACCATCGCCGCCGGGGTCATCAGGCGCGTCTCCCCGAGCGGCATGCCGGCGAGGATGCGGGCCTGCTGCTCGAACTGCGAGGTCACCGAGGCGTCGAGGGTCCAGTGGCCGCTGTTGTGCGGCCGGGGCGCGATCTCGTTGACGAGCACCCGGCGGTCGGTCGTCACGAAGCACTCCACGCCGAGCACGCCGACATAGTCGAGCGCCGCCGCGGTCTTGAGGGCCAGGCGGCGCGCCTCCGCGGCCGTCCCCTCGTTGACGGGGGCGGGGACCACGGTCGTGTGGAGGATTCCGCGGACGTGGCGATTCTCGCCGATCGGCCAGGTGCTCGCCGTGCCGTCGGCGGCGCGGCCGACCATCACCGACACCTCCGTCGCCAGCGAGACGCGTTCCTCGAGGATGCAGGGGACGCCGCCGAACCGCGTGAAGGCTGCCTCCACCTCGTCGGCGGAGGCGACCACCGCCTGGCCCTTGCCGTCGTAGCCGAGGCGCGAGGTCTTCAGGATCGCCGATGGCGCCGCGAGGCGCGACCAGGCCGTCGCGATGTCGGCCGCCGTCCCGACCGCCTCCCAGCGGGCCGTGGCCACTCCGAAATCGTTCAGGAAGCGCTTCTCGGTCACCCGGTCCTGCGCCACCGCCACGGCGTCGGCGCCGGGACGGACGGGGCAGTGGGCCGCGAGGGCGCGCAGGACGTCGGCGGGAACGTTCTCGAATTCGGTCGTCACGGCGGCGACGGTGCGGCCAAGCTCGGCGATCACGTCGGGGTCGTCCCAGCGCCTGGCGAGGTGACGGGTGGCCAGCTGCGCCGCCGGGGCCGCGGGATCCGGATCGACCACCGTGACCCGATAGCCGAGGCGGGCCGCCTCGCCGGCGAACATCCGTCCCAGCTGGCCGCCGCCGAGCAGGCCGAGCGTGGCGCCCGGCGGGATCACGCGGGGTCGGGCAGCGAGAGGCCCAGGACCCGCGCCTCCTGCGAGGCGCGGAAGGCGGCGAGCCGCTCCGCCAGCGCGGGATCGGTGGTGGCGAGCATCGCCACCGCGAAGAGTGCGGCGTTGTGGGAACCCGCCTCGCCGATCGCGAAGGTCGCCACCGGGACCCCGGCGGGCATCTGCACGATCGAGAGGAGCGAGTCCATCCCCTTGAGGTGGCGGCTGGGGACCGGCACGCCAAGAACCGGGAGGGTCGTCCTGGCGGCGAGCATGCCGGGGAGGTGGGCGGCACCTCCGGCACCGGCGATGATGCACCGGAGCCCGCGCTCGGCCGCCGTGTCGGCGTACTCGAACAGCAGCCCGGGCGTGCGGTGGGCCGAGACCACGCGCCGCTCGTGCGGCACGCCGAAGTCGCGGAGCCGACCGGCGGCGTGCTGCATCACGTCCCAGTCCGAGTCGCTGCCCATCACGAGACCCACCAGCGGTCGCTCGCTCATACGGTCGACATCGTGCGGTCGACGGTCCCGCGGACGATGAGCGCCGCCTGCGCGGCCGCGAGCCGGGCGATCGGCACCCGGAACGGCGAGCACGACACGTAGTTCATCTTGAGTCCCTCGCAGAACGCGATCGAGGCGGGGTCGCCGCCGTGCTCGCCGCAGATGCCGAGCTTGAGGTCGGCCCGGGTCCGTCGGCCGGCCTCCGCCGCCATCGTGACCAGGCGGCCGACGCCGGCGGTGTCGAGCGTCTGGAACGGGTCGTTCTCGATGATCCCCTGCTCGAGATAGAAGGGGAGGAAGAGGTTCGAGTCGTCGCGGGACAGTCCCCAGGTGGTCTGGGTGAGGTCGTTGGTCCCGAACGAGAAGAACTGCGCCTCGCGCGCGATCTCGTCGGCGGTGAGCGCCGCCCGTGGCAGTTCGATCATGGTGCCGAGGAGGTAGGGCACCGTCAGCTGGCGCTCGCGGAAGACCGCCTCGGCGACCTCGCGGACGACGAGCGCCTGGCGCCGGAACTCCACCACCGACGCGACCAGCGGCAGCATCACCTCCGGCTGGACCCGCCCCTTGCGCGCCGCGACGGTGCAGGCCGCCTCGAAGATGGCGCGCACCTGCATCCGGGTGATCTCCGGATGGATGATCCCCAGCCTGCAGCCGCGCAGCCCCAGCATCGGGTTCTGCTCCTCCAGCGACGCGATGACCTCGCGGATCCGTGCCGGGTCGCGGTCGAGCTGGCGGGCGAGCGCCTCGATCTCTTCGTCGGCGCTGGGCAGGAACTCGTGCAGCGGCGGATCGAGGAGCCGGATGGTGACCGGGTAGCCCTCCATCGCGCGGAAGATCGCCTCGAAGTCGCCGCGCTGCATCGGCAGCAGGCGGGCGAGGGCATGCTCCCGCTCCTCGTCGGTGGTGGCGAGGATCATCTCGCGTACCGCGACGAGCCGGTCGCCCTCGAAGAACATGTGCTCCGTCCGGCAGAGCCCGATCCCCTCGGCGCCGAAGTCGCGGCCGCGATGGGCGTCGGCGGGGGTGTCGGCGTTGACCCGCACCTTCATCGGCCGGATCCGGTCGGCCCATGTCATCAGCCGCTCGTAGTGCTGGTTGAGCTCGGGGGCGAGCAGCGTCGCCTTGCCGACATAGACCTGGCCGGTCGTGCCGTCGAGGGTGATCCACTCACCGGCGCGCACGACCCGGTCGCCGCTCCGGACGGTGCCGCGCTCTTCGTCCACCTCGAGCGCCTGCGCACCGGCGACGCACGGCTTGCCCATGCCGCGGGCCACGACCGCCGCATGCGACGTCATCCCGCCGCGGGCGGTCAGGATCGCCTTGGAGGCGACCATCCCGTGGAAGTCCTCGGGCGAGGTCTCGCGGCGCACCAGGATCACCGCCTCGCCCTGACGGCCGCGGTCGGCGGCCTCGTCGGCGTCGAGGACGACCGTCCCCGACGCGGCGCCGGGCGAGGCCGGGAGGCCGGTCACCAGGCGGTTGAGGTCGGCGCGCGGGTCGATCGTCGGGTGGAGCAGCTGTTCGAGCGCCTGCGGCGGGATCCGCGCGACCGCCTCCTCCTCGCTGATCAGGTCCTCGTCGACCATCTCGCACGCCACCCGGAAGGCGGCCTGCCCGGTCCGCTGGGCCCGGCGGGTCTGCAGCATGTAGAGCTGGCCCCGCTCGATCGTGAACTCCATGTCCTGCACGTCGCGAAAGTGCCGCTCGAGCGTCCTGGCCATCCGGTCGAGGTCCTGGTAGGCCCTCGGCATCGTGTCGTGCATGCGCGCGATCGGTTCCGGCGTGCGCGCCCCCGAGACGACGTCCTCCCCCTGCGCGCCGCTCAGGAACTCGCCGTAGAGCTCGGCCTCGCCGGTCGACGGGTTGCGCGAGAACGCGACGCCGGTTCCGGAGTCTTCGCCCAGGTTGCCGAAGACCATCGTCACGACGTTCACGGCGGTGCCGAGGGTGTCCGGGATGTCGTGCAGGCGGCGGTAGTCGATCGCCCGGCGCGTGTTCCAGCTGTCGAACACCGCCTGGATCGCGCCCCAGAGCTGTTCCATCGGCTGCTCGGGCCAGGGCGTTCTACTCGCCTCGGCCGCGTGGGCCTTGAACCGGGCGACCAGCGCCTTGAGCGCCGCCGAGGGCAGGTCGATCGCCCGCTCGGTCCCGTGGGCGCCCAGGACCTCGTCGACCATGCCGTCGAACGGCGCCTTGGGGAGGTCGAGCACGACCGCGGCGTACATCTGGACGAAGCGGCGGTAGCAGTCCCAGGCGAAGGCCGCGTCGCCGCTCTGCCGGGTGAGGCCCTCGACCGTCTCGTCGTTGAGGCCGAGGTTCAGGATGGTGTCCATCATCCCGGGCATCGACACCGCGGCACCCGAGCGCACCGACACCAGGAGCGGGGCGTCCTCGCCGCCGAACTCCTTGCCGGTGGCCGCCTCGAGGCGCTGCAGCGACTGCTCCACCTCGCGCCGCAACCGGGCGGGGAAGGAGTGGGTCTCGAGCCAGGTCTGGCAGAGCGTGGACGCGATCGTGAAGCCGGGCGGCACCGGGATCCCGAGGTTGGTCATCTCGGCCAGGCCGGCGCCCTTGCCTCCCAGCAGGTCCTTCATCGCCGACGTGCCGTCGGCGCGACCCTGGCCGAAGAAGTAGACGAGCGGCTGCTGCTGGAAGGCGTCGGTCATACCGGCGCCGCCATCGGCGGGGTGGCATGGCGCATCGCGTTGACGTCGTCGGGGATCTCGGTCGGGTAGTCGCCGGAGAAGCAGGCGTGGCACCAGCCGCTCGACGCGCCGGCGGCGTGGACCATCTCGTCGAGCGTGAGGTACTCGAGCGAGTCGACGCCCAGGTAGTCGCGGATCTCCTCGCGGGAGTGGTTCGCCGCGATCAGCTCGTCGCGAGTCGGCGTGTCGATGCCGTAGTGGCACGGCCCGGTGATCGGCGGCGAACCGAGGCGGAGGTGCACCGCGCGGGCGCCGGCGCCGCGGATCATCTGCACCAGCCCCTTGCTCGTGGTGCCGCGGACCAGCGAGTCGTCGATCACGACCACCGATCGGCCGGCGATCACGTCGCGCACCGGGTTGAACTTGATCCGCACCTTCGCGACCCGCAGCGCCTGGGTGGGGTTGATGAACGTGCGACCGACGTAGTGGTTGCGGATCAGGCCGTGCTCGAGCTTGACGCCCGAGACCTCGGAGTAGCCCAGCGCCATCACGTTGGCGGAGTCGGGCACCGAGAACACCACGTCGGCGTCGGGGGCGGCGTGGTGGCGCGCCAGCTGGCGCCCCAGTTCCCGGCGCACGTGGTCGACCGACTCGCCGAAGACGGTGGAGTCGGGGCGGGCGAAGTACACCAGCTCGAAGATGCAGCGGCTCACCCGGCGCGGCGTGAGCGGCGCCAGGTCGGTGATCATCCCGTCCTCGATCCGGATGAACTCGCCCGGCTGCAGCTCGCGCACGTCGCTCGCGCCGACCAGGTCGAAGGCGCAGGTCTCGCTGGCCACCACGACGCCCTGGCCGATCCGCGCCACGAACAGCGGCCGGAAGCCGCGGGCGTCGACGGCGGCGTAGAGCGTCCGCCCGATCGAGATCACCACCGTGCAGGCGCCGTCGACGCGCTCGAGCGCCTCGCGGATCTGCGCCTCGCGGGTCGGGGCGTCGCTCCGCGCGATCAGGTGGATCAGCACCTCGGTGTCGGAACTCGACTGGAAGATCGCGCCCTCGCGGGTCAGCGCGTCGCGGATCTCCTGGGCATTGGTGAGGTTGCCGTTGTGGGCCACCGACAGCGGCCCGTCATGGTAGTTGACGAGGTAGGGCTGCGCGTTCGCCAGCACGGTGCTCCCCGCCGTGCTGTAGCGGGTGTGGCCGACCGCGATGTCACCCTCGATGGCCTGGAAGGTCGACTCGTCGAAGAGGTCGGCCACCAGTCCCATGCCCCGGTGGAGCCTGGCCTGGCCGGTGACGTCGACCGCGACGATCCCCGCGCTCTCCTGGCCGCGATGCTGCAGCGCGTACAGCCCCAGGTAGGCGGTCCGTGCCGCGCCGTCGATCCCCGAGACTCCGATCACGCCACACATCCGCTCACTCCTCGGTCGCGCCGAGGGGCGCGGCCATCCGACGGGGAATCGCCTCGAGCTGGATGCTTCGCAGTCTCGGCACCGACCAGCGCCAGCTGTTGTCGCGACGCCGGATCACCAGGTCGCCGCCGGGGGCGCCCACCAGTCCAAGGTAATGGCAGGGCAGGCCGTGTCGGGCGGCCAGTGCCTGCAGCGCCGCCACGTGCTGCGGCCGACAGCTCAGGAGCGCCCGCGCGCCATCCTCGCCGAAGAGCCAGCCGGCGTCGTCCACCGCCTCCGCGTGGCCGGCGAGGTCGGCCTCCGCGCCGAAGCAGCGCGTCGCCCAGGGCCCGCCGATGCACGCCTCCGCGATGGCCAGCGCCAGCCCGCCGTCGCTCAGGTCGTGGGCCGAGGCCATGAGTCGTTCGCGAGCGACCTCCACCAGGAGGTCCTGCAGGGCGCGCTCGCGCACGAGGTCGATCGGTGGCGGGGCGCCGCCGGTGCAGTCGAGCAGCTCGGCCCAGTAGGCGCTGCCGCCGAGGTGGCCCGCGGTGTGGCCCACGAGCAGGATCGCGTCGCCCTCGGCCTGGAACTCGCTCGGCACCGCGGCGGTCACGTCGTCGAGGAGGCCGATCATCCCGACGGTCGGCGTCGGCTGGATCGCCCCGAGCGGCGACTGGTTGTAGAGCGACACGTTGCCGCCGGTCACCGGCGTGTCGAACGCGCGGCACGCGTCGGAGATGCCGCGGCACGCCTCGCGGAACTGGAAGAAGACCTCGGGCCGCTCCGGATTGCCGAAGTTGAGGCAGTCGGTGATGCCGAGCGGCCGCGCCCCGGTGCAGGCGATGTTGCGCGCCGCCTCCGCGACGACCCCCTTGCCGCCCTCGTACGGATCGAGCAGGACGTGGCGGGCGTTGCAGTCGACCGTCATCGCGAGCGCGAAGTCGGTGTCCTCGACGCGCAGCACGCCGGCATCGCCGCCCGGCGGTGCGACGCTGCGCCCGCGCACCGTGCCGTCGTACTGCTCGAAGACCCAGCGCTTGCTGGCCAGCGTCGGAGCGTCGAGCAGCCGCTCCAGCGCCGCCACGTGGTCCGGCGCCGCCACGGTCGGCCGCAGGGCGCGGCGCGCGACCGCCGCGTCGCCCTCGCGCGCCTCGGGATGGTAGATCGGGCAGCCCTCGACCAGCTCCTGTCCCGGGATCGCGGCGACGCAGAGTCCGTCGTGGATCACCCGGAAGAGCCCGTCGTCGGTCACGCGGCCGACCACCGTGGCGTCCTGCTCCCAGCGCTGGCAGACCGCGCGGATCTCGTCGACCCGGTGCGGCTCGGCCACCACCAGCATCCGTTCCTGCGATTCCGACAGCATGATCTCGTAGGGCGTCATGCCGGGTTCCCGCGTCGGCACCGCGCTGGTGTCGAGCTCGACACCGACGCCGCCACGCGCGGCCATCTCGGCCGACGACGACGTCAGGCCCGCGGCGCCCATGTCCTGGATCGCGACGATGTAGTCGCCGCGGATCAGCTCGATCGAGGCCTCGAGCAGCAGCTTCTCGGTGAACGGATCGCCGACCTGCACCTGCGGGCGGCGCGCCTCGCTCTCGGCGGTGAGGTCCTCCGAGGCGAACGAGGCGCCGTGGATCCCGTCGCGACCGGTCCTGGCGCCGACCGCGAGCAGCAGGTTGCCGACGCCGTGGGCGCGCGCGGTGATCAGCTCGTCGGCCCGGAGCAGCCCGACCGCCATCGCGTTGACCAGCGGGTTGCCGCTGTAGCACGGGTCGAAGCGCACCTCGCCGCCGAGCGTCGGCACGCCCATGCAGTTGCCGTAGTCGCCGACTCCCTTGACCACCCCGGCGAACAGGTAGCGGTTGCGCGCATCGTCGAGCGGCCCGAAGCGGAGCGAGTTGAGCAGGGCCACCGGCCGGGCGCCCATGGTGAACACGTCGCGCAGGATGCCGCCGACGCCGGTCGCGGCGCCCTGGTACGGCTCCACCGCACTCGGGTGGTTGTGCGACTCGATCTTGAAGGCCACCGCCCAGCCATCGGGCAGCGACAGCACGCCGGCGTTCTCGCCCGGTCCCTGCAGCACCTGCGGCCCCTCGGTCGGGAAGGTGCGGAGGACCGGCTTGGTGTGCTTGTAGGAGCAGTGCTCGGACCAGAGCGCGGAGAAGATCCCCAGTTCGGTCAGGGTCGGCTCGCGCCCGCCCAGCAGGCCGCGGATCGCGTCGTGCTCCGCCGGCGTGAGCTTGTGCTCGCGCACCACCGCCTCGGTGACGGGGCGCTCGCCCGGGAACGGCTGTGCATCGGTCAGGACGGTCATGCCGCCGCCCCCGTCCCGGCGAGCCGGTCGACCAGCGAGGTGAAGAAGCCGATGCCGATGTCGCTGCCGAGCGCCGGTTCGGCCAGTCGCTCGGGATGCGGCATGAAGCCGACCACGTTGCCGGCGGGATTGCAGATGCCGGCGATGTCGCGGGCAGAGCCGTTGGGATTGTGCGGCATGTCGCTGCCCGGCACCGCCACGTAGCGCAGCACCACCTGGCCGTCGGCCTCGAGGGCGTCAAGCGTCGCCTCGTCGGCGGTGTAGCGGCCCTCGCCGTGGGCGAGCGGGACGCGCAGCACCTGGCCGCGGGCGAAGCGGCCGGTCATCGCGGTGTCGGTCCGCTCGATGCGCAGGTCCACCGGGCGCGCGGTGAAGCGCTGCTGCCCGTTGTGCAGCAGCGCGCCGGGCAGCAGGTGCGCCTCGCAGAGGATCTGGAAGCCGTTGCAGATGCCGATCACCGGCGCACCGGTCTCGGCGAGCTCGCGGACCGGCCCCATCACCGGGGCGAAGCGGGCGATCGCCCCGCTCCGGAGGTAGTCGCCGTAGGAGAAGCCGCCGGGCAGGATCACCGCCTCCGCGCCGTCGAGCGCGGTGGCGCGGTAGTCGAGCAGGATCGCCTCGCCGCCGGCGTTCCGCACCGCGCGCAGCGTCTCGTCCTCGCAGTTGCTGCCGGGGAAGCGCACCACCGCCACGCGCGCCATCAGCCCTCCACCGCCACCACGAAGTCCTCGGTCACCGGGTTCGCGAGCAGCTTCTCGCACATCCGGCGCGCCGCCGCCTCGGCCTCCGCCGCGCTCGACGCGTCGATGCCGAGCTCGATCGCCTTGCCGACGCGGACGTCCCGCACCCCGCCGAAGCCGAGCGAGCCGAGGGCGTGCTCGACGGCCTGGCCCTGGGGATCGAGGAGGCCGGGCCGGGGGATCACGCGGACGTGGACGCGAAAGGTCATGCGTGCGACTCCTGGTCGCGGCCGTCTGGCCGCAGCGGGGTGGGGTCCGGCTCGTCGGCCGGGAGGAAATCGGTGTCGTCGTCGCCGCGGGTGAGGCCGTCCCACAGCGCCCGGAGGAGACCGTAGGCGACGTAGGTGATCCCGAGCGGGAAGAGGAAGTGCTCCGGGACCAGCAGGCCGCCGGCGAGCACCAGCAGGTACACCGCGAGTCCGGCCAGTCGCTCGGCGCTCCCGAAGCCCGCCGCGGGCCAGCGCGGGTACTGCACGTTGCTGACCATCAGCACCGCGAGCAGCAGCATCAGGATCGCGACGCCCTGGTGCTCGAAGTTGAGCGAGGCGAGCCGCGCCGTGTACCAGTCGGTGTGCGAGAACGCGTAGTACGTCGCCAGCGTCATCCCCGCCGACGGCGACGGCAGCCCGGTGAACCAGCCCGGCCGCCCGCGGCCGGACCCGGCCATGACGTTGAAGCGCGCCAGCCGGATCGCCGCCGCCATCACGTAGAAGTAGCAGATCAGCCAGGCGAAGCGGCCCGTCGCGCTGAACTCCTGCATGTAGAGCAGCAGCGCCGGGGCCACGCCGAAGGAGGTGAGGTCCACCAGCGAGTCGAGCTCGGCGCCGAAGCGGGAGCCGGCGTTGCTGAGCCGCGCGATCCGGCCGTCGAGCATGTCGAGGACGCCGGCGAAGACGATGAACCACCCGGCCCAGGAGAAGTTGCCGTTGTAGGCCGAGACGATCGCCCAGATCCCGAAGAAGAGGTTGCCGAGCGTGAAGGCGCTGGGCACCACCACCACCACGCGCCGCATGCGGCCGCTGCCGCCGTTCCGCTCGGTCCTCACGGCCACTCCGCGAGCACCGTCTGCCCGGCCCGGGTGATGTCGCCGAGGGCGACCTTGACCGGCGTGCCGGCGGGGAGGAAGACGTCGACCCGGGAGCCGAAGCGGATCAGCCCGAGCCGCTCGCCCTGCACGGCGGCGAAGCCGACCTGGTGGTCGGTCACGATGCGGCGGGCCACCAGCCCGGCGATCTGGCGCACCAGCAGCGTGCCGCGCGCGGTGCGCAGCCCGATGTCGCTCTGCTCGTTCTCGAGCGCGGCCTTCTCGACCGCGGCGTTGAAGAAGCGGCCGGCACGATAGGCGCGGTGGATCACCTCGCCGGTGACGGGATACCGGTTCACGTGGACGTCGAAGACGTTCATGAAGATCGACACTCGGGTCGCGGCGCCGCCCACGACGGTCGGCTCGTCGATCGGGATGATGCTGACGATGCGCCCGTCGGCCGGCGCGATCACGAACGCCTCGCCGCGCGGTCCCTGGCGCACCGGGTCGCGGAAGAACGCGACCACCCAGGCGGCGATCGGCAGCAGGATCAGCGCGGCGACCCACCAGCCGGCGAGCGCGAAGGCGAGCACGACGAGCCAGGCCAGCGCGATGAACGGGCGGCCTTCCGGGGCGATCCGCATCAGTCGAGCTCCAGGTCGGTGCCGGTCAGCCGGCGGTACGCCTCGCGATAGCGGTCCGACGCGGCCCGGACCACCGCCTCGGGGAGCGGCGGGGCGGGGGCCTCGCCGTTCCAGCGGCCCGCGTCGCGCTCGGCCTGCAGCCAGTCGCGGATCGGCTGCTTGTCGAAGCTCGGCTGGGCGCGGCCGGGCTGGTAGCCGTCGGCCGGCCAGAAGCGGGACGAGTCGGGCGTGAGCACCTCGTCGATGAGGAGCGGTTGGCCCCCCGTGTCGAGGCCGAACTCGAACTTGGTGTCCGCGATGATCAGGCCGCGCGCGTGGGCGACCTCGCGCCCGGCGGCATAGAGCGCGAGCGAGAGGTCGCGCAGCGCCTCGGCGAGGTCGGGGCCCAGTTCGTCGTGCATCCGACCGAACGTGACGTTCTCGTCGTGGCCGCTCGTCGCCTTGGTCGCGGGCGAGAACACCGGCGGGGCAATCGGCGCGGACTCGACCAGTCCGGTCGCGAGCGGCTCGCCGGCAAGGGTGCCCCCCCGGCGGTACTCGGCCCATGCGGAGCCGGCGAGGTAGCCCCGCACCACGCACTCGAACGCCACCGGGGCGGTGCGGCGCACCAGCATCGCCCGACCGGCGAGCTGGTCGCGGTGGGGGGCCAGCCCGGGGACCTCGGTGATGATCGCGTCCGCGTCCGCGGTGAGGAAGTGCGACCGGGTGATCGTCGAGAGCCGCTGGAACCAGAAGGCGGAGAGCTGCGTGAGGACGCGGCCCTTGTGCGGGATCGGCTGGTCGAGCACGACGTCGAAGGCGCTCACCCGGTCGCTGGCGATCATCAGCAGGCGGTCGTCATCCACCGCGTACACCTCGCGCACCTTGCCGCGACGCCAGAGCGTGAGCGGCAGGCGGCTTTCCACCATCGGGGCGGTCATACCCGGAGCTCCGCGGCCGCGGCGCTCGTCGCGGCCGGCCGCGCGCGCGCGACGAGCGGATCGAGGAACTCCCGCAGGAACTCGCCGACCTGCTCCGGGGCACGGCCGACGTAGCGGGCCGGGTCGAGTTCGGCCTGGAGCCGGCGGGCGTCCACCGCGGCGAAGGCCGGGTCGCTCGCGAGGCGGTCGAGGAGGTCGTTCGGCGCGCCGCGGGCACTCGCCTCCGCGGCCGCCATCGAGTGGCCGCGGATCACCTCGTGCAGCGCCTGGCGGTCGCCGCCGGCCTGCACGCCGAGCATCAGCCATCGCTCGGTGGCCATGAACGGCATCTGCTCGGCCACGTGCCGCGCCACCACGCCGTCGCGCACCTCGAGCCCGGCGGCGATGTTGGCCGCGAGGAGCAGCACGGCGTCGGTCGCGAGGAACGCCTCGGGCAGGGTGAGTCGCCGGTTGGCGGAATCGTCGAGCGTCCGCTCGAGCCACTGGGCGGCGGCCGTGTGCGCCGCGTTCTGCTGCAGCGTGATGACGTGACGCGCCAGCGCCCCGATGCGCTCGGCGCGCATCGGGTTCCGCTTGTAGGCCATCGCGCTGGAGCCGATCTGCTCCGACTCGAACGGCTCGAGCAGCTCGCCCTCGTGCTGCAGCAACCGGAGGTCCGCGCCGAACTTCGCCGCCGACTGCGCGATGCCGCTGAGCACGTCGAGCACCCGGCTGTCGGCCTTGCGCGGGTAGGTCTGCCCGGTGACCGGGAAGACCCGGTCGTGGCCGAGTCGCCGCGCCACCTCGCGCTCGAGCTTGCGCACCGTCTCGCCGTTGCCGGCGAACAGCTCGAGGAACGACGCCTGCGTGCCGGTGGTCCCCTTGCAGCCCCGCAGCCGCCACTGGCCCAGCAGCTCGAGCAGCGCCTCCACGTCGAGCGCGAAGTCCTGCAGCCAGAGGGTCGCGCGCTTGCCCACCGTGGTGAGCTGCGCCGGCTGGAAGTGGGTGTAGGCGAGGCAGGGGAGGGCGGCATGGCGCTCGGCGACCTGGCGCAGCGCGTCGATCACCGCCAGCAGGCGGCCGAGCACCAGCCGGAGGCCGTCGCGCAGGATCAGCCCGTCGGCGTTGTCGGTCACGAACGCGGACGTCGCGCCGAGGTGCAGGTAGGGCCGCGCCGCCGGGGCCTGCTCGCCGAACGCATGCACGTGGGCCATCACGTCGTGCCGGAAGCGCTTCTCGAACTCCGCGGCGCGGTCGAGGTCGGCGTCGTCGAGGTGCGCCCGCATCGCCTCCAGCGCGGCGTCGGGGATCTCGATGCCCAGCTGCCGCTCCGCCTCGGCGAGCGCGAGCCAGACCCGCCGCCACTGGCCGATCCGGTGCGCCTCGCTCCAGAGGCGGAGCATCTCGGGCGAGGCGTAGCGCCCGGCCAGCGGGGAGTTCCAGCGTTCGTGGGTCATTTGCGCATGTCCACGCCGATGTAGGAGCCGCGCCGCTCGTAGATGATCCGGAAGCGGGCGTCCTGGGGGATGTCGCCAAGCGTGCGCACCAGGTCGCGCGCGGCCGCGATCGGCTGCTGCACCAGGCGACCCGCGCTGCCGACGTAGTCGATCCGGACGATCACGTCGCCCTGCTGCAGGCCGGTGTTCTGGGTGGTCACGTCGGGGATCGAGACGATCGCGGCGCCCGCGGTCGCCTGCGAACCGAGCTCGCCGGCGATGCTCGGGGTCAGCGTCACCAGGTCGAGGCCGCTCAGCCGCACGCGCTCCGCGGTGACCGTCGGCAGGTCGGCGGGGACGATCTGCCGGGTGACCTCGCGGTTGCCGGTGCGCACCACCAGGTCCACGCGGTCGCCGATGTGCAGGTCGAGCAGCACCGCCTCCCAGTCGAGGTAGTTGCGCAGCGTGCGGTCGTTGGCGCGGACCAGGATGTCGCCCTTGCGGAGGCCGGCCTTCTCGGCCGGCGAGTCCGGCACCACGCGCTGCACCGGCACCCCGCCGGCGGTCTTCCAGTCGCTCATGCTGTTGACGCCGGCCACGTCGAGTCCCACCCAGGCCCGCCGCACCGAGCCGTTCTGCACCAGCTCGTCGGCCACGCGCACGACTCGCTCGATCGGGATCGCGAAGCCCACGCCCACCGACTCGCCGGTGTTGGAGAGGATCGAGGAGTTGACGCCGATCACCTGGCCGAGTGCGTTGACGAGCGGGCCGCCCGAGTTGCCGGGATTGATCGCGGCGTCGGTCTGGATCATGTCGTAGTAGCGGCCGGTCAGGCCGCCGCTCGGCACGATGTTGCGGTCCTTCCCGCTGATCACGCCTGCCGTGACCGTGGGCTCGGTGTTGCCGAGGAGGTAGCTGTAGGGATTGCCGAGCGCGATCGCCCACTCGCCGACCTCGAGGTCGCTCGTCCTGCCGATCGGCGCCGGCGCGAGGTTGGTGCGCGCGATCTTCACGACGGCGATGTCGGTGAGCGGATCCTCGCCGAGGACCCGGCCGTCGACGTCGGTGCCGTCGGCCAGCGTCACCGTGATCTGCTCCGCACCGGCCACCACGTGCTGGTTGGTGACGATGATCCCGTCGGGGCGGAGGATGAAGCCGGTGCCGAAGGACTGCGCGGTCTGCTCGCGCGGCGAGCCGAAGAAGAACGCGTCGTAGCTCGACATCTGCACCTGCTGCCGCACCAGCGTGCGGATCGACACCACGCTCGGTGCCACCCGCTCGGTGGCGTCCACGATCGCGGTGTGGCGCGAGGCGTCGAGCGAGTGCGCCGCGGGCGGCGGCGGGGGCGTCGCGCTGCCGGTCGGCGTGCCCTGCGCCTTCGCGTCGTCCCGCGCGACGCAGGCGCCGAGGAGCATCGCGAGCCAGGCGAGGCGGATCGGACGGTTCACCACGTCGCCACCTCGCCGAGGTAGATGTCGTCGGGATACCACGCGGACTCGAACGCGAGCCCGGCCGCCGGGGCGGGTGCCGCCGTGCGCTGGTTGTCGGTCT
Organism: uncultured Gemmatimonadaceae bacterium; assembly: GCA_964557115.1. Lineage (GTDB taxonomy): Bacteria > Gemmatimonadota > Gemmatimonadetes > Gemmatimonadales > GWC2-71-9 > Palsa-1233. The sequence goes on from CAZKYO010000014.1 coordinate 21,168, forward strand.
GGGACAGCAATTCGGCCATCTCGCCCCCCTCGCGCCGCCCGGTCCCGACCTCCACCATCGTGCCCACGAGGAAGCGCACCATGTGATGCAGGAACCGGTCGGCCGCAATCGTGAACCGGAGTCGTCCGGACGCGAGCTCTTCCCAGGCCGCCTCGCGCACCGTGCAGCGGTAGTGCGGCTTGGGTTCCCCGACCGCCGCGAACGCGCGGAAGTCGTGCTCGCCCATCAGGACGCTCGCGGCGCGCTGCAACGCACCGAGGTCGAGCGGCACTCCCAACGGCCAGGCGGTCCGGCTCCGGAACGGCGAGCGGCACGCGCCGTCGGTGCCGACGTCGTAGCGATACCGGCGGCCCAGCGCGCTGCGGCGGGCGTCGGCCTCCGGTCGCACCGCGGCCACCGAGCGGACGGCGATCGCTGCCGGCAGCAGCGCGTTGGCCGCGCGGAGCAGCTCCGCGGCGCTCCAGCGTGCCGGCATCGTGACCGTCACCGGCATCGCCAGCGCATGGACGCCGGCGTCGGTGCGTCCGGCCGCCGTCGCGCGCACCGGCCCGTCCGCGAGACGCGCCAGGACCGATTCCACCGCCGCTTGCAGCGAGCAGCCGTCGCGCTGACGCTGCCAGCCGCAATACGCCGTCCCGTCGAACTGCAGCGTGAGGAGGAAGGCGCGGCTCATGAAGCCACCAAAAATAGCCGCATCGAGGGGTGCCAGCAAGGCGCGTAAACCCTTGTCAACATTGACAAAACGCCCGCTCGCCCGATACGCTTGCCGGCCATGCCGGCTGCCACTGCCCTCCGCCTCGCCCTCGGCCGTCTCGCCGAGGGGAGCTCCCTCTCCCGGGAGGAGACGCGGGCGGCCTTCGGCGTGGTCATGGCGGGCGAGGCGACCCCGGCCGAGCTCGGGGCGCTCCTCCTCGGACTCCGGTCCCGCGGGGAGTCCGCCGATGAGCTCGCCGGTGCGGTCGAGGCCCTCCGGGCGGCGATGCGCACCGTCACCCTGCCTGCTTCCCTCGAGGTCGTGGACACCTGCGGGACCGGCGGCGGCAGGGTGGGGACAGTGAACATCTCGACCGCGGCGGCCCTGGTGACCGCGGCGGCAGGGATCCCCGTGGCGAAGCACGGCAATCGGTCGTTCACCTCGCGCTCGGGCTCGGCCGACGTGCTCGAGGCCCTCGGGGTCCCGGTGGACCAGCCGCCGGAGGAGGCGGCGCGGATCTTCGCCGAGGCTGGACTCGTCTTCCTCTTCGCCCCCACCTATCACCCGGCAATGCGCCACGCCGCGCCGGTGCGTCGGGACCTCGGCGTCGCAACGATCCTCAACCTCGTCGGGCCGCTGGCGAATCCCGCCGGCGTCTCGCGCCAGGTCGTCGGCGTCTCCGACGCCCGGCACGGCGACCTCGTGGCCGGCGCGCTGGCGCGCCTCGGGACCGAGCGGGCGCTCGTGGTGCACGCGAGGATCGGCATGGACGAGATCGCCCCGGTCGGGGAGACCGATGTGTGGGAGGTGCGCGGTGGCGAGGTGGGGCGCTGGCTGCTCGATCCGCGCGACGTGGACCTGGCGGTGCCGTCGCTCGTGGGCACCGAGGGCGGCGACCCCGCGGAGAACGCGGACGTGATCGCCCGACTGCTCGAATCATCTCGTCAGGCGGCGCCGGCGCTCCGTGCGGCGGTGATCCTGAACGCCGCCGCGGCGATCCTCGTCTCCGGCCGGGAGGCCGACTTCGCCAGCGCGGCAGCGAGGGCCGCCGCCGCGCTGGACGCAGGCGAGGCGCACGACCGGCTCGCGCGCCTCCGCACCGCCGTCGCTAGAACTTCCGGATGACGCCGACGACCACGCCCTGGATCAGCACCTCGCTCTCCTGGAAGCGGAGCGGCCGCATCGCGGCGTTGGCCGGCTGGAGCCGAATCCATCCGCCCGGTTCGCGGTAGAAGCGCTTGACCGTCGCCTCGCTGCCGTTGACGAGGGCGATCACCATCTCGCCATTGTCGGCGCTCTCGCGACCGTTGACCACGACCATGTCGCCGTCGGCGATCTGCTCGTCGATCATCGAGTCGCCGCGGACCCGCAGGGCGTAGTTGGGGCCCCGGCGCGGCAGCATGGCGTCGGGCACGGCGACGACCTCGCCGGCCATCACCGACTCGATCGGCAGGCCGGCCGCGACCGAGCCGAGCAGGGGAATCTCGGTCGCGCCGATGCTACCTCGAGGGGGGAGCACCTCGACCGAGCGGCTCTGGTTGTAGGAGCGGCGGATGTAGCCCTTCCGCTCCAGATTGCTGAGATGCTCGTGGACGGTGGCCAGCGAGGTGTAGCCGAAGTGCTCGGCGATCTCCTCGAAGGAAGGAGCGAAGCCCTGGCGCTCGATCTCGCCGCCAAGGTAGTCCAGCATCTCGCGCTGCCTGCGGGTCAGTGGCACATGGCCTCCAGCGTGGCGAAGATAACCCGAAAGTGAAGCTACCCGAAGGGAACCCGAAGCGCAAGATGGCTGTCCTCGACGTGATCCTCGATGCGACGCGCGAGACCCTCCCAGGGGTCCGATCCCGCCGGCGCGAGCTGGAGCGGATGGTGGCGACCCGGGTCCCCGGCCCCGATTTCATGGCGGCCCTCCGGCGACCCACCGTGGCGGTGATCGCGGAGGTGAAGCGGCGGAGCCCGAGCGCGGGGGCGATCAACGAGGGGCTCGACCCGTCGGCCCTGGCCATCGAGTACACCGCCGGCGCGGCCGCCGCGATCTCGGTGCTCACCAACGCCAGCCACTTCGGTGGATCGCTGCTCGACCTGGAACGGGTCACCGCCTCGGTTGCGGTGCCGGTGCTCCGGAAGGATTTCATCCTGGACGAGGTGCAGTTGCTGGAGGCGCGGGCCGCGGGTGCCTCTGCCGTGCTGCTGATCGTGCGTGCGCTGACCCAGGCCGACCTCGTCTCGCTCCTGGCTGCGGCCGAGGCGCTCGAACTCGGGGTCCTTGTCGAGACCCACACCGCCGAGGAGCTGGCGCGCGCCCTCGACGCGGGGGCGCGCGTGATCGGGGTCAATGCGCGCGACCTGGATGACTTCACGATCGACGTCGGGCGATCGCTCGACCTGGTGTCGCGCCTGCCGACCGACGTCGTGGCCGTGGCCGAGAGCGGCATGGTGTCGCTGGCGGACGTGGAGCGGGCCGCCGGCGCCGGCGCGGACGCGGTGCTGATCGGCGGGGCGCTCGCGTCCGCCGCGGATCCGCGGTCCTCGTGTCGGTCCTTCGCGGAAGTGACGCGTCGTGGCCGTTGAGGCGAAGATCTGCGGCATCACCCGGCCGGAGGACGCGGCGCTCGCCGTGGCGCTCGGTGCCGCCCGGTTGGGCGTGGTGTTCGCATGGGGTCCCCGGGTCGTGACGCCGGAGCAGGCGGAGCGGATCGTGGCCTCCGCCGACGGGGTCCCCGTGCTGGCGGTCGTCTCCGGTGGCAGTGCCACCGACCTGCGCGACCTCGCCCGCCGGACCGGGGTGCGGGGCTTCCAGCTGCATGGCGATGCCGATCCGGTCGTCGCGGGCGAGTTGCGCGAGTCGGGCTTCGAGGTGTGGCGGGTGGCGCCGCTCGAGACGCTGGAGACGGTCACGCGCGCCGTCGCCACCGCGACGATCGGGGCCGACGCGGTCGTCGTCGAGCCGCTCGTCGGCGGCCGATCCGGCGGGCTCGGCGTCGCGCTCACCCGTGACCTCGCCTTGGCGGCCCGTGACGTCCTCGCCGGCCGGCGGATGGTGCTCGCCGGCGGGCTCCGCCCCGAGACGGTCGCCGAGGCGATTCACCTCGTCGGGCCGGACCTCGTGGATGTAAGTTCCGGCGTCGAATCCGCGCCCGGGGTCAAGGATCCCCGGCGCCTGGCGCTCTTCCTGGAGGCAGTTCGTGACGCTCGCCCCGCCGACCGCCACCACGCGTGACGGCCGCTTCGGCCCGTATGGCGGGCGCTATGTCCCCGAGACGCTGGTCGCGGCGCTCGAGGAACTGGCGGCGCTCTACGACGGCCTGCGGGGCGACCCGGCCTTCTGGGCCGAGTACCATGCGCTCCTCGCCGACGTCGTCGGCCGCCCCTCGCCGCTGTCCGAGGCGCCCCGCCTCGGCGAGCGGGTCGGCGCCCGCGTCCTCCTCAAGCGCGAGGACCTGAACCACACCGGCGCGCACAAGATCAACAACACGATCGGCCAGGCGCTGCTCGCGCTGCGGATGGGGAAGCGGCGCATCATCGCCGAGACCGGCGCCGGCCAGCATGGCGTCGCCACGGCCACGATCTGCGCGCGCTTCGGACTCGAGTGCGTGGTGTACATGGGCGCCGAGGACGTCCGGCGTCAGGCGCTGAACGTGTTCCGGATGCGGCTCCTCGGCGCGACGGTGGTGCCGGTGGAGTCCGGCACGCGCACCCTCAAGGATGCGACCAACGAGGCGCTGCGCGACTGGGTGACCAACGTGCCGACCACGCACTACATCATCGGCTCGGTCGTCGGCCCCGATCCGTATCCCCGCATGGTGCGCGACTTCCAGTCGGTGATCGGCCTCGAGTCGCGGAGCCAGGTGCTGGAGCGGACGGGCGCGCTGCCGCACACGGTGGTCGCCTGCGTCGGCGGCGGCTCCAACGCGATGGGGATCTTCGCGGGATTCCTCGACGATTCCGAGGTCGCGCTGGTCGGCGTCGAGGCGGCGGGGGAGGGGATCGCCAGCGGCCATCACAGCGCGACGCTCTCGGCCGGCCGACCGGGCGTGCTGCATGGCGCGCTCAGCTACCTGCTGCAGGACGCCGACGGCCAGGTCGCGCCCGCCCACTCCGTCTCGGCCGGCCTCGACTATCCCGGCGTCGGTCCCGAGCACAGCTGGCTGCGCGACAGCGGCCGGGTGACCTATGCGGCCGTGGACGATCGCGCGGCGCTCGATGCCTTTGCGCGCCTCGCGCGGCTCGAGGGGATCATCCCCGCGCTCGAGACGGCCCATGCGCTGGCCTGGCTCGAGGCCGAGCGGGGCCGTTGGACCCCCGACCAGGTGGTGCTGCTCTGCCTGAGCGGGCGCGGCGACAAGGACGTCGCCCACGTGGCCGAACTGCTGGAGGCGGGGGCGTGACGACGCCGGCCAATGTCGCGCCCGATGCGACCGAGGTTCGCGCGGTCGAGGAACTCGTGCGGGCGCTCGCCAAGGGGCTGCGGGCGCTGCAGATGTACCTGCCCAACAATCCCGTCTACCACCGCACCGTCGAGCAGATGGCCGCCGCGTTCGCCCCGGTCTGGGCGACCACCGGTCGGCTGGTGCTCGACATCCAGGAGCACACGATCCTCTGGGAGGGCGTGCCGGTCCAGTCCGGGGTCGCGCAGCAGGGCGACGCGGTCTCCTGGCTGCTCTACAAGGACGGCCTCCGCCGCCTGACGCTGCTGCCGGGCGCGGAGGCCGAGGAGATCGTCCGCTTCCTCGAGGCGGTCAATCGCGCCCGGCGGCTGCAGACCGACGCCGGCGACGACCTCCTCACGCTGCTGTGGGAGCAGGAGTTCGTGCTGATCTCCTACGCGTTCGTCGAGGTGCTCGGTGACGGCATCGAGTTCCTGCAGGAGTCGCCGATCCGCGAGTACACCCCGGACAGCGGCGCGGCGAAGGCCGAGGCGAGCGCCTCCGCGCCGGCCCCTGAGGGGCTGCTGGAGCTCGACACCACCGACTCGACCCCGTACTTCCTCGACGAGGCCGAGGTCCGCTTCATCCAGAACGACCTCGAGGAGGAGTACCGCCGCGACATCCGGCGGAGCGCGATCGACGCGCTGCTCGACATCCTCGAGCTGATCAACGACGCCGAGGTCCGGCGCGAGGCGGTCAAGCTGCTCGAGGACGTGCTGCCGGCCCAGCTCGCCGTCGGCGGCTTCGGCGCGGTCGCCCACATCCTCCGCGAGCTGCGCGCCATCGTCGCGCGGGTGCCGGGGCTCGACCAGGAACTGCACGCGTCGCTGCTCGCCTTCGAGGAGCGGCTCTCGGAGCCGGCGATCCTCGAGCAGCTCTTCCGGGTGCTGGAAGACGGCCACGGCGGCGAGGAGGGCGACGTCGCCGCGGTGCTCCGCGAGCTCAAGCCGAGCGCCCTGCCGGCGATCCTCGCGCACGTCGGGCGCTCGCTCGACCCGCGGGTGCGGAAGGTGCTGGCCGACGGCGTCGACAACCTCGCGCGGAGCCAGCCGGCGCTGCTCGCGCAGGTGCTCGACACGGGGGCGCCGGAGGCCGTCGAGGCCGCGCTCGAGGTGGTCTCCCGGCTCCGGATGCAGCCGCTCCTGCCCAAGGTCGTCGCGCGCCTGAAGGATGGCGACGCGCCGGTGCGGCTTGCGGCCGTGCGCTCGCTCGCCCAGCTCGCCACCCCGACCGCGATCGATGCGCTCGAGGGGGCGCTGGTCGACACCGACCGCAGCGTGCGGCAGGCGACCCTCGCCGCGATCCTCGAGCGTGGCGGCAGTCGCGGGGCGCAGGACCGGCTCGCCCGGGTCATCTTCGAGGACGACGAGCTCGACCTCGACCGCAGCGAGCGCCGCGCGATGTTCGAGGCGTACGCGCAGCTCGCCGGCAACGCCGCGCTGCCCCGGCTCCGCGAGCTGCTGGCGCCCCGCGGCCTCTTCCGGCGCAGCGCCCCGGCGGAGGTGCGCGCCTGCGCGATCTACGCGCTCGCCCGGGTCGGCGGCATGGAGGCGCGGATGGTCGTCGACGGCTACACCGGCGACAAGGAGCCGGTGGTGCGCTCCGCCGCGAACGCCGTGCTGCGCGAGTGGCGGGTATGAGCGAGACCCCGGCCCAGGATCCCGTCAGCTCGCAGCCCGACGACGCGCACGTCCGGCAGGCCGGCCGCGCGCTGCTGCTGACGATCCACGGCGCGGCGCGCGCGCTCAAGCTCTACCCGCTCGAGAATGCCGCCGTGCAGCGCGCCCTCGACGACCTGATGGCGGCCACCCTCGCCGTGGTCCGGCTCGAGGGCCAGGCCGAGGTGCGGCTGTCGGGCGACTTCATCTTCATCAACCAGATCCGCCTGCGGCTCGGCCTCGACAACTTCGCCTCGTTCAGCGGCTTCGTGGCGATGCTGCGCGACAGCGGCGTCGGCGTGCTCCGGGTCGAGGACGGCGTGACCCGCCGCGAGTGGCAGGCCTTTCTGTCGGCGATCGGGGCGCTGCCGCCCGACCAGGCGCCCGAGGAGCGCCTCGACGCGCTGCGGATGCGGATGCAGCAGGCCGACATCGTCCGGATCGAGGTGGACGTCGGCGGCGACGCGCACGAGCACGACGCCGAGGGGGACGAGTCGCTCGAGCGCGCCAAGCGCACCTACGCCCACGGCGTGGCGGTGGCGCGCGACGTGGTGCAGGGCGTGCGCATGGGCCGCGCTCCCAACACCCGCCGGCTCAAGCGCGCCGTCCAGCTGCTGGTCGACCAGGTGCTCGAGAACGAGCTCTCGATCACCGGCCTCACCACGCTGCGCGACTACGACGAGTACACCTTCACCCACTCGGTGAACGTCTGCATCTTCGCCGTCGCGCTCGGCCGCCGCCTCGGCCTCTCCCGGCTGCAGCTCTTCGACCTCGGGCTCGCCGCGCTGATGCACGACATCGGCAAGTCGCGCATCGACCTCGCGCTGCTCAACAAGGAGGTCGCCCTCGACGAGCAGGAGTGGCGCCGGATGCAGGCCCACCCGTGGCTCGGCACCCTCACGCTCTTCAAGATGCGCGAGGGCGAGGACCTGCCGTATCGCGCGATCCTCGCGGCCCACGAGCATCACATGAAGGTGGACCTGAGCGGCTACCCGCGACCGGTGCGCCCGCGGCGGCTCGGGTTCTTCTCGCGCGTGGTCGCGGTGGCCGACGGCTACGACGCCGCGACGACCCGGCGCTCCTATCAGTCGGATCCGTGGGAGCCGGCGGCGGTGTTGCGCGAGATGTGGCTCAACCCCGGCCGCGGCTACGACCCGGTGCTGGTCAAGGCGCTGATCAACCTGCTCGGCATCTATCCCGTGGGCACGGTGGTGATCCTCGACTCGTTCGAGGTCGCGATCGTCGCCGGCCCCGGCTCCAACTCCGAGCACCTGCACCGGCCGATGGTGCGGATCGCCGTCGATGCCCGCGGCGCCCGTCTCGCGCCGCCCGGGCAGCTCGTCGACCTCGCCCTCGCACGACCCGACGGGTCGCACGCCCGCACGATCGTCAAGGTGACCTCCCCGGACCGCTATGGCCTCGTCGTCGGTGACTACTTCGTCTGACACGCGCATCGCGCGCACCTGGCAACGGCTTCGCGAGGAGGGACGCACCGGCCTGGTGCCGTACCTCACGGCGGGGTTCCCGACCGTCGCCGCCTCGCGCGAGGCGATGCGCGCCGCCGCCGACCTCGCCGACGTGCTCGAGGTCGGGGTGCCCTTCAGCGACCCGCTCGCCGACGGCCCCACCATCCAGGCCTCGACCTTCCGTGCCCTCGGCGAGGGGATGACGCTGGCCGGCACGCTGGACCTGGTCGCGTCGCTCGACGCGCCGGTGCCGATCGTGCTGTTCTCCTACCTCAATCCGGTGCTGCAGTACGGCGTCGAGCGACTCGCCGTGGATGCGGCGGCGGCCGGCGTGTCGGGGATCCTGCTCACCGACCTCCCCGCGGGCGCCGATCCGTCGATCGAGCAGCCGCTGCTGGATTCGCCGCTCGACCTGATCCGCCTCGTCGCCCCGACCACGGTCGGGGATCGGCTGCGGGAGACGGTGCGCGACGCGCAGGGGTTCGTCTACCTGATCGGTCGCCTCGGCGTCACCGGCGCCTCGACCGAGCTGGCCGGCGGGCTCGCCGACTCGGTGGCGCGGGTGCGCGCGGCAACCGACCTCCCCATCGCCGTCGGCTTCGGGATCGGCCGCGCCGACCAGGCCCGCGAGGTGGCCAGGATCGCCGATGGCGTGGTCGTCGGCAGCGCCCTCGTCGACGCCCTCGGTCGCGGCGGTCCCGCGGCCTCCACCGCCTTGCTCCGCGAGTTGCGCGGCGCGATCGACGCGGCGTGAGCGACCACACCGTGTTCCTCGCGCTGGGCAGCAACCTCGGCGATCGCGCCGGCTGGCTGGCGTTCGCCACCGACCGCCTCGCGGCGATTCCCGGGTTCACGCTCGTCGCCGCCACGCCGGCCGAGGAGACGGCACCGCTCGATGGGGCCGACCAGCCGCCGTACCTCAACGCGATGGTGCGGGGCCGGACGGGACGCGCGCCGGAGGCCCTCCTCGCGGACTGTCACGCCATCGAGGCCGACGCCGGTCGCGACCGCACGACGCGCTGGGCCTCGCGCACGCTCGACATCGATCTCGTCCGTTGCGGCGACCTCCTCTGCGACCGCCCCGACCTCACCCTGCCGCACCCCGGGCTGCGCGACCGGCCGTTCTGGGCGCGGCAGCTCGCGCTGCTGGAGCACCATGGCTGAGCCCCGCCTCACGCTGCCCGGCCTCGCCGCCCGCAAGCGCAAGGGCGAGCGCCTCGCGATGCTCACCTGCTACGACGCGATGTTCGCCCGGCTGCTGGAACGCGCCGGCGTCGACATCCTGCTCGTGGGCGACTCCCTCAACGAGGTCATCGCCGGCAAGCGCACCACGCTGAGCGCGACGCTCGACCAGATGATCTACCATGCCGCCAGTGTCCGGCGCGGCGTGGAGCGCACCCCGGTCGTGGTGGACATGCCGTTCATGAGCTACCAGGCAAGCATCGAGGACGCGCTCCGCAACGCGGGGCGGGTGATGGCCGAGACCGACTGCGAGGGCGTCAAGCTCGAGGGGGGCGCGCCGATGGCCGCGACGGTGCGGGCGCTTGTCGATCGCGGCGTCCCGGTGGTGGGCCACCTCGGCTTCACGCCGCAGTCGGTCCACGCGCTCGGCGGCGCGCGGGTGCAGGGCCGCGACGAGGCGGTCGCCGAGCGGCTGCTCGACGACGCGGTCGCGCTCGAGCAGGCCGGCGCCGCCGCGATCGTCCTCGAGCTGCTGCCCAGCCCCGTCGCGCGGCGGATCACGGAACGCGTCGCGATCCCGACCGTCGGCATCGGCGCCGGCCCGCACTGCGACGGCCAGGTCCTGGTGCTGCACGACATGCTCGGCCTCAACGAGGACTTCTCCCCCAAGTTCCTCAAGCGTTACGCCGAGCTCGGGGCGGCGACCCGCGACGCGGCGGCGCGGTTCGTCGCCGAGGTGCGGGGCGGCGGCTATCCCGACGACGACCACTCGTTCACCTGACGATGGAACGCGTCACCACGATCGCCGACGTCCGCCGGCACGTCGCGCTTGCCCGCCGGGCGGGGAAGACGATCGCCCTGGTGCCGACCATGGGCGCCCTCCACGAGGGGCACCTCCGGCTCGTGGACGCCGCGCGCACCGAAGCCGACCTCGTCGTGATGAGCGTCTTCGTCAACCCGCTGCAGTTCCGGCCGGGCGAGGACTTCGAGCGCTACCCGCGACCACTCGAGCGCGATGCCGCCCTCGCCGAGGCGCGCGGCGTGTCGCTGCTCTTCACGCCCGAGGTGGCCGACATGTACGGCGCCGGCGACGAGATCCGGGTGGTCCCCGGTGACACCGCCGCGCGCTGGGAGGGGGAGTTCCGGCCCGGCCACTTCGAGGGCGTCCTGACCGTCGTCGCCAAGCTGTTCCACATCGTCCAACCCGATGTCGCGCTGTTCGGGCAGAAGGACATCCAGCAGGCGACGTTGATCCGCCGGATGGTCGAGGAACTCGACTTTCCGCTCCGGGTCGTCGTGGTGCCGACGATGCGCGACGGCGATGGCCTGGCCCTCTCCTCCCGGAACGCCTACCTCTCGCCCGACGAGCGCGCGGTCGCGCTGGCGATCCCGCGGGCGCTCCAGGCGATGGCGGCGGCGTGGGAGGCCGGCACCACCGACGCTGCGACGCTTCGGGGCACCGGCGAGGCCGTGCTCGCGGCATCGGGGAGCATCGTGGTCGACTATATTGCCGTGGCGGATCCGGAGCGCCTCGCGCCGGTCGAGACGGCGGCGTCCGGCACCGTGATCGCGATCGCCGCCAGGGTCGGGGCGACGCGACTGATCGACAACGTGCTGCTCGGGAACGGGATCGGCTGAGATGCGTCGCCACCTGATGAAGTCGAAGATCCACCGCGCGACGATCACGTCGGCGGACCTGCATTACGAGGGGTCGCTCACGCTCGACACCGAGCTGATGGCGGCGGCCGACCTCGTCGAGTTCGAGGAGATCCAGGTCGTCAACGTCAACAACGGCGCCCGGTTCTCCACATACGTCATTCCCGGCCCCGCCCACAGCGGGGTGATCCAGCTCAACGGCGCGGCGGCCCGCCTCGGCATGCCCGGGGACACGGTGATCCTGATCGCCTACGGCGAGTACGACGAGGACGAGGTCAAGGCGCACCGTCCCGCGGTCGTGTTCGTCGACGGGCAGAACCGGATCGCCAGGCCGCCGCTCAGCGTGGAACACTGAGGCGATGAGCGCCGAGCGGGGCCGGACGGCCCAGGGCGGCCTGCCGCCCTGGGCCGTCGTCACGCCGGAGCGCGCCGCGCACGTCGGCCGCGTCGTCGCGCTGCTGGAGCGCTGGGCCGATCGCCTGGAGCTGGACCGCGAGGAGCGCGCGCGCTGGAGCCGGGCCGGCTGGCTCCACGACGCGTTGCGCGACGCCCCCGAGGACGAGCTGCGGCGCTGGGCGCCGATGGTCGAGGGCCCGCGGGCGTTCCTGCACGGCCCCGCCGCGGCGTCGCGCGCGGCGCTCGAGGGCGAGTCGGACACCGACGTGCTGAGCGCGGTGCGCCACCACACCGTGGGGTGGGCGCGCTGGGGCGAGGTTGGTCGCGCGCTCTATGCCGCCGACTTCCTCGAACCCGGTCGGCCGTTCGATCGCGAGGCACGGGCCGATCTTGCCGAGCGCTACCCCGATGAGCCCGGTGCGGTGCTGGTCGAGGTGATCGAGCGGCGGATCGTCTTCCACCGCGGCAAGGGACGCGAGCCGCTTCCCGAGACGGTGGCCTTCCTCGAGGCGCTCGCCCGATGAAGCGACCCCTCGTCGCGAGTGCCGCGGCAATCCTCCTGATCGTCGTGATCGTCCTGGCATGGCGCGCGACCCGCGGGACGCCCGGACTGGCGAGCGCGGCCGGCGAGCGGACCTGGCCGCCGCTGCCCCACGTCGTCACGGTCGAGGTGCTGAACGGTGGTGGCTCGGCCGGGGCGGCGCGCGACGCGGCCCTGCGGCTCCGGCAAGGCGGACTCGACGTCGTCAGCTGGGGCAACGCCCCGCCGGAACTGCGCGACAGCGTGACCACGCAGGTGCGGGTCCTGCTGCGCGTCGGCGACAGCACCGGGAGTGGCCGGGTCGCCGAGGTGCTCGGTCCCGCCGAGGTCCGCGCGGACCTCGACGATTCGCGCCTGGTCGACCTCACCGTCGTCATCCCTCGCGACACGGCGCGCTAGTACCAGCTCCACGGCATCGCCAGCACCAGGTCGCCGACGTTCGTGCCGGTGGCGCCCGGCCGGAACAGTGCGCCGATCGCGTCGAGCGCGGGGTACGCATCCCGACGACCGATGGCGGCCTCCACATCGATGCCTTTGGCGCGCCATTCGCTCCCGCTCCACCCATCCACGAAGGCGCCCGCCGCGTCGGTCGGCCCGTCGCGGCCATCGGTGCCGGCGACGAGCACCGGCACGTCCATCTCCAGCGCACGGCGGCGGCCCAGCCAGTCGAGTCGCCGCGCCGCCACCAGCGCGAACTGCTGCGCCCTGCCGCCGGTCCCGTGCGCGTCCGGCAGCATCACCGTCGTCTCGCCGCTCCACACGTGGAGCTCGCGCAGCCGCGGTCCGGGCGTGATCCAGATCCCCGTCTCGGTGCCCGGCCGGATCCGGCGGGCGAGGACCTCGTGCCCGAGCCAGTCGGCGAGCGCGATCGCCGCGTCGTCGGTCTCCCCGTCGAGTGGCGCCGTGTGATGGTGCACCCGGACGCCCTCCGCCTGTGCCGCCTGCGCAGCGGCCTGGACCGCCATCGCCCGATCAGCCACCACGACGTGCGGTACACGGGTCGCTGGCGGCGCAGGTGCGCCGAGGGCCGCGACCACGCTCGCCGGCAGTTGTGCGAGCAGGTCGCGTTGAGCCAGCAGGCGGGCGACGGTGTCCGGTGCGAGCGCGCCGCCGACCAGCGGGCCCGAGCCGATCGCGGCGAGGTCGTTGTCGACCACGTCGCTGATCACGAGGGCGCGCACGTCGCGTCCCGCGAGCGCAGTGGCAAGGCGTCCCGCGCTCCAGCGCGTGAGATGTCGGCGCAGCGCATTCATCGCGTGGATGTCGAGCCCCAGCGCGTGGAACGTCTCGAAGGCGGACCCCAATTCCGCATCAGCGATCGGGGCGAGCGGTGCCGCCAGCAGGGAAGAGGTGCCACCGGAGAGGAGGACGAGCACGGGCGCGCCGGCGGGAAGTGTCGCGATGACTTCCGCGAGGCGATCGGCCGCGGCGCGTGAACCGGCGCCAGGCACTGGATGCTCGCCGAGAACGACCGGGAGACGGAGCGCGTTCGCTGGTGGCGCCTCGTGACAGACGACGAGGCCGGTGGCCGGGGCGAGGCCGTGCGCGCCCAGCCATTGCTCGACGGCCAGGGCCATGCCTGCGGCCGCCTTCCCGAACGCGAGCACCACGGGAGCCCGCTCCGGACGCGGCATCGCCGCCAGCGCCCGCGACGTGGCCGCCACCGGATCCACCGCCCGGACGGCGGCCCGCCACCAGCGTTCCAGCGCCTGTCGTGCCTCGAGGACTTCCGCCGGACGATCCATCGGCCCTCGCCGTGGGGACGCAGCCAACTTACACTCCGGCATCGCGGTTCCCCGAGCCCACGAGGCCCGATGTCCGGACGCCGACACCTCTTCGTTCCCGGCCCCACCAACATCCCCGAGCGGATTCTCCGAGCCATGCACCGTCCGTCGGAGGACCATCGTGCCGTGGACTTTCCGGCGCTGGTCCTGCCGCTGCTCGACGACGTCGCGCGCCTGTTCGACACGCGCGACGGCAAGGTCGCCGTCTTCCCGGCCACCGGCACCGGCGGCTGGGAGGCGGCGCTGGTGAACACCGTGCCCGCCGCCAGCCACCTGCTGATGACCGGCGTGGGGCAGTTCGCCGACCTCTGGTGCGACCTTGCGGAGCGGCTTGGCCACGTGGTGCACCGCCTGCCCGGTCTCGAGTGGGGTGATGCGCCGCCGCCCACTCTGGTCCATGATGCCCTCACCGCCGATCGCGAGCATCGCCTCGCCGCGGTCCTCGTGGTCCACAACGAGACCTCGACCGGCGTGACCGCCGACCTCCCAGGGATTCGGCGCGCGATGGACGACGCCGGCCATCCTGCACTGCTGATGAGCGACGGCGTCTCGGCGATCGCCTCGCTGCCGTTCCACCTCGACGCCTGGCGCGTGGACGTGGCGCTCACCGGCTCGCAGAAGGGGCTGATGCTGCCGGCCGGCCTGGCCCTGCTGGCGCTGTCCCCGCGCGCGCTGGAGCGCGTCGCCTCGAACGACGCCCCGCGCGGGTTCTTCGACCTCCGCCCGATGCTGGCGAGCAACGCCGACGGCTGGTTCCCCTACACACCGTCGATTCCGATGCTGCACGGCCTTCGCGAGGCGCTTGCCATGCTGTTCGAGGAGGGGCTGGAGAACGTCTGGGCCCGGCACCACCGCCTCGCCGACGGCGTCCGCGCCGCCGTGGAGGCGTGGGATCTGCAGCGCTGCTGTCGCGAATGGCGCGATGCCTCCAACACCGTCACCACCGTGATGCTGCCGCCCGCGATCGACGGCCGGGCCCTCGTGACCCACGCGCACCGGCGGCGCCAGCTCGACCTGGGCGGCGGCCTCGGTCCGCTCGCCGGCCGCGCCTTCCGGATCGGCCACCTTGGCGACCTGAACGAGGGGATGCTCCTCGGCGCGCTTGGCCTGGTCGAGTTGTCGCTCTCCGACATGGGCGCCAGGGTGCCGTTCGGCGCCGGCACGGGCGCGGCCCTGCGCGCGTGGGCGGACGCGGGATGAGCGGCCGCCCGAGGATCGTCGTCACCCGACGACTGCCGCACGCCGTCGAGGATGCCCTTCGCAGCCGCTACGAGGCGGTGCTCTCGAGCGACGATGTCGCGATGGACGCCGGGGCACTCCAGCGCGCCCTCGCCGACGCCGACGGGGTGCTCTGCACCGTGACGGACCGGTTCACGGCCGAGGTGTTCTCCGGCTATCCGAAGCGCTGCCGGATCCTCGCCAACTTCGGCGTCGGCACCGACAACATCGACCTCGCGGCCGCGCGCGCCCACGGCATCGTCGTCACCAACACGCCGGATGTCCTGACCGACGACACCGCCGACCTCGCGATGACGCTGCTGCTCATGACGCTGAGGCGCGCGGGGGAAGGGGAGCGCGAGCTGCGCGGCGGCCGCTGGACCGGCTGGCGGCCGACCCACCTGATGGGGAGTCGCGTCACCGGACGCGTGCTCGGCGTCGTCGGCCTCGGGCGCATTGGTCGCGCGGTGGCACGCCGCGCGCGCCTGGGATTCGGGATGCGGGTGCTGGGCTGGGGCCGCACGATGCCGACCACGGGGGAACTCGCCGCGCTCGGCATCGAGCCGGTGGGGTCGCTCGACGCGCTGCTGGCCGCGTCGGAGGCGGTGACCCTCCACGTCCCCGGCGGCGAGGGCACCCGTCACCTGATCGATGCGCGGCGCCTCGCCCTGATGCCGCCGGGGAGCGTGCTGATCAACACCGCCCGCGGTGCCGTCGTCGATACCGATGCGCTGGTGGATTCCCTCGTGGCCGGGCACCTGCGCGGCGCCGGTCTCGATGTCTATCCGGCCGAGCCGAAGGTGGATCGCCGACTCCTGGGGATGGAGCAGGTGGTGCTGCTGCCGCACCTGGGGAGCGCGACGCGCGAGGGACGCGAGGAGATGGGCTTCCGTGCGCTGGGAAACCTCGACGACTTCTTCGGGGGTCGGGCGCCGCGGGATGCCGTGAACTAGGTGAAGGGTGAATAGTGAATGGTGAATGGTGAATGGGAGGCCTTTCCGGAGCGGTTCCCATTCACCATTCACCAGTCATCCGTCACCCGTTGCCGGCTTCCGCCTTGCGCCGCCGCTTCTCCATCTTCACGTAGAGCTGCCCGCACGCGGCGTCGATGTCGAGGCCGCGGCTGCGCCGCACCACCGCCTCGATGCCGGCGTCGGCGAGCTCCTGGCGGAAGGCGCGGATCCTCGACGGCGGCGAGGGCACCAGCGTCTTGTCGCCGCCCGGATGGAGCGGCAGCAGGTTGACGTGCGCGCCGAGGCGGCGGGCGAGGCCGATCAGCGTGCCCGCGTCCTCGTCCCGGTCGTTGCGGCCCGCGATCATCACGTACTCGAACGTGATCCGCTTCTTGAACTCCTCGGCCGCCTGCAGCACGTCCTTCAAGTGGTACTTCTTCTCGATCGGCATCAAGCCGAGCCGGTCGGTCGGGTGCGGCGAGTGGAGCGAGATCGCCAGCCGGAACTGCTCCGGCCGCGCGGCGAGCGCCTTCATCCCTGGCACGATCCCCACCGTGCTGACGGTGATGTGCCGTGCCCCGATCCCGAGCCCGTCCTCGGCGTTCAGGATCGTGAGGGCGAGGTCCACGCCGGGCCAGTTGAGCAGCGGCTCGCCCATCCCCATGAACACGATGTTGGTCGGCTTGTCGGCCGGGTTGCGGAGGACCACCTCGCGCACCTGCGCCGCGATCTCCCAGCCGGCCAGGTTGCGCCGGAATCCCATCAGGCCGGTGGCACAGAAGACGCAGCCCAGCGCGCAGCCCGCCTGCGAGGAGATGCAAAGCGTGCGACGGCTCGCCGACGGGATCAGCACCGACTCGATCTTCTCGCCGTCGGCCAGGGCCCAGAGGTACTTGCGGGTGCCGTCCGATGAGGTCTGCACCACTTCCGTGCCGAGTCGCGCGATCGGGAAGGCGACGTCGAGCTCCTCACGGAGCGCCGCGGGAAGCTCGGTCGCGTCCTGCCAGCTGGCGACCGGATTGACCCAGAGGCGCCGGTGCAGCTGGCCTGCGCGGTATCCCGGCAGGCCGCGCGAGGCGACCCACTCCTTGAGGCGGATCGCCGCGCGGGCGGGGGTCTGGTCGAGGAGGTTCTCCGGTGCGGCCATGCCGAAAGGTAAGCCGCCGCCCGGCCTCCGTAGTTTGCCCGACCGGAAGAGACCGGATGCCGGGTCGCGCCGGCGATCGGTAGACTGGCGGGCGTGCGTTCCCCTGCGCACGTCAATCTTCCGTGGAGAGCCAGATGTCCTCCGTGATGGTGCGACGCGTCTCGTTGCCCGCGCTGTTCCTCCTCCTCTCCCTCCCGCTGGCCGCCCAGCGACCCGATTCCAGTCGATCCGACTCCCTCTCGCGCCCGGTGCAGGCCCTCGCCCCGATGGTGGTGACCGCCACACGCGGCCAGCGACCGCTCCTCGACGTCCCCGGTGCGGCGTCGGTGATCACGGGCGTGGAACTGCAGCGGCGACCGATGGCGACCGTCGCCGACCTCTTCGTTGACCTGCCGGGCCTCGACCTCACCGGCGTCGGCCCGAGCCAGGGACGGCCGGTCATCCGCGGCTTTACCGGCCAGCGGGTGCTGCTCCTCGAGGACGGTCTCCGGGTGACCAACACCCGGCGCCAGCAGGACTTCGGCGAGCTGCCGGCGCTGGTGGACCAGCGCGCGCTCGAGCGGGTCGAGGTGGTGCGCGGTGCGGCGTCGGTGCTCTACGGATCCGACGCGATCGGCGGCGTCGTGAACATGGTGAGCGCCGAGCTGCCGCGCGACGACGCGATGCACGGCGAGCTCCGCTTCGGCTACGTCGGCGGCACGGCGGGAACCACCGAGCCTTCCGGCACGCTCGACGGCCGCACCGGGCGCCTCGCCTTCCGCCTCGACGCCGATCGGCGCGTTGCCGACGCGTACGAGGCGCCGGCCGGCACCTTCGGCAACCTCACGCTGCACGCTCCGGCGACGGTGCAGGGCACCGGCGTCACCGACCGCCACCTGCGCGGCCGGGTCTCCCTCGACCTGGCGCCCGGGCAGCAGCTCTTCGCGAGCTACGACGATTACCGCGCCGAGGACGCCGGCTTCGGCTTCCTCGATCCGTCGCTCCTCGGCGAAGGGCAGCCGACGATCGACATCCGCTACCCCGACCAGCAGGTGCGCCGCGGGACGGTCGGCTACCGCGGGCGCGACCTCCGCCTGCCCTTCGCCGACCGCATCGACGTCGCCGCCTTCCGCTCGGTGAACCGACGCCATCTCGACCAGGACATCTTCATCCCGTTCGGGCCTGACGCCGGCATGAGCGTCGCCACCCGGAACTTCACCGACGTCGGCGCGACGGGCGTGCGCGTCGAACTGGCCCGCGGCCTCGGCGCTCGGCACCTCGTCACCTACGGGGCCGAGTTCAACCAGGACCGGGCGTCGGGAACCGACTCGAGCCAGACGACGATCTCCGGCTTCGGGCCGCCGCAGACCGACGTCTCCAACACGCCCTCGCTGCCCGAGGCGCGCACCCGGTCACTCGGCGTGTTCGCCCAGGACGAATTCCGCGCCAGTGAACGGCTCTCGGTCATCGTCGGCGGGCGTTACCAGGGCAACCGCGCCGAGTCGTTCGCGACGGCCGGCCTCGCTCAACCGCCCGCCTCGAACGCGGACGATGCGGGCGTCTGGTCGGCCAGCGCGCTGTATCGGCTGACCGGCGACGTGCGGCTGATCGCCTCGGCGAGTCGCGGGTTCCGGAGCCCGAACCTGGTCGAGCGGTTCTTCGACGGCGTGACGCCAGAGGGCAGCGGCTTCCAGTCGCGGAATCCCGCGCTGCGGCCGGAGTCGAGCCTCGACGTCGACCTCGGGTTCCGGCTGCAGCGGCCACGCTGGTCGCTGGAGACGTTCGTGTTCCAGAATCGCCTGCACGACGGGATCCGGATCGCCGCCACCGGCGACACCGTGATGGGCTTCCCGGAGTACCAGAACATCAACGTGGACAAGCTGCGGGTGCGCGGTGTCGAGGCGTCGGCGTCCGTGTCCCCGTTCGCGGGGGCCACCCTGTCCGGCAACTACACCACCCTCGACGAGACC
Source organism: uncultured Gemmatimonadaceae bacterium (assembly GCA_964557115.1). Classification (GTDB taxonomy): domain Bacteria; phylum Gemmatimonadota; class Gemmatimonadetes; order Gemmatimonadales; family GWC2-71-9; genus Palsa-1233. The sequence goes on from CAZKYO010000014.1 coordinate 40,236, forward strand.
GACACCGATCGGCCGCTCGTGCCGGTGGGTGACGGATACGGGAGCAAGCTGGTCCTCGCGGCGCGCTACCGGCTGCCGTCGGGACGCGCGTGGGCGGCGGTACGGTTCCGGCACCAGGGGAGCCGTGACGCCGCGGCGTCGGCGGAGAGCGTCGTGGGGCCGACCATTCCCGGCTTCGCCACGCTCGACGTCGACGTCGGCCTCATTCCGGTCCAGCTCGGCGGCACGGTGAGTGTCCTCACCGCCACCGTGGAGAACGTGACGAACACCCTGTATGCCGAGGAGGGCAACGCCGGCTTCGTCCGACCGGCCCCGGGGCGCCGGGTGCTGCTCGCCTGGCGGACCGCCTTCTGACCGGACGAGGCGGGGCAACCACGGAAGTCCAAGAGAATCCCGCACTTGCGCGGCCCTTCCGGGGGCCGCGCTTGCTTTCACCCCCGGCGGTCCGGCGTTAGCTTTCGGCCCCGGAATCGGCCCGAACCCAAGCATCCCGACGGTATCCACGCCCGCATGGCACAGACCGCCCTTCGCACCCATCGCTGTGGCTCCCTGACCGCCGACCAGGTCGGCCAGGTCGTGCGCCTCGGCGGGTGGGTCCATCGTCGCCGCGACCTGGGGGGCATCGTCTTCATCGACCTCCGCGACCGCGATGGCCTGGTGCAGCTTGCCTGCGATCCGGAGTGGACGCCCGCGGCGGTGCTCGAGCGTGCCTCGGCCGTCGGTGCGGAGACGGTGCTGCTTGTCGAGGGCACGGTCGAGCGGCGGCGCGAGCCGGCCCGCGACCAGACGATGACCTCGCGCGACGTCGAGGTGCGGGTCACCGCGCTGGAGATCGCGGGTCCCGCCGTCACGCCGGCGATCCCGGTCGGCCGTCGCGAGGGGGAGGAACTCGCCTCGGAGGAGATGCGGCTGCAGCATCGGGTGCTCGACCTGCGCCGCCCGGAGCTGCAGTGGGCGATCCGCCTGCGCCACCGGCTGATGCAGCGCGCCCGGCGGACGCTCACCGAGCTCGGCTTCCTCGAGATCGAGACGCCGATCCTCACCAAGCCGACGCCCGAAGGGGCGCGCGACTACCTGGTGCCCAGCCGCGTGCATCCGGGCGAGTGCTTCGCGCTGCCGCAGAGTCCGCAGATCTACAAGCAGCTGCTGATGATGGCCGGGTTCGATCGCTACTTCCAGATCGCCCGCTGCTTCCGCGACGAGGACCTCCGCGCCGATCGCCAGCCGGAATTCACCCAGATCGACCTCGAGGCGTCGTTCGTGTCGCAGGACGACGTGATCGCGGTGGTCGAGGCGGTGCTGCGCGACCAGTGGGCCGAGGCCGGCCACGAGGTCGCCGTGCCGTTCCCGCGGCTCTCCTGGCGCGAGGCGATGGAGCGCTTCGGGATCGACAAGCCGGACCTGCGGTACGGCCTCGAGCTGCAGGACTGGACGGCGCATGCCGGGGCCGACGCCGCGCCATTCGTGACCGACGCGATCGCGGCCGGCGGGCGGCTGCGCGGCATCCACGCGCCGGGGCTCGGCGTGCTGTCGCGCAAGGAGCTCGACGCCCTCGCCGCCGCCGCCAAGGCGGCCGGCGCCGGCGGGCTGCTCTGGGCACGTCGCACCGCGGCCGGCTGGGAGGGGCAGGGGGTCAAGGCGTTCGGCGAATCGGCACTCGCGGCGCTGCCCGGTGCCGAGGGCGACCTGCTGGTCGCGGTCACCGGTCCCGACCGGATCACCTCGCCCGCGCTGCACGCGGTGCGCGCCGCACTCGGGCAGCGCCCCGAGGTGCCGCGCACGGCCGAGCACGCCTTCCTCTGGGTGGTTGACTTCCCGCTCTTCGAGCAGGACGCCGAGAGCGGGCACTGGATCTTCACCCACCATCCGTTCACGTCGCCGCATCCCGAGGATCGCGCCTTCCTCGCGACCGATCCTGGCCGTTGCCGCGCGCTGCACTACGACGCCGTGTACAACGGCGTCGAGCTCGGCAGCGGGTCGATCCGGATCACCGACCCGGCGCTGCAGGCGGAGGTGTTCCGCTTCCTCGGCATCGACGCCGCCGAGCAGCGGCTCCGCTTCGGCTTCCTGCTCGACGCCCTGGCCTCGGGTGCGCCGCCGCACGGCGGCTTCGCGCTCGGCCACGACCGCATCGCGATGCTGCTGGCCGGGGCCAGCTCGCTGCGCGACGTGATCGCGTTCCCCAAGACCGCCCAGGCGCGGGCGCTGTTCGAGGGGGCGCCGGTCGCGGTTCCCGCGGGCGACCTCGCCGCCCTCCACCTCCGGACGATGGCAGGCACACCTGATGAGTGACGAGGTCCGCACCCAGCTCTCCGCCGAGGGCGCCGACCCGCTGCTCCTCGCCGGCGTCAACGACGCCAACTTCACCGAGGTCCAGCGGGCCCTCGGCGTGCGCGTCTCGCAGCGCGGCGACATGCTCACGCTCACCGGCACGAGCGAGCAGCTCGAGCGCGCCGTGCCGGTGCTGCAGGGGCTGGTCGACATGGCACGGATCGGCGAGGCCTCCTCGCCCGAGGACGTCTTCCGCTACGCCACCGAGGGGTTTGCCCCCCAGGAACTCGGCACCCCCGGCGACGACGCCAAGGTGGTGCTCCCCGGAATGCGCCGGGCGATCACGCCCAAGACGCCGGGACAGCGCGAGTACCTCTCGCAGATCCAGAACTACGACATCGTCGTCGGCATCGGGCCGGCCGGCACCGGCAAGACCTACCTGGCCGTCGCCAAGGCGGTCGAGGCGCTGGCGCGCAAACGGGTCAAGCGGATCGTGCTGGCGCGCCCGGCCGTCGAGGCGGGCGAGTCGCTCGGCTTCCTCCCCGGCGACCTCCAGCAGAAGGTCGATCCGTACCTGCGGCCGCTCTACGACGCGCTCGAGGACATGATGCCCTACGAGCGGGTGCAGAAGGCGCTCGACGCGCGGATCATCGAGATCGCGCCGCTCGCGTACATGCGCGGCCGCACCCTCAACGACGCGTTCATCATCCTCGACGAGTCGCAGAACGCCACCGGCGCCCAGATGAAGATGTTCCTCACCCGCCTCGGCGTGAACAGCAAGGTCGTGGTCACCGGGGACAAGACCCAGATCGACCTGCCGCATCGCGAGGATTCCGGCCTGGTGCAGATCGAGCGGATCCTCCCGGGCATCGACGGCATCGCCTTCCACTACTTCACCGACGCGGACGTGGTGCGGCACCGGCTGGTCAAGGAGATCATCCGGGCCTACGCGGAGGACCAGGCCGGCTGATGGCGGGCTCGGTGATCGTCGCGGGGAGCGACGCGCTCCCGGTGCGCACCGTGGCGCGGGCCGTCCGGCACGTCCTCGCGGGCGAGCGTCGCGAGGCCGACGTGTCGGTCACCTTCCTGGGGCGCGCCGCGATGCAGGCGATGAATCGCGACTACAAGCACCACGACCGACCCACCGACGTGATCGCGTTCGCGCTGCCGCAGCCCGACGGCACCCTTGCCGGCGACGTCTACATCTGCCGCTTCGTCGCCGCGCGCGAGGCCCGCAGTCGCGGCGTGCCGGTGCGCGAGGAGCTGCTGCGCCTGGTGGTGCACGGCACCCTGCACGTGCTGGGGCACGACCATCCCGAGTCGGCGGCGCGCGAGCGCTCGCCGATGTGGCGGCGCCAGGAGCGCTACGTGCAGGCGCTGGCGTGAACGGCCTCCTCGAGGGCGCCCTGCCGGCACTGGTCGGGATCCTGATGATCTGGGCCGGCGTCGTGGCGCTGGCCGGCCAGGCCGCGGGGAACATCCGCGCCGAGGTGCTCACCGACCCGCGTCGCCAGGCGCTCACGCCCGAGCGCACGCTCCACGTGATGCACTTCGCCTCGCTGACCCTGGCCGCCGCGGTGGCCGGCACCTGGACCGGCTGGTGGCTCTTCTCGCCGACCCTCGCCCTGATCCGCGTGGTGCTGGTGGCCGTGCTGGTCTGGGCGATCGGCGACCTGGTGCCGCGGCTGCTTGCGGTGCTGGCCCCCGAGATCGTCCCCTACGTCCGCGACAAGGTGCTCCTCGCCGCGCCGCTCTACGCCCCGCTGCTCTGGATGGCCCGCCGCCTCGACCTCGGCCTGCCGAGCGTCGCCGGCCCCGGCGGCGACGGGCGCGCCGAGTCGACCAAGGAGATGGCGATGGGGGTCTTCTCCCTCAAGGAGATGACCGTCGGCGAGGTGATGACGCCGCGGATCGACATCGTGTCGGTGCCGAGCGACGCCGACGAGGCGAGCGTCGTCGCGACGCTGCGGCGGAGCGAGCACGCCCGTCTCCTGGTGGACGAGGGCGCCCTCGACGACGTGGTGGGGATCATCTACGCCAAGGACGTGCTGCCGCGGCTCGCCACCGACCTGCCGCAGCGGACGCCGTGGCAGGAGCTGATCCGTCCGGCGGCGTTCGTCCCCGAGGGGAAGACGCTGGAGCGGCAGCTGCGCGACTTCCAGCGCGGCCCCGGCCACATCGCGGTGGTGGTCGACGAGTACGGCGGTACGGCGGGACTGGTGACGCTCGAGGACATCCTCGAGCAGATCGTCGGCGAGATCCAGGACGAGTACGACGTCGACGAGGTGGCGCCGATCACCCACCACACCGACGGGCACCTCACCGTGCTGGGTGGCGTGCCGCTCGCCGACCTCGAGCAGGAGATCGAACACGACTTCGAGCGCGAGGACGTCGCGACCGTCGGCGGGCTGGTCTTCGCCGAGCTTGGCCGGGTGCCGCGCACCGGCGAGTCGCTCGAGGTGGACGGCTGGCGCTTCACCGTCGAGCTGGTGGTCCGGCGTCGGGTGCGCCGGGTGACGGTCTGGCCGCCGGTCCTGGCCGACGTCGAACCGGGCGACGACGCATGAGGTGGCTCCTGCTCCTGGTCGGGCTGCTGCTCGCCTGGGTCGGCTCCGCCGGCGCCGCCGCGCTGCTCACCGCCGCGCGTTCGGAGCTCGCCGAGGCGGTCACCCGTCGGCTGCGCGGGTCGGACGAGTCGTTCGAGTGGCTCGCCGAGGCCGAGCGTCTCGTGGTGGCAGCGATGGCGATCGCGTCGCTCGGCGTGGCGCTGGCGGGCGCGGCGATCCCCGGAATCTTCGACGCGCTCACGCTGCCCGGGCTGGTGCTGCTGCTGATCTTCGTGGTCGTGCCGGTGACACTGCTGGGCGGCTACCTGCTGCCGCGCTGGCTCACCGTGCCGCGGGCCGGTCGCGCCGTCGCGTCGCTGCGGGCGCCGCTGTCGGCATTCGCCGGCGTGCTCCGCATCGTGCTGCCGAGCGGCACCGGCAGCATGCGCGAGGAGGTACAGGCGATGGCCCGGGAGGGGAGCGCCTCGGGACTCGGCGCCGGCGAGGAGCTCGCGATGGTGGGCGGCGTCGTCAGCTTCGCCGAGCGGCCGGTGCGCGAGATGATGACGCCGCGCACCGACGTGGTGGCAGTGCCGGCCGACGCCGCGCGTGACGAGGTGCTGGCGACCTTCGCGGAGAGCGGCTACACCAGGTTGCCGGTGTACAACGGCACGCTCGACGAGATCGTCGGGATGGTCCATGCCTTCGACCTCTTCAAGCTCGAGGCCGGGCAACCGCTCCCGGTGCGGCCGGTCGCGCAGGCGCCCGAGACGCGCACCGCCGCCGACCTGCTGCTCGACATGCAGCGCGACCGCCGCCACCTCGCGGTCGTGCTCGACGAGTTCGGCGGTACCGCGGGGGTGGTGACTCTCGAGGACCTGCTCGAGGCGCTGGTCGGCGAGATCGCCGACGAGGACGAGGCGATGGCGGCGCCGGCGCCGGTGGCGGGCGACTTCCTGTTCGTCGACGGCACCTCCGCCGCCGATCGGGTGGCCGAGTACTTCGGCGTCGCCGTGCCGGGCGGCGAGGCGACCTCCTACGCCGGCCTGCTGGTCGAGCGCCTCGGGCGGATCCCGCGGCCCGGGGAACGCTTCCGGCTCGGCAAGCTCGACATCGACGTCATCGAGGCATCCCCGGTCCGCATCGAGCGACTGGTGCTCCGACGCGGCACCCCGGGACCGATCCCGCTCGATCGGGAGGGCGCATGAGCACGCCGGAAGAACTGCGGCTCGAGGAACTTGTCGCGCTGGCGCGCGAGGGGCGCACCGAGGCCTTCATCGAGCGGGCGTGGGAGCTGGAGCCGGCCGACCTGGGTGACGTGCTCGCCGTGCTCGACGAGGAGGAGCGGATCGCGCTGGTGCGGGTGCTGCCGCCCGAGCTGTCGTCGCAGGCGCTGGTCGAGATGCCCGACGAGGCGCACCCCGAGGAGACCCTCGCGGCGCTGCCGCCCGAGCACGCCGCCGAGATCGTCGAGGAGCTCGAGGACGACGACGCGGCCGACATCCTCGGCGAACTGGAGCCCGAGCAGCAGGAGCTGATCCTCGCCGGCCTGTCGGACCGGAGCGACGTCGACCGGCTGCTCCGCTACGACGAGGAGACGGCCGGCGGCCTGATGACGACCCGCGTCGTCACCGTCACCGACCTCGACACCGTGGGACTCGCGCTGGAGGCGGTAAGGCGCCAGGCGGACGAGGTCGAGGACGTGACCGAGATCTACGTCGTCGACCGCTCGCGCCGCCTGGTCGGGATGCTCTCGTTCAAGCAGCTGGTGGTGAGCGGCAACGACCGACTCGTGCGCGACGTGATGGACGACGCCGACGTGCGCGCCACGGCCGACGTCGACCAGGAGGAGGTCGCCCGGCTGATGGCCCGCTACAACGTGCCGTCGGTGCCGGTGGTCGACACCGCCGGCCGCCTGCTGGGGCGGGTGACCTACGACGACGTGATCGACGTCGCCGAGGCCGAGGCGACCGAGGACCTGCTGCGCTTCGGCGGCGTCTCGCCGGATGAGGAGCTGGCCGGCTCCTGGACCAGCGCGATCCGGTCACGGTTGCCGTGGCTCTACGTCAACCTGCTGACGGCGTTCCTCGCCGCCACCGTGGTGCACTTCTTCCAGAGCTCGATCGCCGCGCTGCCGGTGCTCGCGGTGTGGATGCCGATCATCGCCGGGATGGGCGGCAACGCCGGCACCCAGGCGCTCGCCGTCACCGTCCGCCGCGTCTCGCTGGGCCAGGTCCCCGTCTCGGGGCTCCGCAGCGTGATCGCCAAGGAGCTGCTGGTCGGCATCATCAACGGCGCCGCGATCGGCGCCGTGGTCGCCACCGTGGCGGTGCTCTCGGGCGAGTCGTGGCGACTGGGGGCGGCGGTCTTCGCCGCGATGACCCTCAACCTCTTCGTGGCGGGCTTCGCCGGGTCGTTCGTTCCGGTGACCCTCGAGCGGATGGGGGTCGATCCCGCCGTCGCGTCGTCGATCTTCGTGACGACCTTCACCGACGTCTGCGGCTTCGGCCTGCTGCTGGGGCTGGCGACGATGGTGATGCTCTAGGCGTAAATGGTGAATGGTGAATGGGTCACCCGGCCGCCCATTCACCATTCACCATTCACCTTGCCAATGCTTCGCCCTCATCGGGCGAGTCGTGTCACATCTTCATCTCCGGCACCTCGGCGAGCCGGACGATCTTCCATTCCTTGTAGCCACGGCGCAGGACCACGAGGTAGTGGCTCTTCATTTCGCCACCCGCGGCGGGATGGAAGGTCACCGTGCCGACGTCGATGCCGGTGTTGCCGAACACCGAGAGCGTGTCGGACGTGATGATCATGTGGCCGCCGGCGCCGATGCGCTTCGCGAGCTCGGCCTTGATCGCCGCACCGCCGGTGTAGGTCATTCCGTCGCCACTGAACCAGACGGCGTCGTCGGCGTAGGTGTTGCCGAGGCCGGTCTGGTCCTTCTGGTTGAACATCTCGGCGTACGAGCTCCGGAACCGCGCCAGCTCGGTGCGGGCGGTCTGCAGCGGGACCAGCCCCTGCTCGATCTGGGCACGGGCGACTGTCGGCACCGCGAGGAGCGTGGCGGCAAGGGCAGGAACGATGAGACGAATGCGTGAAGACACGATCACCTCTCGACGTTTGGGGACGCACCGGAATGCTACCGCCGGTCCCCGCCGCCGCAAGGGACGATCGTCAGCGACGGGTCAGCGCGGCGGAGCGCCCAGGCCCTTACCGGATCGCCGTCGGGGCGGTACCCTATCCGGCCCCGGTCGTCCCCTCCCATCGGACCCCGAATGCACGGCGAGAAGATCTACGAGTACGACCTGGCGATGTCCGGGCTCACCGAGCACGGCCTCACGCTCGCCGACGTCCTCACCGGGTCGGCACCGATCCCGCCCGAGGGGGCCCGGATCGAGGTGGAGGTCGCCGGGACGATCGCCGGTCGCCTGAGCGGCACCGTGACCGGGGCCGACCTCACGGTGCTCCGGGCCGATGGCCTGATCGACCTCGACATTCGCGCGACGATCGAGACCGAGGAGGGGGTGCGGATCGCGCTCTGGGCCGACGGCGTCGCCGTGCCGCGGCCGGACGCACCGATCGGCGACCTGTTCGAACAGGTCCTGCTCGGGACATCGGCCCCTGGCTATGAATGGCTCCACGGCCGCCAGGTCTGGGGGATCGGCACCGTCGACTTCGCCGAGGGGAAGATTCACATCGACGGGTACCTGCAGTGAGGCGGCCCTACGCCATTCGCTACCGGGCCGCGTGGGCGATCGTGCTCGTCGCCGCATGTGCCCCCGCGCCCTCCGAGCCACCGCCTCCGCCGGTCCCGGCCGGGCACCAGCCGGGCGAGGAAGCCGCCGTGCTGGCGGCGATGGATGGCTACCTGCGGGGGATCGCCACCAACGACGTGGCCAACCTCGTCCCGCTGCAGACCGCCGATGGAATGACCTACCGCGCCAAGGCACTGCCTGAGGGCGGCATGGAGATCGTATCGCATCCCAACAGCTACTGGATCGATCCGTCCCAGAACGACGGCAGCACCAACCGCGAGCGCTACTGGTCGCCAACGGTGCTGATCCGCGGCGGGATCGCGGTGGTGTGGGCCCCATACGAGTATCAACGGAACGGCGCCACGAGCCATTGCGGCGTGGACGTGTTCGACTTCATCAAGCGTGACGGGAAGTGGATCGTCTCCAACGCGACCTGGACCGTCGAGCCGGATGCCTGCCCGTCGCTCCGGCCCGCCGACTCGTCGATCGTCCGGCCCGCCGGGGGCTGACACCCCGAAGCCACACCGGTCCGGCCGCCGCCCACTCGGCTCCTGGGTGACCTCGCCCGACCCCACGGGGTCTGGGGATGGACCCACCCCAGCTTCGATTCGCTCCCCGGAGACCGCCTTGCGCCGACTCCTGCCCGGCATCCTGCCCTTTCTCGTGGTCACCATCGTCGCCTGTGGCGGTGACAACGGATCCGCCGGCCCCACGAATCTCGAGGCACCCGACACCCGTTCCACCGGCGAGCTGGCTTCAGCGGACGGCAACTTCCGGGTCCGCTTCACGCTCGAGGGCGGCGTGCCTCCCAAGGTGCCGATCCTCGTCGCGTTCGACGGACGGGAACCGGATCCGATCATGCTCTCGCGTCCGATCGACGAGCGCCGCTACCAGCTCACCCCCGGCTCGCACCGGATCGCCATCTCGCTCGATCAGGCGAGCTGCGGGGTGAACCGGTCGATCGACGAGGAGGGGAACTACCATAGCCTCGAGAATATCCTCGTCCTCGAGAATCACGTCGGCAATTACCAGGTCGATGTCGACTGCACCAGCATCCTCGACACCTGGGTGGTCAAGGTGACGCCGCAGAGTGAGAAGCTCGACGAGGGCGGCTTCACGCTCACCTTCTCGAACCCGGAGTTCGGTACCCGGACCGAACACCTGCCGGCGGAGGGCCGACTCGAGTTGATCGGGTATCACGTGGGGTGGTACAAGCTGCGGCTGACCGACGTAGATCCCAACTGCTCGGTCCGTGGCCTGGGGGCACCGGGCTGGGGCGATTCGATCGAGATCAAGCCCTACAGCGGCGTGATCTTCTACTGGGTGACCTGCAGCTAGGCGAACGAGTTCCGCCCCGGCCGAGGGGCGCGGCGACGCTATCTTCCGGCATGACGCACCAAGTCCACCATCCGCTCCCCTCGGCGTCGCAATGACGCCGGGGTCGCCGCACCTCGATCCAACCCAGGCCGCCGGCCGCGACTTCGTGATGCGCGGCATCCGCGGGCCGGTCGTGATGCTCAACCTCCTCCGCTACCGCGACACGGCCGACTACGCCTCCTCGCCCGAGCTGGCGCCGCCCGCACCGATCAGCGGCGAGGCGGCCTACCGGCGCTACATGGAGCACACCCTGCCGTTCCTGGAGCGGTCGGGCGGCAAGGTGACCTTCTTCGGCAAGGGCGGGCCCTGGCTCATCGGCCCGGCGGGCGAGCGGTGGGACGCGGCGATGCTGGTGGAGCAGGCGAGCGTCGAGTCGTTCCTCGCGTTCGCGACCGATGTCGAGTATCTCAAGGGGATCGGTCACCGGACCGCGGCCCTCGCCGATTCCCGGCTCCTGCCGCTCGAACCGACCCCGGTGGGCTGACGGAGGCACAATGCTCAGGATCCTCGGCTACCTCGTCCTCGCCAGCGGACTGGCCGCGATCTGGATGTTCCACACCGGCTGGAAGACAAAGCACCCCGGTGAGCCGTGGCCCCGGATGGCGGTCTTCTCCTTCGGCGGCGTGATCGTCGCCGGGCTCGGGCTGATCGTGAACAACATGACCATCGCGGTCGTCGGCGGGGTGCTCTGGCTGCTCGGGCGCGTTTCGGGGAGGAAGTCCACCGGATGACATCCACCCTCGAGTCGCACATCTCGAATCGCGGATCTCGCTAGATGCCCCTCTCCCGCCGAGACCTCGTCCGCCTCGGGGTCGCCGCCAGCGCGCTCCCGGCACTCACGCGCCGACTCCACGCCCTTGGCATCGCCGGCCACCCCGACGCCCCGCCGCTCTGGGCCACCCCGATTCCGCTCGAACGGATCCGCCTCACCGGCGGCCCGCTCCGCGAGGCCCAGCTGGCCGACGCCCGCTACCTCCTCTCGCTCGACCCCGACCGGATGCTGGCCTACTACCGCCTCCGCGCCGGCCTCGAGCAGAAGGCGGAGCCCTACGGCGGGTGGGACGGCGGCGGCCGCAACCTCACCGGCCACATCGCCGGCCACCACCTCTCCGCCATCTCGTTGATGTGGGCCGCCACCGGCGACGAGCGCTTCAAGCAGCGGGCCGACTACATGGTCCGCGAGCTCGACGCCGTCCAGCGCGCCAACGGCGACGGCAACCTGGTCGCACTCGAGAACGGCAAGAAGGCGTTCGAGGCGCTCCAGGCCGGGACGATCCGCGCGTCGTCCTTCTCGCTGAATGGCGAATGGTCGCCCTGGTACACGTTGCACAAGACGTTCGCAGGCCTGCGCGATGCGTACCGCCACACGGGAAACGCCACGGCGCTCGACGTGGAGGCGAAGTTCGCCGCTTGGGCGGCCGGGATCCTGGCGCCGCTCAGCGACGAGCAGATCCAGCAGATGCTGCGCACCGAGTTCGGCGGCATGAACGAGGTGCTGGTGGACCTCGCCCACGACACCGGCGACTCGCGCTGGATGGATCTCTCCTGGAAGTTCGAGGACAAGGCGTTCACGGGGCCGCTTGCGCTGAACGAGGATCACCTCGACAACGTCCACGGCAACATGTCGATCCCCAAGCTGATCGGCTCGGCCGATCGTTGGGCGGTGCTCGGCGCCCAGGCCGACCTCGTCGCCGCCAACGCGTTCTGGGAACTGGTGGTCCAGCACCACTCGTTCGCGACCGGCGGCCACGGCACCGATGAGTACTGGGGGCCGGCCGATGTGATCGGCGGCCGGGTGGACGGCCGCACCGCCGAGTCGTGCAACGTGTACAACATGCTCAAGCTGACCCGGCAGCTCTTCTCGTTCCGGCCGGAGGCGCAATTCGCCGACTTCCACGAACGGGCGCTCTTCAATCACGCCCTCGCCTCGATCAATCCCGAGGACGGCCGGATGTGCTACATGGTCCCGGTGGGGCGGGGCGTGCAGCACGAGTATCAGGACCCGTACGAGTCGTTCACCTGCTGCGTCGGCTCCGGCATGGAAAACCACACCCTCCACGGCCTGGGCCTCTACTACACCGATGCCGGGAAGCTCTGGGTCAACCAGTTCGCGCCGTCGGTGGCGGAATGGCCGGAGATGGGCGCCCGACTCGAGATGACGACCGACTTCCCGGTCGGCGACTCGGCAACGCTCACCATCCGGCTCAAGGCGCCCCAGACGCTCCAGGTGATGGTGCGGAAGCCGCACTGGGCGGGCGAGGGCTTCAAGCTGCACGTGAACGCGACCCCGCCGCAGGACGTCATGGTGCTCATGCCGCCCCGGCCGACCGCCCCGCCGGGAACCAGTGACTACATGAGCATCGTGCGCGAGTGGCGCGACGGCGACCGGATCGAGATCACGCTCCCCAAGTCGCTGCGGCTCGAGCCGACGGCCGACATGCCGGAGCGCACGGCGATCCTCTGGGGCCCGCTGGTGCTGGCCGGCGACCTTGGGCCCGAGGGCGCCCGCGGTCAGGACGAGGAGGAGCGGATCGATCCGCCTGCGCCGGCACCGGTGCTGGTGCATGCCTCCAAGGATCCGGTCCGGTGGCTCGCCCCGGCCGGCACGCCGGGACACTTCCGCACATCCGACGCGTTCGAGCCGAACGCGAGTGGCGTTGTGCATCCGGTCGAGTTCGTGCCGTTCTACCAGCTGCACCGCCGTACCTACGGCGTCTACTGGGACCTCTACTCGCCGGAGCAGTGGCGGGGGATGCGGGCCGAGCTCGCCGCCGAGGCGGCGCGGCATCAGCGGATCGAGGCGGCGACGATCGCCAAGGTCATCGCCGGGGACGAGGCGTCCACCAAGGCGGCCAACTATCAGGGAAGCAGTGACGCCGGGCTCAACTACATCGTCGGCCGTCGCGGCTGGCGGACCGGCGGCTGGCTGTCGTTCGAGCTGCCGGTGGAGGGCGACAAGGCGATGGCGCTTGTCGCCACCTGGTACAACGCCGATCGCCGTTCGTTGCCGGCCAGGTTCGACATCAAGGTGGACGGCACCGTGATCGCCTCGCCGGCGATGCGGATCGAGGCGCCGAGCCGGTTCTTCGACGCGACCTATCCGATCCCGGCCGAGCTGGTGCAGGGCAAGGAGAAGGTCACGGTGCGCTTCGAGGCGCCCCGCGGCGGGCGGGTGGCGGCGCTGTTCGGGGTGCGGATGGTGAGGGCGGCGGAGCTCCGCTAGCGGAGCTCCACGACGGTCGGTCGGCCGGAGAGCGGCACAACATAGGCCCCGCGCTCCATTCGGAACTCGCCCACCGGCCGCGCCGCGCCCTCCACCCGGAGCCTGGCCACGGGAGTGAACCGGTCGGCCGGTGACAGCGTCACCAGGACCCTGTCGCCGGTCACCCGCACCTCGTCGAACGTGCCGGCCTCGAGCACCAGCCAGAGCTTGAGCCGCGCGATGAACACCCGGGAGCGCCCGGCGTCGCGCGGCTCGACCGTCACCGTCTCGCCAGCGACGGTCCAGTTCCCCCCGAACGCCAGCCAGCCGAACACCGGATCCTTCGTGACGTATGTCGCCGCGTTGATCGCGTGCCCGAAGAACCCCGGTCCGTAGTCGCCCGAGTAGCCATCATTCTTGAGCGTGTTCGGCCACGCATGGAACCCGCTCGGCCCGAAGCCGTCCTCGGTGACATTGGCGATGCTGCCGAGCAGGCCGCCATAGCCCACCCGCAGGAGGTAGAGGTCCTGCGGCTCGCGGCGGAACTCGCTCAGCACCGGGATCGCGTTCAGCCCCGAGCCGTAGTGGTGCAGTTGCCGCTCCACCCGCCGGGTCTTGCCGGCGTACTGGAAGTCCCAGTAACGCCGCGCGCTGCCGTTGTAGCCCCAGTGCGGCACCGTCGGCATGTAGCCGAGGATCGCGTTGAGCGTCACGAGCGCCTTGTCGTCGAAGCCGAAGTAGCGGCACCAGGCGTAGACCTCCTCCTGGCCGGTCGAGTCCCACGGCATCTCGCTGCCGTAGGGGTAGGCGAGCGCGTCCCATGCCTCCGCCCGCTTCCGCATCAACGCCTCGAGCTGGTCGGCCTGGGTGTCCCATCCCTCGCGCCGGAGATCGGCGAGGATCAGCACGAAGACGGTCCCCTCCATCTGCCCGAACTGCGCGTAGTCCGGCGCCAGCCGCACCATCGCCTCGGCGGTGCGCCAGGCGCGGTCGAGGTACCAGTCCCACGGATGGTTGGTGACCAGCCCGACGTGGTTGCGGGCGTTGCGGTAGAGCACCCAGTGCGCCGCCGCCACGTGGGGATAGTCGTAGGAGCGTCCCACGCTCATCGCATGGTCGCGCTTCCAGCTCGACCAGCCGCCGTAGCGGATGCTGTCGCCGTAAGTCCCCGCCGGCATCGAGTCGGGTTCGTAGTAGAACATCGACTTCCGCACGCCGTAGGCATTGGGCCCGTCGGCGTACTGGAGCCCGCCCCAGAGCACGCCGTCGACGAAACGCTGCAGCTTGGCCGTCACGGCGCTGTCGGGACTCACCAGCTGGGTCATCACCGCCGCCAGCCACGAGCCCGAGCCGCCCTCGTCGCCCAACCCGGCGATCCAGGCGCGATTGTCCTCGGTCACCTGGCGCTTGGTGTCATAGTCGTAGGAGATGACCGACGGGCTCCGCCCGAACGGATCGTCGGGCCGCTCGAACCACTGCGCCGTGGTGAGGAAATGGGCCATGTCGCCCACCACATCGCGCGCCGGGTGGATCACCTTGTAGTGGATCTGCTGCTCGAGCCCGTCGCTCCAGGTGATGGTGACCCGTGCCCGGCCCCACGTCACGCCGCGGAGGGCGTAGGCGTGCCACCCCTTCGGCGACGCGACCGGAGTGATCCGGATCGCGCCGGCGGGTTCCACCGAGATGCTCCGCACGCTGGTCGAGTGCTGCAGGAAGAGTCGCGCATCGAGGTCCTGCGGCAGCACGTAGCCGGGAACGCCGACCGCCACCGGCCGGTGCGCCGCTGCAAGCGTCGCCTCGATCTCGCGCACCCCCGAAGCCAGCAGGAACCGGACGCCCCACGAGCGCTTCTCTCCCGGCGCCAGCGTCACGCTGGTGGGCGGGTTCCACGACGCCGCGTTGGCCCACGCCGAGTCGGCGAACGCCCGGCTGAGCGCCAGCCACTCGTAGAACCCCTCGAAGGTGATGCCGCGCTGGGTCTTCTCGTCGAGCAGCGGATTCCACGCCTCCAGCGGTGTCTTCCCCCACGGGGCAACGACGAGCGCCGGACCGGTGCCGGTGAGCCGGGTGACCTGCACGTAGCCGGCGTCGCCGCTGATCGACGGGTCGGTGAACGAGTTGATCGCGTGGGCCTGGTCGAGCGAGTGGTCCGAGAGGATGTTGTCGAACGGCATCGGGATGCCGAGCGCGCCGATCTCGATCGGTCGGTAGGTGCGATTGGCGACCTCGAAGCGGAGCACCAGCGTCCCGTCGTGCACCTCCCAGCTCCGGTGCACGGTGAGCGGGATGTCGGCCGGCAGGGCGGGGGCGAGGTCGGAGGCGGCGAGGGCGCCCCTGATCACCAGCGGCGTCACGGCACGCCGCACCGTCGCGGTGCTCGTGCGGGTCCAGCTCGTGGTCCCCGCCGTCCGCCAGGCCAGCGTGAGGTCGCCCAGGTGGTAGAAACGGTCGCCGCGACGCGCCGAGTCGCGACCGGCGGGGAGGAAGTCGAACGGCTCGGCGCCCTCGGGGGCAAGCGACACCGCCACCCCGCTGGCACGAGCCAGCCGCAGGTGGAAGCCTGCGGTGTCGATCGCGAGGGTCGAATCGGGGCCCTGGGCCAGCGCGGCGAGCAGCGGGAGGAGGAGCACGGTGGCGGTCATCCCCGTCGAAGGTGATATTCTTCCCCGATCCAACCTACCCCGGAACAATCAATGTCGCGATTCACGGCCGACCAGCTCGCCTTCGCCCGTACCCGCACCGGTTACCTCGACCGCGCCGCGTCGATCGAGTTCCTGAAGACGATGGACATCCGGATGAGCGTGGGACACTGGTCGGCCGGCGACTTCTGCGACCGCTTCGCGCCGCCGGGCTACCACTCCGATGATCCCGCCTTCGGCAGCGACTTCGAGGGACAGTGCCGCCGGACCAGGGCCGCCGGGATCGACGCCATCGAGATTCACCAGTCGGTGTTCGAGAAGACCCTCAACGGCGACATCGACTGGCCCGCCCTCGAACGGGCCCGCGACACGCTCCTCCCCGAACTCGGCCTCACCATCCCCGCCTGCAACATCAACACCTGGACCAACCCGCGCTTCCGCCTCGGCGGCCCGTGCAATCCCGACCCCGCGCTCCGGCGCGCGGCGCAGGAGGAGCTCGAGAAGGGCGTCGAACTCTGCAAGGCGCTGGGGATCACCGTGCTGAGCGTCTGGCCCGGCTCCGACGGCGCCGACTACCACTTCCAGATCGACTATCTCGAGTCGCTGGGGTGGTTCACCGAGGCGCTGGTGGCCATCAATCGCGAGTGCCTCAAGGCGGGGATCCGGCTCGCGATCGAGCCCAAGCCGTACGAACCGCGCGAGCTGTACATGATCGTCCCCACCGCGGCCTCGGCGATCCTGGTGGCCCAGGAGGTCAACCGCCAGACCGGCGGCAACAACGTCGGCCTCACGGTGGACTACGGCCACCAGAAGATGGAGGGCACCACCGCCTCCACCGCCTGCGACCTCGCCGCCTACGCCGGCGTGCCGGTCCACAAGTTCGACGTCAACGACGCACGCCAGGGCCGCAACGACCAGGACCTGATGTTCGGCACCATCTCGATCCCCGAGTCAGTCGAGTACCTCTATACCACCTTCCGGCGCGACTACCGCGGCTGGTACTCGCAGGACCAGTTCACGTACCGCGACGAGCCGACCCGCGCGATGGAACGCAGCATGATCAACTTCGCGAACCTCGCCCTCAAGGCAGTGCGGCTCTACGATCAGCAGCCGGCGATCGACGCCGCCCGGAAGACGGGGACCGGCCCGGACGTGCTCGATATCGTGAGTCCGGTGCTGGTGGGCTGAGCGTGCCCTGCACGATCGGGGTCGACTTCGGGACCAACTCCGTCCGCGCCGTCGTCGCCGACTGCGCCGACGGCCGCATCCTCGGCACGGGCGTCACGCCCTATCCCTCGGGCGACCTGGGGATCCTCCTCGATCCCGCCGATCCGCACCTCGCCCGCCAGCATCCCGGCGACTATGTCGTCGGACTGCAGGATTCGATCACCACGGCGCTCCGTGAGGCGAAGGTCGCTCCAGCCGACATCGTCGGCATCGGGATCGACACAACCGGCTCGACGCCGATGCCGGTGGACGCCCAGAACCGCCCGCTTGGTCTGGATCCCCGCTGGGAAGGCCACCTCGCCGCCCACGCCTGGCTCTGGAAGGACCACACGGGCGCCGCCGAGGCAGCGGAGATCACCGCGCTGGCGCGGGAGCTCGCGCCGGAACACCTGGCGGTGATCGGCGGGGTGTACTCGTCGGAGTGGTTCTGGGCCAAGATCCTCAAGTGTCGCCGCGTGGCGCCCGACGTCTTCGCCGCGGCGCACAGCTGGGTCGAGATCGCCGACTGGATCCCGTCGGTGCTCACCGGGGCGACCAGCCCGGACCAGATCCTCCGCGGCATCTGCGCGGCGGGGCACAAGGCGATGTTCAGCGACGCGTGGGGCGGGCTGCCGTCGGAGGAGTTCCTGGCACGACTCGATCCGGCACTGGCGGAGCTGCGGGGACGGTTGTTCGATGAGGCCTACGCCGCCGACCGACCGGCGGGGCATCTCTGTGCCGAGTGGGCCGCGAAGCTGGGGCTGCGCGAGGGAATCCCGATCGCGATGGGGCAGTTCGATGCGCACCTGGGCGCCGTCGGCTCGGGCGTCGGGCCCGGCACTCACGTCAAGATCATCGGCACCGCGAGCTGCGACATCACGGTGGCGGCGGGCGACGGCCCCGCGCCGGTGATCCCCGGCATCTGCGGCATCGTGCCCGGCTCGGTGCTGCCGGGGATGCACGGCATCGAGGCCGGGCAGTCGGCGGTCGGCGACCTCCTCGGCTGGTGGACCCGTGCCGTCGGCATCGACCACGCCGAGCTCGAGCGGCAGGTCGCCGACGATCGCCCCGGCGCCGCCGGCCTCCTGGCGCTCGACTGGAACAACGGCAACCGCACCGTGCTGGTCGACCCACTGCTCACCGGGCTGATCCTCGGCCAGACGCTGCACACCACGGTCGCCGAGATCTACCGCGCGCTGGTCGAGGCGACCGCGTATGGGGCCAAGGTCATCCTCGACCGGATCAAGGACGGCGGCGTCACCATCGAACGCGTCGTCTGCTGCGGCGGCATCGCCGAGAAGAACGACATGTTCATGCAGATCTATGCCGACGTGCTGGGGATGCCGATGCTCACCGCCGGCAGCAAGCAGACCCCGGCGCTCGGCTCGGCGATCTCCGCGGCGGTGGCCGCCGGCGTCCACCCCGACTTCGCGAGCGCCCAAGCGGCGATGACCCGACTCGGCACCCGCGCCTTCCATCCCCGGCCCGACGCGCAGGCGGTGTACGCCGAGCTGTACGGGATGTACTGCGAGCTGCACGACGCGTTCGGCGCGGTGCAGGGGACCGCCACCGATCTCCCCACCCTGATGAAGCGACTGCTCGCCCTGCGCGAGAGGAGCGCCGCATGACCAAGCGGCTCCGCAAGCTGCGCCAGGCGGTCTGCGACGCCAACCACGCCCTCGTGGAGCACGGCCTCGTGATGGGCACCTTCGGCAACGTCTCGGGCATCGACCGCGACGCGGGGGTCTTCGTCATCAAGCCGAGCGGCGTGCCGTACGACGAGCTCACCCCCGAGGCGCTGGTCCCCGTCTCGCTGGAGACCGGCGAGGTGCTGGACGGTGGGCTCCGGCCGTCATCCGACACGCCGACGCACCTCGAGCTCTACCGCGCCTTCGAATGTGGCGGCATCGCCCACAGCCACGCCGTGCACGCCACGGCGTTCGCGCAGGCGTGCCGTGGCATCCCCTGCATGGGGACCACCCACGCCGACCACTTCCGCGGCGACGTCCCGGTCACCCGGGCGATGACGGCCGCCGAAGTGGGCGGCGCGTACGAGGCGGAAACGGGGCTTGTCATCGTCGAGACGTTCCTGCGGGGCGGCATCGACAGCCGCGAGGTCCCGGGCGTGCTCGTCGCGCACCACGGGCCGTTCACGTGGGGCCGGGACGCGGCGGCCGCGGTCGAGAACGCCGCCGTGCTCGAGTACCTCGCCCGGATCGAGATCGCCCGGCTCGCCATCGATGCGCATGCACCGAGACCCGCCGAACACCTGGTTGACCGCCACTTTTCCCGCAAGCATGGTCGCGACGCCTACTACGGTCAGGGAGAGCCACCCACATGAGCCTGCTGGACTGGTTGATCGTCGCCGGCTACTTCGGCCTCCTCGCCGCGCTCACCACCTGGACGCTGCGCCGTCGTCGCGACACCACCGACGACTACTTCCTCGCCGGCCGCAACCTCGGCTGGTTCATCGTGGGCGCCTCGATCTTCGCGTCGAACATCGGCTCGGAGCACCTGGTCGGGCTGGCGGGGGCGGGGGCCACCAGCGGCGTCGCCCTGGCCCACTACGAGCTGCACGCCTGGTGCCTCCTCGTCCTCGGCTGGGTGATGGTGCCGTTCTACGCCCGGTCGCTTGTCTACACCATGCCGGAGTTCCTGGAGCGGCGCTTCTCGCCGGCCGCCCGCTCGGTGCTCTCGATCATCTCGCTTGTCGCCTACGTCCTCACCAAGCTGGCGGTGGGGATCTTCGCCGGCGGGATCGTCTTCGGCGTGCTGCTGCCGGAGCTGCACCTGAGCATCGCCGGCTACGACTTCAACTCGTTCTGGATCGGCTCGGTGCTGGTTGTCGTGCTCACCGGCGCCTACACCGTCCTGGGCGGGATGCGCGCCGTGGCCTACACCGAGGCGCTGCAGACCGTCGTGCTCGTGCTCGGTTCGGTGCTGCTCACCGTGTTCGGCCTCAAGGCGCTGGGCGGCTGGAGCGAACTGCGCCGGGTGCTCGACCCCGACCTCTTCAACCTCTGGAAGCCGCTGGTGCCGGCGGGGATGGAGGGGACCTGGGCGCCGGTCAAGGAGACCGGCCGGATCGCCTGGTACTTCAACGGCAACTACCCGTGGCTCGGCATGCTCTTCTGCGCGCCGATCATCGGGCTGTGGTACTGGACCACCGACCAGTACATCGTCCAGCGCGCCCTCGGCGCCCGCAACGAGCGCGAGGCACGCCGCGGGTCGATCTTCGCGTCGTACCTCAAGCTGCTGCCGGTCTTCATCTTCATCATCCCGGGGATGATCGCGCTGGCGCTCGCCAAGAGCGGCAACGCCGGGATGGCGAGCATGGTGGGGCCCGACGGCCAGGTGGTCCCGGGTGCGGCACAGGGGGCGTTCCCGCTGCTGGTGACCCAGGTGCTCCCCGCCGGGATCCGCGGCGTGGTCGTGGCCGGCCTGCTCGCGGCGCTGATGAGTTCGCTCGCGGGGGTGTTCAACGCCTCGTCGGCGCTCTTCACGATCGACTTCTACAAGCGGCTCCGCCCCGCGGCGTCGGAGCAGCGGCTGGTCTGGATCGGCCGGGTCGCCACGGTGGTGATGGTGCTGATCTCGCTGCTCTGGATCCCGGTGATCCAGGGATCGCGCGGCCTCTACGACTACCTGCAGGGCGTGCAGGGCTACCTCGCCCCGCCAATCTTCGCCGTCTTCTTCCTCGGCGTCTTCGTCAAGCGCCTCAACGCGCAGGGCTGCCTCGCGGCGCTGATCGTCGGCTTCCTGCTCGGCATCTTCCGCCTCGCGGTGGACACGCCGGTGAGCCTGGGGCTCGGCGGCTTCGCGGGCTACGAACCGGGGACGTTCCTCTGGATCGTCAACAACGTCTACTTCCAGTACTACTCGCTCTTCATCTTCGTCGTCTCGGTGGCGGTGCTGTTCGGGGTGAGCTACATGACCGCGGCGCCCGACGACACCAAGCTCGAGGGGCTCACCTGGGCGACCGTGACCCCCGAGCACCGGGCGGCCTCGCGGGCCAGCTGGAACAAGTGGGACGTGATCAACTCCTGCGTGGTGCTGGTGCTGATCCTCGTCGCCTACCTGTACTTCCGCGGATGAGCGTGCGGGCGGTGCTCTGGGACCTCGACGGGACGCTCGTCGCATCGGCCGAGGAGCATTGGCAGGCGTGGCGGGAGGTGCTGGAGGCGCGCGGGCATCGGGTGGAACGCGACCACTTCGACCGGACCTTCGGTTGGCGGAACGACGCGATCCTCGCCGCGTGGCTGGGCGGCAGGGTGGCGGAGGCGGAGGTCCGGGAGATCGGCGACCTCAAGGAGGCGCGCTACCGCGAGCTGGTGGCGGCCGGGTCGCTGGCGCCGCTTCCCGGCGCGGCGGAGTGGGTGGCGCGCCTGGCGGCCGACGGGTGGAAGCAGGCGATCGCCTCCTCCGCGCCGCGGGCCAACGTGGAGGTAGTCGTCGCGGCGCTCGGCTTCGAGCGCTACCTCGATGCGATGGTCGGCGCCGAGGACGTGCGGCACGGCAAGCCGGCACCGGACGTCTTCCTCGAGGCGGCGCGAAGGGTAGGGGCTGCGCCCGACCGGTCGGTCGTGGTGGAGGATGCGGCGGCCGGGATCGAGGCGGCCCGTGCGGCGGGGATGGCGTGCATCGGCGTCGGCAACCTGCCGGCGGACGTAAGTGTAGCAACGCTGGCGGAATTGAAACACGACCAGTTCGACAGGTTGGTTCCGGGCTGACGTGACGCGTGACGGGTCACGGGTCACCCGTCCCCTGTCACCCACCAAGTGAGGTGCTGTGACTCCTGAAGTGATCGACGCCCCGCAGCTGCGGGTGGCAGCGGTCCGGCACGTTGGTCCGTACCCCGAGATCGGCCGTGCCTTCGCGCGGCTCGAGGAGATCATCGCGGGGGCCGGGATGCTGGAGGGCGGGGCGACGCTGGTGGCGATCTTCCATGACAACCCCGCGACCGTCCCGGCGGCGGAGTTGCGCTCCGATGCCGGGGTCGTGCTCCCGGCCGGCGCCACGGTGCCGCCCGGGCTGGCCGTCGTCGTGCTCCCCGCGGGCAAGCACCTGCGCGGTCGGCATGTGGGGCCGTACAGCGGCTTGCCGGGGGCCTGGGCGGTGGTGCGGGATGCCGTGCTGGCCGACCATCGGCGCGGCGACGGCCCGGGGTACGAGCTCTACCTCAACAACCCCAACAACGCCCGGCCGGAAGATCTCGTCACCGAGATCCACATTCCGCTGGCGTGAGAGGTACACCCGGCGAACGGAGGGGTTGATCATGCCGCACGGAAAGATCTGCTACGTGGAGATCCCGGCCGACCGAGCCGAGGATGCCGCGGAGTTCTACACGGGGCTGTTCGGGTGGAGTGCGCGGACGCGGGGCGACGGCGCCCTCGCCTTCGACGACACCGGCGCGGTGAGCGGCACCTGGGTCAAGGGCGAGGATCACGGTCCCGACGAGCGGATGCGGGTCTACATCATGGTGGACTCGATCGCCGAGTCGCTGCAGGGGATCGTGGCGCGGGGCGGGCGGGTGCTGACGCCGCGCACCGACATCGGCCCGGGGATGGGGGCGTTCGCGGCGTTTGCCGATCCGGTGGGGAACGAGTGGGGGCTGTACGAAGAGCCGGCGCGCTGAGGCGCTGGCCGCCGTGGTGGCGGTGCTGGCTCTGCTGACCGGGCCCAGAATAGGGCGCACAGTACCGCGAGTCGTGGTCGGCCGCTAGACTGAAAGGGAATCCCGTCCTGCAAGGCATCCCCCCGTGCCTGACGAAGCCCGCATTCCTGCACGACCTTTCGCCGCCCGGCCCCGTGGCCGAGCCTGGCCGCTCGGGCGCGTCGGCCTCGCGGTCGCCGGGATGAGCGCTCGATTGGTCGTCGTGTCCGGACGCGCGGAAGGAGGCTGCGTGCCATGAGTGCCCCCGACCTCAATGGCGCGACTCGATCCACGCAGGCGTTCGTGCTCTGGACCGGCGGGGCCTTCGTCGGCCTCACGCTCGTCTTCGTGATCGTCGACGCGCTGCTGTTCCAGAATCCGGACGCCCCTTCCCGTGGGGCCGCCATGGCCTGGATGCTGGCCTTCTTCGGCGCAGTCGGACGGTATCGCAAGCCGGAATGGCGCCAGGCCGTCGCGCCGGAACATGCGGCCGGACTCGGGCTAGTCGGCGTCCTGGGGCTGTGGGCCTGGCCGTTTCTCGATCCCGTCGTGGATCGCCCGTTGGTCGCCGTGCAATACCTCCTGCTCGTGGTGGTCACCGCGATCCCCGGCACCCTCCTCGTGATGGCCATCCGCGAGATCCGCAAACGACACGCTCTGGCGGGGGAGCGAGGGGCTTGATGCCGACCGCGACAGGGTCGGTAATGAGGCGACTGCGGGGCGCGCTGGGGGTAGGACTTGTCTGGGCCATTGGTTGGGGCCTCGTGGCGGCCGGCCTCGCCTTTGTTGAGACGTGGGGACAGCTCAGTACCCGGTTCTTCAGCGCGTGGTTCCTCCAAGGGTTCATGGTGCAGGTGCTCCTCGGCGGCCTCTTCGGCTTTGCGAGCGGGGTGCTCTTTGCGATCGTGCTCGCTGCCCTCTCTCGTGCCAGCTGGTTCAAGGCAAGATCGATCTGGCCCTTCGTCGCCGCCGGTGGACTGGGAATGGCAGGAACCGAAATGCTCTACATCGCCATTCGGGCGGGCTACCTGTTCGCTCGCAGTGGCGTCGCCGTCGGCATCGCGCTCGGCTGGTTCGGCCTGCTCGGCGCCGTGTCGTCGATGGCCACCCTGGCGATCGTCCGGCACGCCGACCGACGCGCCCTTCCGGACCCCGGACGGGCGGCCTTGCCCGACGGCGCGGCGGGCTGACCCTCTCGCGGAGGCATCGTGTACTTCTGGCGCATTGAGAATCTCAAGGATCAGCTGCGGAGTGGCCCGCTGCCGGCACGCGACACGTTCGGGTACCTCCTCCTCCTTGCGGCGTCGCAGACACTGACGGGCCTCCTCGCCGGCGGGTATCCCCGCCCGGACTGGATCAAGGATCTGCCGATCACGGTTGGCGTCGTGCTTGTGTGGGTGACCTGTCTCTGGCTTGTGTACCGAGCCAATGGCGGGGCCGATGGCCGGGACCTGGCGGGAAGGTTCCTTTCGCTCGGCTGGGTGCTTGGACTGAGGTTCTTCGTCGGAGGGATGCTCATCGCCCTTGTCCTGCCGGTGATCGGGATCCTCCTCGTGGCCGTGGGAATCCCATTCGAGGCGATTCCGATCCCGACGTTCGTCATGACCATGTTTCTCCTGATGATCGCGCTGGTCACCTGGCGGCTCGTGCACCACCTGCACGACATCAACGTGGTGCCCCGGACAGACGCATGACCTCAGGGAGGCAGTGATGCCGAGATATTGGGTCGCGAGGCGCGCCATCTTCTGCGCCACCCTCCTTGCCGCCGCCCTGCCCGCGAGTGGAGGCGCCCAGTCGATGTCCGCCGCCCTGGGCCGTGTCGTCGCCAAGTACTTCAATAGCCAGGTGATCTTCGTCGTCCCGACGCTGCCGTGCTTTGCGCGCGGCGGCAACTGCCAGGACTACCCTGAGGCCGGCAAGGGCCTCGACCTCGATGCCCTGACTCGGGAGATTCCGAAGGGCGTTCACGTCACGTCGCGTGAACACGGTGGCGCCATAGAGGCCACGCGGATTCGCGAGTGTGAGGCACCGCTCCGCTGCAGCGTGGTTGGATTCGTGCTGCTGCCGCCCGAGGGTGATTCGACGGTCGTGCGCTACAAGGTGTTGTCCTCGGCGGTCAGGGGGTATCGGCCGAGGGTGGCATACGAGGAGGACTACGTCGTCGCATTGCGACGCAATGGCGACAAGTGGGAGGTCCTCTCGGTGAAACGAGACCGGATCACCTGAGCGTCACACTCCACACCCTACCCGATCTCCGCCACCCCCTCCGGCTCGATCCAGTCGAACTGGCGCTCCCGTCCGCCGAGCCGCCAGCGCCTGGGCCACGTGGTCTCCCGCCAGTCGAGCGGCTCGCCCAGCGGCTGCTCCACCGCCGCCCGTGCCAGCGCGGCCTTGAGGTCCCGACGCTGCTCGGCTCCCACGGCATCCGGCGCCAGCGACGCGAAGAGCATCGTGCCACTGCCGCCCAGCAGCTCCAGCCACTGCCGGTTGAGCGTCCACGGAATCTTGCTCGTGACCCCCACGCAGTCGGGGTCCGCCGCGTAGAACGCCCCGTGCTGCACCGCACGGAACGCCAGCGTGTTGACGCCCATCCGCCGGGTGCGGGTCCACTCGGTGCCGCTGGTGTCGTCGCCGATCCGGCAGAGCGCGAACTGGCCCGCCGAGAGGTGGCTGACGGTGTTGCAGCCGATCACCAGCGCGTCGCCGACCGACGTCCGGATCGTGTCGTAGAACCGGTTGATCACCTCGGCGGTGGTCCGCGTCGGCCCGCTCGCGAAGGTCCACCCCGACTTGGTGAGCGAGGCGCCCATCTGGAAGCCCCAGCGGCCGAGGATGTCCCAGGTCGAATAGTCGTGCTTGATCAGCTCGTAGCCCCAGCCGCGGAGGCGAGTCATGTCGGCCGCGACCTTCTCGAGCACGCCGTCCACGGTGGGGTCCATCACCCCCTTGTCACGCGAGAGGCGCCAGGAGTCCGGTGCGTCCTCGGTGGCGAGCAGCGGCCGCACCCAGATGCCGGGCCGGGCACCCTGACCACGGATGTCGGCGGCGAGGGCTGCCATGTCGCCGAACTTCTCGTTGCCCCGGTCCCAGAGGCCCACGCCCTTGCCCGACGCACTCCGCTCCGGCTGCCAGCCGTCATCGATCACGGAGAACGGCCGGTTGCCGCCGCCCGGCGACAGCTCGACGATCAGCCCCGTCTCCACCCGGATCTTTTCGGCGCTGCTGTCGCCGTAGGCGTAGTACCAGTCGTTGGCGCCGTAGACCGGCAGGGCGGGGAGGAGCGGCCGCGGGCACATCTGGCGGCAGAAGGCATGCAGCGCCGCGAAGGGCGTCTCGCCCGCACGGCCCTGGCGCGCCAGCACGTCACAGCAGGCGAGGGTGCGATCGCCCAGTTGGAGTGGCACGCCGCCGGCGCGCACGTCGATCCAGAGCGACAGCCCGCCGGCATCGACCTGCCACGCGCAGAACGCCGCGGCGCCGGTGCGGACGCCGTAGCAGTGCGTGGCACCACTGTCGATGGTGGCGACGTACCATGGCATCACCCGGTCGGGGACGAAGCCGCGCCATTCGAGGTCGCCGTAGGCGCGCTCCCACGCGTCGCCCAGGATGCGGGAGTCGGCCGAGAGCGTTCCGCGCCAGCGGAGGTGCAGCCGCTGGATGCCGGTGCCTGGGGCGCTCAGGGAGACGCGCACGGCGTCGCCGGTGACCGTCGTCGTCACGCGGATGCGGTCGGCGTCCCACGTGCCGGACTGCGCCGACTTGAGCGAGACGTATCCGTCGGCGGTCTGCGCGGTGACGAAGTCGGGCGGCCGGATCAGGCCGACGAACGAGGCGGCGCCGACCGGCGGTGCGGAAGCTGCCGCATGGGCGGAGTGGGGGAGCGCCAGGCCGGCGGCGGCGAGGGCGCTCCGTTCGAGGAAGTCGCGGCGTGTGGGCATGGTGAATCGAAGGTAAGCGGCCCGGAATGGGGCCTGGGACGGCGACGCCTTGCATCTCTAGCGACTTCGGCGTTTCTTCGGTAAGGCCTACCTCCAATCGCCAATCTCAAATCTCGAGTCTCGAATGACTACTGGCACCCATCCCCACCACGGCATCGACTACATCGAATTCACCGTCACCGACATGCAGGCGGCCCAGGCCTTCTACGGGAAGGCGTTCGGCTGGGAGTTCACCGACTACGGCCCCGACTACGCCGGGATCCGGAAGGGCGACGGCGAGATGGGCGGCTTCCGCTCCGACATCCCGGTCAAGCCGGGCGGCGTGCTGGTGATCCTGTATTCCAAGGACCTCGCGGCGTCG
Organism: uncultured Gemmatimonadaceae bacterium; assembly: GCA_964557115.1. GTDB lineage: Bacteria > Gemmatimonadota > Gemmatimonadetes > Gemmatimonadales > GWC2-71-9 > Palsa-1233. The sequence continues at coordinate 67,190 of CAZKYO010000014.1, forward strand.
CTCGAGGCGGTGCAGGCGGCGGGCGGGGCGATCACCACCGAGCCATTCGAGTTTCCCGGCGGGCGGCGCTTCCACTTCGCCGACCCGAGCGGCAACGAGCTGGCGGTGTGGTCGGAGCACTGATCCGGCCTCAGCGCAGCATGAAACGCGTCCGTCTCGATGCCACTCGGTTGCTTGACACCCCTTGCCCCGGGCCGTAGGTCTGGGGATCGGTGCCGCTCGGGCAAGGAGAGTGACGGATGTGCGCCATCGCTGTGCGTCGATCGAGACTGCGTGAGGCCTTCGCTTCGTCCAGGTTCGCCCTGATCGTGCTGGCGGCAGGCCTTGGGGGATGTGACGAGGAGTCGACGATCATCGTGAATGTCGTCGGTGCCGGTGACGGTTTTGGCCAGGTCACCGGCTCCAACACGACCACTGGGCTGGCTGAGATCCACTGCACTGTCGACGCGGGGCAGACCTCACTCTCCGATTGCCAGGAGTCCATCTACAAGCTCGGTGGATCGTACACCCTGGTGGCACAGCCTGTGGGCGGCAGCTCCTTCACCGGCTGGTTCTGCAGCAGTACCGGCGGGGACTGCACCGGTTGCACCGGGACGGGCAATTGCGTCCTGACCTTCACCGAGGCCGGCACCACGGACATCAGGTTCACGGTGACGGCACGATTCGATGCCCTGCCCGGCGGCGCCTGTCCCCTGAGCCAGCCGTTGGCGCGCTGGACGATGGATGGCAACACGGCGGATGTGGTCGGGACCGCGGACGGGCCTGCGAACCTGCCATCGGGAATCTCGGGGGCAATCGACCGCAAGCTGCTTTCGGTCGGTGCGCTCCAGTTTGACGGCACGGCCGGCTTCAATGTTGGTACGGCCACGACCTTCGACAATCTCACGCTGCCGTTCACCATCGCCGTGTGGCTCTATCGCGAGGCGGGGCCGACCAGCGCCTCGATCTTCGCCACCGATCCGATCCTCAGCTCCTATCAGGGGATCTGGATGGGGTGGGGAGCCAACACCCTCGGCATCTCGTTTGGCGATGGGGGCGGGGGCGGGCCTTCGCACCGGCGGTCTGCCGCGGGTGCCCAGGTGCCGGTGGGGCAGTGGACGCACATCGCTGCCGTCGTGACCGGGCCCGATTCGCTCGGCTTCAAGCTCTACGTCAACGGGACGGCGATTGCCCACACCTACGAGGGCACCGGCGGCCCGCTGGTGCATTCGGCGAGCGCCGGGCCGAACATCGGCAGCTGGCAACTGGTCGCGGCCAACCAGCCCTGGAAGGGGCGGATGGACGACCTTCGGCTCTACAACTGTGCACTGAGCGCCGTGGACGTCACGACCTTGCAGGCGCTTATCGCGAGTCCGTCGCAGGCGCCGGTTGGTCGGTTCAATTCACATGGATCAGGCAGAAGCGGGGTCCTCGTCCTGCCCTAGAGGAGTGTCGCAGCGTCGGGTCTTCCTTGGAGTGCTGCCCACGCAGCCCCACGCGGCCGTCCCCGGCCCCCGGCTAGGCGGGGGCCTTGTCCGACGCGCCTTGGCGACCGAAGCCGGGTTCGGGCGACCACAGCGCGAGGCAGAACAGCACCAGTCCCAGGATGCCGAATACGGCCTTGACTTCCCATACCGGGATCAGCCAGCGCGAATTCGAGGTCGACAGGATGGTGCTCAGGGGCCAGACGGCGACGATCGGTCCATAGGTCAGGGCGGTCGCGAGTCCGGTCAGGCCTGCCCGTCGCCGCTGCGGGGCCGAGAGGTGCGTCCCGCTCCGCACCAGGAGCGCGATGCCGACGGAAGCAAGCATGATCGCATGGATGGGCGCGGCAAAATTTGAAAAGCCGGTCTCCTGCTCGCGTAGGACGATCCCGAACAGCCAGACTGCGATGAAGGCGAGGAAGAGAGGCCACCTAAAGCGCCTGACAGACTCCATCACCTGGAATCCCAATAGAGCCGTGAGCCCGAGCCACATGGAGAGCGGGTAGGAGAACCAAGTGATCCACCAGGTCCCGGTGTGCCTCGACCCGAGGTAGGCCAGGGCAAAGTTTTCAAGCGCCATCATGGTGACCCAGATCCACACTGCTCTGCGATCGAGGTCCTTCGCCGCCCCGCGGGACAGCCCGATCAGCACGGGGAGCGGGCTCAGGTACACGCCGACTTCCGAGATGTACATAGGCTAGTTCCCGCGGAGCGGGCTGTTCTGATCACAAAAGGGGGGGCACGGCAGGAACTCCTCAAGGATGAGCCCCTGAGTGATGTCCTTGCCATCGTTGTCGATCCCGACCATCACCGGGGTGACCGCACCATCGGTCTTGGTACCCATATAGACGCGGATTCCCGTGACCCCGGGTTGCGCCAGAAGCTCCCGAAGTTCCTCGCCGACGTCCAAGGCCCACGGCCCGATCGGGCTCTTTTCCGATTCCCGGTACCGCTTGGTCAGCTCGACCGCCTGCTCCAGCGAAATCCGGTGACTCGAATCAGCCATCAGGCTCTCCTGATCGAGTGTTCTCACGGGGGGAAGGGGAATGTTGTCGCCACGGAGGACCGATGTCCACTAGGAAAAATCCTAGTCGGGCCCCGGGGGCCTCCGTTTCTGGCCGGGGCGTTGCACGACCGAAACATCGCTCCCGTCCGCCCATGCCGTGGATCCCTCGCGCGGCCCTGCGTGATAGCTTGCAGCGTGGTGCGGACCCTCTCCCAGGGAGCGTTCCAATGGACCCCGCCGACATCGGATTCCTGAAGGCTGCGATCGCGTTCATCCTCGTCGCCGGGACGAGCCTCACCGCCGTCAAGCTCTGGCTCCGGGCGCGGACCGGCGCACCCGCCTTGTCTGACGCCGCGCTCGACGCGCTCCGCGAGGAGCAGGACGAGTACCGGGCGATCACCGACGCACGGATCGCCGAGCTCGAGGAGCGAGTCGACTTCGCCGAGCGGCGGCTGGTGCAGGACGCCGATCCGCTCCGGCGGATCGAGCCGCCGATGAATACGCCGGTCT
>CAZKYO010000015.1:0-67841 GCA_964557115.1 uncultured Gemmatimonadaceae bacterium
AGCCCATCGCCTGGTAGATCAGGCCGGAGTAGAAGTCGACGTTCGGGTAGAGCTTCCGCGAGATGAAGTAGTCGTCCGAGAGGGCGATCCGCTCCAGCTCGAGCGCGATCTCCAGCTTGGGGTTGAGCCCGGTCTGCGCGAACACGTCGTCGGCGGTCTTCTTGATCAGCTTGGCGCGCGGGTCGTACGACTTGTACACCCGGTGGCCGAAGCCCATCAGCCGCCCCTCGCCCTTCTTGACCGACTCGATGAACGCCGGGATCCGGTCCTTGCTGCCGATCTCGTCGAGCATCCGGAGCACCGCCTCGTTCGCCCCGCCGTGGAGCGGGCCGTAGAGCGCGGCGATCCCGGCCGAGACGGCCGAGAACGGGTCGACGCCGGAGGAGCCGACGGCGCGCACGGCGCTGGTGCTGCAGTTCTGCTCGTGGTCGGCGTGGAGGATCAGCAGGATCTCGAGGGCGCGCTGCAGCACCGGGTTCGCCTCGTGGCGGCCGCCGATGCTGAAGGTCATGTTGACGAAGTTGCCGATGTAGTCGAGGTCGTTGCGCGGGAACTCGAACGGCAGGCCGCGCGCGTGCCGGAAGCAGAACGCCGCGATCGTCGGCAGCTTGGCCATCAGCCGGACCCGCTGGATGTAGCGGTTGCCGGGATTCCGCACGTCCTTCGCGTCGGGATAGAACGTCGACATCGCGCCCATCACGCCGAGGAGCATCCCCATCGGGTGGGCGTCGTAGCGGAAGCCGCCCAGGAACTTGATGATGTTGGTGTGGACGTAGGTGTGGTAGCGGATGTCCTCGGTCCAGCGCGCCAGCTGCTCGCGATTGGGGAGCTCGCCCTCGTTCAGCAGGTAGGCGACCTCGAGGAAGGTCGCCCGCTCGGCGAGCTGCTCGATCGGGTAGCCGCGGTAGCGGAGGATGCCGCGGTCGCCGTCGATGAACGTGATCGCGCTCCGGCACGCCGCCGTGTTCATGAAGGCGGGGTCGTAGGTCATCAGGCCGAAGTCGTCCTCGGCGACCTTGATCTGCCGGAGGTCGATTGCCCGGATCGTCTCGTCGGTGATCGGCACCTCGTACTGCGTGCCGGTGCGGTTGTCGGTGATGGTGAGGGTGTCGCTGGCCACGGCGAATCCTTGGGGTGCAGAAGGTGGCGAAGGCGCCCCGGCGGGGCATCCCGGAAGATACACGGGACGCCGCCCCTTGCGGTGGGCGGCGGACGCGGCGTTCCGTTGGGGATGACCAGCCCCGCCACCCTCGATCCCGCCGCGCGCCGCCGCGGCTTCCTGCTCGGCGCCCCGGTGGGCGTCGCCCTGGCACATCGGCGCACTGACGCCTCCCCGCCGCCGGGACGACGCGACGCCGTCGTCGCCCTCGGCGACGGATTGCTGGAGGAGTTGCTGTCCGGCGGGGTCGATCTCCGGCGCCTGGCGCGGCGGTGGGTCGCGTGGTGGGAGTCCGACGGCTTCGGGGCCGATCCCGCGCTGGTGGAGGCGCTCACCTGGCTGCGCGACACTGATGCGCCGCCGTCCCGGCTCGCCTCCCGCGGCCCCGCGGCGATCGTCGCCGCGCTGCCGGCGGCGCTCGCGTCGGCCTCGCCACGCACGATGACCTCCGGTGCCTTCCACACCGCGCGTCTCGTCGATCCCGATCCCGACGCGTGCCTCGCCGCCGTGGCGGTCGTTGTCGCCGCGGCGCGGCTCCTCGACGGCAGCCGCGACGTCATCCCGGAAGTGCTCACCCTGCTGCGCACGAACGGGGCGGGGGGGGCGCTGCTCGATCGCTTCGTCGCGATCGTGCGCGATCCGCGCGACGCGCCGCCGATTCCCGAAGGCCCCGCCGTCGCCGCCGTGGATGCCGCGGTGGCGGTGCTCTGGACGGTGCACCACCAGGCCGATCCGCGCGTGGCGATCGAACGGCTGCTCACGCCGCCCGCACCGAACGCGGCCGTCGTCGCCACGGCGGCGTCACTCCTCGGGGCGCGCGACGGCGTCGACCGCTGGCCGCGCGAATGGCTTGCGGCCGCCGGGGAAGAGGCCGCCCTGCGCGAGGCCCTCGCGCGCCGACTCGACGCCAGCGACTGAGGCGGCTGCGGCCCGATCGCGGTTCGCGGGCGATTCGGGACTCTCATTCCACAACCGGAAATGCCGAGGGCAGGGTTCGGCTTTCCGAGCCCAAGATGCGCTTGCACTTGTGATCACAAGCACTTGCGTGATCGGTCAAGAAAGGGGACAAAAACCGTCCCCCATTGATCACTCAACTGCTGCTCTGGCAAGGGATTGCGGACCACCACGGGGCAGCGTACCGTAGATCTACGGAGTCGCAATCTTCGTCGTTCGCCGAGGTGAACCGTTATGCTCACGACCCGTTCTGCCCTTCGCGGCCTCCTCTTCCTCCTGCCGATCCTGGCCCTTTCCGGCTGCACCGACGAACAGATCGTCTATCGCGACCGGGAGCCCTACAATCAGCCTGATGCGGCGGCGGCCGGCTTCCTCGGCTACTACACCGCCTCGGCGAAGAAGACGACGTGCGGCAACTGCCACGTCGGGCACCAGTCCGACTGGGTCGGCACCAGGCACGCGGGAGCGTGGGAGGACCTCGAGGCCTCCGGTCACGCGAACGACACCTGCCGGCAGTGCCACAGCGTCAACGCCAAGGGCAACTCGGCCGACGGCACCGTGGGCTGGGACGCCACCAAGGACTCGGTGTACCGCGACGTGCAGTGCGAGTCCTGCCACGGCCCGGGCCTCGAGCACGTGAAGAACCCGGAGGTTGCGGCGAACATCCCGCTGGCCAACGCGAACATCGCCGACGTCGACGCCAGCTGCGCCAGCTGCCACAACGGGACGCACCATCCGTTCGTCGAGCAGTGGTCGCTCTCGCGGCACGCGCAGGTCGAGGAGCACACCGTCGGCAACGCCTCGTGTGCTGGCTGCCACGACGGCAAGGCATCGCTGCTGCGGTTCTCGGGGCAGGATCCGGTGTTTGCCGACAAGGGCGACACCGAGACCTGGCCGGTGACCTGCACCGTCTGCCACGACCCGCACAGCGACCGCAACGAGGGCCAGTTGCGCAAGCCGGTCAACTCGACCGATCCCGAAGAGAACCTCTGCATGCAGTGCCACATGCGGAAGATCGAGCCCAGCGGCGGCAATTCCCGCGGCAACGCCCCGCACGCCCCGCAGGGGGCCGTGGTGATCGGCGTCGCCGGATATCGCCCGGCCAACTTTGCCTCGCCCGACGACCAGATCATCTCGACGCACGGGTCAGGCGCGAATCCGCGACTGTGCGCCGGGTGCCACGTGAACAAGTTCAACGTGACCGATGCCGCCGGCGGCTTCGTCCTCACCTCGGTCGGCCACACCTTCGGCGCGCTGCCGTGCGTCGATGCCAACGGCGCGCCGATCGGCAACAGCGGCTGCGAGTACACCACGACCGCCCGGACCTTCGTCGGCTGCGTCAACTCGGGATGCCATGCCTCGGGGCAGGTTGCGGCCAGCGCGCTCGTGTCGCTCCGGACCCAGATGTCGACCCTGGCCAACCAGCTCTGGGTCGACGGCGACCATGACGAGACGATCGACGCCTTCCCGACCGACCAGGGGATGCTGGCGATCATCAAGCGGGACTTCCCGACGGCGATCAACGCCAGCGACAACGTGATCACGCCCGCCGACGGCGCCGAATTCAACGTGAAGCTGTTTGGCGAGGGTCGGTATGCCAATGGCGACAAGTCCCTCGGCGTCCACAACCCGTTCCTGGCGAAGGCGCTCCTCGCGGCGAACATCGCCGAGTTGCAGCAGACCTACGGCGTGTCGATCACCGAGCCGGGCGTGGCCGAGCTGGTGCAGTCGTCGATGCAGGCCGCGCGCGCGCGGTATCCGAACCTGCTGAGCCATCAGCGTTGAGTTGGCCGTCCAGGCGCCGCTGATGGTCCTGCAGGGGAATCCCCCGGACACCCTCGTCGACTCGACGCTGGCGAGGTTCCAGCAGGGAATTCCGGCCGAGGCCTCTCCCCTTCCGGGAGGGGTCTCGGCCGTGATGCGGGTGATCTTCAACGCCCCGCTCTGGGCCTGGTTGACCGCGATCGTCGTCGGGCTGGTCGTCGCCGTCATGGTGGTCCGGCTGGCCTGGACCAACCGGGTGCGACTGCGCGGGTGGGTCACCACGCGTGACCGGGGCGCCAGGTTCGCCATGCTGGGCGCGCTGGTGGTGGTGCTTGGCCTGGTCGGCTTCACCGGGCTGTCGGGCTGGAACTACATGCAGCACGACAACGACTTCTGCGTCAGCTGCCACGTGATGCAGGGGCCGTGGAACAAGTTCGCGGCGGACGCGGGGAAGCACAGCGACCGCAAGTGCCACGACTGCCACCAGCAGTCGCTCTACGCCTCGGCGCGCCAGCTCGTCCTCTGGGTCGCCGATCGCCCGCAGGACATCCCCAAGCACGCGCCGGTCCCCAATGCGCGCTGCGAGTCGTGCCACAACACCAACGGCGACTCGCTCTGGACCCGGATCGAGGAGACGGCGGGCCACCGGACCCATCTCGAGTCCGATTCGCTCAAGGCCCAGGGGATCACCTGCGTGACCTGCCACGGCGCCGAGGTGCACGAGTTCCTGCCGGCCAGCCGGACCTGCGGGCAGTCGGGTTGCCACGAGGACCTGCACATCACGCTTGGCAAGATGGCGAGCCAGACCACTCTGCACTGCAACCAGTGCCACCAGTTCACCGCCGAGGTGCCCCGCCTGGCCACGCGGGACTCGGCGGCCGGGACGCTGCGACCGGGATCGCAGCAGTGCTTCGCCTGCCACCAGATGCGCGAGCGGCTGCCGGACTTCGACCTGAGTCGCGATCCCCACGGCGGCACCTGCGGGACGTGCCACAATCCCCACACCCAGGACCGGCCCGAGGACGCGGCGAAGACCTGCACCGATGCCGGCTGCCACGCCGACTGGCGCAACGTGTTCTTCCACACCGGGCCTGCGCACCGGAAACAGGGGGAGAACTGCCTCACCTGCCACGCGCCGCACGCCGCAAAGGTCGACGCGAGCGACTGCGTCGGCTGCCACAGCGCGGTGCGCGAACGGGGGATCCGCCAGCTCCGGCCACCGATGCCGTTCGACACCACGGCGGCGCTCCGGCAGGTCTCGGCGCGGCCCGCGGCGCACCAGCCGCCGACCGGGGCGGCGGTGCTCGACCCGGTCGCACCGGTGGAACCGCCGCCGCGCGGGAAGGGCGACGCGCCGCCCCCGGACGAGCGACCTCCGAGCGCGACACACGTTCCGGCCTCCGTCCAGGTTCCACCCGCCGATTCCTTTCCGCACGCCCGTCACCGATCCCTCGCCTGCATCACCTGCCACGTCTCGCCCGGCTCCCAGTCGGGCCGCCTGACGTTCGAGCGGCCCCGCGGTTGCGACATCTGCCATCACCAGGCGGCCGCGACGAACAAGTGTGAGCGGTGCCACCGGACCGACCGGCTGGCGGTGCCCATGGACGCCACGGTGCAGGTGACGGTCGCGGGACACGCGCCGCGCAGCCGGCCCGTCGTGTTCCGGCATCCGACCCACGATTCGCTCGCGTGCACCGAGTGTCACACCACGGCGGTCTCGCTCGAACCGAGCGCCGCGACCAAGGGCTGCACGGCGTGCCATGCGTCGCACCACACCGCGAATCGTCAGTGTGCGGCGTGCCACACCGGCGAGTCGCTGCGGACCGCCCACGCGGCGGACGTGCGCGCGAGCCACCAGCGCTGCGATGCTTGCCACGCACCGGCGACGGTCGCCCTGCTGACGCCGGACCGGTCGTTCTGCGCGACATGCCACGCCGCGCAGCGTGCCGACCACTATTCGGCGAAGCAGTGCACCACCTGCCACTTCCTCGCCGACCCATCCGACTATCGGTCCCACCTGGTCGGCGGGAAGGGATGATGCCCCGCCGGCTCGTGCTGCCGATCGTCCTCGCCGCCGCGATCACGGCACCGCTGGCGGCCCAGGGCTACCGCCTGCGCGTCGACAGCCGGATGCAGGGCATCTCGTGGCGCGGCCTCGAACTCGACAGCATCCCGTTCGCGAATGCCGTGGCGAATGGCCATGGCGGCTACGAGACGCCGGATGGGCTCGAGGCCCGTTGCCTCGGGGCGCAGTGCCTCTACTTCCGCGCCGGCGGCGTGCAGCGCGGCGTGCCCTGGGTGACGCAAGCCGACGCCTCGCTCTGGGGCTTCGGGTTGCCGGGCCTGAGCGCGCGGGTCAATGCCCGCCTCAGCGAGGACCTGGGCAAGGACGCCACGTGGCCCGGGAGCGAGCCGGCGTTGCAGCTCTACGAGGCGTACCTCGAGTACGCCACGCCGTCGCTCACCGCCCGCGCCGGCCGTCAGTTCCTCACGGGACGCCTCGGCAGTTACGGGCTCGACGGTGGGCGGGTCACCTATCGTCTCCCGTCGCTCGGGCTCGAGGCCGGCGCCTACCTGGGCTGGGGTCTCGCGAGGGGGACGGCCCTCGTCGTCACCGATCCGGCGCTCAACCCGCTCGATGACTTCCAGCCGCGGGATCGTCAGGTCGTGGCCGGGGCCGACGTCGCGTGGAACGGGCGGTTCGCCGACCTGCGGGCCGAGTATCGCCGAGAGGTCGACCCGGCAGTGCACTATTTCGTGTCCGAGCGCGCCTCGGCGGCGCTGGCCCTGCGGCCGATGTCCCGCCTCCGCCTGAGCGGGGGCGCGGTGTACGACATGGCGTTCGGCCAGTTCGGCTCGGCCGAGGCGGCGGCGTCGTGGGTATCGCGGCTGGTCACGGTGTCGGCGGGCGCGCGTCGTTACCGTCCGCTGTTCGACCTGTGGACCATCTGGGGCGCCTTCTCGCCGGCCGGCTACGAGGCGATCCACGGCGGCGTGGACGTGACGCCCGTGCGGTTCCTCGTGCTGCACGTGCGGGGCGAGAAGTACCGCTTCGACGACACCGAGACTTCCACGCCGCTGGTCGACGTGGAGGACCATGGCTGGCGCTACGACGCGTCCGTGACCTGGATGCCCGATGCCCATTGGACCCTCATCGCGGGACACCAGGCCGAGTTCGGTCCCGGGGCCGCGTCGCTCGGCTACGACGGGCGGGTCATGTGGGAACCGACGGCGCGGCTGGCGCTCTCGGCGCACGCGTCGCGACTGCGGCGGCCGCTCGAGCTGCGGTTCAGCGACGCGACGCTGACGGCGTTCGGCGGCGACCTGACCCTTCGGCCGGATGATCGCTGGCGGTTCGATCTCGGTGCCTCGCGGGTGCGCGAGGATCGCGACCGTCCCGACGCCGCGGCGATCGACTGGGACCAGTGGCGGGTCACGGCACGGATGAGCTGGGTGATCGGCTCATCCGCCGATCGGTTGCCGCTCCCGCGCGCCATCCCGACCGGGAGCAACCAGTGACCCGGTTCCTGCGCCGCGTGCTCCCGGTGCTTGTCGTCGGCCTCGTCGCCTGGGGCGTCGCACAGGCGCGCAATCCCGCGCCGGTGTTCGACCACGCCAAGCACGTGCGGCTCTTCCCGGCATCGTGCGGCGCCTGCCATCTCGGTGCCGAACAGGACGGGGCACCGATCTACCCGACGGTGACGTCCTGCGCCGCCTGCCATGACGGCGTGGCCAAGTCCGCGGCCGAATGGCAACCACCCACCGCGAGCAAGCCGACCAACCTCCGCTTCACCCACGCCGCACATCGACGGGAGACCGGCGACACGGTCCGCTGTGCGAGCTGCCATGCGGGGACCGGGGCGCCCGGATCGATCCATCGAGACGATCCGGAGCAGTGTGTCTCGTGTCACGAGCCCGGAAAGCGACACCTGACCGCCTCGGATCGCCAATGTGCCCGCTGCCACGTCCCGCTGGCGCGCGCCACGGCGCTGTCGACCGACCGGATCGCCGCGTTCCCGACGCCGCCCAACCACCAGGCCACCGATTTCGCCACCGGTGGACACGGTACCCTGGCCGCGCAGGGGAACGGCGTGGCCGCGAGCTGTGCGACTTGCCACGCGCGGACCTTCTGCGCGGCCTGCCACGTCAACGCCCCCGAGACCGCCGCGATCCAGGCGCTGATGCCCGACGCGCGCTCGCTCGCGATCAAGGCGGAGCTCAAGGCGCCGGCCACTCACGCGAGCCCGACCTTCCTCGATGCGCACGGCAGGCAGGCCGCCGGTGATCCGGCGCGGTGCGCGACCTGTCACGCCCAGCCGAGTTGCACCGCCTGTCACGTCGCGCCCGGCCCCAAGGCGGTGCGCGCGATGGCAAGGCCCGGCGAGGGGCGGGGCACCGGTGCGGTCGTCACGCGACACGCGCCCGCGACCCACACGGCGGCCTTCACCGAGGGGCACGGACCCGACGCCGCGGCGTCCCCCCGCACCTGCGAGACGTGCCATCGCCGCGACCAGTGCCTCACCTGTCACCGCGGGTCGCCGACCACGGGGGCCAACTACCACCCGGCGAACTTCCTGACGCGCCACCCGGCTGCCACCTACGCGCGCCAGACGAGTTGTGCCGACTGCCACAACGTGCAGCAGTTCTGCGTCACCTGCCACGCCTCGGCGGGTCTCAACGCCCACAACACGCTGCGGGCGGGACCCTACCACGATGCCAAGGGTGCCTTCGTGCTGAACCACGGCCAGGCGGCGCGGCAGTCGCTCGAGTCGTGCGTCTCCTGCCACGTCGAGCGCGACTGCACCTCCTGCCACTCGGCGCTCGGCGGACGGCGCTTCTCGCCGCATGGCCCGGGCTTCGACGCCGACCGGCTCCGTCGCCGGAACCCCGAGATGTGCATCGCCTGCCACGGCCGGGCGATCCCGGGAGCGAGCTGAGAAGAGCGAACAGAGAAGAGAGAACGGAGAACCGAGGTGGGGACGCGTGCACCGGGACCGGATGGTCGCGCGCCGCTGTCCTCTCTCTTCTCTCTTCTCTCTTCTCTTTTCCGTGTTCTAGTGTCGCTTGTAGGTCTTCTCGCCCGCGGGGATGGCGAACGCGAACCGGTTCTCTGGTGGCGCCAGCGGGCAGGGTGACGCGTCGGTGAACGCGCAGTCGGGGTTGCGGGCGCGGTTGAAGTCCACCTCCGTCTGGCCATCCGCGCCGCGCGGCAGGTCGACATCGAGGAACCGGGCCGACGGGTAGCTCCCGGCGCCGCTGGTCGCGTCATGGATCACCACGAGCACGTCCGTGGCGTCCTTGCCCTTCGCGTACGCCACCAGTTCGCGGTCCTCGCCCCGGATCCGGACGGCGATGCGACCCGCCACCTGTCGGGGCAGCTCGAAGCCCCGCACCGTCGGCGTGTGGGTCCACTCACCGTCGGCGGGGATGAACCGGGCGTCGAACCGCCACGCCGTGTCCACCGGCCACCGCTCGATCCCGCCGAACGCGGTGCGCGCCTCGGCCAAGGTGTCCACGATCCAGATGGTGATGGCGCCCTCGGCCCATCGACCGCTGAACCGGACCGGCCCGAGCCAGACCCGCGCCCCGGGCAGGCCGAATTGATCGCGCAGCGCGAGGATCCGGTTGGCCGCGGCCGTGGAGTCGCCTGCCCAGGCGGCCGCACCCTCCGGCACGAAGGTCAGCGTGTCGCCGCGTGCCACGAGTTGTCCCGCCCGCGAGGCGACGCGGGGCCCGGGGATCACGCACGGAAGGGAATCCGCGCCGCCGATCGCGACGGGCAGCCGCGCTTCCTCGAGGCGGCAGAGGCCGGTCTGTGCCAGCGGTCCGTTCGCCGAGGGCACCGATGCATCGCGACGGGCGAGCCAGTCGTCGAGCCGGGCTCGGTAGGCCACGGCGTCGAGCGGTGGCCGCGGCGGCGTGGCGGCGTCGCCGGCACAGGCAGCGAGCAGCAGCAGGAGCGGGAGGCGGCGGGTCACCCAGAAAGGATGGGCGGGGAGGGGCGGTCACGCCACCTCTTGCCATCGCGGCAAGGGAGCCCCACTATCGACTCCCCGATCACGGTTCCGCCTCCCCGCGCCTCGAGGACCGAATGTCCCTCACCACCAAGGTGTTGCTCGGCCTCGTCGCCGGCCTGGCCTTCGGGATCGCGCTCGCCGCCGTGCTGCCGCCCGAGTGGCAGGTGCTCGCCGCCTGGATCGAGCCGATCGGCGCGCTGTGGACCCGGGCGCTGCAGATGGTCGTGCTGCCGCTGGTGGTGACGCTGCTCTTCACCGGCGTGAGCCAGGGCGGGCAGGGGCTCGGGCCCCTCGGCCTCAAGGGGGTGGTGCTCTTCGTGGTGATGCTCGCGGTGGTCGCGGCGGCGACGCTCGCGATCGCCCCGCCGATCTTCGCCCGGATCCACATCGATCCCGTGACCGCCGCCGCGCTGCGCGAGGGGAGCACGGCGCCGGCGACCGCCCTGCCGAGCTTCCGCGACTGGCTGGTCGAGCTGATGCCGAGGAACCTCGTGGCTGCTGCGGCCGACGGCGCGATGCTGCCGATCATCGTCGCCACGCTGATGTTCGGCGCCGCCGCCACGCGGCTCCCGGAGGAGACGCGCCGACGCCTCGAGCGAGGCGCCGAGGCGATCGGATCGGTGACGATCATGGTCGTCCGGGGGATCCTGGCGCTGGCACCGATCGGCGTCTTCGCGCTCGCCGTGCCGCTGGCGCTGCGGCTCGGCACCACGGCGCTCGGCGCGGTGGCGGCGTACGTGATCGTCACCGCGGCGATCACCCTGGTTGCGATCCTGCTGTGCTACCCGCTCGCGGCGGTGCGCGGCGTCCGGATGCGCGACATGGCGCGGGCGCTCGCGCCGGCCCAGGGGATCGCCGTCTCGGCGCGCTCCTCCCTGGCGGCGCTGCCGGCGCTGATCGACGGCGCGGCGGGACTCGGGCTGTCGGAGCGCATGACCGGCTTCTTCCTGCCGTTCTCGGCCTCGCTGTTCCGGCTGGGCGGGGCGGTCGCGCTGCCGGTCGGCGTGCTCTTCATCGCCTCGCTCTACGGCGTGCAACTGGAGACCACCCAGTTCCTCACCATCGGCATCACGTCGGTCCTGCTCACGTTCAGCGTGCCGGGGATCCCGGGCGGCTCGATCCTCATCATGGCGCCCGTGCTGCTGGCGGCGCACCTGCCGGTCGAGGGGATCGGCATCCTCCTCGGCGTCGACACGATCCCCGACATGTTCCGCACGACGGCGAACGTCACGGGGACGATGACCGCGACCGTCGTGCTGCGCGACGACGTGCGGGGCCAGCTTGCGTAGTCCCGGGCACCGCCAGACGGGGGCCGACTGCGGGACGTTGGTGTGGCGATCGGGTGGTTGCGACGCTGCCAGTTGAGGCCCGAGATTTCTGCAGGGCCGACCCCGTACCGGAACCCTTGGGATCGTGGGTCTGCCGGGACGACAAGGCGTGCTTGAGCCACGGTTGTCCTGTCGCGCGGCGGGCCAGCCTTATATCTTTCGAACATGAAGCGATTCGCCGTCGTGCTGGCGATGTCCCTGGTCCAACTGCAGCCGCTCGCGGCCGCGGCGGCCTGCCAGCAGCATCATGCGGCGGCGGCATCGCACCACTGCACCTCCCCGGCGGACCAGCACGGCATGGCCGGCGACTCGCACCACGACCACTCGATGGCCGACGAGTGCCAGGCGTCCCAGGCATGTGCCCCGACCGTCCCTGCCGTGACCTCCGGCACCACCCCGGTGACCACCGTGGCGGAGCGGGTCGAGGCGCCGAGCCTGGCCGGCCCCGACGTGCGCGGCAGCCTCCTCGCGGTGCTTGCCTTCCACCCTCCCAAGCCCTGACCTCCATCCAGTCCTGAACGTGACACGTCCGTCGAGTTGATCGGCGGGCATCACCTGACGCATCGCGGGCCACGCCCGCGGGATGAGGTCATGACACAACACCTCTTCACCGGTCGGTTCCGGTGGGCCGTGCCGCTTGTGGCACTGCTCGGCGGCAGCGCACCGGTATCCCTCGCGGCGCAGGTTGCGCCGGACACCCTGCGGCTGGCCGACGCGATCGCGGCCGCCCGCGCCGACAACCCGGCGCACCTGGCGGCGCGACTGCGGGCCGACGCGGCGGCGGAGGCGATCGCCCCGGCGGGGGCGATGCCCGATCCGGAGCTCTCGCTGGGGTTGATGAACCGTCCGATCGACGGCTTCGGCAGCGGCGAGCCGATGACGATGAACCAGGTCGGCTTGGCGCAGCTCTTCCCGTGGCCCGGCAAGCGCGCGGCGGCGGGAGACCGCGCCCGGTGGATGGCGACTTCGGCGAGTCTCACCGCCGACGAGATCGCGGCCGACGTGGCGGGGCGCCTCGCGGTGCAGTACTACGAGGCCGCCTGGCTCGATCGCGCCATTGCCATCTCGACCGACACCCGGCGACTGCTGCGCGAACTGGTGCGCGTGGCCGAGGCGCGTTACGCGGTCGGTGAGGTGCCGCAGCAGGACGTATTCCGTTCCCAGGTTGCCGTGGCGCAGCTCGGCGAACAGCTCGAGATGCTGGCGGCCGAACGCGACGCCGCCGCCGCCCGGCTCAACGCCCTGATGGGACGCGATCCCTTCCTCGCGGTGGCGGCACTGGAACTCCCCTCGCTGCCGAGCGGCCCGGCGCAGGGCGACAGCGCGATCGTCGGCGCGGTGGCCGACCGGCCGGCGATCCGGGCCGCCGAGGCGATGGCCGAGGCGGCCACTGCCGGCGCGCGCGAGGCCGACCGGGCCTTCTATCCCGACCTCCGGCTCGGCGTCGTGTATGGCCAGCGTCCCCAGTACGGCGACATGGCCACGCTCATGCTCGGGGTGCAGTTGCCGCTGCACACGGGGTCGCGCCAGGCCCCTCAACGCGATGCGATGCTGGCGATGGCGGAGGCGGCGCGAGCCGATGCCACCGACCTCCGGCAGGCGACGCTCGCGGAGATCCGTGCCGCGCGCGCCGAGACGCTGCGCGCCCGGGAGCGGGTGTCGCTCTACGACACCGGCATCCTGCCGCAGGCGCGCGCCGCCGTCGACGCCTCGCTCGCGGCCTACCGGGTCGGGCGGGTCGACTTCGCCACGGTGCTCGACAACGAACTCACCCTCAATCGCTACACCATCGACCGGGCGCGTTTGGTGGCGCGCCATCACCAGGCGATGGCCCGCATCGCCGCCCTGCTTGGCAGGACGGGAGGTGACGCATGACCGCTCGGATCCTGATGCCGCTCCTCGCGGCGATCGCCGTGACCCTCGCCGCGTGCGGCAAGGACGACGCCGGGTCGCCGATGCCCGGGATGACGGCGGCGGAACACGCCATGATGTCGAGTGGCGGGATGTCGGGGATGACCGACAGCACCGGCATGACGATGCGCCAGGCGGTGCACCTCACGCCGGCGCAGGCCCAGGCGCTCGGGGTGGTCTACACCACCGTCGGCCGCGAGACGCTCACCAGGACGGTGCGCACCGTCGGCACGATCCAGCCGTCAGAGGATCGCGTGGTTGACGTGACGCCGAAGATCGACGGCTTTGTCGAGCGGCTGTTCGTCAACACCACCGGCGCCAGCGTGCGGCGGGGCGACCCGATCCTGTCGCTCTACTCGCCGGCACTCGTCGCGGCGCAGGAGGAGTACCTCACCGCGAAGCGCCTGGTCGCGCAACTCCCCGTCGACGCCGGGGAGCCACTGGAGGCGGCGCGCTCGACACTCCGCGCCGCCGGCGACCGGCTGCGCTACTGGGACATTCCCGAGGCCCAGATCGCCCGGCTCGAGGCGAGCGGCCAGGCCACCCGCACGCTGGCGCTGGTCGCGCCGGTGTCGGGCGTGGTGCTGGTCAAGGACGTGATCGAGGGCCAGCGCGTGATGCCTGGGCAGCGGCTTTACCAGGTCGCCGACCTGAGCGTGGTGTGGGTGGAGGGGGAGGTGTTCGAGCAGGACCTGGCGCTGGTGCGCGAGGGGATGCAGGCGCACATCGAGATCGCCGCCCGGCCGGGTGAGCACCTGATGGGGCGGGTGTCGTTCGTGTACCCCACCGTCGATCCGACCAGCCGGACGGCGCGGATCCGGATCACGATGCCGAACCCCGGCATGCAGCTCAAGCCGGGGATGTTCGCGACAATCTTCCTCGACGCGGTGGTGGGGCGCGACGTGGTGGTGGTGCCGCGCTCCGCGGTGGTGGTGACGGGCACCCGCAACCTGGTGTTCGTGCGCGACTCCAGCGGGGTGCTCCAGCCGCGCGAGGTGGTGCTCGGGGCACGGACCGCCGACCAGGTCGAGGTGCTGTCGGGGCTCGCAGCCGGCGAAGAGATCGTCGGCTCGGCCAACTTCCTGATCGACGCCGAGTCGCGGCTCGGCGGTGGCGGCGGCACGATGCCCGGGATGCAGCACGGCGCGATCGACCAGCCGATGCCCGCTGGCGACACCACGGGAGGTCACCGTCATGATCCGTGACCTGATCTCCTGGTCGGTGCGCAACCGCGCCCTGGTGCTCTTCGCGACGGCGGGGATCATCGGGGCCGGCCTCTGGTCGGCGCGCACCACGCCGCTCGACGCGATCCCCGACCTGTCCGACGTGCAGGTGATCGTCCAGACCGACTACGCTGACCAGGCGCCGCAGATCGTCGAGGACCAGGTGACCTACCCGGTCACCTCAGAGATGCTCAAGGTGCCGGGCGCACGGGTCGTGCGCGGCTACTCGTTCTTCGGGCTAAGCCTGGTCTACGTGATCTTCGAGGACGGGACCGACCTCTACTGGGCGCGCTCGCGGGTGCTGGAGTACCTCAACGGCATCCGGCGCCAGTTGCCGGCCGGCGCCGAGCCGACCCTTGGTCCCGACGCAACCGGGGTGGGCTGGGTGTTCGAGTACACGCTGGAGTCGGATTCGCTCGACCTGGCCGAGCTGCGCAGCCTGCAGGACTGGAACATCCGCTACCAGCTCACGGCGGTGCCGGGGGTCTCCGAGGTGGCGTCGCTGGGCGGCTTCGTGAAGCAGTACCAGGTCGAGGTCGATCCGGAGCGGCTCCGGGCATTCGACATCCCGGTGACCCGGGTGGCCGCCGCGATCGGCGACCACAACATGGACATCGGCGCCCGGGTGCTGGAGATGGGCGGCCGGGAGTACATGATCCGCGGCCTCGGCTACCTCGAGGGGGTGGCCGACATCGAGAACGTCTCGGTCGGGACCGCCGACAACGGCACCCCGATCCGGGTGGCCGACGTGGCGACGGTGCAGGTCGGCCCGGCGCCGCGGCGCGGCGCGGCCGACCTCGACGGCAAGGGCGAGGTGGTGGCCGGCATCGTGGTGATGCGCTACGGCTCCGACGCCCTGGCCACCATCGAGGCGGTCAAGACGCGCCTCAAGGCGGTTGAGGCGTCGCTGCCGCCCGGCGTGCGGCTGCGGGTCGCCTACGACCGCAGCGACCTGATCCACCGGGCGATCGACACGCTGCGCGACAAGCTGCTGGAGGAGTCGCTGATCGTGGCGCTGGTGGCGATCCTCTTCCTGCTCCACGTCCGCTCGGCGCTGGTCGCGATCGTGGTGCTCCCGATCGGGATCCTCCTCGCCTTCATCGTGATGCGATTGCTCGGCATCGATGCCAATATCATGAGTCTCGGCGGGATCGCGATCGCGATCGGCGCCATGGTCGACGGCGCCATCGTGATGATCGAGAACATGCACAAGCATCTCGAACGCGCCGGCCCCGAGGTCGACCGCTGGGAGGTGGTGCTCCGGAGCGCCCGGCAAGTGGGCCCGCCGCTCTTCTACTCGCTGCTGATCATCACCTGCAGCTTCCTGCCGGTCTTCGCCCTGGAGGCGCAGGAGGGACGGCTCTTCAAGCCGCTGGCGTTCACCAAGACGTTCGCGATGGCCGCCGCGGCGCTGCTGTCGGTGACGCTGGTGCCGGTGCTGATGGGCTACCTGATCCGGGGCCGGATCCGGTCGGAACGGGAGAACCCGGTCAACCGCTGGCTGCAGTGGCTCTACCGGCCGGTGATCGACTTCACCCTGCGCCGCCCGTGGCTGGTGGTGGCGGGTGGCGTGGCGGTGCTGGCGGTGACGGTGCTGCCCTGGCGGCGGCTCGGCAGCGAGTTCATGCCGCAACTGCACGAGGGATCGATCCTCTTCATGCCGACCACGGTGCCGGGGGTGTCGATCGCCGAGGCGAACGCGATCATGCGGCACCAGGACAGCATGCTCGCGTCGTTCCCCGAGGTCGAGCGGGTGCTCGGCAAGACCGGGCGCGCGGCCACCGCGACCGACCCAGCGCCGCTCGACATGTACGAGACCACGCTCACCCTGGCGCCGGAGTCGAAGTGGCGGCCGGGAATGACCTACGACCGCCTGCTCGCCGAGCTCGACAGCGCGGTGCGGCTGCCCGGCGTCACGAATGCCTGGACGATGCCGATCAAGGGACGGATCGACATGCTCGCCACCGGGATCCGGACCGCGGTCGGGATCAAGATCTTCGGCCCCGATCTCGACACGCTGCAGGCACTGGGTGAGCGGGTCGAGCGGCTGATGCAGGGCGTGCCCGGGACCCGGAGTGCCTTCGCCGAGCGGGGGGTGTCGGGCTACTACGTGGACATCGACATCGACCGCGCCGAGGCGGCACGCTACGGGCTCAACGTCGGCGAGATCCACGACGCGATCATGGCCACGGTCGGCGGGATGAACGCGGCCACGACCGTCGAGCGGCGGGAGCGCTATCGGGTGAACGTGCGCTACCCGCGGGAGCTGCGCGACGACGTCCAGAAGCTGCGCGAGGTGGTGCTGCCGACCCGGAGCGGGGCCCAGATTCCGCTCGGCCAGGTCGCCACGGTCGCGGTCCGTCAGGGGCCGATGGCGGTGAAGACCGAGAACGCCTTCCCGGTCACCACGGTGTTCGTGGACATCGACGCCTCCGATGTGGGCGGCTACGTGCGCACGGCCCGGCAGGTCGTCAATGCCGGTCTGGTGCTGCCCACGGGCTATTCGCTGGTCTGGAGCGGCCAGTACGAGTTCATGCAGCGGGTCGGCAGCCGGCTGCGGCTGGTGGTGCCGGTCACGCTGGCGATCATCTTCCTGCTCCTCTACCTCAATTTCCGCGGGGTGACCGAGTCGCTGATCGTGATGCTCTCGGTGCCGTTCGCGCTGGTCGGCGGGGTGTGGTACCTCTGGCTCGCGGGGTACAACACCAGCGTGGCGGTGTGGGTCGGCTTCATCGCGCTGGCAGGCGTCGCGGCGGAGACGGGCGTGGTGATGCTGATCTACCTCGACGAGGCGTTCGCACGACGCAAGGCCGAGGGGCTGATGCGCGGCCCGCCCGACGTGGCGGAGGCGGTCCGCTCCGGCGCGGTCGACCGGCTGCGGCCCAAGGTGATGACCGTCGTGGCGATCATGGCCGGGCTGGCGCCGATCCTCTGGAGCCACGGCACCGGCGCCGACGTGATGAAGCGGATCGCCGCGCCGATGGTGGGCGGCATGGTCACCTCGACCGTGCTCACGCTGGTGGTGATTCCGGCGATCTACCTGATCTGGCGTCGGCGGGAGGTTGGACGCCAAACGCCAAACGCTGAACGCTGAACGAGGGACGAGAGACGAGAGGGATGGCGGGGGCGGGTTCGACCGAGGCAACCCAACGCGATCGAGGCGCATGATGCATTCAGGCAATGAACAGATGCACAGGCACGATCACTCCCGGGGCGGCCCGCGGCAGGCCGACGGCGGAGCCGTCTCCGGCCACGACCATGCGTCGCCCGGGCACGGCGGCGGGCATGACAAGCACGCCGGCCATTCGCCGGCGATGTTTCGCGACCGGTTCTGGCTGTCGTTGTTGATGACCCTGCCGGTGGTCTACTGGTCGGAGCATGTCCAGGAGCTGCTCGGCTATCGCGCGGTCGCCGTGCCGGGCGCGGCCTGGATCGGGCCGGTGCTCGCCACGGCGGTGTTCCTGTACGGCGGCCTGGTCTTCCTGCAGGGCGCGGTGCACGAGCTTCGGAACCGGCTGCCCGGGATGATGACGCTCATTTCCCTGGCCATCACGGTCGCCTTCGTCTTCAGCTGGACCGTGCAGCTCGGGGTGATCGCCGCTGGGGCACTGTGGTGGGAGCTCGCCACGCTGGTGACGATCATGCTGCTCGGTCACTGGATCGAGATGCGATCGATCAACCAGGCCCAGGGGGCACTCAAGGAACTGGCGAAGCTGCTGCCGGACAGCGCCACCCGTCTCGTGGACGACCACGAGGAAGAGGTGCCGGTGGCCGAGCTGCGAGCCGGCGACCTGGTGCTGATCCGGCCGGGGCAGGCGATCCCCGCTGACGGGCTCGTTCGCCGGGGCACCAGCCAGGTGAACGAGGCGATGATCACCGGCGAATCACGACCGGTGACGAAGCGCGACGGGTCTACGGTCACGGCCGGCACCGTCAATGGCGAGGGGTCACTCCGGGTCGAGGTGACGGGAGCCGGCGAACAGACCCGCCTCTCGGGCATCATGCGCCTGGTGGCCCAGGCGCAGCAATCGAAGTCTCGTGCCCAGGCGCTCGCCGATCGCGCGGCCCAGTGGCTCACCGCGATCGCCATCGTGGCGGCCCTTCTGACGCTCGCGGCATGGCAGCTCCAGGGTGCGGCGATCGACTTTGCCGTGGTGCGGATGGTCACGGTGCTCGTCATCGCCTGCCCCCATGCCCTCGGGCTCGCGGTGCCGCTGGTGGTGGCGATCTCCACCACGCTGGGGGCCCGCAACGGCCTCCTGGTTCGTGACCGGCGCGGACTCGAGGAGGCGCGCCTCCTCGATGCGGTGATCTTCGACAAGACCGGGACGCTCACGCTGGGCGAGTTCCGGGTGGTCGATCTTGCCGTCTCCGATGGCGTTGATCCTGACGAAGCGCTGGGCGTCGCCGCGGCCATCGAGGCGGAATCCGAGCACCCGATCGCGCGCGGCATCGTGAAGACCGCCGAGGAGCGGGGCATTGCCAGGCGGGAGGCCACCAGGTTCCGGAACCTCACCGGCCGTGGCGTCACCGCGGCGGTGGAGGGGACGGCGTACCTGCTTGGCGGCCCATCGCTGCTGCGGAGCGAGACGGTCGAGGTCCCGGCCGATCTGCAGGCGGCGGGGCGCCGGGCGGAGCAGCGAGGCCAGGCCGCAATTCACCTGGTCCGGGACGGCCGCTCGATCGCCCTGTTCACCGTGGCCGACGCCATCCGGGAGGAGAGCCGGGCAGCGGTCGAGGCGCTCCACGCGCGGGGGATCGAGGTTGCGATGCTGACCGGCGACGCCCGCGCCGTGGCCGATGCCGTGGCGGCCGAGCTGGGGATCGACACGGTGTTTGCGGAGGTCCTGCCCGAAGAGAAGGCCGCCAAGGTGCAGGAACTGCAGGCGGCCGGCAAGCGGGTGGCGATGGTCGGGGACGGGGTCAATGATGCCCCGGCGCTGGCAACCGCGGATCTCGGCATCGCGATCGGTGCCGGCGCCGATGTGGCAGTCGAGGCCGGGCACATCGTCCTCGTCCGGTCCGACCCGCGGGACATCCCCCGGATCGTGTCGCTGTCCCGAGCAACCTACCGCAAGATGGTCCAGAATCTCTGGTGGGCCACCGGCTACAACATCATCGCGATTCCGCTCGCCGCCGGCGTGCTCGCGAGCAGGAACGTGCTCCTCACCCCGGCGATGGGAGCGGTGCTGATGAGTCTCAGCACAGTGGTGGTGGCGATCAACGCGCAGCTGCTGCGACGAGTGCCGCTTTGACGGACGATCGGCGGTCGACCGTTATCCACCGGTGGTCCTGAGGGTCCGCCACGACCAGTGGATCGCGCGGATCGTCCACCCCGTCCCCGTGCGCGACAGCACCATCAGTTCCACTCCGGCAGAGCGCACGGCCCGCCCCCGGAAGGTCCCCTCCGTGGTGCTGGTCGCGGCGGCCCATGCCACGTCGCCGACGATCGTGATCGCCGTCGGGGTGCGCACGGAGGGTATCGCCTGGACGAACGCGATGTCACTGGCCAGGTGATGCGCACGGTACTCGGCGACGGTCTCCTGATCGCCGGACTCCAGCACGATGGCATCGGGTGCGAGCAGCGCGAGTACCGCGCTCGAGTCGCCCCGAGCGAGGCCGGCGTGGAAGGAGGCGACGGTGGCCGCCACGGCCACGGAGTCCCTGGCGTGTGACTGGGTCACCGCCGGAGCCGCGTGGAGGAAGCAACACGCAGTGAGCATCACGATGCCACGAGTGGTCATCATCGGGTCCGGATCAGGGTGAATAGGGTGCGCCGAGCAGTGGTGCTCGGCGGGCAACACGACGCGACCATGCACGTCTCGATCGGCGGGAGGCGCCGCGATGCGCCCGTCACGTCATCCCGTGCTCCAGCCACGCGTGCTCGCCCGCGAGCACGCGCTGCGCGGTCCGCCAGGTCGCCACGTCGTCGGGACCGAAGGCGTCGCGGAAGAGGTGGTCGACGCGACGTCGCGCATGGCGGCAAAAGAGGTCGGCCAGCTCCGCCGCCTCGGCGTTGCCCTCGCGGCCCAGCGCCGTGGCGCGGCTCACGGTCGCGCTCATCGCGAACAGCTCGGCGCCGATGTCCACCAGCCGGAACAGCACTGACTGCCGCTTCTCCAGCTTCGGTCCGAATCGCACCATCGCATGGAAGAGTGTCCGCGCCAGCTTGCGCGAGCGGCGGGCGACGAAGCGTAGGTGGGCGCCGTTGCGCCCGTGCGCGCCGAATCCCGACGCACGGAACGGCCACCAGAGCGCCGGGTACCAGCGCAGGTAGAACGCCGCCGACCGGAGCAGCGCCCGGCGCTTGTCGGCCGCCCCCGCCTTGGAATCGATCAGCGCCCCCGCGACCGACAGGTGGGTGTCCACCGCCTCGCGCGCGATGAAGAGCCGCATGATCTCGCTCGAGCCCTCGAAGATCCGGTTGATCCGGTTGTCGCGATACATCC
This sequence comes from uncultured Gemmatimonadaceae bacterium, assembly GCA_964557115.1. Taxonomy (GTDB): domain Bacteria; phylum Gemmatimonadota; class Gemmatimonadetes; order Gemmatimonadales; family GWC2-71-9; genus Palsa-1233. The sequence goes on from CAZKYO010000015.1 coordinate 20,806, forward strand.
GCTCCACCGGGTCCGGGCGCTCGCCGCGCCGTCGCAGCGAGTCGGCCGTCTCGTACCCGCGTCCGCCCCGGATCTGCAGGCAGTCGTCGATGATGCGATCGGCCATCTCGGTGTTCCACAGCTTGGCGATCGCCGCCTCGAGGCGGATGTCGGCGTCACCGCGATCGGCCAGCAGCGAAGCCAGGTCGCTCACCGCCTCCATCGCGAAGGTGTCGGCGGCCATCCGGCCCAGCATCTGGGCGACGGCGTCGTGCCGCCCGATCGGCTGCCCCCATTGCACCCGTTCGGCCGCCCACGTGCGGGCGATCTGCACCGCCCGCTTGCAACCGGCCGCCGCCGAGGCGGGCAGCGTCAACCGTCCCGTGTTGAGCGTCGTGAGCGCGAGCTTGAGGCCCTTGCCCTCGCCCCAGAGGATGTTCTCGGCGGGCACCCGGACGTCGGTGAAGCGAAGCACGCCGTTCTCGATCGCACGGAGCCCCATGAACTCGAGCCGATGGACCAGCTCGACGCCGGGCCAGTCGGTCTCGACGATGAACGCCGTGATGCGCTTGCCGGTCCGCGCCATCACGACCATCACGCCGGCCACCGGTCCGTTGGTGCACCAGAGCTTCTCGCCGTTCAGGATCCAGTGGCGGCCGTCCTCGCTCGGCTCGGCCCGGGTCACCAGGCCGGCCGGGTCGGAGCCCACCCCGGTCTCGGTGAGTGCAAACGCGCTGATCTCGCCCGCGGCGATGCGGGGCAGGTAGCGTCGCTTCTGCTCCTCGGTGCCGAAGAGGAGCAGCGGCACCGAGACCCCGATCGACTGGCTCGCCGAGAGCAGCGCGGTCAGCGAGCCGTCCTGCGAGGTGACCAGGCCGATGGCGCGCGTGTACATCAGCTGGCTCAGGCCGAGTCCGCCGTACTCGCGGGGAATCTTGATGCCGAAGGCGCCGAGGGCCCTGAGCCCCTCCACGACCGCTTCGGGCACCTTGCCGGCACGGTCGATCGCATCGCTGTCGACCTCCTCGCGCAGGAAGCGGCCGAGCGCCTCGAGGAACGGCGTCGCCCGGGCCACGTCGTCGGCCGACGGGGCGGGGAACGGATCGATCCGCTCGAGCCGGAGGCGGCCCTCGAACAGCTCGCGCACGAAGCTGGGCGCGGTCCATTCCTGTTCACGCGCCGCTTCGGCGACCGCGCGCGCCTCGGCCTCGGTGGGGGTGGTCGAGGTCATCGTGCCCCCGGGCGGCGCACCGGCAGCGCCGCCGTGAGGAGTGCCGTGATGTGGCGCTTGCGCTGGGTCAGGTACCCGGGGGATTCGGGCTCGAGGCCGAGTGCCGGCACCAGCGAGTCCTTGTGCAGCTCGGGGAACCAGGTCAGCGCGACGAGGGAGAGGACGAGGTGGCGGATCGCGGATCGGGCCGCGACGGGATAGCCGAGTTGCTCCGCGAGCGCGGCGACCGCCTCCGCGCCCAGGGCGAACCCTTCGGGCCGGGACGGGTCGGCAGGGCCGAGTCCGAGCGCCTCCCAGTGCAGCAACCGGACGAAGTTCGGGTGCGCCGACACGAAGTCGATGTACTCGCTCACCGCGCCGGCGAGCACCTCGACCGGCGGCTTGCCGCTCCGTTCCGCGCGCAGCTTGCCGCTCCGGACCGCATCGAGGGCATCCGCGAAGCACCTGGCGATCACGGCACGGTAGAGCCCGTGCTTCGAGACGAAGAAGTAGCCGGGCGAGCCGCGGGAGAGCCCGGCGGCATGGCCGACGTCGGCCATCGTGGTGTCGGCGTAGCCGCGCTCGGCGAACATCGCTTCGGCGGCCTCGAGGATGGCGGTGCGCGAGCGCTCGGCATCGCGGGTCTTGACGGGCTTGCGGGACACGGAAGCCTCCCTAGCTTGGCTATAAGCAAGCTATTTCCGGATCGTCCAGCGCGGTAGGGCCCGGTGCCCCTCCAGCCTCGCCCCTCGCCTGTCGCCGGTCGCTTGTCGCCTGTCGCCTGTCGCCTGTCGCCCCTACGCCGGCGTCGGGCTCGGCGTGCGGCCGACCAGTCCCCGGACGCCGCGATGGGCGCCGAGATCCTGGAGCAGCTCCAACTCGAGTTCGCGGGCGTCGTGCAGGTGGCGGGTGAGCTCGCCGGCGGGGGCGGCCTCGCCGGCCAGCCGGAGCAGGACGAGCCGCAGCCGTTCGAGTGCGCCGAGCGCCTGCTGGCGGTGCCGCTCGAGGCGCTCGCGGAGGTGGAGCTGCTGCTCGGCCAGCTCCGGCGTCAGTGCCTCGAGATGCGCGAGCGAGGTCCGGACCTCCTCGAGCCGGCGGCGCAATCCGTCGGCCACCATGGGGAGGTCGCCGAGTCCATGACGGGAGCCGGGTGGCAAGGCCCGCCAGAGGTCACCGATCTGGAGCCCCAGCATGACCTCGGTCGGGCGGTGCAGCGTGGTCTCGGCGCTGTGCTCCGGCAGGCCCAGTGCCGTGCAGCGGTACCACCACTCGCCCAGCCGGCTGTGCCAGAACGCGCGCCGGAGCCGCCACCGTCGATCCACCGGCACCTGCTTGCGCCCGGGGACCACGACCCCGAGGCCGCGCAGCGTCCAGAAGCCGGCCCATGAGAGCGGCAGCACGTAGGGGATCCAACGCCAGACCAGCAGTCGCCAGCCGAACGGCAGGCCGATCGGCGTGCGTCCCTTCGCGGCAAAGAGGAGCAGTACGACGAGCAGGGCACCAAGGCCGCTGCCGAGCATCCGGATCACGCGACCGGCGGGGCGCGGGGCGATAGGTCCCGCCGCCCGGCGCTCGTCGAGGCGGCGGTCGAGGGCGAGGCGCAGGTCCTCGATCCGGTAACCGGACCGGGCGGCGCGGCGCGCCGCGCGCCACGCCATGCCGGCTTGCACGCTGCCGACCACCAGGGAGATCGCCAGCAGCAACCGGGCACCCCAGGTGACGAACGGCACGGCGTTGCTCATTGCCGCGAGCAATCCAATCGCGCCGACGACACCGGCCGACGTGACGGCGAGGGCGTGCAGCGGCCGCACGGATTCGCGGACGGCGACCCAGCGCTCGAGCGGCTCGGCGAGGCCCGCCTGTGCCAGCTGCCCCTCGAGCTCCGCGAGCCAGGTCTCGACGGTGTGGGGCCGACTGGCCGGGTCCTTGGCCAGCAGTCGCTCGATGGCCCGTGCCAGTCGCCTCGGCGTGGCCGCGGCGGCGCTGGCGAGCGGCGCGATCGCCTCGCTCACCTGGCGCACGAGCACCCGGGCCGGATCGTCGTCCACAAAGGGCAGCCGGCCGGTCAGGGCGGTCCAGCCCACCACCCCGAGTGCGTACAGGTCGCTCGCCGTCGACGGCGGCTCACCGTGCACCAGCTCCGGAGCCAGGTAGGCGGGCGTGCCGACCAATGGTCCCGCCTCGCCCTCGCGCTCGACCGCGATGCCGAAGTCGCACAGCAGCGCGCGGCCGGTGCGCCGGTCGAGGAGGATGTTGTCGACCGTCACGTCGCGGTGCAGGACGCCGGCCGCATGGGCGGCGCCGAGCGCCCAGCCCACCTCGCGGAGGATCCGCTCGGCCTCGGCGGCGGGGAGCGGTCCCTCGCGGCGGAGCCGCACGCCGAGCGATTCGCCGTCGACGAGGCCCATCACGAAGAAGACCAGGTCGTCGCGTTCGACGACGTCGTAGATCGGCACGATGTGGGGATGAGTCAGTCGCGCGCCGGTCCGCGCCTCGCGGAGGAACCGCGCCCGCTGCTCGGGATCGGCCGCGAGCGCCGGATCGAGCAGCTTGATGGCGACGGGCCGGTCGAGCGCCACATCCCGGGCGAGGTAGACGGTGCCCATCCCGCCCCTGCCGATGGCGCGTTCGATCGACCACGTCCCGGCGACCGCGGCCTGCAGCGCGGCAAACGCGAGCGCGTCGGTGTCGCTCACGCGGTGGCCGGGGTCGGGGTGGGAGTAGGACGGCCGCGGTGCCTGGCGCGACGGTCGAGCAGGCGGCGGACGGTCGCGTGGCCGGCCAGCTCGCCGAGGAGGGCCTGCTCGAGTTCGCCGGCGCGGGCGAGGTGGCCACCGAGCTCGGCGGTCGGCGCGTGGTCGGCGAGGGTGCGGAGCAGTTGCAGGCGCAGGTGCTCGAGCGTGGCGATCGTCTCTCGCTGCCGCGCGACGATGGCGGCGTGGCTCTCGCGCACCTGACGCGCCTCGTCCGGGTCGAAGCGGTCGACATCCGCCGCGGCCTGTTCCAGCCGGTCGGCGAGGTCGCGAAGTTCCTCCGCGGATCGCTGCAGGGTGCGACCGAGGGCGGGGACCTGGTCCATTCCCTCGCGCAGGTCGGGCGGCATCGCGCGCCACAAGTCCTCGAGGGCGAGTCCGAGCACCAGTTCAGTGTTCCGGTGGATCGTGCTCGACGGTGCCAGCTGCTCCACCTGGCCGATGCTCGCCGCGCGACCGACGACGTTGGCGAGCCGCGAATGCCAGAAGCGCTGCGTGAGGCGCCGGAACCAGCCGTGCGGCGCCAGGCGGACGCCCGGCGCGACGAGCCCGATGCCGATCCCCGTCATGACGGCGAGGTACACGTTGCTTGCCATGCTCATCAGCACGCTGCGCGTGACGGTGTACTCGTCCGGAAGGAAGAGCGGCAAGAGTGGCCAGACGATCAGGTACAGCACCGCGAGCGCCACCGCCCCGATCACGGTGAGGTCGAAGATCACCCGGCCGGGCAGGGGTGGCAGCCCCTCCTGGTGGTGTTCCCGCTCGAGGCGCGCGATCCAGTGCGACCAGGCGGCACGGATGTCCGCCATCCCGAACCCGCGCCCACGCAGGCGGCGCAGCGCGCGGGCCTCGGCGACGAGGTGCAGGCCGATCGGGAGCAGCGTGAAGGTCGCCACGGTGCTCACGGCGGCGGCGCTCACGAGGCCCGCAATGCCGCTGTTGAAGTAGCCCCAGATGAACAGCCAGGTCTGCATCGCGAGCAGCGGGACCGCGACCGCGTAGATGGTGCGGAAGCGCTCCCAGCGCTGGAACCACTCGAGCAGCGGCGGGGCGATGGCGACCGGCTCGGGAGCGCGGTCGAGGGCGCCGAGGAGCGCCTGCGCATCGCGTGGCCGGGCATCGGGGTCCTTGGCGAGGCAGTCGCCGACGACGCGCGCCAGGCGCGGCGAGATTCCCGGCAACTTGCCGTGCAGGTCGGGTGCCGGTTGCACCAGGTGCTTGGCGAGCAGCTCGGCCGTGGTGTCCGCCGCGAACGGCGGGGACCCTGTCAGGGCAGTGTACGCGATCACCCCGAGCGCGTAGAGGTCGCTGGCCGGGGCGGCGCCCTCGCCACGGATCACCTCCGGTGCGAGGAAGCCGGGCGTGCCGAAGACCGGGGCGCCCTCGGCGTCGTCTCGCGGCGCCGCGAGGCCGAAGTCGGCGAGGAGGGCGCGACCACTGCCGCGCTCCAGCAGGACGTTCTCGAGCGAGAGGTCGCGGTGGACCACCCCGCTCTGGTGCGCGTATCCCAGCGCCCATCCGACCTCGCGCACCACGCGCTCGGCCGCGGCGGAGTCGAGCGGGCCGCGACGCCGGATCCGCGCCCCGAGCGTCTCGCCCTCGACGAGCGCCATCACGATCGCGGCGAGCGGTCCCTCGGTGAGCACCGAGTAGATCGGCACGATGTGTGGATGGGCGAGGCGCGCGGCGGTCCGCGCCTCGCCGAGGAACCGCTCCCGCGCGTCCGGCCGGTCGGCGAGGTCGGCGCGCAGCACCTTGATCGCGACCGGGCGGTCGAGCCGGAGGTCGCGCGCCAGCCAGACGGTGCCCATGCCGCCGCGCCCGAGTTCGCGCTCGAGCGAGTAGCGGTCGAGCAGCGCCGTCTGCAGCGTCAGGAGGTCGGTCACGCGAGGAGACTCGAGATTCGCGATTCGTGATTCGAGGGTGCCGGCGATCGCCCGGGCTCGTCCGCAATTCGCGAATCTCGACTCGCGAATCTCACGGCAGCGTCACGCTGCAGGTGGTGAGGAAGCCGCCCCGGATGTTGTAGCGCGTCGTGACGGTCAGCGTCCTGGCGCCGAGCACCCGCTGCAGGTCCTCGGCGAGCCGGGCGGTGGCGTGTTCCTGGTAGATCCCGACGTTGCGATAGCTCATCACGTAGTACTTGAGCGACTTGAGTTCGACACACCGGTCGCTCGGCACGTAGCTGAGGGTGAGCTTCGCCTGGTCGGGGAGCCCACTGAAGGGGCAGACCGCCGAGAACTCGTCGGTCTCGGTGACGATCTCCTGGGCGGGGCCCTCGTAGGGGAAGGTCTCCAGGACCGCGACGTCGATCGCCTCGGGTCCGGTGAACGGGATGGTGCGGCCTTCGGCGCTTGGCACGGGGGCTCCGCGGCTCGGGGTGACCGGAAACCTAGTCCCTGCGCCGGCGATCCGGGGGCTTCGCGCCGGGTCGATCGACCAGTCGTCCGGGACGGACGGCGTCGAAGCCGAAGCGGGCGCGGACGTCGTCCACGGCGCGGGTGACCGTCTCGCGGCGCACCTCCTCGGCGGCGCGGAAGAGGTCGGCCTCGGTCACCGGGGCGAGGGTGGTGGCCGCGACGCCGAGCAGGCGGACGGCCTGGCCCCGGTCGCGGGCGGCCCGGAAGGCCGGGTCGATCAGGCGTCGTGCTGCCGCGAGCAGTGGCTGGTCAAGTGCCGTGGCCGGACGGATCGTCGTCCGCCGCGTCACCGTGTGAAAGTCGCCGTGCCGGAGCTTGAGCACCACCGCGCCGGCCGCGAGCCCCTCCTCGCGCAGCTGCGCGGCCACGCGCGCCACCAGCAACAGCAGCACGCGATCGAGTTCCGCCGGGTCCGACACGTCCCGGCGGAATGTCGTCTCGCGCGAGACCGACTTGGCCTGCGCCCGCTGGCGCAGCGACGCGCCGCCACGCCCCTCGGCACGGCGCCGCAACAGGATCGCCTCCTCCCGGCCGATGAGCGCGGCCAGTGCCGACTCCGGCATCGCCTGCACCTGCGCGATCTCCGAGAGGCCGCGCGCCTCGAGGCGACGAGCGGTGTGGGGCCCGATGCCGGGGAGCGCGGCGAGCGGCAGCCCGGCCAGGAACCCGCGTTCCCAGCCCTCGCGCACCTCGCAGATGCCGCGGGGCTTGGCGTAGTCGGAGGCGATCTTGGCGAGCATCCGGTTGGGGCCGATGCCGACGGAACAGTCGAGGCCGACCTCGGCGCGCACCGCCGTGCGCAACGCCGTCGCGAGATCCAGCAGCGACACGGGGTGCAGCAGGTCGGTGCCGCTCATGTCGAGGTAGCCCTCGTCGAGCCCGGTCATCACGACCAGCGGCGCGAAGCGCTCGAGCACCGCACGGACCTCGCCCGAGGCGCGGCGGTACTCCGCGAACTCGCCCCGGACAAACGTAGCCCCCGGACAGCGTCGCACCGCCTCGGCGATCGGCATGCCGCTCCGCACGCCGAAGGCGCGCGCGCCGTAGCTGGCCGACTGCACGACGCCGCGCGAATCGCGGCGGCCGCCGACCACGAGCAGCTCGACCTCGCGGAGGGCGGGGTCGAGCCGGCGGCATACCTCGACGAAGAAGGCGTCGAGGTCGACGTGCATCAGGCGAATGGACACGCGGTCGGACTCGGCGAAGGACGTCGCAATCTATCGCCCCGCGCCGGTCACTCGACGGGGAGGCCGAGCTCCCTCGCGAAGAACGCGGCCCGGTCGCGCGCGGCGGCAGGAAAAAGGGCGAGTCCGTGGCCGGCATCGTACCACGCGACCTCCTTCGGGTCGCCGGCGGCCCGCTGGAGCGCCTCGGCGTCGTCGCGATCGACCAGCTGGTCCTGCCTCGCGCTCTGGATCAGCAGCGGCGTGGGCGACGAGCGCCCCACGAACCGGATCGGCTCGATCGGGTCCATGGCCGCGATCCAGCGGGCCTGTGCGTCGGCGGAGAGGCCGGCGAGCGGCCCGTTCGGCGTACCGTCCGCGTCGGTGAAATGCGCCAGGAGTCCGCCATCGGGCACGAAGAGGTTCGCCGCCCGGAGGCGTCGCTCGATGCCGACGAAGAGTGCGCCCATCGCGCCGCCGTAGCTGCCGCCGATGTAGCCGATCCTTGCGGCATCGACGTCGCCTCGCGCGACGAGCACGTCGACGGCGCGCTGGAGATCGCGGATCAATTGCACCTGCTCGACGCTGTCGCGCACGGTGAAGTCCGGCAGGCCGCCACGGCGGACCCAGGGCGCGTCGATCGCGAGCGCCACGGCGCCGCGTCGCGCGGCCGGCAGGCCGAGCGCGGCCATCGCGCCTTGCGCGTTGCCGGGGAGGCCGTGCAGCAGGAGCAGCGCCGGGTGGCGCCCACCGCCCGGCGGCACGGCCAGCACCCCCGTCACGCGTCCGCCGTCCGGCGAGGCGTAGCTGATGGCGTACATCCGGATGTCGCCGCGATCCGGCTGGCGGACGGTGTCGACCGCCAGCGGGGCGGCACGGTCATACCCGAATGGTGTCGGACCGGTCCCCTGTGCCGCGGTCGGCGCGGCGCGTCCGCAGCCGGCGATCAGCAAGGCGAGGATGGCGCGAGGCGAGGGACGGTGCACCAGCACTCCTTGGGGGATCGCGGTCGGGTGAGACTCGCTTCCCGGACGCGTGGCGCGCCCGGCAGGTTTCCGCTGCTTCGTGCGGGTGCGGTGGCGTGTTCACGCCGAGGGGGCCACCACCCGCCGCTATCTTTCCCGTGTCCCCCAATGGAAGGTGGCTTCCCGCATGCGCATCGGCTTCATCGGCCTCGGCGCGATCGGCACGCCGATGGCGGCGCGCCTCCCCGTCGCCCACCAGCTCGCCGTGTGGAACCGGACGGCGTCGCGTGCCGTGACCTTCAGCGCCGAGCACGGCGGCGTCCGCGCGGCGACCTCGCCGCGGGACCTGGCCGAGGGCGCCGAGGCGATCGTCACCTGCCTCCCCACCAGCGTCGAGGTCGAGGCGCTGCTGGACGGCCCGGACGGCCTGCTGGCCGGGATGGCCGAGGGGACGCTGCTCATCGATTGCACCTCCGGCGATCCCGCCACCTCGCGACGGATCGCCGACCGGCTCCGCGAACGGGGCATCGGCTTCGTGGACGCCCCCGTCAGCGGTGGACCTCCGCTCGCGAAGACCGGCCAGCTGACGGTGATGTGCGGCGGCAGCGACGTCGACGTCGCGCAGGCGGAACAGGTCGTCGCCGCGTTCGCGGCGAAGGTCGTGCGGATGGGGCCGGTCGGGGCGGGGCACGCGATGAAGGCGGTCAACAACGCGCTCCTCGCCGTCAACATCCTGGCCGTGGGCGAGGGGATGGTCGCCCTGGCCAAGGCGGGGATCGCCCCGGCCAAGGCGATCGAGGTGCTGAACGCCTCCAGCGGGCGGTCGTTCGTGACCGAGACCCTGGTGCCGGAGCGGGTGCTCTCGGGAAGCTGGCCGCGGCTCTTCCGGCTGGCGCTGCTGGAAAAGGACGTCGGCATCGCCCACGAGGTGACCAAAGATGCCGGCACCGACGATCCGGTGCTCGAGTTCGTCCGCGAACGGTACCGCCGGCTCCGTGGCGAGCTGGGCGAGGCGGCGGACTACATGGACCCGATCGCGGCGGCGGAGCAGGCGGCCGGGGTGGAGCTTCGCGGGTGAAGGGAGGGCCGGATCCCGAGACGGCCCCGGTACTCGTGCTGGTGGCGGTGCAGGACCTCGTCAACCTGGCCTCCTGCATCCGGGTGGCGAAGAACTTCGGGATCACCGAGATCCGGCTGGTGCGGCCGGAGTGTCCCCTCGACCCGGTGCGGCTCGAGGGGATCGCCCACCACGCCGGCGACGTCATTGCGGCGTTGCAGGTCTTCGACGATCTCGATGCGGCGATGGCGGACCTCACCTACGTCCAGGCGCTCACCGGGCGGGAGCGGACCGCGAAGCGCACCATGCTCCGTCCCCGCGCGGGCGCCGCGGCGCTCCTCGAGCGGGCGGCCAGCGGACGGGTCGGGATCCTGGCGGGCCGGGAGGACCACGGCCTGCAGAACGAGGAAATCGACCGCTGCGACGCGCTGGTCACGATCAGCGCCAATCCTGGCTATACCTCGCTGAACCTCGCCCAGGCGACCGGGATCTACGCCTACGAGACGTGGCTGGCCCGCGGCGGCGACGGGATCGCGTTCAAGGCCCCGCGCCGCAAGGCGCCGCTGGCTTCCCACGAGGAGCTGGAGGCCACCTTCCGCGACTGGGAGGCCTCGATGCACGCCATCGAGTTCTTCAAGAAGCGCGAGACGGAACTGGTGATGCGCGGATTCCGGGAGATCCTGTTCCGGGCCCGGCTGGATCGGCGCGAGGTGGGGCTCTTCCGGGCCATCGGACTGGAGATCGGCCACTTCCTCCGCCGCAAGGGGGTCCTCCCGCCGCTGCCGCCCCGCCATGGCCGGCGGGAGGACGCGGGGCCGGACGCCCCGGTTGAACCGACCCGCCGGAGGGACTAAGTTTGCGCCCGGCAAGGGAGTCGCGGCCTCGGCTCCCTCTTTTCGCGGGACACGCGCGTTCGTGAATTCGTTCACAAGCACGGATCCTCTTCGGCGGTCAGCAGATATGCGCAAGCGGTTCTTCGTCGGGGTGCTCGCAGTGGCAGCGGCGGTGACGGTGATGCTGGCCGTCAGCCGGCCGGGTGACGCGCAGCAGCCCGCCCCTCCTCCGTCGGTCCTCAGCGCGGCGGACAGTGCCGGGCTCCCTGGCCCCCGCCAGCCGATCTTCTTCCGGCACGATCTGCATGCCGGCCAGTTCAAGATCAATTGCCAGTATTGCCACTCGACGGTCTCGGTCTCCTCGGAGCCGGGGATCCCGAGCATGCAGACGTGCATGGGGTGCCACGCGATGGTGGCCGGCAGCGACTCGACCAACCGCGCCGAGATCAAGAAGCTCAAGGATGCGTGGGCCGCGGGGACGCCGATCGAGTGGACCCGGGTCCACGCCGTGGCGCGCCACGTGAAGTTTCCGCACATGATGCACATCAACGCGCTGGGCGACAACGCGTGCGCCACCTGCCACGGCAACGTCGCGCGGATGCCGCAGGTCTACCGGGTCAACAACGTGACGAACATGGGGTTCTGCATCAACTGCCATCTCGAGCGCAACGTCACCCGCGACTGCACCGCGTGCCACTACTGACATGACGACGCGACCCATCGACCCCGCCGCCGAGGAGACGCCGCAGGGCGTCGGCCGCCGCCAGTTCCTGAAGGTCCTCGGGGTGACGGGAGCCGGCACCGCCGCGCTCACCGGCTGCTCGAGTGACCGGATCAGCAAGCTGGTCCCCTACATGGTGCAGTCCGAGCAGCAGGTGCCCGGGGTGCCGACCTGGTACGCCTCGACCTGCACCGAGTGCAGCACGGGCTGCGGCGTCCACGTCAAGACGCGCGAGGGCCGCGCGATCAAGCTCGAGGGGAATCCCGACCACCCGACCAACGCCGGCCGCCTCTGCAGCCGCGGCCAGGCCGGGCTCCAGTCGCTGTACAACCCCGACCGCATCGGCGCCCCGCTGGCCCGGAACGCGAGCGGCAGCTTCGACGAGATCACCTGGGACGACGCGATCGCGCGGCTCGCCGCCAAGCTCGGCACCGCCAACGGCCGCGTGGTCGCGCTGAACGGCTACGGGCCGTCGACGTTCTCGACGCTCCTCGGCGACGTGATGACCGCCGCGGGCGGGCGGGCCGTCGCGTGGCAGGCCTTCAACCGCGACGCCGAGCGGATCGCCAACCAGCGTACCTGGGGCCGCGACGACCTGCCGCACTACGACTTCGCCTCGGCGCGGCACATCGTCTCGTTCGGCGCCGACTTCCTCGACACGTGGGGCGACACGGTCCGGCAGCAGCGCGGCTTCGCCGAGTCGCACGGGTTCAACGGCGGGACGATGGCGAAGCACGTCTACGTCGGGCCGCGGATGAACCTGACCGGCCTGAACGCCGACGAATGGCTGGAGGTGCCCGCCGGCACCGAGGTGCAGGTGGCGCTCTGCTTCGCGCGCGCCGCGGCCCAGCATCACGGGTCGGCGCTGGCGGGGAGCCTCGGCAGCTACACCCCGGAGGCCGTCGCGGCCGCCACCGGCCTCGACGCCGGCCGGCTCGGACGGCTGGCCGACGAGTTCGCCCAGGCGGCGCCCTCGCTGGCGGTGGCCGGCGGCATCGGCGCGCAGCACCGCGGTGCGATCGAGCTCTGCCGCGCGGTGAACCTGCTCAACGATGCCGCGGGCAACGTCGGCCGGACGGTGACCTTCGGCGAGGGCGCCGCGGCGGGCGATGGCTACGGCACGATCAACGACGCCTTCCAGGCGATGCAGCGCGGCGAGATCGCCCTGGTGCTGGTGCACGAGGCGAACCCGCTCTACGCGCTCCCGAAGCAGGGGGCCTTCGCCGACGCATTCGCGAAGGTGGCCTACAAGGTCTCGACCGCCAACGTGCTGGACGAGACCGCGATGGCATGCGACCTGGTGCTGCCGAACCTGCACGCGCTGGAGCGCTGGGACGACCTCGCCCCGCGTCCCGGCGTGCGCGACCTGCTGCAGCCGGTGATGGAGCCGGTGCGGCCCGGGATGCACACCGGTGACGTCTTGCTGCGCGCGGCGAAGGCCGCCGGCCTTACGGTTGCGGCCGCGACCACCGCCTCAACGTTCGAGAATCACCTCCGGGCCACTTGGGAAGCCGCGGCGCCGGCCGGCGCCACGGCCGACGCGTGGTGGCGCGAGCGGCTGGCGGGCGGCGGCAGCTTCACTGCACAGGCCGGGGTCGCGCCGGCGCTCGCCGCGGGTGCCACGGCCGCGATCGACGCCGCGCTGCCGAGCTTCGACGGCGACGGCGAGTTCACCTTCCTGCCGTACCCCTCGATGATGTACTTCGACGGGCGCGGGGCCAACAAGCCGTGGCTGCTCGAGAACCCCGATCCGGTCACCAAGGTGACGTGGCAGTCGTGGGTCGAGCTGCACCCGGCGACGGCCAGGCGGGTGGACGTGCGCGAGGGCGAGATCGTCGAGGTCGTCTCGCCGCACGGCAGCGTGCGCGCGCAGGTGCTGGTCTATCCCGGGATCCGCGAGGACAGCGTCGCCATGCCGCTCGGCCTGGGGCACACCGCCTACGGGCGCTACGCCAAGGACCGCGGCGTCAACGCCCTCGACCTCCTCGGTGCGGCCGACGGGCAGGGCTTCCTGCCCTATGTCGCGACCAGGGTCGCCCTCCGCAAGACCGGCGACTACCGCCAGGTCGCGAAGACCGAGGGCAACCCCCGGCAGCTCGGTCGCGGGATCATCGAGTACATGCCGGTGGCGCACGCCGCGGCCGGGATGACGCCCGAGGAGTCCTACAAGGCGGCGGGCCACGAGCCCCACGAGGTCAACACCGAGCGCGAGGTCGAGGCGCTCGACGGATGGGCCGAAAAGGTCCACGAGCGGACCCTGCTGGGCGACTACGACCGCGAGGGGACCCCCAAGTGGGGGATGGCGGTCGACTTGTCGCGCTGCACCGGCTGCTCCGCCTGCGTGACGGCGTGCTACGCCGAGAACAACATCGCCACCGTCGGCGAGGCGCAGGTGTTCAAGGGTCGCGAGATGAGCTGGATGCGGATCGAACGCTACTGGGAGGGCGGCGAGGACGGCGAGCCGATCTCGGCCGGCTTCGCCCCGGTGATGTGCCAGCACTGCAACAACGCCCCGTGCGAGCCGGTGTGCCCGGTCTACGCCGCGTACCACACCGCCGACGGGCTGAACGGGCAGGTCTACAACCGCTGCGTCGGGACCCGCTACTGCAGCAACAACTGCCCGTACAAGGTGCGCTACTACAACTGGCTCAAGTACAACGAGATGGCGTGGCCGGAGCCGCTCAACCTGCAGCTCAACCCCGACGTGACGGTGCGGGCCCGCGGCGTGATGGAGAAGTGCACCTTCTGCGTGCAGCGCATCCGCGGCGCCCAGCACACGGCCCGGCTCGAGAACCGGCCGGTGCGCGACGGCGAGGTCGTGCCAGCCTGCGCCCAGGCCTGCCCCTCGGGCGCGATCGCGTTCGGCAACGTCCGCGACCCGGACGCCGCGGTGCTCAAGTGGAAGGCCGACCCGCGCGGCTATACCATGCTGGAGGAGACCAACGTGCAGTCCTCGGTGACGTACCTGGCGAAGGTGCTGCACCGCGACGCGGCCGCGTCGACGGCGGGGGGGCACTGAGATGGCGGTCATCGCGCACGATCCGTCCCGGCCGACCCAGACCCACGCCGAGGTCACGCGTGACGTGGTCCGGACGATCACCGACGCCCCGACCCGCGGCTACTACATCCTGGTCGCGGTCATGGCCCTGCTCACGGCGGTGCTGGTCGGGACCGTGGTGGCGGAGCTCAAGTACGGCATCGGCCTCGCGGGCTACGCCCCGCCGATCATGTGGTCGGTCTACATCACGACCTTCGTCTTCTGGGTCGGCATCGGCCACGCCGGGACGCTGATCTCGGCGATCCTCTACCTCTTCCGCTCGCCGTGGCGCACGGCGGTCTACCGGTCGACCGAGGCGATGACGGTGTTCGCGGTCATGACCGCGGCGTTGTTCCCGATCCTGCACATCGGGCGGGAGTGGCTCTTCTACTGGCTGATCCCGTACCCGAACCAGCGCTACCTCTGGCCCAACTTCAAGTCGCCGCTGATGTGGGACGTGTTCGCGATCTCGACCTACCTCACGGTGTCGAGCACGTTCCTGATGGTCGGCCTGGTGCCGGACATCGCCGCGGTGCGCGACCACGTCAGCGGCTGGAAGAAGAAGCTCTACTCGGCGCTGTCGCTGGGCTGGACCGGCGCCGACTCGCAGTGGCGGCACTACACCCGGGCCTACCTCTACCTGGCCGCCCTGGCGACCCCGCTGGTGCTCTCGGTGCACTCGGTGGTGTCCTGGGACTTCGCCTCGTCGATCGTGCCGGGCTGGCACGGGACCATCTTCGCCCCGTACTTCGTCGCCGGCGCGATCTACTCGGGCATCGGCATGGTGCTGACGCTGATGATCCCGCTCCGGAAGGTGCTCAAGCTCGAGCACATGATCACGGACTACCACTTCGACAACCTCTGCAAGCTGACGCTGCTGACCGGGACGATCCTGTTCTACGCCTACGCGATGGAATACTTCGTCGCGTGGTACTCGGGCAACACGTTCGAGCAGACGACGTTCTGGCGCCGCGCCTTCGGCCCGAACTGGTGGGCCGGCTGGACCATGATCATCTGCAACGCGTTCGTGTCGCAGCTGCTCTGGTTCCGGAAGATCCGCACCAACCTCACCTCGCTCTTCGTCATCTCGATCTTCATCAACCTCGGGATGTGGTTCGAGCGCTACGTGATCGTGGTGAGCTCGCTCTCCAACGACTTCATGCCGTACGCCTGGGGCCAGATCAACCCGACCTGGGCCGACTGGTGCCTGCTGCTCGGGTCGTTCGGCTGGTTCGGCCTGTGGTTCTCGCTGTTCTACAAGAACTTCCCGATCGTGGCGATCCAGGAGATCAAGGAGATGATCCCGATGCCGCGGCTCAGGTCCAGCGCGGAGGAGGCCCACTGATGGCCGTCCGCACCGTCCCCGGCGTCCTCGGCCAGTTCGTCCACGTGGACGGCGCCTGCGACGCGATCCGCGAGCTCAAGTCGACGGGGTTCCAGGACCTCACCGTCTACTCGGCCGCGCCGAACCACGAGCTCGAGGCCGCCATCGGCGACCCGATCTCGCCGGTCCGCTGGTTCACGCTGGTGGGCGGCCTGACCGGCTGCGCCGCCGGCTTCGGGATGACGATCTGGATGTCGCGCGACTGGCCGCTGCTGGTGGGCGGCAAGGCGATCGCCGCGATCCCGCCCTACGTGGTGATCGGCTTCGAGCTGACGATCCTGACCGCCTCGCTCCTCAGCGTGCTCGCCGTGATCTTCCTCTCGGCCCGCAAGTCGCTCTCGGGGCGGGCCTACGACCCGCGCTTCAGCGACGACCGGATCGGGATCTTCGTCCCCTGCGGCGCCGACCGCGCGGCCGGGGTCCAGTCGCTCCTCGAACGGCACGGCTCGGTGGAGGTGTCGCGTGACGCGTAGGCTGCTGCTCGCCGGCGTGCTGCTGCTGGGCACCGCCGGCTGCAACTTCTGGTACAACGAGGTCCCGTCGCCGGACGACCTGATGCACGCGGTGCCGTGGTTCGACCACATGATCGGGTCGCGGGCCGTGTTCCCCTACCAGAGCGCGGCGGTGCCGCGCAACACGCCGCACGGCATCGTCCCGATCGGTGGCGCCGAGGCCGACTGGGGCACCGGCGACCCGACGGCGAAGCCGCTGCCGCGCTACGGCTTCGACCAGGCCTACGCCAACCAGCTCGCCCGGCCGACCGACCTGCCGCCGGTGGCGGCCGACCGCGGCCAGAAGCTGTTCGGCACCTACTGCTCGGCGTGCCATGGCCCGGTCGGGGCCGGCGGGGGCACCGTCCCGGTGCCCGCCACGCCACTCACGTCGGCCCAGGTGGTCGCGCGGACCGACGGCTTCATCTACAGCTACATCCGCTATGGCGGGGTCCTGATGCCGCAATACGGCGACAAGATCACCCGGCGCGAGGATCGCTGGGCGGTGGTCGACTACGTCCGGTCGCTCCAGCGCGGGAGCCAGCCGTGAGCCACCACTTCGACGGCACGGCGGTCTCTGCCCGGCTCGCCGACAAGAGCATCCAGGGCGACTACAAGATCTTCGTGCCGATCGGCGCGGTGCTCGCGCTTGCGGGGCTGGCACTCTTCGTCATCGCCCTGATGGGCGACGGCTCCCATCGCGCCTGGCAGAACTTCCACGTCAACTGGCTGTTCTGGACCGGCCTCACCGCCGGATCGATCGCGATCACCGCCGTCTACAAGGTCGCCAACGCCAAGTGGAGCGGCGTGATCCTGCGCTTCTCCCAGGCGGTCTCGGCGATGATCCCGGTCACGCTCGTCGGCCTGGTCTTGACGCTGACGCTGGGCTACGACGACGTGTTCGGCCACATGCAGGAGGAGCTGCACACGCTCTCCCCCGGCAAGCAGCTCTGGCTCTCGCGCCCCTGGATGAGCGCCCGCCTGCTGCTCGGCCTCGGCCTGCTCTACGCCATCGGGATGGCGCTGATCCGCTGCGACCTGCTGCCCGACCTCGCCCTGGTGCGCGACAAGGTCACCGGTGCCCGCAAGGCCCGCTACGACCGCATGCTGCAGCGGTTCGACCCGGCCGCGACCCTGACGCGGACCTACCGCCTCGCCCCGATCTACGCCGTCACCTATGCCCTGGTGATGACGATCGTCGCCTTCGACGGGATCATGGCGCTCCAGCCGCACTGGTTCAGCAACCTCTTCGGCGGCTCGTTCTTCATGGCCTCGTTCCTCGGTGGCCACACCCTGCTGGCATTGCTGATCCTGCACGGCACCAGGGCCGTCGGCCTGGAGGAATACGTCACTCCCAAGCAGCGGCACGACCTCGGCAAGATGATCTTCGGCTTCACCGTGTTCTGGACCTACCTGATGTGGGCCCAGTTCCTGGTGATCTGGTACGGCAACATGCCCGAGGAGACCGGCTTCATCTTCGCGCGGCTCTGGGGCCCGTGGCGGCCGATCGGCGGTGCCGTGTTCCTGGGGATGTTCGTGGTGCCGTTCGCCGGGCTGCTCTCGGTCGGGGCCAAGAAGACCCGCTTCACGCTGGGGCTGTTCACCGCGATCTCCCTCACCGCCCTCTGGCTCGAGCGCTACCTGATGGTGACGCCGACGGTCACGCCGGAGGCCGGGCCGGTCTTCGGCCTTCCCGAGGCGGGACCGACGCTGCTCTTCGCGGGCCTGTTCTTCCTGAGCTACGCCTGGTTCACGAGGACCTACCCGATGGTGTCGCCCCGGATGTCGCTGATCACGCTGGAGCGCGAGGCGAGCCACTAGCAGGCGAGAAGAGAGAAAGAGGGAAGAGAAAGCGCAGAGGCCGGCCCCGAATATCGGGCGCCGGCCTCTCTTCTTGTTCTCCGTCCTCCGCTCCCTGTTCCCTCTTCCCTCGCCTACTCCACCCGCAGCCGGCTGCCGGCCAGCGCCTCGAGGGAGTCGATCGGCAGGTAGCCGGCGACGGTGACCATCCGCACGGTCCGAATCGGGCTGGCATCGGTGCCGACGTAGTCGGGGCGGGCGCGGCGGGCGGCGGCGAGGGTGAGGCCGCTCGCCTCGAGCATCTCGGTGACCGGCCCGATCTCGTCGGTCGAGCCCTCGACGACCCAGACGGCGCGTCCATCGGGGAGGACCTGTCGCACCATCGCCGTCGGGCGGCCGCCCTGCCGGCTCGGCTGCAGGCGGACGGCGTTGACCGGGATCCCGTCGAGGTGCGCGATGGTGCCGGCGGTCTCGCGGGCCTGCTGCATCGAGGTGGTCTGCCAGCTGGCGCCGCCGTTGCCGGGATCGACCTCGACCATCGGGTCGACCATCCGGAGCCTCGCGCCGCCGCCGTCGCTCACCTGGTTCACCGTCATCACCCGCGGGGCCATCGTGGCGCGCGAGGCGAGCGTGAGGGTGCGCGCGGTGGCCGAACGCCGCGCCGCGGCGGCGCCGCCGACGGGCAGCAGGGCCGCCTCGCGCTCCACCGGCGCGACGACGCGGGCGAGGATCGCCGGGGCGACGAAGGCACTGGCGAGCACCGGGCCGCCGGTCGCATCCGTGGCGCCGCGGTTCATCGTCAGGGTGGTGACGGCAAGGATCAGCCCCGCCGCGACCGCCGCCGCCGGGCCGAGGCGTCGACGGCGCGGTGTCGCGGCCGGGAGCTCGAGTCCCCGGATGCTGCGGGGCGACGCCAGGGCGAGCAGGTCGCGGCTGCGGGACTGCAGCGCCCGCACCTCTGCCTCGAGCGCGCGGCAGATGAGGCACGCCAGCAGGTGCTCGGCGATCTCCGCGCGCTGGACACGCGAGAGCTCGCCGTCGAGGTAGGCGTGGAGTTCCTCTTCAGGAAGATGCGGCCGCACGCTGCTCCTCACGCTGCTGCTCCATCAGGTCATGCGCGGCGACGAGCCGCTTGCGGGCCCGCGCCAGGGTGGTGCCGACCGCGCCGACGGCGAGGCCGGTCTGCTCGGCGATCTCCGGGTACGAGAGGCCGGCGTCCCACAGCAGCAGGACCTCGCGATCACGCGGCGTCAGGGTCGCCAGGGCCCGCTTGACTTCCGCCTCCCGTTCCTCGTGCTCGAGATCGTCCTGCACGTCGGACAGGGGCGACGGCGACGCGATCGGCTCGTGGGTGAGGAGGGTCAGGTGCTTGCGTCGGCGGATCGCCGAACGGGCCTCGTCGCGGGCGATGTTCGCCGCCACGGCGAAGACCCAGGACCGCGGCTTCTCGGGCTGGTGCTGCAGCGCCCGCATGAAGACCTCCTGCGCAAGATCCTCGGCGCGATCGGCATCCCAGACCTTGCGGTACAGGAAGCGGACGACCGCGTCATACGTCGTCTTGTAGAGGTCTTCGAGGTCAAACGCCATCTGCCCTCCAAGGCAGGGGTGCGTCGGTCTGGAGACGCACGGGGCGGGCCGGAGTGCACACGACGCCGCAACTCCCTGCCATGCAACGACTTAGAGCGGTATCCGCCGGTTCCGGAAGGCACACCCCGGATGCAGACCTGTCCTCTTTTCTGGCCACTTTGAACACAATTCCGGCTTCGCCGGACGGCCGTCGTCGCGCGTCCTCCCGTGCAGGCCGCAATGAAGGCCGTCCTCCAGCAGGTAGGCGCAGGCCGAGAGGATCTCGGCGTTGACCACCGTGGCGTCGTCGTCCTCGCGCTCGACCTTGCAGAGGTAGGGCGACTGCCGGTGCCGGAGGAGTGCCTCGAGCAGCTCCTGCTCCTCGGTACACCGGATCTCCACCTGGAGGTCCCGACAGCAGGCGGCCCCGCGGCGATTGTCGGCGGTGCGGCAGGGCGCCTTGGCGCACGGATTGGCGTCCGGGGCGGGAGGATGGACCGGCAGCGCACGGTGCCGCGTCGGCGGGGCAAGCGGCAGTCGCCGGGTCACCAACCGGCGGCGCTCCATCAACCGGAAGCGATCGCCCCCGAGCCGCCGCGGCTGTTCGGTCCGCTCGACGTCCGGCACGCGCCCGGTGAAGCCGTGCGCCCGGCAGCGCACCGACCCGTCGGGGCGCGCCTGGAGGTGCCGGCAGGGCACGTGCACCCGGGTCTCCGCCCACAGCTCGTCGTGCTCCTCGAAGAGCCTTCCGAACTCGATCCGCTCGACGTGCCCGAGGAGCCAGGTGCCGTCGTGATCCTCCTGGCCCTCGAGGACCGCGACGCGCATGGTGACGTCGAGGGCGCGGCATTGGCGGCCGAGCTTGCGGCAATCGGGAGGCGACATCGGGGTCCGGGCGAGGGGTTGGGGATCGGGAACCGGCCTCAAGGTAGCAGCGGCCGGCGGAACCGTCATCCCGTGGTGCGGTCCGGGCGGGGCTGCACGCGCGCGAGCGCCAGCGGCACCGCGACGCCGACTGCCAGTCCGGCCGCCGAGTCGACGACGTAGTGCATCTGGCAGTAGACCACGCCGACGGCGAGGAGGGCCGTCGGAATGGCGAGCAGCAGCCCGAGGCGCGGGATGGCGAGCCAGGCACCGATCGTCGCCGCGACGGTGGCCGCGACGTGCGAGGACGGGAACGCCGCGCCGTAGGCGCTGCCGCCGGCCAAGGCGCCGTAGACCATCCTGGCGGGCAGGTTGGCCACGAACGGGCCGGTCGGACGCGGGAACTCGTAGTACGGCCCCGCCACCGGGTACAGCACGTACACGAGGTAGCAGCAGAGGAATGTCCCGATCACGCCCGCGAGGTAGCGCTCGATGTCGGCGTGCCGGTGTCGGGCCAGCAGCACGAGCACGGGAAGCGGCACGATCAGGTAGTAGGAGAAGTAGACCGCGTGGAGCACGGTCGACCAGAAGGCCGAGGGGGACGCGCGCCACCAGTCGCGCGAGGGCTGCATCCCGAACAGGGCCTGCTCGACGGCGAGGAGGCCGCCGTCGTGGGTCGTCGCGGCCCCGAACCCGTTCAGGGCGTCGATCGCCGAGTAGAGACCGGCGAGGAGCATCACGGGATACGCGGCATGGAGGAACCGGCCGAACCCCCGGTCGGGGAGGCGGGTCGCCAGCCACGCGAGCAGCGGCAGCAGCGCGTGGGCCAGGGCGAGCGGCACCATGCCCCGCTGGTCGAGCCGGGTGAGCGCGATCACCGCGATCACGACGCCGTAACCGGCGATCATCCGGTCGACGAGCCGCCACGGATGGCGGTTCACAGCAGGCCCTCGCCGTGATACCAGGCGGCGGCGTCGGCGAGGCCCGTCGCGAGGTCCCAGGCCGGTTGCCACCCGGTGTCGCGGATGAAGGCGGTGGGATCGCCGGTCCAGGCGGGCGCGAGGAATTCGTTCACCTTGTCGCCCTGCAGGATCGTCTTCTTGCCGGTGAGCGCGGCGAGTCGGCCGCTCACCGCCACCGCGCCGCGCGCCACCCAGGGTGGCAGCGGGAACACCCGCACGTCGCGGCCCACCGCGCGCCCCACGGCCCGCGCGAACTCGGCGCTCGTCACGACCTCGGGATGATTGACGTAGTAGGTCCGGCCGATCGTGGCCGGCGCGGTGGCGGCCGCCACGCAGGCGGCAGCGAGGTCGGCGGCATGGACGAGCGAGAGCTCCTGCGTGCCATCGCCGAAGACCGGGGCGAGACCGAGTCGTCGCGCGGCGCGGAACACGGGGAGGAAGCCGTCGAGGTCGCGCGGACCGTACACCGCGGGCGGTCGCAGGATCGTCCACGGGACGGTCGCATCGCGCACCACCGCCTCGGCGGCCAGCTTGCTGCGGCCATACATCGTCACCGGGTGGTCGGCCTCGTCGCCGCTGCGCGGCGCGCCCTTGGCGGCCGGGCCGCCGGCGGCGCCCGAGGACAGCAGCACCAGGCGCTCGACCCCGGCGTGTTCGGCGGCCTCGACGACGTTGGCGGTGCCGTCCCGGTTGGCCGCGAGGAAGACGGCGTCACTCGGCGCGCCGGTGACGGCAGCGGCATGGATCACGACCCGCCGGCCCTCGGTGGCGTCGCGGAGGGCGTCGCGCGCGGCCAGGTCGCCCTCGACCAGCCGCACGCCCCGGGCGGCGAGCGGCGCGGCGCGCGCGGGCGAGCGCACCAGCGCGGTCACCTCGTCGCCGCGGGCCAGCAGGTTGTCGATGAGGTGCGACCCGACGAAGCCGGTCGCCCCTGTGACCAGCACCTTCATGCCGGCCGGTCGAGGACCCGGTAGGTCTTGTACGGCGTGAAGTTCGCCTTGGAGAGGCCCTGGATGATGCCGGCGTTGTCCTCCAGCAGCCAGCCGGCCTCGCCCCAGCCGATGCCGATCTCGGCCGCCTTGCTCCAGATCCAGTGGTAGAGCGCCGCGTCGATGCCGCGGCCGCGCCACTCGGGCAGGATGCCGAGGAGGAGGACGCGGGCGCGGGTGATCCGCCGGGTCTTGAGCTTCCAGAGCATCGTGAGCGCGGCGGGGAACATCGCGCCGCCGCGGTTGTTCCGCAGCGCCTCGTTGAGGTCGGGGAGGGCGAGGCCGAAGGCGATCGGGGTGCCGTCCTCCTGCTCCACGAACGGCACGATGCGCGGGATGACGACCGGGCGGAACTGCTTCGCGAGGTTGTCGATCTCCGCGTCGGTCATCGGCACGAAGCCCCAGTTCTTCTCCCAGCAGGCGTTGTAGAGCCGCTTGACGAGCTCGACCTCCTCGGTGAACCGGCGCATGTCGAGCGGGCGCATCCGCAGCCGGTATCGCTTCATGATCAGGTCGACGGCGCGCGCGGTCCGCTCGGGCGGGGTCACCGGGGCCGCGAGCGAGCCGCCCTGCAGGCAGACCAGGTCCTTCGCCTTGGTGAAGCCGGCCGCCTCGAGCAGCGTGAGGTACCAGGGCGGGTTGTGCGGCATCATCAGCGTGTTCGGCGTGTCGAACCCGTCGATGAGCAGGCCGCACTCGTCGTTGGTGCTGAAGGACATCGGGCCGCGGAGGACGTCGAGCCCGCGCTCCCGGATCCAGGCGGCGGCGGTGTCGAGCAGCGGCGCCGCGACGGTGAAGTCGTTGACGCACTCGAAGAAGCCGAAGAAGCCGACCCGGTCCTCGTGGACCTCGTTGTGCAGCCGGTTGTGGATCGCGGCGATGCGCCCGACCACCTGGCCGTCACGCTCGGCGAGGAAGTAGTCGGCCTCGGCATGGTCGAAGAACGGATTGGCGCGGCGGTCGAGGAGCTTGGCGACCTCCGCCTTGAACGGCGGGATCCAGTTGCGGTCCTCGCGGTGCAACCGGTAGGGGAGGTCGACGAACCGGGCGAGGTCCGCCCGGGACTCGACGCGCCGGATCACCGGCGCGCGTGCGGTCAGATGACCCCCAGCTCCTTGCCGATGCGGCCGAAGGCCTCGAGGGCGAAGTCGATCTGCTCGGCGGTGTGCGTGGCCATGACGCTGGTGCGCAGCCGGCACTGCGACGGCGGCACCGCGGGCGGCACGACCGGGTTGGTGAAGACGCCGGCATCGTAGAGCTTGCGCCAGAACACGAACGTCGTCTCCAGCGGCCCGATGAGCACCGGGACGATCGGCGTCTCGGTCGGCCCGATGTCGAAGCCGAGCGAGGTGAAGCCCTGCTGCAGCCGACGGGCGTTGGCCCAGAGCTGGTCGCGCCGCTCGGGCTCCTGCTGCATCACCTCGAGCGCCGCGAGGACGCCGGCGGTGTTGGCCGGCGGCAGCGAGGCGGTGAAGATGAACGGCCGCGACTTGTGCTTCAGGTAGTGGATCACCTGCTCCTCGCCGGCCACGAAGCCGCCGACCGAGGCGAGCGACTTCGAGAACGTGCCGGCGATGATGTCCACCTCGTGCTGCAGGCCGAAGTGGGCGCCGGTGCCGTCGCCGCGGGGGCCGAGCACGCCGAGGGCGTGGGCGTCGTCGACGGCGAGCGCCGCGCCGTGGCGACGGGCGAGCTTGACCAGCTCGGGCACGTCGGCGATGTCGCCTTCCATCGAGTAGACGCCGTCGACCACGATCAGGGTGCCCTTGCCGCTCGTGTTCCGCTCGAGCAGGCGGGCGAGGCCGTCGAGGTCGCCGTGGTTGAAGCGCTGCGTCTCGCCGAAGGCGAGCTTCGCGCCGTCGACGATGCAGGCATGGTCGAGCTTGTCGAGGTAGACCGTCTCGCCGCGGCCGACCAGCCCCGAGATCATCCCGAGGTTCGCCCCGTAGCCGGTCGAGAAGACGAGGCACGCCTCCTTGCCGAGGAACTCGGCGAGCGACGCCTCGAGCTTCTCGTGGAGGTCGAGCGAGCCGTTGAGGAAGCGCGACCCGGTGCACCCGGAGCCGTAGCGCTTGAGGGCCGAACCGGCCGCCTCGAGCACCTTCGGATGATGGGTCAGGCCGAGGTAGTTGTTCGAGCCCAGCATGATCCGCTGCTGGCCCTCGATGACGACCACCGTATCCTCGGACTCCGAGATCGGCTTGAAATAGGGATACAGGCCGGCGGCCTGGATCTCGCGCGCCTGAGTGAACTGACGGCACTTCTCGAAGAGTGCCACCGGAGTCTGGAGCGTCTCGATCGGCACGGGCCCTCGCGCAGCTCGGGGATGATCGGTGCCCACGGGGGACGGGGAGGTCTTGGCCAAGAGGAAAAGGTAGAAACCGCAACGGATTGACACAAGCTGAAACACCCTGAAACGCCATTGTCACGATCGGGGTGTTTGACCCGAACTCCTTCACCAGCCTATCGTTGCACCGACCCGGACCAAGGTCGAGCCCCTCCCCGTGATCCGCTCCACCGCGTTCAAGTCTCCGAATCCAGCAGCCTGCCGGTGACCGGTCCCCGGCACCTTGCCGTCGTCGGTGGCGGGCTGGGTGGCCTGCTCGCGGCCCACGAGGCCCTCCGCCGCGGCTGCCGGGTGACCGTCCTGGAGGCGTCCGACCGCCCGGGCGGGATGGTCGAGTCGGCGCGCCCGGACGGCTGGGTGGTGGACACCGGTGCCACGACGATCGGCGGCGCCCACCCCAGGGTCATGGCGCTGCTCGATGCCCTCGGGATGGCCGAGTGCCGGGTCGTCGCCGACCCGCGCGGTCGCCGCCGGTACCTCGTGCATCGGGGACGCCTGGCCCCCGTGCCGGAGACACCGGCGGAGATGGTCGCGTCGCCCCTCCTCTCGGTCGCGGGTCGGCTCCGGATGCTCAAGGAGCCGTTCGTCGCCCGCGGTGGCGACCCCGACGAGACGGTCGCGGCGTTCGCCCGTCGGCGCTTCGGGGAGGAAGCGGCGGCGCACTTCTTCGATCCCCTCGTCGTCGGCACCTCGGGGGGCGACCCGGAGCAACTGCTCGCCTCGGCGGCGTTTCCCCAGCTGGTGCGATTCGAGCGCACGGCCGGCTCGATCCTGAAGGGTCGGATGCGGGCCGCGCGCACCGCCCGGCGTGAGGGCAAGCCCTCGGTCGGCGCATGGAGCTGCCGGGAGGGTCTCGACACGCTCCCGGCGCGACTCGCCGCCGCGCTCGGCTCCTCCTGGCGGCCGGGTGCCCGGGTGGACCGGGTCGCCTCCGCTGGCGATGTGGTGCAGATCGGTCTGGCGTCGGGGGAGACCGTGGAGGCGGACGCCGCGGTGGTGACGGTGCCGGCCACCGCCCTCGCGGCGATCCGCTGGACGCTCGACGGCGCCGACGCGCTCGGGGCACTGGGGGCGATGCCGCACGCCTCGCTGGCCACGGTGTCGCTCGGCTTTCCCCGCGACGCGGTGGCGCACCCGCTGGACGGCCACGGCCTCTTGGCCGCGAGTGGCGAGCGGCGCCGGTTCCTCACGGTGCTGTTCACCAGCACGCTGTTCCCCCACCGGGCCCCGGCGGATCAGGTGCTGCTCACCGCGACGTTCGGCGGGGTGCGGCATCCGACCGACGCCGCGCTCGATGACGATGCCCTCGTGGCGCTCGCCCTCGAGGAACTCCGGCCGCTGCTTGGCGTGGGCGGCGTGCCGTCGCTCCGGATCGTCCGCCGCTGGCCGGCCGCGCTCCCGCTCGCGATGGCGGGTCATCGCGAGCGGTGTGCCGCGGTGGATGCGGTGGAGGAGTCGAGCCGGCGCGTCGCATTCAGCGGTGCCTGGCGGGACGGGCTGGCACTGGCCGACGTGATGCGCGGCGCCATCGCCGCGGTGGACCGGCTGCTGGGCACGGAGCCGGCGCCGCCAGGGGAGGAATGACATGTATCCCGTGATCAATCCGGCCACCGGGCACGAGATTGCCCGGCACCCCGGCCACGACGCGACCGCCGTCCGCCGCCTGGCGACCGGGGCGACGGCCGCGTTCCCGCGGTGGTCGCGCCGCGACTTCGCCGCGCGCGGCGACGTGCTGCGGGCCGTCGCCGCCGGGCTGCGGCAGGAGTCGGATGCGCTGGCGCTGCTGATGACTCGCGAGATGGGGAAGCCGATCGCGCAGGGGCGCGCCGAGGTGGAGAAGTGCGCCTGGGTGGCGGAGCACTATGCCGAGCACGGGGCGGGGTACCTCGCCGACGCGTCGGTGGCGACCGAGCATCGCGAGGCGTTCGTCGCCTGCCGGCCGCTCGGTTGCGTGCTCGCGGTGATGCCCTGGAACTTCCCGCTGTGGCAGGTCTTCCGGGCCGCCGCCCCGGCGCTGATGGCCGGCAACGTGATGCTGCTCAAGCATGCCTCGAACGTGCCGGGGACGGCGCTCGCGATCGAGCGGCTCTTTCGCCAGGCCGGCGCGCCCGAGGGGACGTTCACGACGCTGCTCGTGGACAGCGACGCGGTGCGTCGCCTGATCCGGTCGCGCGACGTGCAGGCGGTGACGCTCACCGGCAGCACCGCCGCGGGGCGGGCGGTCGGGCGCGAGGCCGGCGCCCGCCTCAAGAAGACGGTGCTCGAGCTCGGCGGCAGCGATCCCTACGTCGTGCTCGCCGATGCCGACGTCGCCCTGGCCGCCGAGACGTGCGCGCGCTCCCGGTTGATCAACAGCGGGCAGAGCTGCATCGCCGCGAAGCGCTTCATCGTGGTGGACGCGGTGCGCGAGGCGTTCACGGATCGCTTCGTCGCCGCGATGGCCGCGGCGCGGGTCGGCGATCCCGAGGTCGAGGCCACGCAGGTCGGCCCGCTGGCGCGCGTCGACCTGCGCGACCAACTGCACGACCAGGTGGTGCGCAGCGTGGCGAAGGGGGCGCGGCTGCTGCTGGGCGGCACGGTGCCGCCGCGGCCCGGCGCGTGGTATCCGCCGACGGTGCTCGACCAGGTGTCGCGCGCGTCGCCGGCCTGGCGCGAGGAGCTGTTCGGCCCGGTCGCGGCGATCATTCCGGTGCGCGACGAGCGCGCCGCCATCCGCGCCGCGAACGCGACGACGTTCGGGCTCGGCGCGGCGGTCTTCACGCGCGATGCGGCGCGCGGCCGCCGCATCGCGCGCGACGAGCTGCGCGCCGGGAGCTGCGCGGTGAACGGCCTGGTGGCCTCCGATCCCCGGTTGCCGTTCGGCGGGATCGGCGAGAGCGGCCACGGTCGCGAGCTGGGACGCGAGGGCATCCGCGAGTTCGTCAACGTGAAGAGCATCGTCGTGGCGTGAACGCGACGCCCGCGGGTTGCCCTCGGGGGACATCGGCCTAGGTTGCGATTCGCCCCTGACGTCCCTCGCGGGGAGGATCGCCATCGTCACGCTGCTCGCCACCGACCTCGACGGAACCTTTCTCGGCGGCCGCCAGGCCGACCGCCTCGCCCTGTACCGCGCGCTCCGAGCGCGCGACGACGTGCGGCTCGTGTTCGTCACCGGGCGCGGCGTCGAGACCGTCCTGCCGCTCCTCGGCGATCCGCTGATCCCCGATCCCGAGTTCATCATCGCCGACGTCGGCGCGACGATCGTCGCCGCGGAGGGATTGCGGCCGGTCCCCGAGATCCAGTGGCCGATCGATCGCGCCTGGGTCGGCGCGGATGCGGTGCTCGACGCGGTCGGCCACCTCGAGGGGCTCGAGCGACAGCCGGTGCCGCAGGAGCGTCGGGTGTCGTTCTACGTGACGGACGACGCGATGGAGGCCGAGGTGCGGCGCCGGGTCGCGGGGCTCGAGGTGGACGTGCTGCGCTCCGCGGACCGGTATCTCGACGTGCTGCCGCGCGGCGTGAGCAAGGGAAGCACGCTGCGGCACCTCGTCGCCCACCTCGGGACGCCCGACGCGGCCGTCCTCGTCGCGGGCGACACGCTGAACGACCTCTCGCTCTACGAGACGGGATTCCCCGGCGTGGTCGTCGGCCAGGCCGAGCCGGCGCTTGTCGCGGCGACGCGGGACCGCGCCACGGTGCACCAGGCCAGCGCGGCGGGCGCGGGCGGGATCCTCGAGGCGCTCCGGCTGCGGACCCCGGGCGATCGGTTCGCCGCGTCCCGACGGCTGCCGCCGTCGGGTGATGCGCAGCTGGTCGTCGTGTACCATCGACTGCCGTTCGAGGAGCGGTTGGAGGACGGCGTCGTGACGCGCCGGGCCCACACCTCCCCGAACGGGATCATCCCGACCCTGCTGGGCTGCTTCGAGGGCGGCCGCCCGGGGTCGTGGGTCGCCTGGTCGACCCACCACGCGCCGCACGCGACCGCGCCGACACACGCGCTGGTCGACGAGGAGCGTTTTCCCAACCTCGTGGCGGCCAAGGTCCCGCTCGAGCCGGACGACGTGGAGCGCTTCTACAAGAAGTTCTCCAAGGAGGCGTTCTGGCCGGTGATCTTCTCGTTCGTCGA
Source organism: uncultured Gemmatimonadaceae bacterium (assembly GCA_964557115.1). Lineage (GTDB taxonomy): Bacteria > Gemmatimonadota > Gemmatimonadetes > Gemmatimonadales > GWC2-71-9 > Palsa-1233. The sequence goes on from CAZKYO010000015.1 coordinate 49,452, forward strand.
CCGGGCGCAGTTCCGCGCGGCGGACTGGGAGCACTTCGTGGGGGTCAACCGGCGCTTCGCCGAGGCGGCCGCCGCGGAGGCCGACGAGGGCGCGCTGGTGTGGATCCACGACTACAACCTCTGGATGGTGCCCGGCTTCCTGCGGCTGATCCGGCCGGACGTCCGGATCGGCTTCTTCCATCACACCGCGTTCCCCGCCGCCGACGTGTTCAACGTGATCCCCTGGGCGAGCCAGATCATCGGGTCGCTCGCGCAGTGCGACCACGTCGGGTTCCACGTCCCGCGCTACGCCGCGAACTTCCTCGACGCGCTGCGGTCGCACGTGCCGACGGAGGTGCTCGAGGCCGAGCCGTGCGCGCCGCGCTTCCGGGTGCACGGCGTGGCGCTGTCGATCCCGCGGATGCCGACGCGGCTCCGGACCGGCGAGCGGGAGCTCACGCTGGGGGCGCACCCGGTGGGGGTGAACGTCCGCGCGGTGCGCGCGGTGCTCGCGAGCCCGGCACGGCGGGAGCGCGTGACCGCGGTCGCCGGACGGTTGCGGGGGACCCGGATGGTGCTCTCGGTCGAGCGCCTCGACTACGTGAAGGGTCCGCTGCAGAAGCTGGAGGCGTTCGAGCGGCTGCTCGAGCGGCATCCCGGGCACCGCGGGGCGGTCTCGCTGGTGTTCGTCACGACCCCGCCGGCGCCGGGCATGGAGATCTACGACGAGGTGCGCGAGGCGGTGGACCAGGCGGTCGGCCGGATCAACGGGCGCTTCGGCTCGATCGAGTGGACGCCGATCCACTACCTCTTCCGCACCCTGCCGTTCGACGAGGTCGTGATCCAGTGCGCGGCGGCCGACGTGGCGTGGATCACGCCGCTCCGTGACGGGCTGAACCTCGTGGCCAAGGAATTCGTGATGGCCCAGGGCGCGGTGGACGGCGCCGGCGTGCTGCTGCTCAGCGAGTTCGCGGGCGCCGCGGTGGAACTGCACGGCGCGCTGCTCACCAACCCGTACGACCTCGAGGGGATGGCCGAGGGACTCCACCAGGCGCTGACGCTGCCGGAGGAGGAGCGGCGCCAGCGGATGCGGCGGCTGGTCGAGGTGGTCGAGGGCCACGACGTCGACGACTGGAGCCGCGGGTTCCTGGAGGCGCTGGCCGGGCACGGGTGAACCGGGCACTGAATCGGAAGCGCGGCGCTCGGGTTTGCGTCGCGTCGCGGCTGCCCCGCATGCCGTCTGCACCATAGATTTCGGTTCCCAGGCCCATCCTCCCGGAGACCCCGATGAACGGCGCGCACCTGCATCTCGCGGTCAACCATCTCCCGCTGTTCGCGATCCTCTTCGCGCTGGCGTGCTTCGTCGTCGCGCTGTTGCGCCCGGCGCTGCCGGTGGTGCGGCGTGCCGGCCTGGTGCTGCTTGTCGTCGGCGGCCTGGGTGCCGGCGCCTCGTACCTCACCGGGGAGCCGGCGGAGGACGTGGTGGAGGACCTGCCGGTGGTGACGCGCGGCTTGATCCACGAGCACGAGGAGAGCGCGGAATGGGCGCTGATCGTGTGCGGCGCGGCGGGCGTGCTGGCGCTGGGGATGCTGTGGCGACGTCGCGGCCAGGCGATCGATCGCGGGACGACGCTCGCGGGCACCGCGCTCGCCGTATTCGCGTTCGCGGTGCTGGCGCGGACGGCGCTGCTCGGCGGCTACATCCACCACCAGGAGCTGCGGCCCGCCGGCATGGCGGCGGAGGCGGGCGGCGGCGCGCCGGACGTCGACTAGGCGTCACCCGCGCACCGGCGCCCCGGACCCGGCATCAGTCGTCGAGAACGAAGGTGACTTTCAGGATCACCCGGTACTTCACGATCTTGCCCTTCTCGATGACGAGCTTCTGGCTCTCGATCCAGGCCCCCGACACGTTGCGCAGCGTCTTGTCGGCGCGCTGGATCCCCTGGGTGATTGCGTCATCAAAGGACATCTTGGAATCGCAGATGAGCTCGGTGACCTTGGCGACGGACATGAGGCTGCCTCCATGCAGGTTGAGTCCAGGGAACCTGCGGCATGACACCCATCAGGGCAACGAAGGGTCCCGCCCGTCCCGTCGCCTGCCGGCGCGTTAGTTTGGGGCGGTCCCCGATCGCTGCCTCCCTCCACTCGACTCCCCGGTGTCCCATGCGACCTGACCTCCGTGCCTTCCGACCCGGCGCCCGGTGCGCCGTCCTCTCCGCCCTGATGGTGGTGGTCGCCGCGCGCGGCGCCGCCGCGCAGTCCGACGCCGCCCTCGAGGCGAAGGCCCGGGCGATCCACGGCCGCGTGCTGACCCTCGACACGCACGTGGACATCTCGCCGGCCAATTTCCGGCTCGGGGAGGCGAACTACGCCGACCGGCTGCCGCGGACCCAGGTGGACCTGGCCAAGATGGAGGCCGGCGGCCTGGACGCCGCGTTCCTGATCGTCTACACGGGCCAGTCGGAGGACCTCACGGAGGCGGGCTTCGCCCGGGCGCACGCGCAGGCGATGGAGAAGTTCGCCGCGATCCACCGGCTGGTGGACTCGATCGCGCCGGATCGTGCCGGACTGGCGCTCACGTCGGCCGATGCCCGCCGGATCCACGCCGCGGGGAAGCGGGTGATCTTCATCGGGGTCGAGAACGGCTACCCGATCGGGACCGACATCACCAACGTCGCGAAGTTCCAGGCGATGGGCGCCCGGTACATGTCGCTCGCGCACAACGGCCATTCCCAGCTCAGCGACTCCAACACCGGCGAGGCCGACGGCGTGTGGCTCCACCACGGCCTCTCGCCGCTGGGGCGCCAGGTGATCGCCGAGATGAACCGGGTCGGGATCATGATCGACATCTCGCATCCGTCGAAGGAGTCGATGATGCAGACGCTGGCGCTCACGAAGGCGCCGATCATCGCGTCGCACAGCGGCGTCCGCGCGATCTGCAACCATTCGCGGAACCTCGACGACGAGCAGCTGCGCGCCCTCGCGCAGAACGGCGGGGTGGCCCAGCTGGTGGCGTTCACCGGCTACGTGAAGTGCGACCCCGCCGTCGACGCGGCCCGCAACGCGGCACTGGACTCGCTCCGGACCGCGTACGGCGTCACCGGCCGCGGGCGCGGCGCGGCCCAGGCGGCCGTGGCCGCGCTGCCGGAGGAGCGGCGCGCGGCCTACCTCGCGGCGCAGGCGGCGATCCAGGCGCGCTACCCCGTCGCCACGGTGGCCGACTTCGTCGACCACATCGACTACGCCGTCAAGCTGATCGGGATCGACCACGTGGGGATCGCCTCCGACTTCGACGGCGGCGGCGGGGTCGAGGGCTGGCGCTCCGCGGAGGAGACGCTGAACGTGACGAAGGAGCTGGTGCGCCGCGGCTACACCGAGGAGCAGATCGGCAAGCTGTGGAGCGGCAACCTGCTGCGGGTGCTCGACCAGGTCCAGCGGGTCGCGCAGCAGATGCAGAGCTAGCCGGCGGGACACCGGGAAGGCGACGGCCCCGGGAGCGACGCAGCTCGCCCCCGGGGCCGTCGCCTTCCCGGTTCACCGCTTGCGGAGGCTGCGCTCCAGCACGCCCATCGCGCTCCGCACCAGCTGGGTGCCGATGTTCGAGATCGCCCGCGACTTGAGGACCTTCTCCAGCATCGTCGGCGGCGCCTTCGCGGAACGGCGCCCGCGGGGGGCGGGGCCGTCCTCGACCCCGACCGGCGCCTCGGCCCGGGCCTTGGCCTCGAGCGCCTCGAGGCGTTCCCTGGCGCTGTCGCGGTCGATTGCCTGCGCGTAGCGACGCACCTGCGGCGACAATCCGACCCTCCGGGCGAGCTCGGCCTCGTCCAGCGGCTGCATGCTCGCCGACGGCGCGAGGAGGTGGGTCGCGAACGGCGGCGTCGGGTTGCCCTTGGGCGTCAGGACCGTGATGATCGCCTGGCCCGTGCCGACGGTGGTCAGCAGCTCCTCGACGTCGTACCACGGCGTCTTCGGGAAGGTGCGCGCCGCCGCCCGCATCGCCTTCTCGTCGTCGGGCGTGAACGCCCGCAGCGCGTGCTGCACCCGGTTGCCGAGCTGGCCCAGGATGTCGGGCGGTACGTCGCGCGGGCTCTGGGTGCAGAAGAAGACCCCGACCCCCTTGGAGCGGATCAGCCGGATGATCTTCTCGACCTCCTCGCGGAACGCCTTGCTGGCGCCGTCGAACAGGAGGTGCGCCTCGTCGAGGAAGAAGACGAGCTTCGGCTTCGGGAGGTCGCCGACCTCGGGCAGGTCGAGGTAGAGCCGCGCGAGCATCCACATCATGAAGGTCGAGAAGAGCGCGGGCCGGTCCTGGCAGTCGCCGAGTTCGAGCACCGAGATCACGCCGCGGCCGTCGCGGTCCAGCAGCAGGAGGTCGTCGAGGTCGAACTGCGGCTCGCCGAAGAACGCGGCGGCGCCCTGCTGCTCGAGCTCCACCAATTCGCGGAGCAGCACCCCGACGGTCTGGCGGGACATCCCGCCGTAGTCCTTGAGCTCGTCGGCCCCCTCGCCGGTGAGGTACTGCAGCACCGCGCGCAGGTCGCCGAGGTCGAGCAGCAGCAGGCCGTGGTCGTCGCAGTACTTGAACACCATCGCGAGGACGCTCGACTGCGTCTCGTTGAGGCCGAGCACCCGGGCGAGCAGCAGCGGGCCGAACGAGGCCACCGTGGCGCGGAGCTGCGCCCCGCGCGCGCCGGTGAGCGAGAGGAACTCGACCGGGAAGCCGGCGGGCTGCCACGGCTGGCCGGTCGCCTTGGCGCGTTCGTCGATCTTCGGGTGGGGGGTGCCGGGTATCGCGAGCCCCGAGAGGTCGCCCTTGATGTCGGCGATGAAGACCGGCACGCCGGCTGCCGAGAGCTGCTCGGCGATCAGCTGGAGGGTGCGGGTCTTGCCGGTCCCGGTCGCGCCGGCGACCAGCCCGTGGCGATTGAGCATCGCCAGCGGCAGCCGCACCAGCGGCTCGGGGTCGATCTCGCCCTGCCGCATCGGCGCGCCGAGGGTGATCCCCTCGGTCGCGCCGAACGCGGCGCGGACGTCGTCGAGAAACCCCGCGTCCATGCTCAGTACGTCACGCTGAAGCTGCCGCTGCTCACCGACTTCTGGCCGGTGCCGGCCGTGCCGGGCTTGAACTGGCCGGTGAACTGGAACGTCCCCTCGATCCGGTTGCCCGACAGGGAGGTGAGCACGACCGTGCCGCTGCCCGGCGAGAGCGTGGTCGTCCAGCCGGAGGCCGCGCCGCCCTGCGACTGGATCACCTCGGCGTACTGGGTGGCGTTGTTCGGGTTGAGCGGGAAGGTCCCGGCGCCGACCACGTTCAGCAGGTTGAGGGTGATCGACGTGGTCGTGTTGCCGGACGTCGCGGTGCCCTTGATGTTGAGGACGCCGCCGTTGAAGTGGACCTCGACGTCGCTGCTGCGCGGCGCGAAGCTGCCGCCATCGACGGTGGCGGTCATGGTGCCTCCGCCACCCCCGTTCGAACCGGTGGAACTGCTGCTGCACGCGAAGAGGGCCAGGCCGGCGGAGAGGGCGAGGAAGCGCTTCATGGGGTGCCTCGGGCTTGCGGGGGAGGTCGGTGGCGCACGCGCCATGGACGGAACCGAACCCCTTGATAGTTTCGCGAACGCCTTCCGGGGGCAAGCCCGGGATGGGTTCCGCGTTCCCGCCTCGGGGGCCCGCCCGTTATCTTCCGGCCTCCGGGGCGGTAGCTCAGCTGGGAGAGCACCTGCTTTGCAAGCAGGGGGTCGTGGGTTCGAGCCCCATCCGCTCCATTGCCTCGCCCGGTCCTGCCACACCCCGAGCCCCGAGAGCGCCAATGCCCATTCGTCGAGCCCCGATTGCGCTCCTGACGCTGCTGTTCGCCGCCGCCTGCGGGGGCGGCATGTCGCCCGACGCCGCGCGTCAGGCCGTCATCGTGAACGTCAACGGCACCACCCTCGACGGCGCGACCTTCGAGGAGCTGCTGCTCAAGGCGCCGCCCCAGTTCCCGCCGAGCCTGCAGAGCGCCGCCGTCTTCACCTCCGCGTTCATCGACGCCGCGCTGCTCCGTCGCGCCATCGTGCGCGCCGAGCCCCTCGCCGATTCCGCGATGGTCAGCGAGGCGATCACGGCCGACGCGATCCGGGGCACGGTGCTGGAGGCGTTGCAGGCGCGCGCGGCCACGATGCCGCCGATCTCGGAGGCGCAGGCCGACTCGGTCAGCCGGCTCGGGGCGGTGCGCGTCTTCCAGGACCTTTACGTGCGGGTGCCCCCGAACGCCGACTCGGCCCAGCGCATCGCGGCCGTCCGGCGGATGCAGGGGCTCGACGAGCAGGTGCGCAACGGCGCCGACTTCACCGCGCTCGTGCGTCGATCCTCGGAGGACTCGCTCGCCGCGGCGACCGGTGGGTTCATGCCGGCGCTCACCCGGGAGCAGCTTGGCGACAGCCGGATGGCCACCGCCGCCTGGCGGCTGCAGCCGGGCGAGGCGACGGAAGTGATCAGCGCGCCGAACGGCTTCCACATCTTCCGGCGCGCCACGATCGCCGAGTCTCGCCCGGGGGTCAGCCAGTGGCTGATGCCGCGCCTGGCCGAACGGATGGATTCGGCCTGGGTCGACTCGCTCGTCGCCGCCCGGAAGCTCACGCTTGCGAATGACGCCTTGTCGCGGCTGCGCGACCTGGTGGTGGAGCCCTATTCCGGTGGCGGGACGGCTCCCTTCGCCACCTGGGACGGTGGCGATCTCTCGCCGGACGAGGTGCGGATGTGGGTCCTCGTGCGGCCGGCCGTCGAGCGCTCGACGCTGCCGACGGCGCCGGACACCGTGCTGACGATCCTCGCGCGCCAGCTGGCGCGCCGGGAGCTGGCGTGGGAAGGCGCCGCGCCGGGCGCGCCGCGGGTCTCCCCGAGGGCCTGGGAGGCGCTGGCGCCGCTCTATCGCAAGGCGCTCGACGACATGACCACGTTCTACCGGCCGGTGCTGACCAACGGAGACAGCATCACGGCGGTGCGCAACTACATGCTCCAGATCATCGGCGGGCAGGTGCCCTACCGTCCGCTCCCGGGCGCGCTCGGATGGATCCTGCGCCGCGATGCCGAGGTCACGATCAACCACGCGGCGATCGAGGCGCTGGTGAACGCGGCCTCCGCCAAGTGGCAGCCGGATACCGCGGCGCCCGCCCCGGCGACCGCCCCCGACAGCCAATGACCCTGTCGGCGATCCCCGGCGGGGTTCGCCTCCAGCTCCACGTGCAGCCCGGCGCCTCGCGAAGCGAGGTTGCCGGGCTGCATGGCGACCGCCTCAAGGTGCGCCTCGCGGCCGTGGCGGTCGACGGACGCGCCAATGACGCGCTGATCGACTTCCTGGCCGATCGCCTCGGGGTGGCGCGCCACGCCATCACGATCGTGCGCGGCGCGCATGCGCGGCAGAAGGTGGTCGAGGTGGTCGGGGTGGACGAGGCGACGGTGCGAGGGGTGATGCTGGGGTAGGACGCCTGGTCAGCCGCCCGCGGCCTTGCGCTCCGCGTCGCGGCGCGACTGCACGGCGAGGAGTTGCTGCAGCCGGCGGCGCTCGGGGATCGGGAACGGGTGCTTGGGCGAGAGCCGGCGCCAGCCGTCCGGACCATGTCCCACCCAGAGCACGTCGAGCACGAGCACCAGTTCGCGCGCCAGCGCGCCGAGCGGGCAGGCGAGCGCGGCCGAACGTTCCTGCGACAGCGTCATGTCCGCATGCCCGCTCCGCCGGTCGGCCCAGCTGTGGACGCGCAGGTGGACGAGCTCGTCGTCGCGCTCCAGGGACCACTCGTGGACGCCCGGGGCGTCCTCGAGCACCAGCGATGCATGGTCGGCGCCCTCCATCAGCGCGATCACGGCGCGCGCGAGGTCGCCGAGGGCATCGGTCTCGTCGGTTGCCTGCATGGCGACGCGCAGGTCGTCGGCCTCGAGGGCGACGACGGCCCGTCCCGGGGTGGTGAGCGAATAGCGGAGCGAGAAGGCCATGCGATCTGCGGTCAGGGGAACAAGGGAGCCAGCCGTCCCCGAAGTATCGTCCCGTCGGGACCGCCGAGACAGGGGGTGTGCTCGCCGCGAGGTTGCAGGCCCATCGGAGGGCGACGAGATTCGGCGGTCGTGCTTCCCGCTCCGATGACCTGGCTGCTCCTCCCGCCGCTGGCGGCGATCCTCGCGGTGCCCCGCGACGCGCGCGGCGTCGCGGCCGCGCGCCTGGTCCTGGCCACGTTCGCGGTCGCCACGCTGGCCGTCGCCGTGGGCGAGGCCGCGATGCCTGCAGTCGAGGCGTTCGGTGCCGCCGGGCCCGGCAACCCCCTCTTCCTCTCGATCACCGCCGGCCTGGTCCTCGGCGCGGCGTGGCCATGGCCGAGAGCCACGCGACGGAGTGCCGTCGCGCTGGTGCCGCTGCTTGCCTGCATGCTCTGGGCGATTCGTGGCGCACTGCACCTTCCCGGGCTCGCCCTGGGGACGGTCTTCGGCGCGTTGCCGTTGGTGGTCGGATGGGTGGCGCCGCGTCGCGCACCACTGGCGGCCTCGGGTGTTGTCCATCGGTCGACATGGGTCGCGCTTGGCGTCACGCTGCTCGCGGCCGGTCTCGCCATGCTCGAACCGATGGCGATCGCGTTGCTCGCGCCGGCCGTTCCGATCGCCTGGCGCCTCGGCGCCGGCCGCCACGAGCACCTTTCCGCCCGCCGCCTGGTGCTGCCGGTCGTCGCGACCCTCGCCGCGGCTGCCCTCGGCTGGTTCGCCTTCACCATCGCCGGCGATCCACTGGCCCGGCTGGTCAGCTTCTTCAGCGTGGAGCCGGTCTCGCCGGCGGCCGAAGGCTGGCTGGGCGTGCTGGCGCTGGCGCTCGTCGCGGCGATGCAGGCGCCGTGGCCGCTGCACCGGTTCGGACCGGGGGTGCTGCTGGCGCCGGCGGCGTCGCTCCTCGCCTGGCGGATGTCCGCCTCGGTGGCGCCTGAGGTCCTCGCCGGTTGGCAGCCCGTGGTCGGGATGGTGCTCGTCCCCTCGGCCATCATTGCCGCCTGGCGCGGGCACTGGCCGACGGCGCTGGGGAGCGCCGGATTGGTGGTTGCGTTCCGGCCCGAGCCGCTCGCGATGGCCGGGATCCTCCTCGCGAGCGCGGGCGCCGTCGCACTGGCGATTGATGGTGCAACCCGGAACCTCGTGGCCCCCGACCGGGTTACCTTCTCGGGGACCAATTGGGCCGCGCTCCTCGCGGGCGCCGGGATGGCGGCGACTGCCGGCGCCCTGCTGCACCATGAGGTGGTCCTGGCCTCCGTGCTCGCCTGGGGACTGTCGTCCGCGGCGGCGCGCGTCGTGCGCGCGGCGGCGATCCCCGCTGACCCTTCATCCTGACGTCCCGGGGATTGCATCCGATGGCCTACTCCGTCCCGCCCCTCCCGTACGACTACAACGCGCTGGAACCGCACATCGACGAACAGACGATGCGGATCCACCACGACAAGCACCACGCCGCGTACGTCGCCAAGCTGAACGCCGCGCTGGAAGGCCTCGATGCCCTGTCGGCGATGCCGGTGGAGCAGTTGATCGCCAACCTTTCGCAGGTGCCCGAGGCGAAGCGCGGCGCCGTCCGCAACAACGGCGGCGGCCACGCCAACCACACGCTCTTCTGGGAGGTCATGGCCCCCGGCGGCGCCGGCGCGCCCGAGGGCGACCTGGCGGCCGCCATCGACCAGTCGTTCGGATCGTTCGCGGCCTTCCAGGAGAAGTTTGCCGATGCGTGCGCCACGCGATTCGGTTCGGGTTGGGGCTGGTTGAGCGTCGGGGCGAACGGATCGCTCGTCGTCGAGAGCACGCCCAACCAGGACTCCCCGCTGATGGAGGGGCGCACGCCGATCCTCGGCTGCGACGTCTGGGAGCACGCCTACTACCTCAAGTACCAGAACCGCCGGCCCGACTATGTCGGCGCCTGGTGGAACGTGGTGAACTGGACCGAGGTCGCCCGACGCTTCAAGGCCGCTCGGTGAGCGACGCGCCAGCGGCCGGCGCGCCGGCGCCCGACTTCACGCTGCCGTCCACCGGCGGCGGCACGGTGACGCTGTCGTCGTTCCGCGGGCAGCAACCGGTGCTGCTCGCCTTCGTGCCCGCGGCGTTCACCAGCACCTGCACGGCCGAGCTCTGCGAGATGAGCGAGGATTACGGACGCTACGCGGCGCTCGGCGCGGCGGTGCTGCCGATCTCGGTGGACCTGATCCCGAGCCAGAAGGCGTGGCAGGCGCAGGCGGGGATCTCGGTCGACCTGCTGAGCGACGCGCGGCGCGAGGTGACGCGACGCTACGGGGTGCTCGAGGAGGAGCGGTTCCAGGCGCGGCGCGCCTACTTCCTCGTCGATCGCGACGGCGTGGTCCGATGGTCGCATGTCGAGGCGAAGGGCGCCGAGAAACGCTCGACCGACGAATTGATCGCGCAACTGGAGGCGCTTGCCTGACCATGCGCCCGCCGCTCCAGCGGACCGGGTGACCCCGGTGGCAAAGGCGGGCGTCGTGCCGCCACCCTTGGCGGTGATCAGCGCCGCGGCCCGGGCGCTGGCGGGTGAGGGCGCGCCGGCCGAGCGCTTCCAGCGACTCTGCGACCAGCTGCGCACCATGCTGCCGGCCGAGGCGGTGCGGCTCCACGCCGGCCAGCGACGCGGCGACCGCCTCGCGGCGGGTGACGGCACGCCCGCCTCGGCCGCGTGCCTGGTGGACGTGCCCTGGGGGGCGGGTCGCCACGCGGTGCTCGAGGCGGTCGGCTCGCCCCGGGCGCCCGCCGAGCTGCGGCCGGTGCTGGAGACGGTGGCCGAGCTGCTCGCGGCGGTCATGCCGGCGATCGAGGAATCGAGCGACGGCGCAATCCTCGAGCGGTCGCTCCACCGTCTCACCGTCGATTCGCTCCCCGTGGGCCTCTACGTGGTGGATCGCGACTACCGGATCGTGGTCTGGAACCGGAAGCGCGAGACCGGCACCCAGGGGCTGCGGCGCGCCGAGGTCCTCGGCCGGCCGGTGTTCGAGGTGCTGCACCGCCATCCGGCGGCCCTGCTGCGCGACGAGTTCGAGCGGGTCTTCACCACCGGCGAGACGATGGAGAGCGAGCAGGACGTGCCGGGCGAGGCGGGGACGCGCACCTATCGCACCACCCGCCTGCCGATGCGCCTGGACGGCGACCAGATCAGCCACGTGATCACGATCGGCGAGGACGTCACCGAGACCCGCGCGATCCAGGTGGCGATGCACCAGACCGAGAAGCTCGCCGCAGTGGGCCAGCTGGCCGCCGGCGTGATGCACGAGATCAACAACCCGCTCGCCACGATCGGCGCCTGCGTCGCGGCCATCTCGTCCCGCCTCGGCGGCACCGCCGAGCCGGTGGTGCGCGAGTACCTCGACATCATCGAGTCCGAAGTCTCGCGTTGCACCAACATCGTGGACGGCCTGCTCGACTTTTCCCGTGCGGGACGGAGCGGCGACGGCGTGGAGCCGACGGACCTCAACGCGCTGCTCGAGCGGACGCTCTTCCTGCTCAAGCACCACCAGCGGTTCCGGCGCCTCGAGGTGGTGCGCGACCTCGACGCCGACCTGCCGCCGGTCCGCGGCAACGAGGAGCGCCTGATCCAGGCGGCGATGGCGATCCTCCTCAACGCGGCCGACGCGACCGGCGGGCGGGGGACCGTGACGATCCGGACCCGGCACGAGCCGCCGTGGATCGTGGCCGAGCTGTCGGACGACGGCCCGGGGATCCCGCCGGAAGTGCTGCCGAAGATCTTCGAGCCGTTCTTCACCACGAAGGGACCGAGCCGCGGCACCGGCCTCGGGCTGGCGATCTGCTACGGCATCATCGCCGACCACCATGGCCGGCTGGATGTCCGCAGCGAGCCCGGGCTGACCACCTTCCGCATCGCCCTGCCGCCCGCGCGGCAGGCGGGGGTCGCATGAAGCTCCTGGTGGTGGAGGACGACCGCACGGTCGGGCAATACGTCAAGCGCGGCCTCGAGGAGGCGCAGTACAACGCCGACTGGGTCGCCGACGGCGGCGAGGCGCTCGAGGTGATCGCCGCGGCGCCGTACGACCTCGTGATCCTCGACCTGCGGCTGCCGGGACTGACCGGGCTCGAGGTGCTCCGCACCCTGCGTGATCGCGGCCACGCGATGCCGATCCTGGTGCTCACGGCGCAGGACAGCGTCGACTTCAAGGTCGACGCCCTGCGGGCCGGCGCCGACGACTATGTCACCAAGCCGTTCGCCTTCGAGGAACTGCTGGCCCGGATCGAGGCGCTGTCGCGCCGGCCGCGCGCGCTGGCGACCCGGGTGCTCGCGGTGGCCGACCTGGAGGTCGACCTCGACGCGCGCGAGGTGCGCCGCGCCGGCACGCTGATCGACCTGACGCCCAAGGAATACACGGTGCTCGAGTACCTGATGCGCCACGCCGGCCGGGTGATGTCGCGCACGCTGATCACCGAGTACGCGTGGGACTATCACTTCGACCCGGGAACCAACATCGTCGACGTGGTGATCAACCGGCTGCGCAAGAAGGTCGACGCCAACTTCCCGCGCAAGCTGGTCCACACCGTGCGCGGGGTCGGGTACGTGGTGAAGGGCTAGATGCAGAGCATCCGGTGGCGGCTCACCCTGTTCTACGGGGCCGCGCTGATCATGACGATCCTGGTCTTCGGCGTGGCGCTCTACGTCGAGCGTCGCACCTCGGCCCAGCGCGAGCGGCAGGCCGCGCTGGAGGGACGGATCCAGGGCGAGGCCCAGCTGATCCGCCGCACCATGGAGGAGCGGGCCCGGGTGCTGCCCCGCATCGTCCTCGCGACCGCCTCGTCGACCCGTCCCTCCGACACCACCTACGAGCTGCTGCAGGAGTTCCGCGCCTTCCTCGACGGCTTCAGCGACCTGCTGTTCGTGATGGACCCGGGTGGTCGGCTGCTGTACGTCTCGCCCGCCGCCGCCTCGATCGAGGCCGCCGACCTCACCCAGATCCGCCGCGTGATGCTCAGGCAGCCGATCGAGCCGCGGCTCGGCCGGATCCGGCTCAGCGAGGAGCCGGTGCCGCACTGGTTCACCCTCGACACGCTGGGCGGCGCGGCACAGCGCGAGGTGCGGAGCCTGCTGATCGCCGCCGCGCCGACCACGGCCCTCTACGGCCCCTCGCAGTTGCTCGTCTCGATGCTGCTGGTGGCGCCGTTCATCCTGATCGCGTCGGGGCTGCTCGGCTACTGGCTCGCGGGGAAGTCGCTGGCGCCGCTCGAGCAGCTGATCCAGGAGGTGGAGGCGATCCAGGACGGCCGCTCGCTGCACCGCCGCGTCGCGGTCGCCACCGGCAGCGACGAGCTGGCGCGCCTGGGGGCCAACCTCAACGCGATGCTGAGCCGGGTGGAGCGCAGCTTCGTGGCACTCCGTCGCTTCACCGCCGATGCGTCCCACGAGCTGAAGACGCCGCTGATGGTGCTGCGCGCCGGGGTCGAGCGGTCGCTCACCCACCCGGAAACGCCCGGCGAGGTGGTGCACACGCTGGATGAGACGCTGCGTCAGGTCAACGAGATGACCGAATTGGTGACCAACCTCCTCACCCTCGCGCGAGTGGACGAGGGACGCAGCACCCTGGTCCTGGCCGAGACGGACCTGGTCGCGCTGGTGGGCGAGGCGGTGGAGACGGCCGAGCTCCTCGGCGAGCAGCAGGGGATCATCGTGGCCTTCGACCTCCCTGCCAAGCCGGTGATGGTGATGGCCGAGCCGGGCCGCCTCCGCCAGCTGCTGATGAACCTCCTCACCAACGCGATCAAGTACACGCCGCAAGGTGGCGCGGTCGAGGTGGCGCTCGGCTTGGCGGACGGCGCCGCGGTGCTCCAGGTCCGCGACACCGGGATCGGGATCGCCCCGGGCGACCTCGAGCACGTCTTCGAGCGGTTCTGGCGGGCCGACCCGGCCCGCTCGCGGACCGGGGAGCGGCCGGGGGCCGGACTCGGCCTCGCGATCGCCAAGTGGATCACCGAGGCGCACGGGGGTACCATCGAGGTGCAGAGCCGGCCGGGGCGGGGGACGACGTTCACGGTGCGGCTGCCGCTGGCCGGGGGGCCGGACCTCCAGCCCGCCTGATCCCGATTGTTCATCGACTTGTCATCGAATTGTCATCCGGCGGTGAGGCGAGTGCGAACTCCGCCCGACAGATTCTCCCCCAGGTAACCCGTCCACCTCCATCTCGCGGAGGACCGTCGTAGTGTTCGAGAACCTGATCGAGTCCAAGCCGAAGAAGGAGCGCACCCTCGGGCAGACCGCGCTGTCGATGGTCCTGCACGTGGCGCTCATCTTCCTGGCGGTGAAGGCGACCGCGGGCGTGGCCGAGCAGGCGGCGAAGATCGTGCAGCAGGAGACGTCGTTCCTGCTGCCGCCGCCGCCCCCGCCGCCGCCCCCGCCGCCGGACGTGCCGCCCCCCGACGCGGTGGTGACCAACAACCCGCCGCCGCAGGGCTTCCAGACGATCGTGCCGCCCAAGAATCTGCCGACGGAGATCCCGCCGGTGAACCTGAACGAGAAGTTCGACGCGCGCGACTTCTCGGGCCGGGGCGTGGCGGGCGGCGTGGCGACCGGCGTGATCGGCGGCACCGGGCCGGTGATCACCGACGCGGTGGCGGCCGGCGAGACGTACACGCAGGACGAGGTGGACGACCCGGTGCAGCGCACCGGCGGCCCCGAGCCGGTCTATCCGCAGGTGATGCGGAGCGTCGGCATCGAGGGCGTGGTGCGGCTGCGGTACGTGGTGGGGACCAACGGCAAGGCCGAGCCGTCCTCGATCCAGGTGCTCAGCTCGACCAACAAGGCGTTCGAGGCCCCGGCCATCGACGCGATTCGCAAGTCGACGTTCAAGCCGGCGAAGATGCGCGGCCAGGCCGTGCGCCAGCTGGTGGAGCAAGTCATCCGGTTCTCGCTGAACGCAGGCTGAGGACGACCGCGGACCGCGGCGTCGCGGTCGAGACCCATCATCACGAAAGGCAGCACCGCAATGGATCTACTCAAGCTTTGGTCGGACGCCGGGCTCTTCGCCCGCTCGATCGTGGTCGTGCTCGCGATCATGTCGGTCTGGTCGCTCACCGTGGCGCTCCAGAAGTGGCTGAAGATCCGCAAGAGCGAGGCGGCGACCCGCAAGTTCGCGCCGCAGTTCTCGCGCGCCATCCAGGAGGAGAACCTGGACCAGGCGATCGCGCTGGCCGAGAAGAACAAGGACTCGCACGTGTCGCGGGTGCTCGGGGGCGCGCTCTCCGAGGTCAAGCCGCTGCTGCGTGACCGCGCCACCATCACCGCCGCCGACATCAACTCGGCCGAGCGCGCGGTGGAGCGCCAGATGATGATCGTCCTCTCCGAGTTCAAGCGCGGCTCGGGCATCCTGGGCACGGTCGGCGCCACGGCGCCGTTCGTCGGCCTCCTCGGCACCACGATGGGCATCGTGAACGCGTTCCAGGCGATGTCGGCCGGCGGCGCGTCGGGCGGCCTCGCCGGCATCGGCGCCGGCATCGCCGAGGCGCTCATCACGACCGCCTTCGGCCTCCTCGTCGCGATCCCGGCGGTGTGGTTCTACAACTACTTCACCACCAAGACCGAGAACCTCTCCGTCGAGATGACCTACACCTCGAAGGAGCTGATCGACTACCTGATCAAGAGCGTGGGGAGCGAGTTCGGCCGCTCGATCTTCACCAAGGAGTTCCAGGCCCAGAAGGCGGTGACCGGCAGTGGCCATCTCCACGGCTGAGGGCGGCGGCTCGGCCGTCAACGCCAACATCAACGTCACCCCGATGATCGACGTGATGCTGGTGCTCCTCATCATCTTCATGATCGTGACCCCGGTCATCGCGGCGGGCTTCACCGCCACGATGCCGGCGGGCGCGAACGTGAAGTCGGCGCCGGAAGAGGACAACGAGATCACCATGGGCGTCGACAATGCGGGCAACTACTTCGTCAACGGCCAGCCCCGGACCCCGGAGCAGGCCGAGGCGGAGCTCAAGTCGCTGTTCGCGGCCCGGAGCGAGGACAAGCTCCTCTACTTCAAGGCCGACGTGAACCTGCCCTATTCCAAGATCCAGCAGGCGGTCGAGGTCGGCCGCCGGGCGGGGGCCGCGGTCCTGGTCGCCATCACCGATCGGAAGGGCGGCTTCGACGCGCCGCCCGAGGAAGGGAAGTGATCCCATGGCGATGAGCACCGGAAGTGCCGGCGGGGTCAACTCGGAGATCAACGTCACCCCGATGATCGACGTCCTCCTTGTGCTGCTGATCATCTTCATGATCGTCAACGCTCTCAGCCGGACGGTGATCGAGGTCCAGATCCCGCCCGAGCAGACGGCGGCGGTGTCGAGCGCCCCGAGCACCCAGATCGTGCTGCAGATCCGGGCCGACGGGCAGTACGACATCAACGCCCAGCAGCCGTTCCCGCTCGATCGGCTCGATGCCGAGATCCACAACATCTACGACAACCGGCCCGCGAAGGTGATCTTCGTCAAGCCGGCGGGGACCCGGACCTATGGCGATGTCATCGAGGCGATCGACATCGTCCGGGGCGCCGGGGTCGAAGTCATCGGCTTCACGCCCATCGAGGCCAACTGAGCCCGACGTGAGTCCTGAATCGCAGGCCGCGAGCGCGGACGTTCCCCCGGGGAACGTCCGCGTTCGTGGCTTCCTGCCGGTTGACGACCGGCGCTCGCGGCTCACCCCGATCCTCTCGCTGCTGCTGCACGTCGCCGCGATCGTGCTGTTGGTGCGGCTCGGCATCGAAGAGGCGGAGACCCGCGGCGGACCGCTCAGTACCCTCCTCGAGCAGCTTGGCGGCGGCGGGGGCGGCGGCCAGGGCGGCGCCGAGTACGTGATGCTGCAGGCGCCGCCACCCCCGCCGCCGCCACCCGAGGTGGTCGTCGAGGCGCCGATCGTCACCCCCACGGTGATCCCGCCGGTGGAGCCGACGACGCTCAAGCCCGAGGTCACCCCGCCGCCTGCGAGGCTCGATACGCTCCCCAGCGGGGGAGCTGCCTCGGCCGGCAGCGGCGGTGGATCCGGCGGTGGGCAGGGAACCGGCAACGGCCCGGGAACCGGCAGCGGCGAGGGGCCCGGCAGCGGCGGCGGCCGGGGCGGCGGCACCGGTGGCGGCACGCTGCGGGGGACGCCACCGGAGACCAAGTTCCTGATCATCCCGCCGATGGAGGGGACGCCGCGGGCGTTGCGCGGCACAACCATCGAGGTCACGTTCCAGATCGCCGCCAACGGGGTGGTGACCTCGATCGACCACCCGCCGATCTCCGACAAGAAGTTCCAGAAGAAGTTCGACGAACTGATGATGGGCTACACCTTCAAGCCGGCCCGCGATGCCGACGGCCGAGCCGTCGCCGGCGTCCTCCTCGTCACCGTCACCTTCCCGGACCGCTGATGAACCTCTTTCGCACCAAGCCGATCTCGGCCGACAACGACCGCGGCCTGATCCGGTCCCTGGGCAGCGGCGACCTGATCATGCTCGCGATCGGCGCGGTGATCGGGGCCGGCATCTTCTCGTCGATCGGCACCGCGGCGGCCGGCGAGTTCCTCCCCGACGGGACGATGGTCCGGGCCGGCGCCGGGCCGGCGCTGGTCCTCTCGTTCGTCCTCCTCGGCGTGGCGTGCGGCCTGGCGGCGCTCTGCTACGCCGAGCTGGCGTCGATGATCCCGCAGGCGGGGTCGGCCTACACCTACACCTACGCGACGATGGGCGAGTTCCTGGCCTGGATCATTGGCTGGGACCTGATCCTCGAGTACGCGGTCGGCAACATCGCCGTCGCGGTGGCGTGGAGCGGCTACTTCACCTCGGTCCTCTCCGGCTTCGGGATCACGATCCCGGGATGGCTGAGTCACGGCTACCTGCAGGCGCGATTGTCCACCGATCCCGCGGTGCACGGGCTGCTGGAGACCGCCCCGCACATCGCCGGCGTGCCGGTGATCGTGAACCTGCCGGCGTTCCTGATCGTCGCGGCGATCACCTGGGTGCTGTACCTCGGCGTCCGCGAGTCGGCCCGCGTCAACAACATCATGGTGGTGATCAAACTGCTTGTGCTGGCGTTCTTCGTGATCGTCGGCGTGCAACACATCAACCCCGACAACTACGTGCCGTTCGCGCCGAACGGCTTCCGGGGGATCCACCAGGGCGCGGCGATCGTCTTCTTCGCCTACATCGGCTTCGACGCCGTCTCCACCGCCGCGGAGGAGACGCGCGACCCGCAGCGCAACCTGCCGCGGGGCATCTTGGGCGGGCTGGCGATCTGCACGCTGATCTACGTGATCGTGGGGGCGGTGGCGGTCGGGATCGTCAATTACAAGGACCTTGCCTCCAGCGACCCGCTCGCGACGGCGCTGGCGCTCGCCGGGCTGCCGACGGCGAGCTGGATCGTGGCGGCCGGCGCGGTGGTGGCGCTCACGGCGGT
>CAZKYO010000016.1:0-52452 GCA_964557115.1 uncultured Gemmatimonadaceae bacterium
GCCGGGACCCACCCGTTCTCCAAGTGGTGGGACCAGCAGATCACCCCGCTCGAGCGCTACGTCGGCGTCAAGGAGGACCTCCAGGACCTCGCCCAGCGGCTGCTGATCTTCGGCACCCACGTCCACATCGGCATCGAGGACCGCGAGTTCCTCATCGACGCCATGAACGCGTGCCGCTATTTTCTGCCCCACGTGCTGGCGCTCTCCACCTCGTCGCCCTTCTGGTTCGGGCGCAACTCGGGGCTCAAGAGCTACCGCAGCGTCGTCTTCCGCAACTTCCCGCGGACCGGGATCCCGCGGACGATGTCGTCGTGGGCCGAGTTCGAGTGGCTGGTCAACACCTTCGTGCGCACCAACTCGATCCCCAACGCGTCCAAGATCTGGTGGGACGTGCGGCCGAGCTGGAGCTTCCCGACCCTCGAGTTCCGGATCTGCGACATCTGCACCCGGGTCGACGAGGCGGTCTGCATCGCCGCGATCTTCCAGGCGATCGTCTTCAAGCTCTGGAAGCTGCGCCGCGACAACATGAGCTACCGGCACTACCCGGTCGGCTTCATCGAGGAGAACAAGTGGCGGGCGATCCGCTACGGCCTCGAGGGCAAGATGGTGGACTACGGCAAGGGCGAGGAGTTCCCCGTCCGCGACCTGGTCCGCGAGTTGCTGGAGTGGTTCCTCGGTGACGTGGTCGACGAGCTCGGCACCCGCACC
Organism: uncultured Gemmatimonadaceae bacterium; assembly: GCA_964557115.1. GTDB lineage: Bacteria > Gemmatimonadota > Gemmatimonadetes > Gemmatimonadales > GWC2-71-9 > Palsa-1233. The sequence continues at coordinate 709 of CAZKYO010000016.1, forward strand.
GAGGTGGAATACGCCTTCCGCATCCTGGCGGAGGGGACCAGTGCCGACCGCCAGCTGGCGGTCTGGCGGGAGACGGGCGACCTCAAGGACGTGGTGGACCTGATCGTGCGCGAGACGGCGGAAGGCGTGAACTGATGCGGCGGCGTCCCCTGATCGGCGTGACGACGCAGACCCTCCATGCGATCGAGGGGATCCCCGACGGGCTCCCCAACTCGTGGGTCATGAACCAGCGCTACGTGCACGCGGTGATGGCCGCGGGCGGCGTGCCGGTGCTGGTCCCCCTCCTGGCCGAGGACCCGGCCACCCTGCGCGAGATCTACGACCGGATCGACGGCCTCTGCGTCCCCGGCGGGATCGACGTGGACCCGGCGTACTACCGCAGCGGGCGCCACGCCGGCCTCGGCCGCCTCGATCCCGCGCGCGACACGACCGAGGTGGTCCTCACCCGCTGGGCGCTCCGCGACCAGAAGCCGTTCCTCGGCCTCTGCCGCGGCCTCCAGGTCCTCAACGTGGCGCGCGGCGGCTCGCTCTTCCAGGACCTCGAGGACGAGCGCCCCGAGTCGATCAAGCACGACTACTTCCCGACCGCCGGGTGGACCCGCGATCACCTCGCCCACCCGATCGAGCTCGCCCGCGAGACCCGCCTCGCCGACGCCCTCGGCGGCGCCGCCGTCACCGTGAACTCGATGCACCACCAGGGAATCCGCGACCTCGGCTTCCGGCTCACCCCCACCGCCTGGGCCCCCGACGGCCTGATCGAGGCCGCCGAGGTGGACGGCCAGTTCGCCGTCGGCGTGCAATGGCATCCCGAGATGTTCGAGCCCGGCGCCCCGGCGGTCGGCCGGCTCTTCGCGTCGTTCGTCGACGCCGCCGGCCACGACGACGGCGCAAGACTGGCCTAGGAAGCGACGGGCGACGGGCGACAAGTGACAGGGGCCCCGACATCATCCCGATGCAGGGCCCCCGCTTTTCGCCTGTCGCCCGTCGCTCGCTCACCCCGCCATGCGGAACAGGTACGACACCTTCAGGAAGAACGCGTCGCCCTGGCGGGTGAACCGCGACTGCGAGGGCGCCCGGTCCTCCGGATTCTCGAGGTGGGAGGCGCCGTAGCCGAGGTAGAACACCGTGCCGGGATTCGGCAGGTACGTGAGCAGAAGGTCGTTCCGCAACTGGCCGTTGCGGAAGCCGCGCGCCGGGACCCACTCGCCGCTGCCGTCGCGCACCACGATCGGCAGCTCGGTGCGGGTGTTGTCGCGCAGCGAGTCCTGGGTCTCGAGCGCGTACTGCGAGATGAGGCGCACCTGGAACGCCCGGCTCAGCTGGTACTCGAGGCGGGCCCGCGGCACCGTCTGCAGCGACACCCGGGTGCCGTCGGTGGGGCGGTTGACCTTCGTGTACGTCAGGGAAAACCCGGCCCGCAGCTTGTCGGTCGGCGTCAGCGTCACCCCACCGTTGATCCACAGGATCGGCGCCGAGGCCCACTCGGCGAAGTTCTCGTCGTTGCCCCAGAGGACGAAGCCGTTGAAGCTCCCCCATGACAGCGCCGGCGAGTTGAACGACACCAGGTAGTCGCGGTTGGGGATCCGTGCCTGGCCGACGAATTCGGTCACCGAGCCGTCGGGCTGCAGCAGGCCGTAGTTCGCGTACAGCGCCTCGTCGTAGCCGAAGCTCTCGTCGAGGATCGAGGCACCGACGTTCCAGCCGCCGCGCAGCTGGCTGTTGAGGTTGAAGTGCAGCTTCTTGTCCTGCACGTCCTGGCCGTGGATCAGCTTCTGGTACTGCCAGGTGCCGTTGAGCAGCACCTCGAACGTGACCGACTCGAACAGCTTCTCGGGCCGCAGCCAGGTGTAGCTGTGTGAGGCGACCGCGTTGACGAACCCGGTCCGGCTCGTGAAGCCGGTCCGGGTGCGGAAGTCGTCGTGGATCCCGCCGAACGTGTACCGGGCCCGGAAGGCGCGCCCGTTGAGGCGGTAGCTCGCACCCCAGAGCGGGGCGCGCGTGGTGTGACCACCGACCTGGTCGTAGGCCATCGCCCCCGAGAAGGTGAACGAGTGGATGCTGCCGAGGACCACGCGGCTGTCGACGCCGATGACGCGGTTCGCGTTGTCGCCGTCGTGCTGCTCGGTGTACACCATTCCCAGCTGCGACCCCGAGCCGATGTCCTGCTGCAGCCGCAGCACCCCGAAGAGCGGATGCTCGCCGCTCCGGGAGACCGCCTTGTCGTCCACCGCCGCCATCACCCCGACGCGCGTCCCGCCGAACGCCTTGCCCGTCAGCTTGGTCGCGATCACCGGCTGCACGATGCGCCGGGTGTAGATCAGGTTGTTCGGCACCTGGAACTGCTCGATGCCGTCGAGGAAGAACGGCCGCCGCTCCGGGAAAAAGAGCGCCTGCCGCGGGTCGAACGAGAACTGCCCGGCGTCGCTCTCCACCTGCGAGAAGTCGGGGTTCGCCGTCGCCGCGAGCGTCAGGTTGGGCGTCATCCCCCAGCGCAGGTTGCCGCCGATCTCCGGCTTGCCGCCCTGGTAGTCCCACCCGCCGTCGGTGCCGGCCCTGCCCGCCACCCGCGACGTGAACTCCGGGATGATGTCGATCGCCCGGCCGGTGCGCAGCCCGCTCAGCCCGCTCAGCCGGCCGGACTGCGCCAGGAACGAGCTCTGGCCCAGCCGCGCCGGCGTCCAGGTCTGCTCCTGGCCGCTCCGCTGCACCACCCGGAGCACGTTGATCCCCCAGGTCTGCGGATCGCGCGCCTGGAACCGGATGCTCTTGAGCGGCACCACGATCTCGACCTCGTAGCCCCAGTCGGTCAGCCGTCCCTTCGACTGCCACACGAAGTCCTGCGACAGGTCGGGGCCCTCGCGGGTGTTGACCGAGCAGTTGAAGCCGTTGCAGCTCGAGCCACGACCGCTCTCGTTCACCGCGCCGTCCGCCTGCACGCCGAGCGGGTTGACGGCGAGGAAGGTCGCCTGCCGCCCGTCGTTGAACGTCGAGAGGAAGAACTCGATGTTGTCGTCGCCGAAGATCCGGTCGCGCTGCGAGAGCGTCGCCCGCACTGCGCCGGCCTGGTCGAACGCCCGGACCCCGAGGTGCAGCGCGGAGGACGAGTACCAGACAAGCACCTCGGTCGAATCCGCGGCCGCCACGCCGTCAACCGGCGTGAACTGCGAGAACCCGGTGAGCACCGCCGCCTGGCCCCACACCGGCTCGTCGAGGGCCCCGTCAACCGTGACCGTCGCCTCGAGCTTCGGGGGCGACACGTCGACCTGGCCGTTGCGGCCGTTGTGGGGTTCCGGCCCGATCGGTCCCTGGGACAGGCCGGAAAGGAGCAGCAGGGCGAGCATGGTCATCGGTTCGTCCGCCGTGGGAGGCAAGGGGTTGGCGATGCGATACGCACCCCCGGCGGGCCCGGTTTCGCCGCCAGCCGCCACGTTCCGTCATGAACGGCCGCGAGGCCGGGCGCCGGGCGCGATGCCGGCCCGCGTTAGCTTCCGGTCAACTCGACCCGGAGCCGCGATGCGCCTCGGCCTGCAGGCCCTCTGCCTCCTCCTCGCCGCACCCCTCGCCGCGCAGTTCCCCGCGGTCCGCACCGACAAGGCACTCGAGGCCCGCCTGCGGCACCTGACCGAGGGCTTCCACGGCGACGTGGGGATCTACGTCCGCCAGCTCTCCTCCTCGCGCGGCGCGACGATCCGGCCCGACGAGCTCTTTCCCACCGCCTCGATGATCAAGGTGCCGATCCTCGCCGTGACCCTCGACCAGGTCCGCACCGGTCGCTTCCGCTTCGACACCATGATGACCTGGGCCGATTCGCTCCGCTACTCGGACGAGGGGGACCTCTTCTCCAAGCTGCAGGCCGGCGCCCGGGTTCCGCTCGACCAGGTCACCCTCTGGATGATCACGACGAGCGACAACGCCGCCGCGCTGTGGTTGCAGGGCCTGGTCGGCGGTGGGGTCGCCATCAACGCGTGGCTCCACGAGCACGGATTCGACAGCACTCGCGTCAACTCCCGCACGCCGGGGCGCCGCGAGATCTGGCAGGTCTACGGCTGGGGCCAGACGACGCCGCGCGAGATGGCCGAGTTGCTGGTCCGGATCCGGCAGGGCACCCTCGCGGATCCGGCGACCGACCAGGCGATGTATCGCCACCTCACGCGGATCCACTGGAACGCGGAGGCGCTCTCGCGCATTCCGCCCTGGGTGCAGGCGGCGTCGAAGCAGGGCGCGGTGGATCGCTCCCGCTCCGAGGTCGTGCTCGTCAACGCCCCCCATGGCGACTATGTCTTCTCCGTCATCACCCGCAACCAGCGCGACACGACGTGGACCCCCGACAACGAGGGATGGCAGCTCATCCGCGCCGTCTCGGCCGAGCTCTGGCGGCACTTCGAGCCCAAGCTCCCCTACCAGCCGCCGCCGGGCTTCGAACGCTTCACGCCGTGAACACGCGAGGTCGTTCTCGATAGCGCTGTGCAACTGTTCGCGGTTCGCTCGTGCTAACGGGATGCGCCCCGGTTCCCCCGCGGGACGCATCTCCGTCGGCTCGAGTCGGCGGGAACCTTCGACAGGAGCATGCATGCGGAACGCAGCACTCGCGGTCGCGGCACTCACGCTCGCCACGGCCGCCCCGGCCGCCGCGCAGTCCGGCTTCACCGTCGGGCTCGACGGCGGCGTCACGCTGCCGATGGGCGATGCCAAGGATGCCCTCAAGACGGGCTTCGGCGGCGGCGTGCAACTCATGATGCGCAATCCTGCGGGCAAGGTCGGCTTCGGGATCGAGGCGGAGTACAACCGCCTGGGTTACAAGGAGATCCTCGGCGTCGACCCCAACGCCTCGCTCAACGCCTACGGCGTGATGGCCCGGCTCGACTTCGCGCTCGGGAACAGCCTCTACCTCCTGGGTGGCGCCGGCCTCTATCGCACCGAGGTCACCGGGGGCAGCGATCTCCCGGACTTCGGCGACACCAGCAACACCGACTTCGCCGTGCAGGGCGGCGCGGGCTTCGGCTTCGGCCCCGGCCTCTTCGTCGAGGCGAAGTACGTCAACATCTTCACCGACAACAGCAGCACGTCGATGATCCCGATCACGCTCGGGATCCGGTTCTAACGGAGAGCGGAGAGCGGAGAACGGAGGACGGAGGACGGAGAACAGGGAGCTCGGCCTCCTCTGTTCTCCGTCCTCCGTTCTCCGTTCCCTATCGCTTCCTCCCCCGCACCGCCTCGGCGGTCGTCGGATCCTCGGGCCACGCATGCTTCGGATAGCGTCCCCTGAGGTCGCGCCGCACGTCGAAGTAGCCCTCCCGCCAGAACGAGGCGAGGTCGCGCGTCAGCTGCACCGGCCGATGCGCCGGCGACAGCAGCTGCATCACCACCGGCACCGCGCCATCGAGCAGCCGCGGGCTCTCGACCAGGCCGAAGACCTCCTGCAGTCGCACCGGGAGCAGCGGCGCCTCGGGATCGCCGTAATCCAGGGCAATGCGCGAGCCGCTCGGCACCTCGAGCCGCTCCGGTGCGAGCCGGTCGAGTTCGGCGCGTCGCGACCAGTCGAGCCGCCCGAGCAGCGCCGCCTCCAGCGTGTCGGGGCGGAGCGCCGACAGGCGCGTCACCCCGTGCAGGAACGGCCCGAGCCAGTCGGCGAGGCCGGCGAGCAGCGCCGCGTCACCGACGTCAGGCCAGTCCGGGCGATGGTGGTGCACGAAGGCGAGCCGTGCGCGCAGCCGGATCGCCGCATCCGGCCAGGGCAGCACGCCGAGCCCGTCGTCGCGGATCCCCGCGAGCATCGCGGCCAGCGCCCGCTCGGGATCGGGATCGGCCAGCCGGTGCTCCGACACCACGATCGCCCCGAGCCGACGGCGGCACAGGGCACGCACCGCACCGTCGTCCCACGACACGAGGTCCTCGACCGTGCCGTCCCGATCGACGATCGCCAGGGCGGTGTCGCCATCGAGCGGCGCGGCAAGACTGACTCGCCCCTCGGCGCCGCGGTCATCCACCGCCACCGCCACGATCCAGTCCTCGCGCGCGAGAGGGTCGTCCGGGGAGAGTTGTACCCCGCGGCCGCCGGCCGTGACGAACCGACCCGCCGTGTCGCGTCGCCGAGCGATCCGCTCCGGCCATCCAAGGGCGAGGAGCTCGCCCACCGGGGCGGCCTCGTCCTCCGGCGCGTCGGCCGGAGCAAGGCGTCGTTGCCACGCCTCGGCCTGTTCGCGGACCCGCACGATCGCGCCGCGATCGAGCGTCGCCCCCGCGAGGAGCCCGTGGTCGAGGTCCCGTTCGAGCGCGTCCACCCGCAGCCGAAGGTCCGATGGCGGGGCGCGGCCGTCGCCGCGGAGGATGTCACGCTCGTCCAGCAGCGCGGCGATCCGTGCCGCGCGGGCGGCGCTCGCGGCGCCCATCCGGGAGGCGACGAGCAGCAGGTGGGCCACGCGCGGATGGGCGCCGAACGTCGCCATCGCCTCGCCGTGGGGCGTCAGGCGTCCCGCCGCATCGAGTGCACCGAGCCCGGCGAGGAGTTCGCGGCCCACGGCGAAGGCCGCGGCGGGTGGCGGATCGACCCACGGCAGTTCGGCGGGATCGCGCACGCCTGCGGCGGCGAGGTCGAGCGCCAGCGGAGCCAGGTCGGCATCGAGGATCTCCGCGCGCGCCGCGGGCACCAGCCCGGCGTCCTCCGCCGCGCCCCAGCAGCGGATCGCGATGCCGGGGCCGGTGCGGCCGGCGCGACCGCGGCGCTGGTCCGCCGAGGCGCGGGTGATGCGCGCCGTCTCGAGTCGGGTCATCCCGGTGCGCGGCGAGAAGCGCGGCACCCGTTCCAGTCCGCTGTCGATCACCATACGCACGCCGTCGATCGTGAGCGACGTCTCGGCGACATTCGTGGCGAGCACCACCTTGCGTCGTCCCGGCGCGCTCGGGGCGATCGCCGCGTCCTGCGCGGCCGGCGGCATCGCGCCGAAGAGCGGCCGCACGTCGACCCCGTCGCCCAGGTCGTCGAGCAGTCCGGCGACCCGCTGGATCTCGCGCGCGCCGGGCAGGAAGACGAGCAGCGAGCCGGTTTCGGCGCGGACCGTCTCGCGGATCACCGCGGCGACGTGGGTCTCGAGGTCACGCGCGCTGCGCGGCGGGGCAAACCGCGTCTCGACCGGGTGGGCGATCGCCTCGCTGCGGAGCACCGGGGCGCCGCCCAGCACGGCGGCGACCCGCGCGGTGTCGAGCGTCGCGGACATCACCAGCACGCGCAGGTCGTCCCGCAGCACCGAGGTCGCCCCGAGCACGAGCGCGAGGCCGGTGTCGGCGGCGAGCGAGCGCTCGTGGAACTCGTCGAACAGGACCGCGCCGACACCCTCGAGCGACGGATCCTCCTGCAGCATCCGGGTGAGGACGCCCTCGGTCACCACCTCGATCCGCGTGGCGGCGCTCACCCGCGTCTCGCCGCGGACCCGGAAGCCGACCGTCCGGCCGACCGCCTCGCCCCGCTCGGCCGCGATCCGGCGCGCCGCCGCGCGCGCCGCCAGCCGGCGCGGCTCCAGCATCACGACGCGACGCCCATCGAGCCACGGGGCACCGAGCAGCGCCGGAGGCACGCGCGTCGTCTTGCCGGCGCCCGGCGGCGCGACGAGCACGGCGCGACGCGCCGTCGCGAGGGTGTCGACCAGGTCGGGGAGGATAGATTCCACGGGTAGCACGCGTGAAACGTATCGCGAACGCTGCCCGCCCGTCGTTCCTTCCCCCACCGAATGGATGTCGCCGTGCCCCGCCGAGCCGGCCTGCTGACCGCCACCCTGCTGCTGTTCCTCCCGCTCGCCGCCGGAGCGCAGGGACGCCTGCGGCTCTTCCTCGACTGCCACACGCGCTGCGACCGCGAATATCTCCGCACCGAAGTCACGCTGGCCGATTGGGTGACCGACCGCACTGTCTCCGATGTCCACGTGATCGCCTCGGGCCTGACCACCGGTGCCGGTGGCCGCGAGGTCGCCCTCGAGTTCATCGGACGCGCCGCGCTCGAGGGCCGGGTCGATACCGTGACGTTCACGACCCGACCCGACGCCTCAGACGACGACTACCGCCGCGAATTCGCCAGGGTCCTGCGGCTGGGACTCGTGCCCTACCTGCTGGCGAGCGGCCACGATGCCGGCCTCGCACTCGCGAGCGAGGCCCCGCCGCCGACGCCCGCAGGACCCCGGGCCTCGAGCGATCCGTGGCGGCACTGGGTGTTCCGGGTGAGCCTCGACGGCGAGATCAACGCCGAGTCGCAGGAGGCGGGCTACCAGGTGGGAGGGGACCTGCGCGCGTCCCACGTCACCGATGCCTGGAAGATCGAGCTCCGCCTGGGCGGCGACCTCGATCGGACCCGGTTCACCCTCGACGACGGCGACCGGTTCACCGCCCGCCGCGATCGCTGGAACGGATACGGCCTGGCGGTCCGGTCGCTCGGGCCCCACTGGTCGCTCGGCGCCACTGGCTCGGTCCGGGGATCCAAGCCCGACAACCTCGACCTCCGCGCCCGGGTCGCTCCGGCGGTCGAGTGGGACCTCTTCCCGTACGCCGAAGCGACGCGTCGCCAGCTGATCGTGATCTACTCGCTCGGCCTGACCCGATACGACTACGTGGACGAGACGATCTATGACCGGCTGCAGGAGACCCGCCTTGATCACTCGCTCCAGGTCGCCTACGAGTCGCGGCAGCCGTGGGGCACCGCCCGCGCCAGCGGCACCGCCGCGACCTTCCTGCACGACTGGTCGCGCAACCGCCTGAGCGTGTTCGGGGGGCTGGAGGTGCGCCTGGCGAGGGGGCTCGCCATCGAGGTCGACGGGTCGTATTCCCGGATCCGCGACCAGATCACGCTGCGCAAGGGCGACGCCAGCGACGAGGAGGTGTTCCTGCGCCTCCGCGAGCTCGCGACCGACTATCGCGCGTCGCTCAACGTCGGACTCAGCTACACCTTCGGGTCGTTCTTCAACTCGATCGTGAATCCGCGGTTCGACGAGGTCGACTGACCTGCGCGCGCGGCGTGCCGGGCAGTCGATCCCGAGCGACCCGTGCGAGTCGAGGGATCCCAGGGTGCTCGGCAACACCCTCGTCCCGAGCGAAGCGAGGGACCGCTTGCCGACCCCGAGGTCCTTCGCTGCGCTCAGGATGAGGTCGTTCCATCTCCGGTCTCACTTCTCGCTTCTCACTGCTCTCTTCTCCCTTTTCACGGCTGCGCCACGTACAGCCCGCGGCCCTGCGGGCCGTAGGCCTCCAGCTGCACGTCGCCGAAGCCGGCGTCGCGGAGCGCCTGGCGGTACTCGTCGCCGGTGAACAGGCTCAGCTCCCGCAGCTCCTCGACGTGCCGCACGCCGTACTCGTCGCCGATCAGGTAGTGGACCGTGAGCAGCGACTTGTTCCCGACCACCCGGGTGAAGTTCATCCGCATCACCTCGAGCCCCGGCCGCTCCGCGGTGTCGCTCCGCAGGAAGCGGTCGCGGGCGAGGTCGGGCGTCAGCCACGGCTCCAGCAGCAGCACGCCCTTGGGCGCGAGGTGCTGCCGCATCCGGGTGAGCGACTCGGTCATTTCGCCCACGTCGGCCATGTAGCCGATCACGCCGAAGAGGCAGAGGATGGCGTCGTAGCGGACGTCGAGATTGAAGTCCCGCAGGTCGGCCTGGTGGAGCGGCACGCCCGGGTTGCGCCGTGCCGCGAGCGCCAGCATCTGCGGGTCGCGGTCGAGTCCCTCGACCTCGTACTTGGTCCGCCACTGCCGCAGCACCGCGAGGCGGAGCCCCGGGCCGCAGCCCACCTCGAGCACCCGGCGCGGCGGCAGCTTCTTCCCCGGCGCCGGGCGGCCCAGGCGGTTGTCGATCACCACGTCCACCAGCCCCATCTCGTGCTGGTAGGAGCGTCCGGTGTAGATCGCCTCGTAGGCGTCCTTCACGCTGGTGAGCATCGTCGTTCCTCGCGGTGCGGGCAGGGCCCAAAGATACGACGCCCCGGCGGGGTTGTCCGCCGGGGCGTCGGGACTGCCGGACTGCGTCGACTAGAAGCGGATGCCGGCCGTCGCCACGAACTGGCTGCCGTCGCCGACCTCGAGCTTGGCCTGCACGAACGGACCATTGGCGCCGCTGAAGACCCAGCCGCCGATGATGTTCAGGCCGATGCCGTCGGCGCCGGCGTACAGGTCGCAGTAGATGCCGCAGTTGTCGAAGCTGTAGTCCCACTTGTAGTACCGCGCGCCGGCGCCGAGGTACAGGCTCGGGAGCGACGGGATCAGGTGCGCGCGCGCGTTGGCGTTGATCTCCCAGACCTTGAAGTCCGCGTTGATCGCGTCGCAGCCGTCGCAGCTCGGGAAGAAGTAGTCGAACGTCGCCTCGGCGGCGATCTTGGTGCCGTTGTTGAACTGGCCGAGGTTGAAGCCGACGCCGGCGCCGACGCCGAAGTCGGTGTCCCCACCGTAGCTGGCCTGCACGACGATCTGGGCGTTGGCGGCCGGGGCGAACACGAAGAGACCCGCCGCAACCGCGGCGCCGGCCAGAAGGGTACGGGCGAACTTGACCTGCATCACGCTACCTCCGGATGGATGGGTGATGAACCGCTCGAAGTCCTGCTCCCCGCCCTGGCTGGGGGGTGTCACGCGTCAAACATCAATACAATGTCGTGATTGTGCCAGTCCTCCCGCAAGGCGCAGCCGCGCCGGGCCGTCAGGGTACCTTCCGGGGTGACGCTCGCCTGGATCAGCGATCCCCACCTCGACCGCGCCGCGCCCGATGCGGTCCACGGCTTCCTCGATGCCTTGCGCAGGAGTCCGGGCAATCCGGTCATCCTGACCGGCGACCTCTCCAACGCCACCCGCCTCGTTGCGGACCTGGAACGGCTCGCCGACGCCGCCGACCGACCGGTCTGGTTCGTCCTGGGCAACCACGACCACTATGGCGCGGGGGTCGGCACCGTCCGCGATGCCGTCCTCGCCCTCGGCGAACGGGATCCGCGCATCGGGTGGCTTCCCCCGGCCGGGGTGGTGGATCTCGGGGCCGGTCGGCTCCTGGTCGGGGTGGACGGCTGGGCCGACGGCCGCCACGGGGATCCGCTCCATACCCCCCTCGTCCTCAACGACGATCGCCTGATCGCCGAGCTCGCCGGCCAGCCGAGCCGGGCCACCCGCCTGGCCGTCAAGCGCATCCTGGCCGATGCCGACGCCGCCCGGCTCGGGGTCTTGCTCGACCGCGCCGCGGAACGGCACCCCGCCGAGATCGTCGTCGCGACCCATGTCCCGCCGTTCGTGGCGGCGATCCGCCCCGGCAGCCGCGAGGCGCACCCCGACTGGCACCCGCTCCTCGTCTGTGGCGCCACCGGCCTGGTACTTGAACGCGCCGCCGCCCGCCACCCCGCCATCCGGATCCGGGTCCTCGCCGGCCACACTCACCGCGGCCACGAGGCGACGATCGCTCCCAACCTGACCGTCACCGTCGCCGCGGCGCGCTACGGCGCCCCCCGCGTCGCGGAGCTCGAGCTGGACGACTGACCCTCGGTTCTTCGTTCTCCGTGCTCCGTTCTCGGTTCCTGATGTTCTATCTTTCTTCGATGCGCAGACTCCGCTGGTTGCTCCTGCTCGCCATCCTCGCGGTGGGGGTGTGGTACTGGTGGGCGCCGCGCCACGCCTGGGACGCCTTTCTCGGTGCGATCGTGAGCGGTGACGAATCCCGACTCGGCGCGACGATCGAATTCCCGCTGCTCCGCGAGAACCTGCGCCATGACCTCCGCCAGGCGTTCGCCGAACGCGGCCGCGCCAACGGCGGCGAGGGACTCGGGGCGCTCGGCGGCGCGCTCGTCGATCCGCTGGTGGACCTCACCGTCACGCCGCAGGGCCTGGCCCGCCTGGTGACCGGCTTCGGCATGCGCTCGCCGCGGCCCGGCGAGGTCGACAGCGTCAAGGCGGGAACCGAGACCCGGTATCGATACCGGGGGCCCTCCCGGGTCGATGTCAGGGTTCGGCCGGCGGATGCCGAGACTCAATCGGCCGGGATCTTTTCATTCCAACGCTTCGGACTGTCGTGGCGCCTGGTGCGGGTGACCAGCGATCGTCTTGCCGACCTCGGGGAGGGTTCCTGAATGCGCGTCTCCTTGCTCGCCACGCTCCTCCTGCCCGGGGTCCTCGCGGCCCAGGCGCGGGTCATCACCGACCCCATGTCGGGGCAGGTCGGCACCGAGCTGATCGGCGGCGCGCAGGTGATGCAGCGCCCCTCGGCGTCCCCGACCCGCCCGGTGGCGTCGCAGTTCGACTCGGTCGGCAGCATGCCGATGGGGATGGTGGGTGACAGCGTCACGCTCTACTACTTCCCCGACGGCGCCAACATGAGCCGGATGCGGCACGGCCGCATCACCGCGCGGCAGCGCTTCCTGCCGCCGGCGTCCTGGCGCTCGGCGTGCGACGCGCTCGCCCATCCCGGGTGGCTGTTCACGATCGACGCCCCCGCGACCTCCAGCTTCGTGCTGGTGGTGCCCGGGGTGCACGCGATGCCGGTGCGGCGCGATCCGCCGCCACTCGCGCTCCTGGGCGCCGCCGGTGCCTACAAGGCGTGGGCCGACTCGACCTGGGCCACCTACATCGCCCGGTTGAAGCCCGCCACCGATCGGCAGTTCGCATCGCTCTGGTACGACTTCTACACCGACAAGAAGGATGCGCTCTACAGCCGACTGAAGCCGGTCGGCGTGCGCGGCCCAGACGGGCACAACTACGCCGTCTTCTCCGTCTGGCTGCGCGACGACTACAAGGACGGCACGCCGAACACCACGGCGACCTGGATCGTGGACGGCTGGGGCATCCCGGTCGCGCGCGCGCCGGGGAACGTCGACATCTACGGCACCACCGACGCCGACGGCGACGGGATCGACGAGGTGGTGACCTCGAGCGGCCTGATCCACTGGCACGACGGCGCCTGGCACTTCCCGCAGGTCTATGCCGACGAGCCCTGCCTGCTCCACCGCGTGACGGCGGCCCCGCCGGGGTGGCGCCCCTGACGCTGTTCGCGTTCTTCACGATCTACTTCATCTGGGGATCGACCTACCTCGGCATCAAGATCGCCGGGGAGACCCTTCCCCCGTTCCTCCTCGCCGGCGCCCGGTTCATGGTCGCCGGCGCGGCGTTGATGGCCTGGGGGTGGTTCCGGAGCCGCGCGCTGCCGCGGGGACGCGAGTGGCTCGGCGCCGCCGGCGTCGGCATCTGCCTGATCGTCATCAGCAACGCACCGATCGTCTGGGTCGAGCGGCAGGTCGATTCCGGCATGGTGGCGCTCTTCACCGCCGTGTCGCCACTCCTCATCGCCGTGTTCAACCGCCGCCGCCTCGGCACCCCGATCGGTCGCCGGCGACTGGTCGGCATGGGCCTCGGCACCGTGGGCCTCGCCGTGCTCGCGAGCGCCACGCTGCAGGCCACGCCCCATCCGTTGCCGCTGCTCGTGATCCTGGTCGCCATCGCGTCGTGGGCCTTCGGCTCGACCTTTGGGCGCGACTGGCCCCAGCCGAGGGACGTGGTGCTCCAGAGCGGGACGCAGATGCTCGCCGGCGGCGCCATCGCCTTCGCGATCGGGCTCGCGAGCGGCGAGCTCGCCGACTTCCACCCGGCACTCGTCTCGACCCGCTCGATCCTCGCCTGGGCCTACCTCACCCTGTTCGGCTCGATGCTCACCTACACCTGCTACCAGTGGCTGCTGACCCACGTCGAGGCGACGCGGGTCGCGACCAGCAACTACGTCAATCCGGTGGTGGCGGTCTTCCTCGGCGTCGCGCTGGGTGGCGAGACGCTCAACGCGCGGATCGGCCTCGCGGCGCTGCTCCTGGTGCCCGCCGTCGCCCTGGTCGTCACCGCGCCGAGCGGCAGCGGACTCGGCGGAGCGACGACACGAAGCACGTGAGGGTGGCGAATCGTGATTGGTGATTGGAGGGCGCGGCCCTCCAGTCTCGATTCTCGATTCGCCGATCTCAGCTCGCCACCATCCGCACCGGAATCCCGCCGTTCGTCGTCCGGAACACCTCACGGAATCGCATCCCCACCTGCCCCTGCAGCACCCGGTCGTTGACGAGCATCGCCAACCGCCAGTGCGGGCGGCGGTCCTGCATCACGTGGCCGAGCGCGGCGTAGAGGGAGCGGAGCGCGGTGCGCTCGCCGACCCGCACGCCGTAGGGGGGATTGGTCAGGATCAGGCCCGGACCGTCGTCCGCGGGCAGCTCGCTCAGCGTCGCGCGCGAGAGCGACACGTCGAGCACCACCCCGGCGCGCTCGGCGTTCGCGATCGCGGCGAGCGTGGCACCGGGATCGCGATCGGTGCCGCGGATCGGCACCGCGGCGCGCGGCAACTCGGCCGCGGCGGCGCGGGTGCGCGCGGCGAGGAACGGCGCCGGCCCGGCCGACGGCCAGCACTCCGCGGCGAAGCGGCGGCCGCGACCCGGCGCCATCCGACGCGCCAGCAGCGCCGCCTCGATCGGCAGCGTGCCCGAACCCGCGAACGGATCGTGGAGCGGCACCTCCCCCTGCCAGCCGCTCGCCTGGAGCATCGCCGCGGCGAGCGTCTCGCGGAGCGGGGCGCGCGCCACCTCCTGGCGCCAGCCACGACGATGGAGCAGCGCACCGCTGGCGTCGGCCGAGACCGTGACGGTGTCACGAAAGACGCGCACCACGAAGCGCTGCACCGCCGGGAGTCGCGTCACGTCGTCCTCGCGCTCCTCCGCCGCGGTCGGGCTCGCGACGTGCGCGCAGCCGGGCACCGCCGCCGTCGCGGCCCGGGCGAGCCGCTCCGCGATGGCGTCCTCATGGTAGAGCCGCGACTTCTTCGAGGTCACCCGGAAGTGCACCGCCTCGGCGCCCAGGTGCGCGGCCCAGTCGACCCGCGCCGCGTGGCGCTCCAGCTCGGCGAAGGTGCGTGCCCGGAACTCCGCGACCCGGACCGTGATCCGGTTCGCCAGGCGGGTGCCGAGCAGGATGCCGGCCAGCCCCGCGCCGTCGGTCGTGCACGCCACCCCGCCGGGCTCGACCTCCCCCACGGCGGCGCCGAGCGCCGCGAGCTCGGCCGCGAGCAGCGCCTCGAGCCCCGGCGTGGCCGTGGCGAAGCAGTCGAGCGGCGTCGGGAGCGGCATGGGGAGTAAATTACCGACTGCCCAAGGGAGACGGGGAGCCGAGGCCCTCCGTCCTCCGTCCTCCGTTCTCGGTTCTCCGGGGTTTGGCATGTCCGCACCGATCTCGAGCTTCCTGCGCCACCACTTCCGCCACTTCAACGCCGCCGCGCTGATCGACGCGGCCGACGGCTACCGCGCCCACCTCGATGGCGGCGGCAAGATGATGGTCACGCTCGCCGGCGCGATGAGCACCGCGGAGCTCGGCCTCTCGCTGGCGGAGATGATCCGGCAGGACAAGGTGCAGATCATCACCTGCACCGGCGCGAATCTCGAGGAGGACATCTTCAACCTCGTCGCGCACGACTTCTACGAGCGCGTTCCCCATTACCGCGACCTCACGCCCGCCGACGAGCAGGCGCTCCTCGACAGGCACATGAACCGCGTCACCGACACCTGCATCCCCGAGATGGAGGCGATGCGGCGGCTCGAGACCGCGGTGCTCGAGGAGTGGGAGGCCGCCGACCGGGCCGGCGAGCGGTACTTCCCGCACGAGTTCTTCTACCGCGTGCTCCGGAGCGGCAAGCTCGCCCGGTACCACCAGATCGACCCGAGGGACTCGTGGATGATGGCGGCGTGCGAGAAGAACCTGCCGATCATCGTGCCGGGGTGGGAGGACTCGACCCTCGGCAACATGTACGCCGGCCACTGCATCAGCGGTGACGTGAAGAACGTCCACACCGTGCGCACCGGCATCGAGTACATGATGGTGCTGGCCGACTGGTACCAGGCCAACGCGGAGGGTCGGGGGATCGGCTTCTTCCAGATCGGCGGCGGCATCGCCGGCGACTTCCCGATCTGCGTCGTCCCGATGCTGCATCAGGACCTGCAGCGCGAGGACATCCCGGTCTGGAGCTACTTCTGCCAGATCAGCGACAGCACGACCAGCTACGGCTCCTACTCCGGCGCGGTCCCCAACGAGAAGATCACCTGGGGCAAGCTCGCCACCGACACGCCGAAGTTCATCATCGAGAGCGACGCCAGCATCGTGGCCCCGCTGATGTTCGCGATGATCCTGGGGCAGTAGCCGCGCCCTAGACCTCGTCCTTCGCGTCGACGTACAGTCCCACGTCGCGCATCTTGCGCAGGTCCTCCGTGAGCCCGTCGGCCGCCAGCTGACCGGCGCGCAGGCGCAGCAGATCCATCCGCAGCGTCTCGAGGGCGACGAGCGCCTCGGTGCGATGGACATCGTCCTGCTGCATCGCGCGCGCCTCGAGGCGCTGCGCCAGGTCGGGGACCTCCGCCAGCAGCCGCTGCTCTGCGGCCGGCAGCGCCGCCCAGAGGTCCTGAATCAGCCCGCCCACCGCGATCGCCGTCGGCTCGCCACCCATCGGGGCGTCGGGAACCCGACCCATCCCGAGCGTCGCGGCCTTCCAGAGCCAGCCACCGACTCGCGAGCGGAGCACCCCCGCCCACCACGAGCCGGTCCGTCCCTTGAGGCGAGCCACCCGGCCGACGACAAGCGCGGGCGCGAAGAGCGACGCGACGAGTCCGGCCAGGACCGGAATCGTCCCGTCCGAGTGCGTCACCGTGTAGAGGCCGCCGATCGTCACCGCCATCCCGAGCGAGATGAGCGTCTGCGGGCGTCGGCTCCAGGCCGGCCCGGCCGGTGGCTCGGCCAGCCGGTCCTCGTCGGCCTCGACCTGACCGACCGCCCGCAGCGCCGCGGGCCGGCCGTAGCCCTGCCGGGCGACCGCCCGGATCTCGCGCACCTGTTCAACCATCAGCGCCAGCGACACCGCGCCGCCAAGCGCGCCGACGATGATGTACATCACGTCTTCGAAACCCAGGAAGGATTGCAGGAAGGCGGAGATGAACATCGCGCCGAATCCCGCGGCGCCGGTGAGGCCCAGCACCGGGCCGAGCTGGCGGCCGTGCTCCACCGTGTGCCGGGCGAAACGCTGCAGCGGGACCGGCAGTTGCGGCTGCCGGGCGCGCAGGGCATCGAGCGCCTGCGCCATCTCCTCCATCGACCCCCATCGGGCGTCCGGGTCGCGCGCCGCGGCGCGATCGATCAGCTCGACCACCCCGGCCGGCGGACGAGTGAGCACGCTGCCGAGCGACGGCGTCTCGCTCCCCGCCTGCGCGGCGAGCAACGCCACGCCGCTCGCCCCGTCGAACGGTCGCCGGCCCGCGAGCGCGACCCAGGCCGTCACGCCGAGCGCGTAGATGTCGGCCCGCGCATCCGGTGCGCGGCCGTCGGCCTGCTCGGGACTCTGGTAATGCGGCGTGCCGAAGCCCGGCGAGCTCGTCTCCGCGTCCGACCGCCCGGCGATCCCGAAGTCGGTCACCAGCACCCGGTCGCTCTCGGCCTCGAGCAGCACGTTGTCCGGCTTCACGTCGCGGTGGATCACCCCGCGCGCATGGGCGTGGGCCAGCGCCCAGGCGACCTGCTGGATCACCCGCATCGCCTCGGCCGGCGAGAGCGGGCCGTCGCGGCGGACCCGCTCGCCAAGCGACTCGCCCGCGACGTACTCCATCGCGAACCAGACCACCTCGCCGTCGGCCTCGACCGCGTGGATCGGCACGATGTGCGGGTGGGCCAGCCCCGCCGCGGTCCGCGCCTCGCGCAGGAACCGCTCGCGGTACCGGTCGTCTCGCGCCAGCGCCGGCGGCAGCAGCTTGATCGCCACCAGGCGGTCGAGCGCCACCTCCTGCGCCAGGAACACCACCCCCATCCCGCCGCGGCCCAGCTCCCGGATCAGGGAGTAGCGGCCCGCAACGGCGGACTGGAGCGCGAGGAATTCGGGTGACACCGACTCGGCTGGGTTCATGGACTTTCCATATTGAAACGTCCACCCCTACGCCGATCCGCACGGAGCGGTTTCGGCGCGGACGGGCGTCCCCGCCAGGAGGCGTGGCTGGTCAGGCGGATCTGGAAGGGCTACGGACGATCCCGGGGCCCGTTCGGCGACCGCAGCTTGCGCAGCGAATCGAACTGGGCCTGGGTCCGCTCATCGAAGACCCGGATCCGGCCCTGGTCGAGTCCCCAGACCTGGCCGCGGTCGACGCGGCGGAGCGTCTCCAGCACCCCGAACGCCTCGCGCACCGCACCGGCATACGCGTCGGAGCCGGCGCCGATCGGGAACGGATTGCTGGTGACCACGTTGTAGCCGAAGCTCGAACCCGGCGCGGTGTTCCGCACCGCGATCCGGACCACCGCCGAGTCCTTTCCGGCCGGCATCGTCCCGATCGTCACGAACACCTCGGCGGGAATGTCGCCCTCCTTGAACGGCGCATCGGGGCGATCGATCACCTCCCACGACGGCGACCGCTCCAGCCGGCGGGTCACCTCCGCGCTGAGCGACTCGCTCAGGGCGACGAACGCCGGTTCGCGGTTGCGCTGCTGCGACGGCACGACGAGCACGGTGCGCCGGCTCGGGTCGGGCGAGGGCGGCCGGTTCATCGTCGCCACGCCGCGCGACGCCGCCGACTCCGCGCTCCGCTGCGCCGCCTCGGCGCGGGCGGCGAATTCCGCCAGCTTCACGCGCACCAGCGAGTCGGTCATCGCGAGCTGGCGCGCGAGGACGACCGACGAATCGCTCGGCGCCGCCGCGACGGCAGGACGCTTCGCGGCGTCGGGATCGATCCGCTCGAGCTCGTCGCGCAGCGCCGCGGCGATCGCGAGCGAGTCGGCGCGGGTGAGCGGCCGGTCGGGATTCGCGAGGGTCGTGCCGGTGAGCGTGTCGCTGCCCCCCACCGGGATCCCCACCGTCTCCGGCACCGCCGGCGGGACGGGGGTGCGGCCGGCCCCGGTCCACCACACCCCTGCGGCCACGAGGCCGACGACGGCGAGCGCGCCGATCGCGAGCGGCAGGCTCGACGCGCGCGGGGTGGCGGCCTCCGCGGGATTGGCGCTGCGATGCGACTCGGCGGCGAGCGCGCCGCTCACCTTGTCGAGTTCGACCAGCACTTCCTGCGCGGTCTGCGGCCGGTCGTCGGGCGACTTCGCCAGGCACCGATCCACCAGCCCCGAGAACGCCGCCGGGACCTCCGGACGGAGCGCGGCCAGCGGCTCCGGCGTGCGGGTGAGCTGCGCCGCCATCGTCGCGGTCGGTGATGCCGACGAGAACGGCGAGGCGCCGGTGAGCAGCTCGTAGGCGAGCAGGCCGACGGCGTAGATGTCGACCCGATGATCCGCCGACGGATCGGCGGCGAGCTGCTCCGGCGCCATGTACGCCGGCGTACCGATCGCCATGCCCGACGTGGTGTGGCCGGCGACGCCGGTGAGCGGCAGCGAGGCACCGAGCGCCTTGGCGACGCCGAAGTCGGTGACCAGCGCGTGGCTGCCGTCGGAGAGGATGTTCGCCGGCTTGATGTCGCGGTGCACCACGCCGCGCGAGTGCGCGTAGGCAAGCGCCTCCACCACGTCGCGCAGCAGCTGCAGCACCTCGCGGACCGGCAGCGGGCCTTCCCGCTCGAGTCGCGCCTTGAGCGAGTCGCCCGGGATGAACGGCATCGTGAACCAGAGCAGCTCGCCCGATTCGCCGGCCTGCAGCAGCGGCACGATGTAGGGATGGGAGATCCGCGCGGCCAGCTGGATCTCGCGGCGGAACCGCTCCCGGTTGATCCCCGCCGCGAGCTCGGGTGGCAGGACCTTGATGACGACCTCGCGCCCCAGGGCGTGCTCCCGCGCCACGAACACCCGGCTCATCCCGCCGCCGGTGAGTTCGCGCTCGATCAGGTAGGCGTCGCCGAGCGCCGCCTTGAGGTCGTCGAGGAGCTTGTCGGTCACGTTGCCGGGGCCGAGGGTCCGAGGAGATCGCCGATCATGGGGAATATACGGGCCGGAGGAGGGAAAGGATGAGCAACGCGGGGTCAGGCCAGGAACCGGTCGTCGGCGGCCCGCTCGGCCGCGGAGATCGGGGGCAGCCGGAAGCGATCGCCCAGCCCGCCCCGGTGGCGCGCCACCCAGTCGTAGCCGGCGTCCCGGAGCGGTCGCGGCAGCGCCCCGCCCAATCGCAGGAGATGCAGGCCGCCGCCCAGCCGTCGCAGCACGCGGAGCAGCGCGTCGCTCCGGAGGAACGCCCGTCCATCGTCGAGTACCACAACCGAACCGGGGTCCTCCGGCAACCCGTGCCAGGAGAGCAGCAGGCGCGCCGCGTCGGAATCGAGCGGGGCGAAGCGGAACACCCGGTGCCGGTCGTGCCGCAGGACGAATCGCACCGCCCAGCCGCAGAACCCGCAGCCGCCGTCGTAGAGCACCGTTGGTGTAACTTCCACGTCGACCCCAAGCCCCTGGATTGCCCGATGCACCACGCCGCACCGACCGTCCGCCCCGCCCCGTGGCTCGCCGCGCTGCTGCTCGCCGTGGCGTGCGGCGGCACCGGACCGAGCGACGACGGTGTCGCGCGGGTGGTGATCGGCGGCGACGCCGCCCTCACCCTGGTCGAGGGCGACACCCACCAGCTCTCGGCCACCGCCCAGGACGCCAACGGCGCCGCGGTGGCCGGCGCTCCGCTGGTCTGGTCCAGCGGCACCCCGGCGGTCGCCACCGTCTCGACCGCCGGGCTGGTCTCCGCCGTCGCGATCGGCAGCGCGCGGATCATCGCCACCAGCGGCCGGCACGCCGACACCGTCGTCGTCACCGTGGCGAAGAGTGGCGTGGTGAACGTGGTGGTGACGATCCCGCAGTCGCTCCTCAAGGTGAGCGACACCGTGCGCGCGCAGGCCACCGCCGTCGACGCCGCCGGCAATCCGGTGCCCAACCGTCCGGTCACCTGGACCTCCAGCAACGGCACCGCCGCCGTGGTGACGCCCTTCGGCCTCGTCCTCGGCGTGGCGCCCGCCAACCCGGTCACGATCTCGGCCACCGTCGACGGCCACTCAGGGTCGACGACGATCGCGATCATCCCGGCCAACATCGCCAGCGTCACGGTCTCGCCCGACACGGCGATCCTCGCCCCGGGCAGCACCGTGCGATTGCAGGCGGTAGTGCGCGACGAGTTCGGGTTCGATGCGATCGACCGGACGATCCACTGGTCGTCGTTCCTGGAGTCGGTCGCGACGGTCGATGACAGTGGCGTCGTCACCGCGACGGGCGTTGGCGAGTCAACCATCACGGCGACCGTCGACGGCGTGCTCGGCCAGATGCTCGTGCGCGTCCTCGCCGTCGAGACCGACAAGTTCCGCATCGAGGTCACCAACTACCTCGCCTACACGATCGAGGTGCTGGAGAACGGCGTGAGCGTCGGCATCGTGGGACCGCTCAGCACCGGGACCGTCACCCGCCCGCTCCGCGCGTCCTTCAGCTTCGGCTGGGCCGTGGTCCGCCCCAACGGTTCGGGCGAGCCGATCGGGGAGACCAAGTCCGCCGTCGCGAACCCGACCGGCATCCTGCATTATGACGTGGACAATGTCCTCGACGACGGCTCCGTCTACTACACGCCGTACGTCCGGAACCTCGGGGCGGTCAAGGCGCTGATGGATCCGCTGCCGAAGGTCGAGGCGAACCCGTGCCAATGCCCCGTCTCGCCCGAGGTCGCCGAGGTCCGCGATCTCGGCTATTGGCGCCTCGCCCCGACCTCGGTGCTGCGCTTCTTCGCGGTCACCGACCTGGGGCTCACCAATCCGCTCCGGTCAGTGCCGGTCGGCGTGCCGGAGGCTCGCTCCGGCATCTGGCGCTACACCCTGACCGGACTGCCCTGAGCGGCGCGGCTACTCGCGGTAGCCCCGGGCGCGCGCCACCAGGTTCGAGACCAGGAAGACGGCCACGAAGAAGCCCAGCAGCATGACGATGTAGCGGAATTCGGGCAGGGTGTGCATCGGGGTCTCGGGCGGAAAGGTCGGCGCCAAATCTAACACCGGATGCGTGACGGGTGACGGACGGCCCGTCACCGCCCGTCCGCCAGCTCCCGTTCCTTGCCGCGGTCGATCACCGTCCAGCAGCAGAGCGCCGCGTAGGTCTCGTGGCCGGCCACCATTCGCCGCCGGCCGGGAGCACGGAGCCGCGGGAAGAGCCGCCGCATCACCCGCTGCACGCCGACGTCGCCCTCGGGCCAGATGTTCGGATGCCCGAAGCCGAAGATCGCCAGCATCTCCGCGCTCCAGCGACCGAAGCCCCGCAGCGCCATGATCTCCGTCAGCAGCGCCTCCGCGGGGAGCTCCGCCCACCGCTCCCGCGGATCGCCCTCCGCCGCGAGGTAGCGCCCCAGCCCCGCGACCGCCTTCCGCTTCGCCCGCGAGAGGCCGTGCGACGGCGGGGCGTCGTCGGGCGTCGCCATCGCCCAGGCGAGCACCCCCTCCACGCTCCCGTGCGCGGCGAGGAGCCGCTCGTTGATCGTGCGCGCCGCCGCCGTCGAGAGCAGCTGCGACACGATCGTGCGCATCGCGAGGTGGTGGATCGGTCGCGGATCGGGGATCTGCCGCGGGATCGGGTGCGCCAGCTGCACCAGCGTCGCGAGCCGGGGATCGCGCGACGTGAGCTCGCGCCGGGCACGACGCCACGGATCGACGCGGCCGCCGTCGAGCCCACCGAGCCGGGTGCGGTCAGCCACGGGCGATCAGAAGACGATGTCGGCCGCCGGCCCGCAACCCATCGCCTTGCCACCGCGCGTCAGCGTCGCCGAGTCGCCCTTGATCCACCACACGACCGACTCGTCCGCCGTGCCGTAGCGCGAGCCCGAGCCGGACGGCAGCAGTGCGAGGCCCATCGCCGTGTCGTGGCTCGTGAGCTGGACCCGGGGCGACGCGCCGGTGAAATAGGTGGCCCGCCACTCGCTCTTGTCCGCGCAGCGGAGGTTGGCGCTGCCGACCACGGAGTCGGCCGCCGGCGCGACCGTGGCCGTCGAGCCGGCGGCGCTGTCCGGTGTCGCCTCGCCGGCCTTCTCGGCGGTGCCGCAGGCCGCGAGCAGGAAGAGGGGGATCAGGCGCAGGCTCGACATGACGTCTCCAGGTGGTGGATGCGACCGGGGATTCTAACCCGGCGCCGGTCGCGCGACGAGCGGTGCCCTGCGACGACACCGCACCGATGGACATCGTGGAGGCATGCAGATCCGACATCTCCTCGCGACCCTGGCCATGCTGGTCGGCGAGCCCCTCGGTGCCCAGCGTCCCGACACGGCGGCGATGACCCGTGCGACCCGGCTGCTCGATGCGGCGTGTCGCCGCGACGCCGACGGCACGTGGGGCGTATCGCTCTGCGGACCGCTCCTGTTGGCGCACTGGGGCCAGCGCGACCTCACCGCGTCGCGCCGGCCCGCCGACGGCGGCTTCGCCGCCGCCGGTCCCTGGTGGACCGGAGCGCTCGGCGACGGCCAGTTCCCCGCCAACACGGCGATCACGCTCGGCGGCACCCGCTGGTCGATGGTCGTCCTGCCGCTGCCCGATGACGACGCGGCCGCCATGCAGCTCCTCGTGCACGAGCAGTTCCATCGCATCCAGGGCGAGCTCGGCCTCCCGGCGAACGATCCGCGCAACGACCAGCTCGACGCGCCCGAGGCGCGCCGGTGGCTGCGGCTCGAATGGCGGGCGCTGGCCCGCGCGGTGGCCGGCGAGGGCGAGGCGGCCTGCCGCGCCGCCAGGGACGCCCTCGCCTTCCGCGCGGCGCGCCACGCGGCGTTTGCCGGCAGCGCGGCCTCGGAGGCCGCACTCGAGCGCCACGAGGGACTCGCCGAGTACACCGGCCACCGGCTCGCGTCGCTCGCGTTTCCCGGTGGCGATGCCCGGCTCGTGAACGCGCTGCACGAGGCCGAGTCGAAGCCGTCCTACGTGCGGTCGTTCGCCTATGCGACCGGACCGGCGTACGGCACGCTCCTCGATCGCGTCGATGCCACCTGGCGCGAGGCGCTCGGCGACGGCGCGTCGCCGGCCGACCATCTCGCGCGCGCCCTGACGTGCGACCCGGGCACGGCGACGGCCGACGCCCGCGCCGCGTCCTACGGCGGCGACGAGCTCGCGCGCGTCGAGCGCCAGCGCGCCGACTCCCTCGGCCGGATCCGCGACGACTACCTCGCCCGGCTGGTCGCCGGCCCGGTGCTCGAGACCCCCGACGGACAGCTCAACTTCACCTTCGATCCGAATCGCGTCTTCCCGCTCGGCGACCACGGCGTGGTGCACCCCGCCGGCAACTACTCGGGTCCCTGGGGCTCGCTGGAAGTCACCGCCGGCGGGGCCCTGGTGAGCGCCGACTACCGGCGCGTACGGGTCGCGCTGCCGACCGACGGCGTGTCCGAGTGGAAACTCACCCCGGCAGCAGGGTGGGAGGTCGAGAAGCGGCCCGATGGGTGGCGGCTGGTCAAGCGAGATTCGTGATGCGAGATGCGCGATTCGCGAATCACGAGTCTCGAGTCTCGATTCAGTCCACCGTCTTCCGGAACCGCTGCACGGCCAGCATCACGAACAGCAGCGCGAAGCCGGTGAGCGCCAGCATCTGGGGCCAGAGCGCCGCGAGGCCGGTGCCCTTCAGCAGGATGCCGCGCAGCACCTGCAGGAAGTACGTGAGCGGGAGGCCGTAGCCCAGCCACTGCGCCGCGGCGGGCATCGCCTCGCGCGGGAACATGAAGCCCGACAGCAGCAGGTTGGGCAGCAGGAAGAGGAAGCCCATCTGCATCGCCTGGGCCTGGGTGCGCACCAGGGTCGAGAGGAAGAGGCCGATCGCCAGGTTGGCCCCGATGAAGCCCAGCGCCGTGAGGTAGAGCAGCGGCAGCGAGCCGCGGATCGGCACGTGGAACACCAGGCGGCCGAGCAGGAGGATCACCGTCATCTGGACGTAGCCCACCAGCACGAACGGCATCACCTTGCCGACCATCAGCGACGTGCGGGAGATCGGCGTCACCACCAGCTGCTCGAGCGTGCCGCGCTCCCGCTCGCGCACCACCGCCATGCTCATCACGATGATCAGCGTCATCGAGAGCAGCACGCCGACGATCCCGGGCACGATGTAGGTCGCGCTCCTGAGCGTCGGGTTGTACAGCGGGCGCACCACCACCTCGATCGGGACGGCGAGACCGCCCCGCGCGGTCGCGATCTGCAGCGCCCGCTGCTGGCCGCCGAGCGCGGCGCCGCTCATCGCGGCCTGCGAGGCCAGCGGGTCCGCGGCGTCCACGATCACCTGGACCGGGGCGGTGCGGCCGCGCTTGAGGTCGCGGGTGAAGGTCGGCGGGATCACGATGGCGGCGTTGATCCGGCCGGCCTCGATCAGCCGCCGCACCTCGTCGCGCGATCCCGCGTCGGCGACGCGGTCGAAGTTGCCGGTGTTGAGGATCGTCTGCACCAGCGCCCGGCTGTCGGACGTCCGGGCCTCGTCGAGCACCGCCGTCGGCAGGTGCCGCACCTCGGTGCGGATCGCGAAGCCGAAGAGCATCAGCTGGATCGCCGGGATCCCGACCATCATCGCCACGGTGGGGCGATCCCGCTTCAGCTGGATGAACTCCTTCACCAGCATCGGCCAGACGTCCCAGCCCGCGATCCCGCGCCAGAGCCGCCTCATGCCGCGATCCCCTCGTCGCGCCGCTGCAGCGCGATGAAGACGTCCTCGATCGAGTCCTTGCCGAACTGGCGCGTCACCTCGTCCGGCGTGCCGAGGCCGATCAGGTGCCCGCGGGAGAGGAAGGCCAGCCGCCCGCAGCGCGCCGCCTCGTCCATGTAGTGCGTCGTGACGAGGATCGTCATCCCGCCGCGCGCCAGCGATCCGATCATCTCCCAGAAGGTCTGCCGCGCCGCGGGGTCGACGCCGGCGGTCGGCTCGTCGAGGAACACCAGGTCGGGATGGTGCGCCGTGGCGCACGCCAGCGCCAGCTTCTGCTTCCAGCCGCCGCTCAGGGTGCCCGCGAGCTGGCCCGCACGGGGGGCGAGCCGCAGTTCCTCGAAGAGCTCCGCCTCGCGCGCCCGTCGCTTCGCGCCGCGGAGGCCGTAGAGGCCGGCGTAGAAGCGGAAGTTCTCACGCACCGTGAGGTCATCGTAGAGCCCGAAGCGCTGCGACATGTAGCCGATCCGCTGTCGCACGCCCTCGGGATCCTTCACCGCATCCACGCCGGCGACCACGATCTCCCCCGAGGTCGGCGGCAGCAGCCCGCAGAGCATCCGGATCGTCGTCGTCTTGCCGCTGCCGTTGGGACCGAGCAGCCCGAAGACCTCGCCGACCCGGACGTCGAGATCGAGCGACTCCACCGCAACGAGGTCGCCGAACACCTTCCGGAGCTTCGCCGTGTGGATCGCGGTGCCGGTCACGGCGCGCCGTTCCCCGCGTCGACCAGCCTGACCGTCACCGGCATCCCCGGCTTGAAGCGCGCCGTCGAGTCGTCGATCGCGACCTTCACCCCGAAGAGCAGGTCGGCCCGCTCTTCCTCGGTGAGCGCGATGCGCGTGACGTATTCGGCCTGCGGATTGATCGCGACGACGCGCCCCCACTCGCCGCCGGCCTGGAGCGACGCGCCCGCACTCGCCGGGCCCCGCGCCGCCGCGGCGGCGCCCTCCGGCCCCGGGGGATACACCGCCGCACGTTGCCCCACCGCGATCGTCGGCAGCGTCCGGGCGGGGACGTACACCCGCACCCACGGCGCGGCCGTCACCCCGACGACGAGCGCCGGCATCCCCGAGCCGAGCAGGTCGCCCGGCTCGGCCAGCCTGGAGAGCACCGTGCCGGCCATCGGCGCGGTCAGCACGAACTCCGCCGACGTCGCCTCGCGAGCCGTCAGCGCCGCCCGCGCGCTCGCCACTTCGGCGCGCGCCGCCGCGACCTGTTGCGGCCGCGTGCCCGCCTCGAGGAGCGAGACCTGCTCCGCCGACGAACGCACCCGCTCGGCCGCGATCGCGGCCGCCGCGGCCGCCGCGTCGTACTCGCGCGGTGCGATCGCACCGGCGTCCCGCAGTGCCACCAGCCGCTGGCGGTCCTTCTCGAGCCGAGCCGCATCGGTCTGCGCCGCCGCGAGCGTCGCCCGTGCCG
Source organism: uncultured Gemmatimonadaceae bacterium (assembly GCA_964557115.1). Lineage (GTDB taxonomy): Bacteria > Gemmatimonadota > Gemmatimonadetes > Gemmatimonadales > GWC2-71-9 > Palsa-1233. Next base: position 27,722 of record CAZKYO010000016.1, read on the forward strand.
CCGCGATCTCCTGGGTCCGCGCACCCGCCTGCAGGTCGCGCAGCACCGCCTCGGCGCTCGCGACCCGCGCCGCGGCGGCCGACTCGTCGGCTGCCAGCGTGGGGGCCGTCAGGATCACCAGGGTGTCGCCCGCGGCAACCGAGGCACCCTCGTCGACGAGCACCCGCACCACCCGGCCCGCGGCGAGCGGCGCGACGTCGATCTCGCGCACTTCGACCGTGCCGTGCACGATCGTGCCGTCGCCCGCTCCGCCCCCGCAGCTCGCGACAAGCGCCGAGACCGCGAGGGCCATCCACCGTCGGTCGTACCCGTTCATCCGCGTGCCTCCAGGCCCGCCAGGGTGAATCGCACCGCGTGCTCGGCAAAGGCGCGCACCGTCCGGGCGTCGCGCGCCGCGCCCTCGCGGCCGAGCACCTGCTCGACCGCGGGACCCGCCACGCAGAACCAGTTGAGCTGCGAGAGCGTCGAGAGTGCCGCGAACTCGGGCTCGACGTCGCGGCGGAAGTCGCCGCTCGCCTGCCCGCGCGCGATCAGTGCGGTGATCCCCGCCAGCAGCGCCTGGGCGTGCTGCCGGATCACCGGCGCCGCGTGGCGCGCCTCGTGGTCGGCCAGCTCCCGCACGATCAGCCGGGGCAGCAGCGGCTGCGCGAGGAACAGCTCGGCCTGGGCGCGGATCAGGCCGGCCAGCGCCTCCGCCGGCGGTGCCGCGCTCCCGGCCGCCGGCGCCAGCCGCCCCGGGAACTCCCCCATCGCCCGCTCCAGCACGGCCCGGTAGAGGGCGTCCTTGTCGGCGAAGTAGTAGTACAGGAGCCCCGAGGTGACCCCGGCCTCGCGCCCGATCGCCTTGATCGTCGTCGCCTCCAGCCCCTGCCGGGCGAACAGCCCGGCGGCGGCATCGAGGATGGCGGTGCGAGAGTCCGGGTCGGCGCAAACGATTGGCATTGCTCATAATTAATCGTTCAATCAAAACTTGGCAAGGGCCCCTGTGTCCCTGCCGGTCGGCTGGGCCGTCCCTCCCGCTGCCCCCGTGTCGCCTCGGCGACGCCGATCGGGTCGCTGGCCGGGCCCGTCACTCCAACCGGAGGTTGCATGCGAAGCATCCCGTTCCGCACCACCATCGCCGCCCTCACCCTGGCCCTCGCGGCCACCCCGGCGGTCCAAGCGCAGACGCACCGGGCCCACATCGGCCCGAGAATCGGATACAACTTCGACGCCGACGCCGTCACGATCGGCGGCCAGCTTTCGCTCCCCGTCGCCAGCCACCTCGAGTTCTACCCGTCGGTCGACGCCCACCTGGTCGATCGCGGCTCGCTCCTGGGGATCAACCTCGACCTCAAGTACCGCTTCCCCGCCCGCACCGCCCAGTGGCTGTACATGGGCGGCGGCCTCGGCATCCTGCGGCGTTCCATCGAGGACAACAGCCACTCCGACGCCGGCCTCAACCTGTTCCTCGGCGCCGAGTCGCTGCGTGGCCGGGTCCACCCGTTCTTCGAGGGACGGGTGCTCATCGCGGACGGATCGACCGCCCAACTCGTCGGGGGGCTGAACTTCACCCTCTGACGCGACAGGCGAAGAGCGACAAGCGACAGGCGACAGGCCGGGGTTCCTTCCCGCCTGTCGCCTGTCGCTTGTCGCCTGTCACCCGTCACCTGTCGCCTGTCGCCTGTCGCTACCTCAATATCGCCCACACCGCGAAGTGATCGCTCGCCCACAGGCCGTCGAAGCGCCGGCGATCGATGCCGGCGTCGATCACGCGCCAGCCCGGCCCGAGCAGCACGTGGTCGATCATCCCGCTGGTCCAGCCCGACGGCTTCCAGCCGTTGAACGTCTCGACGTCTGCCTCGTCCGGATGCACCGCGCGGTATGCATCGGTCAGCGTGGCGGCCGCCACCCGATACGCCGCGTTCGACTCGTTGGCGTTGAAGTCGCCCATCAGGATCGTCCGCGGCGCCGGTCGTGCGCCGCTCACCTCGGCCCGCATCGCGTCGCGGGTGATGCGGCGATGCTCCTGCTCGGCGATCAGCGCCAGCACGTAGGCGACCGACCGCTCGCGACTCACCTGCGACTGGTGGTCGAGGTGCATGTTGTAGACCCAGACGAGCGCGTCGGCCGCGCGATCCTCCAGCAGCGCGAAGGTGACGATCCGCGGGATGGTGTTGCCCCAGGTCGCGGAGCCGGGGGCGTCGGGCGTGTCCGACAGCCACCGGGTGCCCCGGTCGATCACCCGGTAGCGACTGGTGTCGACCAGGATCGCGCTGTACTCGCCGGCGGTGCGGCCGTCGTCGCGACCGACGCCCACCTCCTCGTAACCCGGCGTGTCGGCCTCGACCTGGTCGAGCTGGAAGCGGAGCGCCTCCTGCAGGCCGAGGATGTGGGGGGCGTGGTCGCGAATCGTCGCGGCGACCAGCGTGCGGCGGGCCGGCCAGGCCTCGGCCCCGTCGTCCGCCGTGCCGTAGCGGATGTTGAACGTCATCACCCTGGTCGGCGCCTGCGCGGGGAGCGAAGGGATCGCGGCCAGGGTGAGCGCCAGCAGGACGAGGCGCAATGGACGACGGCGGCCCTGCCACCCGTCGCCCGTCACGGGTCGCCTGTCGCTGTTCACTGCTTCGCCGGCTGCCCGGGCTTGGGGCTCGAGGTGCGGATGAAGTCGCGGATGTCCTGGTTCGCCTTCGCGAGGTCGGGCTTGCGGAGGTACATCATGTGGCCGCTGCGATAGCCGATGAACGTCATCCGGTCCTGGAAGCGCCCCGACGGGTCGATGTTCCACATCGTGTACTTGGCGTCGAAGTACGGCGTGCCGCCGTCGAAGTAGCCCGACTGCACCATCAGGTGCAGGTACGGATTCTCCGCCATCGCGTTCTGCAGCTGCGAGCCGGTGCGCTCCCCCTGGCGGTTCCACGGATTCACCGGGCCGAACAGCCAGTACTCGAGGTCGGTCTTCCAGCCCAGCTCGTCGCGGACGTAGTGGTTCATCGCCGGGGCGAACGCGTGGTTCCAGGCCGTGAGCGCCGGGTCGAAGTCGGGCGACGTCCCGGCGTCCTCGCGGTCGATGCCGCGGTAGCGCGAGTCGAGCCGGCCGATCGTCAGCCCCTTGTCGCGCAGCAGTTCCTTCCAGAAGTACGACGTCGGCACGGCGAGGTTGTACTGCTTGACCGACGCGACGTCGAGCCCGGAGTAGAGCGCGTACTGCGCCGCCAGCCGGTCGCGGTCCGCCGCCGGCAGCGATCCGCCGCGCGACAGCGCCGGGATCAGCGTCCCCACCGTCCACTGCTCGACCTCCGGCAGGAGCCGGTCGAGGTCGCGCGACTGCAGCGAGGGATCGAGCGCCTTGTGGTACCACGCCGTCGCGGCGTAGTAGGGCAGCGTGAGCGCGTCGCCCACCGGGCCCGAGCGGGTGACGCCCAGGTCGGTCGGCGACACCAGCATCACGCCGTTGAAGAACATCCAGTGGTTGTCCTGCAGCGCGCCCACCAGGCCCGCCACCCGGGTGGTGCCGTACGACTCGCCGATCAGGTACTTCGGGCTGGTCCAGCGGCCGTGCCGCGTCACCCAGGTCGTCACCCAGTTGCTCAGGTAGCGGATGTCCTCGTTGACGCCGAAGAACTGGTCGCGCTTGGCGTCGCCGATGATCCGCGAGAAGCCGGTGTTGACCGGATCGATGTACACGATGTCGGCGACGTCGAGGATCGAGTTGGGATTGTCCTGCACGCCGTAGGGCTGCACCGGATACCCCTCGTCGTCGATCCGCAGGATCTTCGGGCCGGTGTAGGCGATGTGCATCCAGAGCGACGCCGAGCCCGGACCGCCGTTGAACGAAATCACCAGCGGCCGCGTCGCCATGTCGTCGCTGCCCTGGCGCTTGTAGTAGGTGTAGAACATCGACGCGACCGGCTTGTTGTCGTTGTCCCACACCGGCTGCATCCCCACGCTCACGTCGTAGGTCACCGCCTCGCCCTTGATCGTCACCCGCTGGCCCGCGTGGGTGGCCTCGGTGTCGGTCGGGAACTTGATGTCGTCGCTCGACGCCGCCCGGGCCGCCGCACCCCCGCCGCCGCTGTTGCCACCGCCGGCCGGCGTCGCGGGACGCTGGGCCGAGACCGTGAGGGAAGAGAGGCCGGCGAGCAGGAGCGCGAGGCAGGGAACGCGACGGGAGATCGACATGGCGGGTCTTGGGTTCGAGGAATGAAAGGGACCGGGCATTCGATACTACCGCCGACCACGAGGCTCCGAAAGGTCCGGGCCGACGGAGATGGTGAACGGTCAATGGTGAATGGTGAATGGTGAATGGGAGCCAGGTACTCAGGGCAGTTTCGATTCACCATTCACCATTCACCATTCACGAGGTTTCCGCGAGGAACTCGCGCAATCCCGGCCACGCCTCGGAGTTGTACGCCGCGATCGTGCGCAGGTAGTGCCGCGCGTCGTCGCCCTGGGCGGCGAGGAGTTCCGCGGCGGCCTTCCGCACCACCGCGTCCTCGGCGAGCGGCCCTTCGCCCTCGTCCTCGATCGAGCCGGCGGCGTGCTTCACGCCGCAGGCGTCGAGGAACGCCACCTGCAGTTCCGGCTCGAGCTCGACGTAGAGCAGCTGCAGGAGCCGTAGCTCGTCGCCGAACGTCTCGAGGTTGCGCCGCACCACCTCGCGCGCCAGCTGTGCCGGCGGCCACTTGCGCAGCGTCTCGGGCCGGAATCCGCCGCCCTTGGCGATCACCGCCTGGATGAACACCTGCCGCGCCGAGCGGTCGCTGGTGAGCTCGTGGGTCACCAGCCTGAGCCGGGTCTCCATCGGAAGGGAGCGGTAGGGAGAGGCGTCGGCCAAGGAAACCCTCGAGGATCGAGATGGGAGATTGGAGATCGGAGGAAAGTAAGCCCTCGCGATTCGCCAATCGCGAACCTCGAATCTCGTCATCCCCCGCCCCGGCCGCTACCATTGAGGGCATGCTCCCCTACATCCTCGCCACCGTCCTGCTCGTGGCCCTCGCCTGGCTGGCCTGGACCTGGAACCGGCTGGTCGCCCTGCGGGCCGCGATGAAGGCGGCCTGGGCCAGCGTCGACGCCCTGCTCAAGCGCCGGGCCGAGCTGATTCCCAACCTCGTCGCCGTGGTCCGCGGCTACATGGACTACGAGGCCGACACCCTCAAGCAGGTGACCCACGCGCGCACCTCCGCCGAGGCGGCCGCGGCCAACCCCGACGACGTCGCCGCGCGCGCCCGCGCCGAGTCGCTGCTCACGGGCACCGTGCGCCACCTGCTGGCCCTCGTCGAGAGCTACCCCGACCTCAAGGCGAACCAGACGATCCTCAAGTTCCAGGAACAGCTCACCTCCACCGAGGACGACATCGCTTCGGCGCGCCGCTACTACAACGCCGTGGTCCGCGACTACAACATCCTCCGCGAGACGTTCCCGACGATGCTCGTCGCCTCGGGGTTCGGCTTCGCCGAGGGGACCTACTTCGAGGTCGGCGACGGCGACCGGATGCTCCCCTCGGCCGAGCTTCGGGAGGACGGATGAGGGTCCTCCTCGCAGTCCTCGTCGCCGTTGCCGCCCCCCTCGCCGCCCAGGACACCGGCTGGACGATCGACCGCTTCCAGGCCGCCTACACCGTCCGCACTGATCGGCAGGTCGACGTGACCGAGCGGATCGAGGTCGACTTCGGTGGGCTCCAGAAGCACGGGATCTACCGCGAGATCCCCGTCACGTACCGCAAGACGACCGGCGGCGCGGCGAAGATCCCCGACGGCACCGTGAAGGTCGACCTCGCGGTCCAGTCCGTCACCGATGGCGAGGGCCGCACCATCCCGATCAGCGTCTCCCGCGGCAGTCGCGTGCGGATCCGGATCGGCGACGCCGACGTCACGGTGAGCGGCAAGCAGGTGTACGTGATCCGCTACCGCCTGGAGGGCGGCGTCGGCTTCTTCCCCGGCCACGACGAGCTCTACTGGCAGGTCACCGGCACCGAGTGGCCGGTGCCGATCCTCGCCGCGAGCGCCAGCATCACCATTCCGCTCGCCGAGGCCTCGTCCGCAGACTCGGCGTGGGGCGCCTGGTGCTACGCCGGCTGGTACGACTCCAACGCAAGCGATCGCTGCACCGCGACGATGACCCAGCCGGGAGCGTACGTCTACACCGCCGGACGACTCGATCCCGGCGAGGGGCTCACCGTCGTCGCGTCGTTCCCGAAGGGGATCGTCCCGGCGCCGACCGCGAGCGAGAAGGCCGCCGACACCGTCGGCTTCGCCTGGCCGATCGCGCTGCCGCTGCTCGCCCTCCTCGGCATGTTCCGCACCTGGTGGACTCGCGGCCGCGAGCCCCAGACCGGCAGCATCGTGCCGAGCTGGCACGAACCCGAGGGACTCCGTCCCGGCATCGCCGGCACGCTGGTCGACCAGAGCGCCGACATGCGCGACATCGTCGCCACCCTGCTCGACCTCGCCGTGCGCGGCTACCTCACGATCAAGGAGGTCCCTCCCGACGGCCTCCTCCGCGACCTCACCGAGTCGTCGTTCCTCGGCAAGACGCTCAAGGCCCTCGGCATCCGCAAGAACGACTGGGAACTCGAGCGGACCGACAAGCCCGAGACGGACCTGGCGCGCTTCGAGCGCGAGGTGATCGATGGGGTCTTCGAGGGGCGCCGCATGCGTCGCCTGAGTGACATGACGAACGACTTCTACACACACATCCCCGGCATCGACAAGGCGATGTACCAGGAAGCGGTGGACCGGGGCCTCTTCGAACGCAGCCCAGACGCGGTGCGGAAGAAGTGGATAATCATCGGCGTCCTGACCCTCGTCGCCGCCGTGCCGCTCGGCATGGTGACGATGCGCGTGCTCGTGGGCGCCGGCGTCGCGCTCTCGGGGATCATCGTGCTCGGCTTCGCCAATGTCATGCCGGCGATGACCCAGTCGGGTGCCAGGCGGTGGCAGGAACTCAAGGGGCTCGAGGAGTACATCAAGCGCGCCGAGAAGCTCGAGCTGGAGATGCACCAGGCGCCGACCAAGGACGTCAAGCTCTTCGAGACGCTGCTTCCCTACGCAATCGCGCTCGACGTCAGCGAGATCTGGGTCAAGCAGTTCGGCCCGATCCTCGCCGCCCAGCCGCCCACCTGGTACGTCGGCATGCAGCCGGGGATGTTCAACGCCAACGCGTTCCAGTCATCGCTGGGCTCGTTCACCACCGCGGCATCGCGCACGATGGGCAGCTCGCCCGGGTCGAGCAGCGGCAGTGGCGGCGGGGGAAGTGTCGGTGGCGGCGGTGGTGGCGGCGGCGGGGGGAGCTGGTAGGAGGGACTGTCGAGAACCGAGGACGGAGGGCCGAAGACCGAGAACTGCCCCGGAGCGACAATGGCAGTACCCGGGGCAGTTCTCCGTTCTCCGCCCTCGGTCCTCGGTTCTCGGTCAGTACCCCACCACCGCCAGCACCTCGAGCCGGAACTCGCCCTCGTGCCCGTCAGCGAGGGTGAACCCGATCGAGGAGATGCCGTCGGGGAGCGCCTTCGCGGCCATCGTGCCGCCGCTCGAGGGGCAGCGGAACGCCTCGAACGGCAGTCGCACTTCGCTCATCACGCCGGGGACGGTCTCGAACACCGCCGTCCATGTCTTCGCCTCGCCGTCGTGCGAGTCGACGCGCAGGTCGCAGTGGTATTCGCGGCCGTCGCCGCGGACCATCAGGCCGATGCCGTTGAGGGAATGCAGCGAGGCAAGGAGGGACTTCGATCGCACGGAGGTGGAGTTCGCGCCGTCGGTCTCGAACTCGCCGTGAAGCACCAGGTGGTCGTCCTCGAAGTCGACGGCGCCGTGGGTGTGGCTGCCGGTCACTTCCTCGTTGACGACCACCCAGTGGTCCGGATCGGACGGCTCCAGCTCCGCGAGGGGTACGGTGCTCATTGGGACCTCACCGAGAGGGTTGGACTGCCCCGGTGGCGGGAGAAACTTCCCTATTCTACGGGCGGATCGGAGAGGGCGGAAGGTGCCTCAGTTGCCTTCCTGGGCCGTCAACTCGGCGATGCGGCGCTTGACCTGCTGGACCGTGGGCTGGAGCGCCGGTTCGGCGTCCTGCCACTGCTCCACGAAGGCCCCGTACTGGGCCAGCGCCTTCTGCTTCTCCCCGGCCTGGTCGTAGAGCTCGCCCAGCCGCTTGCGAACCCCGGCCAGCCGGCCCGGGTCGGCGCGGAGGCCGGCATAGACGGAATTGCGCGCGGTCGAGGAGATCGCCTCGTACCGCTCCAGGTACTTGCGGGTCGAGTCGGGTTGCTTCGCCGCGTCGAAGGCCCGGGCAAGCGACTCGAATGCGCACGCGGGGCACAAGGTCCGTTGACTCGCCACGCGATCGGCCGCGACGCGGAAGTGGCTGATCGCCGCGGCGGCGTCGCCCCGGGCCAGCGCGATCTCCCCCTCCGCCAGCGCAAGGTCCGAGACCATCCCCTCGCTCGTGGTGGCCGCGGACCACTCGCGCCGCAGCGCGGCCAGTTGCTCGGCGGCCTTGTCGGGGGCGCCGCCACGTGCGTACAGCTCGACCACCTGCAGCCAGGGCCGATCGGCCGGCGCGGCGCGGCGCCACGCATCGCTCGCCACCATCCGGTCGAGTCCGGCCACGCCGCTGGCCGGGTCCTGGGCGAACATGATCTCCGCCATCGGGGCGCCGAGCCCGGGCACGGCGTCGCCGTAGTCGAGCGTGGCGACGAGCGAGTCGCGTCGGAGCAGGAGCGCCGCTGCCCGGTCGGGCTGGCCCGCGGCGAGCGCCGCCGAGAATCCGATCGTGAGGGCCGAGATCCGGTCCGAGACCCCGCCCCCCGATGCCAGTCGGGCCGACAGCTCGGCCGCCCGGCGCAGTCTACCGGCGGCAAGGGAGAAATAGCTCTCGAAGAAGACGAAGACGGGGGCGGTTGTATCCGCACCGAGCGATCGACGCACCGAGTCGACCAGCGCGAACGCGGCGTCGCGCTGGCCCGTGCTGAGGAGCCCTCCCGCCACCTTCAGCTGCGAGGCGATGCTCGGCTCGACGCGAGCCTGGACCCGATTGTAGTACAGGGCCGAGTCGCTCAACCCGAGCTGGTCGAGGTTGAGCGACAGGTTGTTGGACACCACCGAGTTGGTCGAATCGAGCCGGTACGCCTGGCGATACTCCTCGATCGCGGCCGGGCGATCCCATCCGGTGCTGTGCATGTCGTGGTAACTGGCCTCCACCAGGGACCGCTCGAAGGGCGGCAGCTTGTCGGCGTAGCGCACCGCCATCTCGAACGCCGAGTCCGCCGCGGCGGTCGAGCCGCCGCCGTTCGAGATCGTCACGCCAAGCTTCCGCCATGCGAGGGCGAAGGTGGAGTCCAGCGCCAGCGCCTGCCGGTTGAGCCGGACGCCCTTGTCGTAGTCGCCCTCGATGTCGTTGGCGCGGGTCGCCTCGCTGTACAACCGCAGCGCGTCCAGCGAGGAAGTGGTCGCCCGCTCCAGCGGCACCGTGTTGGCCACGCTCTTGAGCGACTCGCCGATCTTGCCGCGCAGCTTGCGGGTCAGGCCGTCGACCACCTTCAGCAGGTCGGTCGGCGCGTCGGCGGTCCCCTGGAACGACGCGAGTGACGCGCCGTCGTCGGCCTTCCGCAGCTCGAGCGACACAAGGAACCCGCTGCCCGCCGGCACCAGCTTGCCGCCCAGGATCGCCTTGGCGCCGCGTCGCTGGGCCACCTGGCGCGCGAGCGAATCGTTGAGCGCGGTCTCGGGCGGCAGGCGCATCTGGACCAGTGATCCCGCCACGTCGGTCGCCGGCACCAGCTTGACCGCGTTCGACTGGTTCATCGCCGATCGCACCGCCTCGGCCAGGATCGGGACGTAGCTCGAGTCCTGCGTCGTGAAGTCGGCGAGGACGATCCGGTCCGAGGCGCTGAGCGAGCCCGTCGCGAACAGCGAGGCCGCCGGTCCGATCCCCATCGCCCGCGTCACCATGAACGCCACGATCAGCACCACGAACGCACCCATCGCGTAGATCCCGCCCCGCATCGTGCGCCGGAACGAGAGGTGCCGGTTGGCGCGGATCGCGATCGTCGCCATCGTCCCCGGTGCCGCGTGCGTCCCGCCCGGGGTGAGGGTCGGCGTCGCCGTGGCGGCCTTCCGCGCCATCCACTTCGCCCACCCGGTCGCCAGCAGCATCGGCAGCCCGAGCAGCATCACGCCGACGGCCCCCGGCACCGTCCACTCCGGCAGCCCGATCCCGACCACGGCGGCGCGTGCGAGGATCCACACCGCGGCGAGCGCCACGAGGTAGATCCCGAACGCGCGGACAAACCGCCCCTTCGGGGTGAGCGCGGTGGTGGGGCTCGACGTCGTCGCCGCGTCGTCGAGCAGCTGCACCACTTCCTGCGCCGAGCCGAGTCGATCGGCGGGGTCCTTTTCGAGCAGGCGGGCCACCAGCAATGCCAGCGCCGGCGGGCAGTCCGGCCGGATCGATTCAACCGGCTTGGGCACCTCGCTCAGGTGCGCGGCGAGCAGCCGCTGTGGCGGCAAGTCGGCGAAGGGCGGCTTCCCCGTCAGTATCTCGAACGCCATGCAGCCGAGCGCGTAGAGGTCGACGCGGTGGTCGAGGTTGGGATCGCCCGCCACCTGCTCCGGCGCCATGTAGGGCGGCGTGCCGATCGACGTGCCGACGCTGGTGAGCGTCGCATTGGCGCCACTGTCGGTGCGGCTCGCCGAGAGCGCCTTCGCGATGCCGAAGTCGGTCACCACCGCCGTGCCGCCGGAGAGCAGCACGTTGTCGGGCTTGATGTCGCGGTGCACGATGCCGCGCTGGTGCGCGTAGGCGAGCGCACGGGCCACGTCGCGGAGGATCGCGGTGACCTGCGGGATCGGCATGCCGCCGCCGATTCGCGCCCGCAGCGACTCGCCGTCCACGTACGGCATCGTGAAGTACGGCAGGCCGCCCACGTCGCCCGCCGCCAGCACCGGGACGATGTTCGCCTGCTGCAGCGACGCCGCCATCAGGATCTCGCGCTCGAACCGCTCGGCGTTGAGTCCCTGCGCCAGCTCGGGGCTCAGCACCTTGATCACCACCTGGCGCGACAGCCGCACCTCGGTCGCCTGGAAGACGCGCGACATTCCGCCGCCACCGAGTTCGCGCTCGATCCGGAAGGCCGATCCCAGGTGGTCCTGCAGCTGGCTGCGGAGGTCCACGACGATCCTGTGTGGCGGGGAAGCCTCAAACTACGGCCGGCCGGGGGCTTGGGGAAGCCGAAACCGCCGCTCCCACGCCCTTCACGCTGTCGCTCCTACGGCTTCCTCCGCCCGCGGAACTCCCCGCCCCCCTGCCGCAGCGTCATCGCCACGGCCCGCTCGCCCTCCATCGTGAAGACGATCCGGAGCGTCGGGTCGAAGCGCATCCCGAAGGTGTCGTTGCCCAGGAAGACAAGCGGGTTCGCCCCCTGTCCGTCGAGCCGGCCGGTGAGGGAGTCGCCCTCCGCTGCGACGAAGAAGTCACGCGCTCCCCCTGGCAGTTCCAGGGCGAAGACTCCCACATAGCGGTCCCGCTGTCCCGGCACCAGCGGCACCGCCGCCAGCGTCGGCGGCCGCACCAGCGGCTTGCCGAGCGCCGCGCGCATCAGGTTGTGCAGCAGTCCGCCTAGCTGGGCACTGCCCGAGTTGGCCAGTGCCGTGACCGAGAGTTCCGCGCTCGGCACCCAGCCGTTGCCGGAGATGAAGCCGTGGATCCCTCCGCCATGCTCGATCACCGACACGCCGTCGATCGTGTCCCGGACCAGCCCGAAGCCGTAGTGCGGCACGTTGGCGGCGGCGACCCCGGTCGGCGTGGTCATCAGCTGGTACGACCGCGACGACACGACCCGGCCGGTGTGGAGCGCCCGGTTCCAGCGCGCCAGGTCGAGCACCGTCGAGCAGAGTGCCCCGGCGGCGTAGGGCTGCGACATCGCGAGGTAGGCCGTGTTCCCCCAGCCACCCTCGTCCTGCTCGTAGCCGCGGACCCGGTGTCGCACCAGCGGTTGCCTGAGGCACTCCCGCGTGTCGACGAGGCCGAGCGGCTCGGCGAGCCGCGTCCGCACCGCGTCACCCCACCGCTGCCCCGTCACCTTCTCGATCACCATCCCGAGCAGGATGTAGCCGGTGTTGTCGTAGCTCCACTTGGTGCCGGGCGCGAAGTCCATCGGCCGGCCGAAGGTCAGCGCGATGAGCGTGTCGGGCGTCATCTCCTCGCCCCACCGCCTGCGCCACGACTCGCCGAGATCGGTGTAGGACGGGATGCCGGAGGTGTGGTTGAGGAGCTGGTGGAGCGTGATCGCTCGCCACGCGGCGGGAAGCCCGTCCACGTACTTGGCGATCGGATCCTCGAGTCCCAGCGAGTCGTGGTCGACCAGCTGCATGACGATCGCCGAAGTGAACTGCTTGGTCACCGAGCCGATCTGGTAGGCGGAGTGCGCCGTCGCCTCGACATCGTTCTCGAGGTCGGCCATTCCGTAGCCGGCAAACGCGATGATCTCGTCGCCGCGCACGATCCCGATCGCGACGCTCGGCGCGCCGCCCGAGGCGACGAACGCCCGCGCCAGCGAATCGGCCACGCGGGCGACCTGGCCGGCCCGCGGCAAGGCCTGCGAGGAGAGCACGGCGGGAAGGACGAGCAACGGAAGGAGCAGGCGAACCCGCATCGACAGTCCAGGCTGGGGACGCCGGGAATGTACAGGACGGCGGCGGGCCCGACGATGAGGAAACTGCATTCGAACATCGATGCGGGAACTGGTGACGAGTAACGGGTCACCCGTCGCCCGTCGCCCGTCGCCCTGTTCAAGGCCCCCACGCCACCCCGTGCGGGTGCACGGTGCGACCCTCGCGATCCTGGAGCAGCACTCCCGGCGTTCCGTCCGGCTTCGTCCATCGCGGATCGACCGCAATCGCGCCGGTCGCCGGATCGAACGACGCCATCAGCAGCCAGGCCCCGTTGCCGGTGACCGCCAGGCGGGTCCCGCTGCCGTCGCGGGAGACCCAGTGCACTCCCGGCAGCGCGATGCTGTCGATCACCAGTCGCGCGGCTTCCTTCCCCCGCGCGGGGTCGCGCAGGTCGACCACCATGAGTCCCGGCACCGTCGGCACCGCCTGGATCCAGTAATCACCGCTCGCCACGCCGACGCCGCACTCGAGCCCCTCGCCACCGAAGGGGAAGGTGAAGACCCGCTCCGCCGAGGGGGCGTCGCCGTCGAGTCCGGTGATCCGGTAGAGGCCGCACGAGAAGGTGTTGGTGTACATCTCGCCCGACGCCGTGACCTCGATCGACGACGACCAGATCTGGCCGCGATCGACGCCGTTGCCGGGGAGCGGGATCACCGCGATCGGCCGTAGCGTGTCGGTGGCCCAGAGCTGCAGCAGGTGGGTGTCGTGGAAGGTCTTCTGCCCCGGCATCCCCATCTCGGTGAGCCCGACCACCGCGCGTGGCCGCCCCGCCACCGCATGGATAACGTACGGCGTCGCCGCGGTGTCACCCACGCCCGGCATCAGCGCACTCGCCGCCTGGACGATCGTGCCGTGGTCGTCGACCTCGCCCATGCCGCCGGCGCCGACGTAGTCGCCCGGTCCGGCGTTGAACGCGACGAGCATGTGGCCGTTGGGGAGTCGGGCGTAGTCGTGCGTCCAGGCCGCGATCCCGTCCGCCCCGCCGAAGTCGGCCTGGACCTTCGGCGCCGCCGGATCGGACACGTCGAAGATCCAGGTCCGGTTGGCCGTCCAGCTGTTCGCAAAGAGCACGCCGTCGTGGACCCGACGCTCGATGTGGTGCGGCATCGACATCCCGCCCTCGAGCAGCGTCTCGCCGATCACCTGGCCGAAGGTCGCCGACGCGGTGTCGACGTCGAGCACCAGGAGTCCGTCGTGTCCCGTGCTGTCCCCCGCCATCGACCAGACGTACGCGTGCCGGTCACCGACCGGCGCCGTGGGCTCGGGCGCCGCGGCGCAGGCGACGCATGCAACGAGAATCGGCGGCAGGGACCACGGACGGCGCAAGGACATTGCGGCGTTCTCCGGAGATGAGGGGGAGCGCCCTGAAGATACCACGCGGACCCGAGGCGGTGACTGGTGACGCGTGACGGGTCACCCGGCGCCTGTCGCCATTCGGGAACCTCACCCTGCCTTCATCGTGTATCTCTTATCGCATGCCTGATCTCCCTCCCCGCCCGGCGCCCGGCGCGCCTGGGCTGGATGCCCGCTGGACCTCGAGCGCCAAGTGCGGCGTCGGCACCTCGATCGGCAAGGCCGGACGCGTCTGGTTCACGCTCAGCCACGGCATCCTCAACGAGATCTACTATCCGCGCGTCGACCAGGCCTGCACGCGGGACATGGGGCTGATCGTCACCGGCCCCGACGGCTACTTCTCGGAGGAGAAGCGCCATACCCGCCAGGACGTCGCCACGATGGGCGACGGCATCCCCGCCTACCGCCTCGTCAACACCGCCCTCGACGGCCGCTACCGGATCACCAAGGAGATCGTCACCGACCCGCAGCGAGAGGTGGTGCTGCAGCGGATCACCTTCGAGGTGCTCCAGGGAAACCGCGGCGACTACCGACTCTTCGCCATCCTCGCCCCCCACCTCCGCAACGCCGGCAACGACAACACCGCACTGGTCGAGGAGTACAAGGGGATCCCGATGCTCTACGCCCGCAAGCACGGCGTGGCGCTCGCCATGGCATGCAGCGCGCCGTGGATCGCGCGGTCGGTCGGCTACGTCGGCAGTTCCGACGGCTGGCAGCAGCTCCGCGACAGCGGCCACCTGGTCGACGAGTGGACCGTCGCGGAGGACGGCAACGTGGCGCTCACCGGCGAGATCCCGCTCGAGGGCGACGCGCCGTTCGTGATCGCCATCGGCTTCGGCCAGGCGACCTCCGAGGCGGGCCATCGCGCGTCGGCCTCGCTCCGCGACGGCTTCGAGGCGGCCGCGCGCGAGTACTGCCGCGGCTGGCGGGACTGGCAGGCGAAGTTTCCCGACCCGCCGCTGCCCGCAGGCGGCGGTCGCGATCTCTTCCGCGTCTCCACCGCGGTGCTGATGTGCCACGAGTCGGCCCGGTTCCCCGGCGGGATCATCGCGTCGCTCTCGATTCCCTGGGGCGCCTCCAAGGGCGACGGCGACCTTGGCGGCTACCACCTCGCCTGGCCGCGCGACCTGGTGATGAGCGCCGGCGGGCTCCTCGCCGCCGGTGCGCACGGCGACGTGCGCCGCGTGCTGCGCTACCTCGCGGTCACCCAGGAGGCCGACGGCCGCTGGCCCCAGAACATGTGGCTCGACGGCCAGACCTACTGGCCCGGCGTGCAGATGGACGAGGCCGGCTTGCCGATCCTCCTGGTCGACCTCGCTCGCCGCAAGGGTGCGCTCGACGCGCACCAGGTGGCCGACCTCTGGCCGATGGTGCGCCGCGCGACGCGATTCCTCGTGCGCCACGGTCCCGCGACCGACCAGGACCGCTGGGAGGAGGAGCCCGGCTACTCGCCGTTCACGATGGCGATCGAGGTCGCCGCGCTGCTCGTCGCCGCCGACCTCGCCGACACCCACGAGCCGGCGATCGCCGCCTACCTGCGCGAGACGGCCGACGCGTGGCACGAGATGATCGACCGCAAGACCTGGGTCACCGATTCGGCGCTCGCCCGCGCGCACGGCGTGGCCGGCCACTACATCCGCATCGCGCCGCCCGATCCCGCCGACCCGACCGTCTTCCTCAAGAACCGCCCCGACGGTGCCGCCCGCGTCGCCGCCAGCGAGATCGTCTCCCCCGACGCCCTCGCGCTG
Organism: uncultured Gemmatimonadaceae bacterium; assembly: GCA_964557115.1. Lineage (GTDB taxonomy): Bacteria > Gemmatimonadota > Gemmatimonadetes > Gemmatimonadales > GWC2-71-9 > Palsa-1233. The sequence goes on from CAZKYO010000016.1 coordinate 43,473, forward strand.
GTCCGCTTCGGCCTCCGTGCGGCGGACGACACCCGCATCACCAACACCGTGCAGGTGATCGACGCCGTCCTCAAGACGACGCTCCCCGAGGGTGACTGCTGGTATCGGTACAACGGCGACGGCTACGGCGAGCACGCCGACGGCGCCCCGTTCGACGGCACCGGGATCGGCCGCCCCTGGCCGCTGCTGGCCGGCGAACGGGCCCACTTCGAGCTCGCCGCCGGCCACCGTGACCGCGCCGTCCGCTTGATCGCCACCCTTGCCGCACTCGCCAACGACGGTGGCCTCCTCCCCGAGCAGTCGTGGGACGCCGACGACATCCCGGCGCGCGAACTCGTGCGCGGCCGCCCCGCCGGATCGGCGATGCCGCTCTGCTGGGCCCACGCCGAGTACCTGAAGCTGCGCCGGTCGCTCGCCGATGGCGCGCCGTTCGACACGCCGCCGCAACCGGTGAAGCGCTACCAGGTCGAGCAGCGCCGCAGCGCGTTCCTGGTCTGGCGCTTCGAGGATCCGCAGCCGCGCCTCCCGGCCGGGATGCGTTTCCGGATCGAGCTGCGCGAGCCGGCCACCGTGCACTGGAGCAGCGACGGCTGGGTCACCGTCCGCGACACCCTCACCCGCGACACCGGCCTCGGCATCCACGTCGCCGATCTCGACACCGCCTGGCTGCAACCGGGGCGCCGGATCGCCTTTACCTTCCATTGGTCCCAGGCCGATCGCTGGGAAGGGACCGACTTCGACGTGGCGGTCGTCCCGCCGCCAGAGACCGCAGGAGCACCATGACCGCCCCACCCGTCTCCGACGCGCTCGTCTTCTTCGGCGCGACCGGCGACCTGGCCTACAAGAAGATCTTCCCGGCGCTGCAGGCGATGATCCGCCGCGGTCACATCGACGCGCCGATCATCGGGGTCGCCCGCCCCGGCTGGTCGCTCGACCGCCTCCGCGAGCGCGCCCGCCAGTCGCTGGAGGAACACGGCGGCGTCGACGAGGCCGCCTTCAACAAGCTTTCGTCGTTGCTCCGCTACGTCGGCGGCGACTACAACGACCGCGCCACCTTCGACGCACTCCGCACCGCGCTCGACGGCGCCAAGGCGCCGATCCACTACCTCGCGATCCCGCCGTCGCTCTTCCCGGTGGTGATCCAGCACCTCGGCGACTCGGGCTGCGCCACCAACGCCCGCGTGATCGTCGAGAAGCCGTTCGGCCGCGACCTCGCCTCCGCGCGCGAGCTGAGCCGCATCATCCACACCGTGTTCGACGAGTCGGCGATCTTCCGGATCGACCACTACCTGGGCAAGGAGGCGGTGCAGAACCTGCTCGTCTTCCGCTTCGCCAACACCTTCCTCGAGCCGATCTGGAACCGCAACTACGTCGAGAGCGTGCAGGTGACGATGGCGGAGTCGTTCGGCGTCGAGGGCCGTGGCGCCTTCTACGACGAGGCCGGCGCGATCCGCGACGTGATCCAGAACCACCTGATGCAGGTGATCGGCTTCGTCGCCATGGAGCCGCCGGCCACCTCCTACACCGACGCGATCCGCGACGAGCAGGCCAAGCTCTTCCGCCAGATCCGGCCGCTCGGCCCCGCCGACGTGGTGCGCGGCCAGTTCACCGGCTATCGCGACGAGCCGGGCGTGGCGAAGGACTCGACCGTCGAGACCTACGCCGCCGTGCGGCTCGCGATCGACTCCTGGCGTTGGGATGGCGTGCCGTTCTTCATCCGCGCCGGCAAGTCGCTGCCGATGACCGCCACCGAGGTGCGGGTGGAGCTCAAGCGCCCGCCGCTCGCGACGATGGCGCCGGGCCAGGGCAACTACCTGCGCCTCCGCCTCACCCCCGACCTCCGCATCGCGATCGGCGCGCTCACCAAGAAGCCCGGCGAGTCGATGGTCGGCGAGCCGCACGAGCTGGCGCTGATCGACCGCACCAGCTGCGACGAGATGAGCCCCTACGAGCGGCTGCTCGGCGAGGCGATGCAGGGCGACCAGACCCTCTTCGCCCGCCAGGACGCCGTCGATGCCGCGTGGGAGGTGGTCGACCCGATCCTCGGCGACGCGACGCCGATCCACATGTACGCGCCCGGCAGCTGGGGCCCCGCCGAGGCCGATCGATTGACCGCCGACATCGGCGGCTGGGACGAACCGGGAGGCAGGGGATGAAGGTCCTCGCGATCGACGTCGGCGGCAGCCACGTCAAGGTGCTCCGTTCCGGGCTGGCCCGCGACGAGGAACGCAAGGCGCCGTCGGGGTCGGAGATGACCCCGGCGATGATGGTCGAGGCGGTGCGGAAGCTCACCGAGGACTGGCCCTACGACGTGATCGCCATCGGCTTCCCCGCGGTCGTGCGCCATGGCGAGATCGTGACCAACCCCATGCACCTTGGGAAGGGCTGGGTCGGGTTCGACTTCGAGGAGGCGTTCGGCTGCCCGGTGCGGGTGATTAACGACGCCGCGATGCAGGCGATCGGCTCCTGGCAGGGCGGCCACATGCTCTTCCTCGGCCTCGGCACCGGCCTGGGATCGGCGATGGTGATCAACGGGGCGGTGCAGCCGATGGAGCTGGCGCACATGCCCTACAAGAAGCACCGCACCTACGAGGACTACCTCGGCCAGCGCGGCCTCAACCGGATGGGGAAGCGGAAGTGGCGCAAGCACGTCTGGCGCGTCATCGAGATCCTCCGTGCCGGCCTGCAGCCGGACGAGGTGGTGCTGGGCGGCGGCAACATCGCCCATCTCGACGACCCGCCCGACGGCGTGCGGATGGGCAACAACGACTTCGCCTTCATCGGCGGGTTCCGGATCTGGCAGGACTCGATCTTCGGGAGTGAGAGATGAACCAGCTCGGCATGGTCGGCCTCGGGCGGATGGGCGCCAACATGGTGCGCCGCCTGATGCGCGCCGACATCGCCTGCGTCGTGCATGACCGTTCCAGCGAGGCCGTCCAGGCGCTCGCCGCCGAGGGCGCCACCGGCACCGGCTCGTTGGAGGAGCTGGTCGCGACGCTGCGCGCGCCGCGCGCCGTCTGGCTGATGATCCCCGCCGCGCTGGTCGACAGCGTGATCGCCGAACTGGTGCCGCTGCTCGGCCCCGGCGACACGATCATCGACGGCGGCAACTCCTACTACATCGACGACATCCGCCGTGCCGCCGAGCTGGCGCCCCACGGGATCCACTACATCGACGTCGGCACCAGCGGCGGCGTGTGGGGACTCGAGCGCGGCTACTGCCAGATGATCGGCGGCGAGGTCGAGCCGGTCGCACGGCTCCGCCCGGTCTTCGCGGCTCTCGCCCCCGCCACCGACTCCGTGCCGCGCACCCCCGGGCGCGAGGACCGCGGCGGCACCGCGGAGCAGGGCTTCCTGCACTGCGGACCCAGCGGTGCCGGGCACTTCGTCAAGATGGTCCACAACGGCATCGAGTACGGCATGATGGCGGCGTATGCGGAGGGGCTCAACGTCCTGAAGCATGCCAACGTCGGCCTGCGCGACCACGACAAGGACGCCGAGACGACGCCGCTGCGCGAGCCGGAGCACTACAAGTACGAGATCAACGTCGCCGACGTCGCCGAGGTGTGGCGCCGCGGCAGCGTGATCGCGAGCTGGCTGCTCGACCTCACCGCCGGCGCGCTGCTCGAGTCGCCCGACCTCGACGACTTCGCGGGGCGGGTGTCGGACTCCGGCGAGGGACGCTGGACGATCAAGGCGGCGATCGACGAGGCGGTGCCGGTGCCGGTGCTGAGCGCCGCGCTCTACCAGCGATTCTCCTCGCGCGGCGAGGCCGACTACGCCGACAAGGTCCTCTCCGCGATGCGAGCCGCCTTCGGCGGTCACCACGAGAAGAAGTAGGTCGCGCCGTGCGCCTCGACGTGGAACCCGATGCCGAGGCGGCCGCGCGGCGCGCGGCGGCGGAAATCGTCGCGGCGGCGGCGGAGGCGATCGAGGCGCGCGGCCGCTTCACCCTCGCGTTGAGCGGTGGTCGCACTCCGGCCCGGATGCTCGAGCTGCTCGCCGACGCCGACATCGACTGGGATCGCGTCGACCTCTACCAGGTGGATGAGCGCATCGCCCCGGCCGGCGATCCGGCGCGCAACCTTGTGCAGCTCGAGGCCGCGCTGCTCGACCACCTCGCCGTGCTGCCCGAGTTCGAGCCGATCCCGGTCGAGGCCGACGACCTCGCCGCCGCCGCGGACGAGTACGCCGAGTCGCTGCCGCCCGACTTCGACCTGATCCACCTGGGGCTCGGCGCCGACGGCCACACCGCCTCGCTCGTCCCAGCCGACCCGGTGCTCGACGCGCGCGCACCGGTGGCGATCACCGAGGCGTATCAGGGTCATCGCCGGATGACGCTCACCTATCCGGTGTTGAACGCCGCCCGGCGGCTGGTCTATCTGGTGACGGGCGCCGACAAGGCGCATGCGCTGGAGCTGCTGTTGGCCGGTGACCACGGCATCCCGGCCGGGCGGGTCGCGCGCGAGCGGGCGATCGTCGTGGCGGATCGGGAGGCGGCTGGCCAGTAGCGCGACACACGGTTTGTCACCCTGAGCGTAGCGAGGGGGCGATGCTGTCCGAACGCGACGCTCCGCCCCCTCGGTTCCCTTCGCTGCGCTCAGGGTCCCTCGGGGTGACAGGTCCCCTGCCAATTACCGCAACTTCCGCTCCCGCATGAACCGCCCGAGCACCTCGCGGAACGTGTTCATCTCGCGACCGCCGAGGGTCCGGTAGACCGTGTCGACCTGGGTCGTGTCGGCACTGGAGATGATCATGAATCCGCCGCGGTTGCTGATGTTGAGCTGGACGTTGCCGTGGTCCGCCCAGCGCCAGAGCCGCCGGGTCCCATCGAGCCGCGTCACCATCCCGTCCTGCACGAAGACGAGGGCGTCCGGCAGCTGGTGATCGGCGGGGACGTAGACGTACAGCGCGGAGTCCCCCGCCTCGAGCACGCCGAGCGCGCGCAACGAGTCGATCGTTGTCGCGGGAATGTTCGGGGCGAGCAGGTCCACCGCCGGCGTCGGCCCGCTGTAGAGCAGCCGGAACGCCTTGTACCCCATCCACCCGGCGATCCCCAGCCCGATCGCCAGCAGCACGCAGCCGATCGCGCCGCGCCGGTACCAGCGGCGCCGGCCGCGCTTGGCCAGTTCCGCCGGGGCGAGCATCTGGTCGGATCCCGCCAGCTCGCGCAGCGCCTTCGCCATCTCGCCGGTCGATTGCCACCGCGCCGCGGGATCCTTCTCGAGCGCGCGCATGATCACGTCGCCGAGCGCCCGCGGGAACGCCGGCAGCAGCCTGGTGATCGGCGGCACCTCCTGGCGCACCTGGTTGGCCATCACCTGTGCGGCGCTCGTGCCGCTCACCGGCGTGCGCCCGGTCGCCGCCTCGTAGAGCACGCTGCCGAGCGCGTAGACGTCGCTGCGCGCATCGAGCGTGTCGCCGCTCACGTGCTCCGGCGACATGTAGTGCGGCGTCCCGCTCGAGATCACCTCGCCGCCGCCGGTGCTTCCCATCGCCTGCGCGATCCCGAAGTCGGTGACGGCGGCCTGGCCGTTGGCGTCGAGCAGGATGTTGTCGGGCTTGATGTCGAGGTGGATCACGCCACGCTGGTGCGCGGTGTCGAGCGCGTCAGCAATGGTGGCGCCGAGCTCGAGCACCGCCGCCGGGTCGAGCTGGCCGTCGCGCTCGAGCCGCCGCGCCAGCGAGCCCGCGGGGTAGAACCGCATCACCAGGAAGACGATGCCCTGCTCGCGGCCCACCTCGTAGAGCGGCACGATGTGCGGATGCTCGATCGTAGCGACCAGCCGCGCCTCGTCGAGCGAGCGGTCGATGTCGTCGCCGGCGCTGGCGGGCGGCTCCAGCGCCTTGATCGCCACGTCGCGCCCCAGCACCACGTCGCGGGCCCGGAACACCGCCGCGAACCCGCCGACGCCGAGCAGGTCGCCGAGCTCGAACCGGCCGGCCAGCACGCGCTGGAGGCGCTCGCGGAGCTGGGTGGCGTCGGGAGGAGACATGTCCGTAGGGTACTCCCGGAATGCGCCAGGCGACAGGCGACGGGCGACGGGGGCTCGTACGAGAAGTGTCACCCTGAGGGTCCCTGAGCAGAGCGAAGGGGCCCGAGGGGGCGGAACTCGCCGGATGACTCCGTCCCCTCGCTGCGCTCAGGGTGACAAGCTCTGTGTCATCCTGAGCGAAGCGAAGGACCGCCCCCTCGCTGCGCTCGGGGTGACATCTGTTGCTCGTCCGTCGCGCTATGTTGAGGAATGCGACTTCTCTTCCTGCTCTGCCTGCCCGCCATCCTCGCCGCCCAGGCGCCCGCCGAACCCGCCGGCTTCGTCCTCCGGATCGGCGATGACACCGTGGCGGTCGAGCGGTTCCTCCGCACCGGCACCAGCCTCTCCGGACGGCTCAATGCCAAGGGCCAGCCGGAGTTCCGGTACTCGGCCTCCCTGGGGCCCGACTTCGCCGTCGACTCGATGAACATCGAGGTCTATCCCCCGGGGGCCGCCCCCGACGCCAAGCCGCTGCAGGAGGCGAAGATCGTCATGCGGGGCGACAGCGTCTTCATCCGCAACAACGGCGGTGCGCGCAACTTCCAGAGTCAGGCCGGCGCGCTGCCGCTGCTCAACAACTCCTTCGCCATCACCGAACTCTTCACCCAGCGCGCACGCGCCCACGGCGACTCGATCGACATCCCCGCCTTCGCGCTCAGCGGCGGGATCACGCTGCCGCTCACCATTCGCCCGCTCGCGAACGACTCGCTGCTGCTCACCGTCGCGAACCAGCCGCATCGGCTGCAGGTCGACGCCGCGGGACGGATCCTGGGCGGCGGCGTGCCCACCGCCCGCCTGGTGGTGACTCGCGTCGACGGCGCCGCGGTGTCGAAGCTCGCCCTCGGCAAGCCCGACTATTCGGCACCCGCCGGCGCGCCGTACTCGGCGCGCGAGGTGTCGCTCACCGGTCCCGGCGGCATCACCCTCGGTGGCACGCTCACCCTGCCGAGCGGGGCGAGCGCCAGGCTGCCGGCGGTGGTGACGATCACCGGCAGCGGCCAGGAGGATCGCGACGAGTACCTGCCGATTGCCGGTGGCTACCGCCCGTTCCGGCAAGTGGCCGACACGCTGGGACGCCGCGGCATCGCCGTCCTGCGACTCGACGACCGGATGATCGGCGCGTCGGGCGGCAAGCTCGGCACCAGCGCCGACTATGCCGACGACATCCGCGCCGCGGTGAAGTGGCTTCGTGAACAACCGGAGATCGATCCCGACCGGATCGCGCTGCTGGGCCACAGCGAGGGCGGCCTGATCGCGCCGATCGTCGCGTCCACCGATCCGCGCCTCAAGGGAATCGTCCTGATGGCGGGACCATCGCAGACCGGCCGCCAGATCCTCACCTTCCAGCAGAAGCAGGCGATCGACCTCGACACGACGATCGCCCCTGCCTCGCGCGACTCGGCCTACAAGGCGGCGTTGGCCGCCACGGATTCGTCCGCCAAGGGCAACAGCTGGCTCCGCTACTTCATGACGTACGATCCACTCGCCACCGTGCGACGGGTCAAGCGAGTCCCGGTTCTCATCCTGCAGGGATCGACCGACCACCAGGTCACGCCGGAGCAGGCGCCGGCACTCGAGCGCGCCTTCAAGGCGGCCGGCAATCCCGACGTGACGATGCGGGTCTTCCCCGACCTCAACCACCTGTTCATCCACGACCCCAGCGGCCTCCCGAGCGGCTACGGGATGCTCAAGAGCAACAAGGTGGAGCCGGAGGTGCTGGGCGCCCTCGCCGACTGGCTGGCGGCCCGCCTCCGCTAGCGACCACCCCTCGCCCTTCGCCCCTCGCGAGTCGCGCTAGATTCCGTCATGCTCCGACGGATCGTCCGTGAACTCCTCTTTGCCCCGGTGATGGTGGCCGGGACCTATGTGGCCGGGCGGCTGATCTTCCCCGGACGCGACTGGTTCGTCTTCGCGCTGATCTTCAGCGCCGGCTGGACCGTCCTCAGCATCATCGTCTCGGACCCCGACAACGAATTCGAGCCCCAGGTCAACGTCATGCTGATGGCGGTGGCGCTCACGTCGTGGTGGGTCCTCGGCATCCTCCGGCGGCAGCATGGCGACCCAAGCGACTGGCTGCTCTACTGGCTCGTGATGCTCGCCGTGATCGTCCTGCACGTGATGCGGATCCGGCGGTGGCGGCCACCCACCCCGCCGCGATGACCGCGGACGTCCGCTTCACGCATGCGATCACCTGCCCGCCAGCCGACTCCTACGCCGACGGGATTACCACCTCGACCCTCGGCACCCCCGACCTCACCCGCGCCCGAGCGCAGCACGCTGCCTACGTCGACGCGCTCACCGCGCTCGGCGTCGCCGTGACGGTGCTGCCGCCTGATGCGGTGTTTCCCGATTCGACATTCGTGGAAGACACCGTCGTGGTGACGGCACGCGGCGCGATGCTCTCGCGTCCCGGGGCGGCAAGCCGGATGGGTGAGGTCGCGGCGATGCGCGAGGCGCTCGGGGTCCACGTCGATGACTTCGCCGAGATCCGCCACCCTGGGACGCTCGACGGCGGCGACGTCGCCCAGGCAGGAGGCCGCTTCTTCATCGGCCTATCGAGCCGCACCAACGTCGCCGGCGCCGAGCAGCTCGCCGGATGGCTCGAGCGACGGGACTATGCCGCCACCCTCCTCCCGATCGGCGGCGATCCCACCCTGCTGCACCTCAAGAGCGGCCTCGGCTGGCTCGGCGACGACCGGATGGTCGTCGTCCCGTCGCTCGCCGGGCACCCGGCGCTCCAGGAGTACGAACTGATCGTCGTCGATCCGGACGAGGCCTACGCCGCCAACTGCATCCGGGTGAACGACGCCGTGATCCTCCCGGCCGGCTTCCCACGACTCGCCGAGCGGATCGCCCGCTGCGGCTACCGGGTGGTGCCGCTGGAGATGTCGGAGTTCCGGAAGATGGACGGCGGCCCGAGCTGCTTGAGTGTGAGGGTGGGGTGA
>CAZKYO010000016.1:52552-65564 GCA_964557115.1 uncultured Gemmatimonadaceae bacterium
GGGGTGACACATGGCCCTGACGCGCTTGCCAGATCCCCCGATTGCCCGTTTCTTCAAGCATTCCCGCCACATCCCGGAGCCCAGTGACCACCGAAACGCGGTCCTGCCCCAACTGCCACACCCCCCTCCCGGCCGAGGCGCTCTTCTGCCTGCGCTGCGGCACCCCGACGCCGACCGAACCGGGGGTCCCCGAGCGCACCATGCCGACCGGGGCGTTCGAGGTCTCGCGGGTCCGCAGCGCGCTGGCCGGCAAGTACCAGGTCGAGCGGATCCTGGGCGAGGGCGGCATGGCGACGGTATACCTCGCCGAGGACCTCAAGCACCACCGCAAGGTGGCGGTCAAGGTGATGCGTCCCGAGCTCGCCGAGACGCTCGGCGCCGAGCGCTTCCTGCGCGAGGTGGAGATCGCGGCGCGGCTGTCGCACCCCAACATCCTGCCGGTGCACGACTCGGGCTCCGAGGGCGGCATCCTGTATTACGTGATGCCGCTGGTGGAAGGCGAATCACTGCCCGCGCGACTGCGCCGCGAGAAGCAGCTCTCGGTGAACGAGGCGATGCGGCTCTGCCGCGAGGTCGCCGAGGCGCTGGCCTATGCGCACAAGCGCGGCATCATCCACCGCGACATCAAGCCGGCCAACATCCTGATCCACGAGGGGCATGCGCTGGTCGCCGACTTCGGCATCGCGCGCGCCACCAGCGACGCGGGCGGGATCACCAAGACCGGCCTCGCGATCGGCACGCCGAGCTACATGTCGCCCGAGCAGTCGGCGGGCGAGACCAACCTCGACGGCCGCACCGACATCTATGCGCTCGGCTGCGTGCTCTACGAGATGCTCGCCGGCGAGCCGCCGTTCACCGGGCCGACCGCGCAGGCGATCATCACCCGCAGCATCACCGAGGACCCGCGGCCGCTCACCCGCACCCGCGCCGCGATCGCGCCGGTGGTCGACACCGCCGTGCTCAAGGCGCTCGCCAAGTCGCCGGCAGATCGGTATGCCACGGCCGGCGAGATGGCCGAGGCGCTGACGACGGCGGAAGAAGTCGCCAGGACCGGCAGCGGGGAGCGACAGGCGACGGGTGACACGCGACAGGCGTCAAAGCTCAAGCCATGGATGCTGGCGGTTGCCGCGGTGCTGATCCTCGCGATCGGCGCGCTCAGCATGAAGCTGCTCGGTGGCGGCGGCGCGGGTGGCAGTGCCAACCAGGTCAAGAGCGTCGCGGTGCTGCCGTTCGAGAACCAGGGCTCCGACGAGGAGGCGTACTTCGCCGACGGCCTGGTCGATGAGCTCCGCGACCGCCTCGCGCGGCTCGACAAGTTCACCGTCATCGCCTCCGCGAGCGCCGACGAGTACAAGGGGACGACCAAGAGCCCCATGGACATCGCCAAGGAGCTGCGGGTCGAGCAGGTGCTCATGGGGAAGGTGCGCTGGGCCACCGACGCCAAGGGGGCCAAGCAGTTCAAGGTCACTACCGAGCTGGTGGACGGCGCCACCGGCAAGGTCACCTGGCGCGACTCGTTCGACGGCGACCTCGCCGACCCGTTCGCGGTGCAGGGCCAGATCGCCACCCGAGTCGCCGGGGCGCTCGGCACCGTCCTGGCGCAGGACGAGACGAAGAACCTTGCGGGCCGCCCGACCGACAACGCCGAGGCATACGATCTCTTCCTCAAGGGGAAGGCGGTCACGGGGGCGGGGGCTGTTCCGGCACGGGAGCAGGCGGGCTACATGGAGCGCGCTGTGGCGCTCGACTCCAACTTCGCCATTGCCTGGGGATTCCTCGCCAATGCCCTTACCAACTCCTGGACGGCCGGTACCCGTGATCCCGCCACGGCGCGCCGGGCCAAGGAGGCGCTCGACAAGGCGATGGCTCTGGCGCCCGATTCCGCCGGCGTGCACCTGGTGGCGTCCAGCTACTACGCATCGATCGCCCGCGATCAGGCCGAGGCGCGTCGTCAGGTCGAGGAGGCGTACCGGCTCGCACCCAAGAATGGTCGCACGCTGCGCAGCATGGCGGCCTACGACCTGAACGACGGCAACTTCAAGGCGATGTCCGACAAGCTGGCGCTCGCACGCGAGGTCGATCCCCTCAACAAGGGCAATCTCGGTTCGCTGATCCGGGCGCAGGCCTATACCGGTCAGTACAAGGAAGCCCTCGCCACGGCCAAGGAGCTTCAGGCGCTGGGGGTGACGGACTTCACCCAGATGGAATGGGTTGCGGGGGCGTATCTCATCAACAACGACCTTGCCGGGGCCAAGCGCGCGGTCGCCGAGATGGGCAAGGAGGTGCCGGAGACCGAACTGGTCGCCTACTTCGCCGGCTACCAGGAGATGGCGTTCGTGCTGAGCGATGAGCAGCGCCAGCTCCTCTACCGGATGAATCCTGCGTCGTTCGACAACGACCGCGCCTGGTGGGGCCAGGCGCTGGCCTTCGCCGCGTGGCAGGCCGGCGACATCGCCCGCGCCCGTGCCTTCGCCGACTCGTCGCTCAAGACCGCGAAGGAGCAGATCGAGAAGGCACCCGACGACGCCCAGCTCCGGGTGCTCAACTCGCTGGCGCTCGCGATCGCGGGACACAAGGAAGAGGCGCTCCGCGAGGGCGAACACGCGATCAGCGACACCGTCGGGATGTCGAACGACGACATCAGCTACACCCTCCAGGCGTATGCACGGATGCTGACCGCCGCGGGCGAGAAGGATCGCGCCCTCGACGTGATCGAGAAGCTCGTCGATCGCCAGTACTATGTCACGCCCAACTGGCTCAAGGCCGATCCCAGCTACAAGTCATTGGCCGGGAGCCCGCGCTTCGAGAAGCTCGCCAACCGGGGGATCGGGGCGGAGAACAACTAGGACACTGCCCCGCCCCCCGCCGCCGCGCCTCCGGCGCGGGGCGGGGCGGCGGGGCCTCCGAAGCAGCAACGCCCCGACGCTCGTCAGTTCCCAGTTGCCTTGGCTCGTTAGATCAATGGTCAGTCGTCAGCACCCTCGGAGATCCCGCCGCTCCCGCTTCGCGGGAGGGCGGGATGAACGGAGCCCCATGTCCGACCGCCACCGCCTCCACCAGGTCCTCGGCACCGCCTTCGGCGTCGCCGTCCTCGTCGGCAACTCGATCGGCGTCGGCATCCTCAAGACACCCGGCGAGGTCGCCCGCCTCGTCCCATCCACCACCATCTATCTCGTCGTCTGGCTGGTCGGTGGCCTCTACGCCCTCCTCGGCGCGATGACGCTCTCCGAGCCCGGTGCGATGATCCAGCGCTCGGGCGGACAGTATCCGATCGTCCACCGCGCCCTCGGCCCCTTCCCCGGCTTCATGGTCGGCTGGAGCGACTGGCTCTCCACCTCGGCGTCGATCGCCCTCGTCGCGATGGGCTTCGCCGAATACCTGGCGCCGTTGATCCCCGCGCTCGGCAACAGCCAAGCCCTCGTGGCCGGCGCCCTGGTGCTCGCCTTCGGCCTGATGCAGTGGAAGGGGGTCAAGCGCGGCGAGGTGGCCCAGCAGATCCTCACCGCCTTCAAGGCGCTGGCCCTCGCCATCCTCGCCGTCACCGCCGTGCTGCTCGCGGTCCCCGACCAGGGCGTCGCCCCCGCCGTGTCGCTCCCGGCCGGAATGGCACTCCTCGCGGCGTTTGCGCTGGCGCTGCCGAACGTGATCTTCACCCACGACGGCTGGACCGGCCCGATCTACTTCGGCGAGGAGACCGTCGATGCCGGCCGCTCGATCCCGCGCGCGATGATCAGCGGCGTGCTGGTCGTGCTGGTGATCTACCTCCTCCTCAACATCGCGATGCTGCGGGTCCTCGGCGTCGACCGGATGGCCGGCGACGCCTTCCCCGCCGCGACCGTGGCCGGACTGCTGTTCGGCGCCAAGGGCGACTTGATCCTCCGGCTCATCATCCTCGGTTCGTTCCTCGGCGCGATCAACGCCAACGTGATGATGGCGCCGCGGGTCGTGATCGCGATGAGCGAGGACCGCCTGATGCCGCCCGCCTTCACCACCGTGAACGCCGGCGGCACGCCAACGGTGTCGCACTGGGCCACGATCGGCGTCACCATCGCCTTCATCGTGTCGGGGACGTTCAACGCGGTGCTCACCCTCGCCGCGTTCTTCTTCGTCTTCAACTACACCCTCTCGTTCGCGTCCACCTTCGTGCTGCGCCGCACCGAGCCCGACACCCCGCGGCCGTTCCGGGTGCCGGCGTTCACGTTCACCGTCGGCATCGCCCTCCTGGGGTCGATCGGCTTCATCGTCAGCGCGCTGCTCAGCGACACCAGCAACGCGCTCAAGTCGATCGCGCTGCTCGCGCTCAGCTACCCGGTGTACTGGATGGTCAGGCGAGTGGGGAAGGCGGCGTAGGATGCTCGCGGCTAAAGCCGCGGCTCGGCTGATGTCGCTAAAGCGACCGTTGCCGCCCACACGAGGCCGGCGCCCGAGTCGATGGCCAAGGTCCCTTCAGGGACATCAGCCGAGCCGCCGCTTTAGCGACGAGCGGCCAGAATGACCCGCCTCCCCCGCACCCTCGCCCTCGCCTTCGGCCTCGGCGCCGCGGCGCTGATCTGGTCGGCCACGGCGACGAACGACGCCCTCGGCGTCGGCGGCTCGACCAACGCCGTCGGCTACCTGGCCGCGATCTTCTACGGCCTCTTTGCCGCCCTCGTCGGCCTGGTGCTGGGACTGCTGCTGCGCTGGCTGCTCCGCCGCCGCGACATCGGACTGCTCGCCCCGGCTTGGGGCTCCTGGGCGTTCATCGCCACGGTCGTGCTCGCCGCCTGGCTCTGGGGACGGCATTCCTCCACCCGCGAGGCCGAGCGCGGGATGCCGTCGGTGATCCACGACCAGGGTGGCTTCGAGCTGATGTCGCCCGACGACACAAGCGCGACGCGATTCGCCGCCGAGCAGCGCCTCGCCGGCCCGCTCACCCACGACACGCTGACCTGGAACGGCACCGTGATCGCGGTCAATGTCGCCGGTGATTCCCTCATCGTCAGCGACGGCGACCACCGCATCGCGATCGACATCGCGGGACTCGAAGGCGTCTTCCGTCTCGACGCGCTGCCGCTCCGCGTTGCTTCCGAACAGCCTACCGCCCTGGCGCTCGCGGCGAGTGGTGCGATCCGCAGCAGGCGGCTGATGCTCGTCGTGCTCGACCCTGACTGGCAACTCATCTACCAGCACCGGATGCTGCGCCGGGGAGGCGTCACGCTCCCGCGCCTCGTCGGCTGGGCGGGCGACTCCACCGACCTCCTCGGCGTCCTCGCCGACCCTGAGCGGATCAGCGTCTGGCGGGTCGTGTCACCCTGACCCTGACCCTGAGCGCAGCGAAGGGGAAGGGGAGGGGGCGGAGCCAATTGGGGAGCTCACTCCCGCTCCCGCCGCACACACCCGAACGCCGCGATTGTCGTCTGGGCCATTCGGTGGAACCGCGCGTCGAGCGTTGCTGCCGGGACCATCACCCGACGTTCGAGCACATGACGCACCAGTTCGACCATCGCTCCCGCCAGGACGCGACCGACGAGTTCCGGCGCATCGGCCATCGAACCCGGCGCCGCCGTCAGTTGACCGGCGAGGCGGCCGGAGAGCTCGTCCCGCATCTCCTCCCACAACTGTTCGAGCCGATCGCCGGCGTGAAGGGAATCCTGAAGGTCGCCGGCCGACACGACGTGCTCGATGAGCTCCCGAACCGGAAAGAGCCGGTCGCCGAGGTCGGGGCTCCGCTGGAGGAACGACAGCATGCCACCCATCGCGGCGCGCAGCGCGTCATCCTTGTTGCGGTAGTGCTTGTAGAAGGTGCCCCGTGATACTCCTGCCCGCTCGAGGATCCGCTGGACGGTCAGGTCCCGCCAGGCAACATCCGGCAGCAACTCGCCCAGGGCAGCCTGGACCGCGGCGGTGCTCCGCTCCACCCTGGGGTCGGTCCAGGGTTCGTGGTCCGGGGATGGCATCCCAAAGTGAACATCATCCGGCCGGTTGTTCATGAAGTGTCCCGCCCCGTGGGAATTCCTGCCAACGTTAGGCGTCAGCCAGTGCCGCGGCAATCCACAATGCTCCCGGAGCTCCCCGTGTCCCATTCCGCCCGCGTCGCGACGGCGCTCATCGTCGGCATGCTCGGCTCGCTCGTCGTCATGGCGCTGCACCCCACCGGCACCGACGTGGTGGCCATCGCGGCGGCCGGCGGACGCGACCTGGTCGCCCGCGGCGTGCATGCCTTCGCCATCGGGCTCCAGCCCCTCCTCCTTGCCGGCTACCTGGGGCTCGCCCTGACCCTGCCGCGGCGGGACCTCGCGGTGCTCGGTCTCTCCGCCTATGCGATCGCCACCATCGCGGTCGTCGCCGCGGCGATGCTCTCCGGACTCGTCGTGACACCACTGCTGGAAGACTCCGTCGCCGCGACAGGTTCGGCCCGGGAGATCCTCCTTGCCCAGATCCGGTTCGCGTTCCTCATGAACCAGAGCTTCACCAAGGTGTTCGTCGCGCTGGCCGGCGTGGCCGTCGCGTGCTGGTCGCTCGCGATGCGCGGGGATCGGCGCTTTCCGGCCACACTCACCTGGTTCGGTGTCACGCTCGCCGTTGTCGGCGTCGGTGGCATCGCGGCAGGCCGGCTCGCGCTCGACGTGATGGGTTTCGGTCTGATCGTGCTGGGGCTCGCGGCATGGACCTGCTGGGCGGCGGGGTGCCTCCTTCGGGACGACAGACCCGCTTCACCCTGAGCGACTCTGGGCGCGGCGAAGTGGCAGCTCTTCGCTGTCGCTCTCCCCTGATGAGCCGATCGGCCCCCGTTCCGCGCCATTCCTGATGGACCCGATGGCGGGAGGGGCGAAGGTGGGAGATCGACCGTATCTTCGCAGGCATGACCGCCCCTCCGTCCGAGGTCACCGCCCTCCTCACCCGGATCGCCGCCGGCGACGCGGAGGGGATGGAGCGCCTGATGCCGCTGGTGTACGGGGAGCTCCGCCAGCTCGCCGCCCGGCAACTCCGCGACGAGCGCCCCGACCACACGCTGAGTCCGACCTCGCTCGTCCACGAGGCGTACCTTCGCCTGACCGGCAACGCGTCGACGGCCTGGGAGGGCCGCGCCCACTTCTTCGGCGTCGCCGCCCAGGCGATGCGGCGGATCCTGGTGGATCACGCCCGCCGGCGCACCGCCCGGAAGCGCAGCCGCCAGCATCA
The DNA here is from genome assembly GCA_964557115.1 of uncultured Gemmatimonadaceae bacterium. GTDB lineage: Bacteria > Gemmatimonadota > Gemmatimonadetes > Gemmatimonadales > GWC2-71-9 > Palsa-1233. Next base: position 59,714 of record CAZKYO010000016.1, read on the forward strand.
GGTGACCCTCGACGACGATCTCGAGGCCGGCGTCGCGACCTCCAGCGAGGAGATCCTCGGCGTCGACGAGGCACTGGAGCGCCTGGCGATCCTCGATCCGCGTCAGGCCCGGGTCGTCGAGCTTCGCTACTTCGTCGGGCTCTCGATCGAGGAGACCGCCGGGGTCATCGGCACCTCGCCGGCCACCGTCAAGCGCGACTGGATGGTGGCGCGCGCCTGGCTGCAGCGCGAACTCTCCCCCGACGCATGACCCCCGCCCGGACGGTCCGGCATGGCTGATTCCGGGCAATGGCAGCGGGTGACAAGCACGTTCGGCGAGCTGGCCGAACTGCCGCTGGACGCGCGGGTCACCGCGCTCGACGCCCTGCGCACGGCCGATCCGGCGCTGCACGCCGAGGTCGCCTCGTTGCTCGCGGCGCATGACCGGGTCGGCGATCGCTTCGACCAGCCCACCTTCCTCGACGACCTGGGCGACGATCCCGAGCCCTCGCGCGTCGGCCGTCGGCTCGGCCCCTACCTGCTCACTCGCGAGATCGGGCAGGGCGGGATGGGCGCGGTGTGGGAAGCCGAGCGCGCCGATCGACAGTACACCAAGCGGGTGGCGATCAAGATGGTCGCCATGGGGCGCGACACCGAGGCGATGCGGCGCCGCTTCTGGCGCGAGCGCGAGCTGCTGGCGCGCCTCGATCACGGCAACATCGCCACCCTGCTCGATGGCGGGGTGACCGACGAGGGGCAGCCGTGGTTCGCGATGGAGCTTGTCGAAGGGCAGCCGATCACCACCTGGTGCGCCGAGCATCGCCTGGGGATCCGCGACCGGCTGCGGCTCTTCCGCCAGGTCTGCGCGGCCACCGCCTTCGCCCACGAGCACCTGGTGGTGCATCGCGATCTCAAGCCCGGCAACATCCTCGTCGCCAACGACGGCACGGTGAAGCTGCTCGACTTCGGGGTCGCGACCCTCACCGAGCGCGACGACGAGGTGACCGCGATCACCGACGTCGCCGGGGTCGCGCTGACCGCTGCCTATGCCTCGCCGGAGCAGTTGCGCGGCGAGGCGGTGACCACCGCAAGCGACGTCTACTCGCTCGGCGTGGTGCTCTATGAGCTCCTCACCGGGGTGCGACCGTTCGGCGCCGGCGTCACCGATCCGATGGTGCGGACCGCAATACCGCCCAGCCGCGCCGTCACCGTCGAGACCGCCCGGGCAATGGGGCTCGGCACGGCGCCGCGGGTGGCGCAGCGCCTCCGCGGCGACCTCGACGCCGTGGTGCTGATGGCGCTCCGTCCCGAGGCCGAACGGCGCTATCGCTCGGTGCAGCAACTCCAGGACGACCTCGATCGCGTGCTCGAGGGACGGCAGGTGCTCGCGCGGCCCGACACGGTCGGCTACCGCACGGCGATCCTGGTCCGCCGCAATCCCGTCGCCGCGGTCCTCGCGGGGATCACCCTGCTCACGCTGGTCGCCGCGACCGGGGTGTCGCGCCGCGAGGCCGCGGTGGCGCGCGCCGAGCGCGATCGCGCCCTGCTGGAGACGGCGCGAACCAGGCAGGTCACGCAGTTCTTCCAGGACGTCCTCTCCACCCCGAAGCCGCAGCAGGAGGGGCGCGACATCACCGTCGTCGAGGCGCTCGACGCGGTGATCCCGCGGATCGACTCGACCTTCGCCAACGCGCCCGACCTCCGGGCGGCGATCAAGAACACCCTCGGCTCGACGCTGCACGACATGGGACTCTACGACCGGGCCCGGCCGCTGATCGAGGATGCCCTGCGCATTCGCGAGGCCCTCGACAGCGGGACGATCACCCGCGAGCGCGCCGACGCGATCTACAACCTCGCCGGCGTCGAGAACGAGACCGGCGGGAGTGCCCGCGCCGAATCGCTCTACGTGGCGGCGCTCGCGATGTACGCCAGGCTCACCCCCGACGACTCGACCGACGTCTATCGCGGACTCAACAACCTCGCGACCGCCGTGCATGCGCAGGGTCGCCTCGACGAGGCCGCCGCGCTCTACGGTCGGGTGGCGGGATGGCTCGCGGCGCACGCGCCCGGCGACCCGGTGCCGATCACGGTGGCGCGGGTCAACCAGGCCACTGCGCTCACCGAACTCGGCCGCTACGACGAGGCGGAGCCGCTCTTCCGTGCGGCGGCGGCAACCTACGACTCGCTCTTCGGTCCCGAGAGCGCCCGGGTGGGCCAGGTGCTCCAGCCGCTGGCCGGGGCGCTGCTCTTCCAGGAGAAGTACGTCGAGGCGGAAGCCGCGGCGCGGCACGCGTGGGCGATCGACACCAGGGCGTTGGGCGAGACCAACCCGACGACCGTCGAGGCGCTGCGGCTGCTGGTCAACATCCTGATGGACGGCGGACGCTGCGCCGAGGCGGTGCCGCTGGCCGATCGGATCCTCGCGCTGCGGGGGAAGGTGCTGCCCGACACCGACGTCTCGATTGGCACCGCCCTCCTCTTCGCCGGGTGGTGCCGGGCCCAGCTCGGCCAGGCGGCGCTCGGGGAGCGGCAGCTCCGGGAGGGGCTCGCCCTTCGGCGGCAGACCTTCCCGCCCTCGCACTGGGCCATCGCCCAGGGGGAGTCGCTTCTCGGCGATGTCCTGGCGCATCAGGGGCCGGGACGCCGGGCCGAGGCGGAGCGGCTGCTCCGGGCCGGGTATCAGGGACTCCGGGAACAGCTCGATCCGGGCCACGTCCGGGTCCGCCATGCCCGCCAGCGGCTGGAGCGGCTGGTGGGGCCGCTCGACGGGGGATGAGCCGATCGTGACCTGATCTGCGCCCGGGTGGGCAGGACCCACTCCGAGGCAATCATGCGTCACCCGATCCTCCCTGCCCTCGCGCTGGTGCTTGCCGCGGCCTGTGGCAGCAGCCCCTCCGATCCGAACACGCCGCCGCCCCCGCCGCCGCCACCCCCGCCGGCCAACGACGGCATGGTGGGTGCGGCCGGCGGCACCCTCGACTTCGCCGGTGGAGCGGTCCAACTGGTCGTGCCGGCCGGTGCGGTGTCGACCAATACGACGATCACCGTGACGTCGCAGCAGCAAGCAAGCGCCGCGGCACCCGCGGGCCGGCAGGTGGTCGGGCCGGTGTACGTCCTCGGACCCGCCGGCACCACGTTCGCGAAGCCGGTGACGGTGAAGCTGTCGTACCAGCCGAGCAATCTCCCGGCGTGGGTCATGAGCGGCGACTTGTCGTTGCTGCAATTCGACGGCATCCAGTGGTCCGGCCTGACCGACATCGCCGTGGACGGGGACCACCACACGATCTCGGGGCGGCTGATGGCGATCGCCGGCAGCCGGGCGGCGGGTATCCACGCCTCGACGATGGGCAGCGCCGGCCTGCTGGGCGCCGGATCCGGCGGCGGGACGACCGTCGGGATTGGCGCCCAGGATCCTGTGGTGACCCTGACGCCGGCCTCCGCCAGCGTGAACGCCCAGCAGCGCTACGCGAAGCTCACCATGGATCTGGCGCCCCGCGGCACCGCCGTGCCGTTGCCGGCCACGGCGACGCCGCTCCTGTATCGCTGGTCCACCACCGGCAGGAACGGCGCGATCAGCACGGGACCGGGAATCGCGTGGGACACGATCACCACCGTGCAGTACACGGCGACCAGCCCGCAGCTCGCTCAGTTGAGCGGGCCCATCGACACGGTCACGGTCGAGGTCCTGCTCAACCCGGCATCCAGGAACGATCCGCCCTCGCAGCGCATCGTCACGGCGTCGGCGACGATCGACGCCGACCTGCAGTTGACCTACGATATCACGCCGTCCCTGCCGACGATCGCCCAGGGCACCTCGACGAACCTGCAGTTGCTGATTCGCGACAAGCAGGGGCAGCAAGTCGCGCTCCCGACTGGTCAGGACGTGACGTGGACGAATTCCGCGGACTTCGGCACGCTGGGCGCCGTGGCGCCACGCCAGATGGCGGTCACCTACACGGCGTTCACGCGGCTCAACGCCCCACCGCCGCGCATCGACGACGTGGTCGCCAAGGTGACCGAGTTCAAGCGGTCGATCATCCGCACGGCGATCCCGGGACCGTTCGGGTTCGTGGGCTTCAAGGAGGACACCGTCGATCGCACCCTGCTTCACGGCGAGGCCAAGGCGCTCGTCGAGGTGGCCGTCCAATACCAGGTGGTCGTCACGCCGTCCGCCGCCACGGTGGCCGGTGGCGGCACGGTCGACCTGGACGTGACCCTCGACCCGGCGTATACCGGTCCCGGACTCGGCTACAAGTTCACCAATCCCGGGGTGCATGGCACCCTCGACGTGGCGAACAACACGCTGGTGAGCCAGGGCCAGGTCACGTACACCGCAAAGACGGGCAGTCCCGGCACCGACGTCATCCAGGTCGAGGTCTTCTCGGTGACGGCCGGGGTGCCGCTGGAATCCCTCGGCACCGCGCAGGCGAGCATCACCGTGGATCCGTTCCCGGCATGGAAGTTCACGGCGCTCAACGTGCAGTTCGCGGTGATCCAGACCGTGAACGTGCCCAACACCGACCAGCAGATCTGCTATCAGTGCTGGCGGTTGGACAGCCTGATGTGGGTGCGTCTCCGCGACCACCAGAACGAGGGCGGGCTGATGTACGTGCCGGCGGCCGCCACGATCGACGGCGTTGCCGCGCCACAGGGGCTCTACCTGCTGGAAGGCACCAACATCACCAAGGCGCGGCTGGGCACCGACTTCGACTTCGGACCGGCCGGGTTGACGGGAGTCGCCCCCACTCCCGGCCGCATCAAGACGCAGTGGCTCGTGAACTGGCTCGCGTCGCCGCGGGTCAGCCAGGCCGACCCATCGCTCAACGAGGGATACCTCGACACCGGCGACATCACGCACGGCGCGATCCAGGGACTCGTGTGGGGACCCGCCAATCCGAACCTCGGATTCCCATTCAACCTGCGGCAGGCCACCGTCGACTTCACCGGCGACATCGCGACGGGAACGCTGACCTATGAGTACCGGCTCTACCTGGGAGGCAGCGGCTTCTCCGAGACGTGGCGAAGCGAGGTGACGGTGACGTTCACGGCGCAGCGGTTGCACTAGGTCGGGCGGTCCCTCGCTGCGCTCAGGATGACACGGAGTTTGTCACCCTGACCCTGAGCGCAGCGAAGGGGAGGGGACGGAGCCGACTGCATGGCTCCGCCCCCTCGCTGCTTCCCCCTACTCCGCCCCCAGCGACCGGATGTAGGCGTGGATCCCCGCGATCTCCGCGTCGGTCAGATACTGGAACCGCTCCTTCCAGGGCATCCAGTCACTGAGCGGACGGTTGCCGACTCCGACGCCGGTGCGAACCGCCTTGATCAGCGAGTCGATCGGCCAGTTGCCGTAGGGTCGGAGGCTCGGCCCGGGTAGCGCCTCGGGATTGGGGTGCTGCCCGCCGGCCAGCGCCGTGCCGTGGCACTCCTCGCAGGTGAATTGCGCCAGGTACTTCCCCTCCTCCACGGTGCCGGTTGCGGGCGACGAGACGGAGGACGCGCGCAAGTCGCCGAACATCTCCTCGCGATTGCTGACGCCGATCACCACGTGGCCAAGCAGGGAGACCCTTGTCGCGGGGACGATGTTGTCGACCGGTGGCACCTGCCGCAGGTAGGCCGCGATCGCGCGGATGTCGTCGTCGCTCAGCCTGTGGAACACGGCGTAGGGCATGAACGGCACGATCACGCTGGAGTCGGGTCGCACGCCGAACCGGATCGCATGGTCCCAGTCGGCGAGGGTGCGGTACTTCGCGCCGACCCCGCCGTTGCCGGTCGTGAGGTTCGGGGCGACGAAGCGGCCCAGCGGCATCTCGACGACGAGCGCGCCGCCGAGGTCGGCACGGTGACACGCACCGCAGCCGATGATCGTCACGAG
>CAZKYO010000016.1:65664-66980 GCA_964557115.1 uncultured Gemmatimonadaceae bacterium
ACCTGATCGAGGGAGAGGCGGGTCTCGCCAAGCAGGCGCTTGCCGAGTTGCATCCGCCAGGCGGTGAGGTACTCGATCGGCGTCATGCCGACCACCTCGCGGAACCGCAGCGCGAAGGCAGTGCGACCCATCGCCGCCTCGCGGCCGAGCGCCTCGATCGTCCAGCCGCGGGTCGGGTCGGCGTGGATCGCGGCCAGGGCGGGACCGATCGCCGGGTCGCGCAGCGCGGCGACGATCCCGGCGTCGGGCGCGCCGTGCTCGACCCAGTGTCGCACCGCCTGCACGAAGAGTACCTCCGACAGCCGGGTCACCACCGTATCGCCGCCCGGTCGACCGGCGCGAACCTCGTGCACGACGACCTGGAAGGCGCTGTCGAACGCCGGGTTGCTCGCATAGTCGTCCGACCGCACCACGATCGCCGGCGGCAGCTGCTCCATGAATGGGTGGTGGAACTCCTCGTCGAACTCGAGGTGCCCGCAGATCAGCCGAGTCGGGCCGCCTCCATCACCATCCCCGAGCGTGAGCGCGCCGCGCCCGGTGTACCCCGCCGCCTTGACCACCTCCTCCACCGTCCGGCACGGCGTGTCCGGCGTGTCCGCCAGCACGTGCTCGGCGCCGTGAGTCACCAGGATCAGGTCACCCGCCTCCAGCAGCACCGGGTCGCCGGCCCCGATCACCCGCACCCAACAGCTCCCCCGCACCACCAGATGGAAGCGCGCGACCCGCCCGTACACCGGCACCCGCAGCCCCCAGGGGGGCCGGAACTCCGTGTGGAAGTAGAGCGACCCCCGCAGCCGGAGGGTCGAAAGCACATGGCTCAGCGTGTCCATGCCGGAAAAGCTATCGACCAGTGGCGCATCGGACAATATGGCGAACGATCGGCAATGAATTGCGCCGTTTGGGCCATGGCCGCCGGTGGCGCGGGAAGGCATTCTCCTCTCCCCTTGAGGAACGACACTCTGACTGGAGGTAGGGATGCGCTGGATCAAGTCGCCGTCGGTGGTCACGCTCGGCATCGCCCTGATGCTCGCCGGTCCCCTCGCGGCGCAGGAGAAGCTCGACGACCTCGAGATGGCCCACGTGGCGGTGGTGGCGTCGCAGATCGACATCGCCTATGCCCGGATCGCGCTGGCGAGGTCGACCGACCCGGCCGTGCGCAGCTTCGCGGAGACGATGATTCGGGATCACGAGGCGGTCAACGGCCAGGTCGCGGCGCTGGCCAAGCGGTTAAACGTGACCGCCAAGGACAATCCGATGAGCCAGGCGCTGCTCAAGGGAGCCGAGGCGGAGAAGGCGAAGCTCGGCAAGCTGAGCGG
>CAZKYO010000017.1:0-64905 GCA_964557115.1 uncultured Gemmatimonadaceae bacterium
GTCGGGGAGATCGCGCGCCTGCCAGGGGGCGTCGCGATCCTGCCGAGGCGATCGCCGGAAGAGCGGCCGCAGCGCGGCGAGGCGTGCGACAAGGTTTCGCCGGAAGAGGACGAGCTCGGCCACGAGCACGGCGATGCCCCACGGATGCACCAGCGCCAGCTGGAGGGCCAGCCCCAGCGGCAGCCAGACCTCGTACAGGGCATTGTTGACGATGGGGCGGTAGCGCTCGGTGCTTCGCGTGGGCGACTCGAACACGGCGAGCGTCCAGCCCAGCCTCATGGCGCGGAACTCGAGCGCGAGATAGAGCACCAGCAGCGGGAGGAGCACCGGAGCGGTCGGCACGATGAGGACGAGAAGGGCGACCAGCGCCACCAGTTCGGCCGGGAAGACCCAGTGCCACACCAGCCTGCGCGCGGCGGGTGCGCCGATCGAGGCGACGAAGGTCCGGACCTGGGCGATGCGATCGCCGTGCAGCCCGCGGGCCTGGTGCACGATGATGTTCCGGAAGCCGGCAAGGAACGTCCATGCGAGCGCGGCATACAGGAAGGCGCGCGCATGAGGGTCGCTCCCGAAGTCGTCGCGTGTGATCGTCCAGCCCACCAGCGCCATCGGGAGGGCGTGCACCCCGATCGCGTCGGCCAGCGCGCCCCAGAGCCCGCGTCCCTTGAGGCGGAACGGGGGGACCGAGTACAACGTGGGCACGAGGAGGTTGAGGGCGATGAGGACCCGCATCACCGGGCCGCCGCCCTGCCAGGCGAGCGCCGCCGCCAGGAGCAGCGGGATGCCGACTGCGACCGCGCGGCCGGTCGGTCCGAGGGGCGCCATCCGGTTCGGCTGGCCACTGGCGCGATCGGCCTCGATGTCCGTGAGGTCATTGAGCACGAATCCGTAGGCGGCGATCGCCAGGACGGTGAGCAGTCCGAAGGCGACGCGCTCCAGCAGCGACGGGACCCCGAAGCCGAGCAGTCCCGCGGTCGCCACCGCGAGGAGCGGCGGGATCTTGTAGTGCCACCAGTCCTGGGCGCGCACGATGCCCAGGACCCCCGAAGGGGTCCCGGTCGTCATCGTGGGGGCGTCAGGGCGGGAAACGCGCACAGTGCCTTTGCCGTGGGGGGGAGACGGGGTCGCTGCCAGCGCGTGACGCAGGGAATGGGCCGCACCGGCAATACTACCCCGAACGTCCGGCGGGTGCCCCATCCGGTGGCGTCGCGCAGGATTCGAATCGGCTCGCGAGGATCGCGGACGACCTGATCCGTGAGGATGTCGAGTCGAGGTGAACGCTCGGACCGATCTCCGCCCTCGTCCCGAGCGAAGCGAGGGATCCCTGGACCGGCCAGGCGGTCCCTCGCTTCGCTCGGGACGAGGCGGACTCCCACCACCCATTCACCATTTACCATTCACCCCATGCACGCCACCTGCCTCCACTGCACCCGGCCGCTCGGCACCAACCAGGTGCTCGAGACGCTGCCGATCGGGCGGCGGATCGCGTTCGACGCGACGACCGGCCGGCTCTGGGTGGTGTGCCGCCACTGCGCCAAGTGGAACCTGGTGCCGTTCGAGACCCGGCTCGAGTCGATCGACGCGGCGGAGCGGCTGTTCCACGACACCGTGACCCGCTTCTCCACCGACAACATCGGGCTGGCTAAGGTCCGTGAAGGGCTCGAGCTGGTGCGGATCGGTCCGGCGCTCAGGCCCGAGTTCGCCAGCTGGCGCTATGGCGAGAGCTATCGGCGGCGGCGGCGCAACAGCTACCTGATCGGCGGCACCGCCGTGGCCGGCGTTGCCGGCGCGGCCCTTGCCCTCGGCGTCGCCGGGATCGTCACCGGCGGCATGGCGTACATGGTCGCGCAGGCGGTCAAGGGCGGCTGGAACGCGGCGCTCAATCGGCGCAGCCGCTTCAAGGTCGTCAATCCCGGCGACGGATCTCCGGTGACGATCGACCGCAAGCTCAGCACCGGTTCCGTCGTGTCGTGGCGGCAGGATTCGCCGACCCTCGAGGTGATGGTGCCGACCCCGGGACAGACCAAGGAGGACTTCCTGCTCCTCACGTGGGGCGAGCACGACGTCCAGACCGTCGGCCGCCGCGTCACCGGCGCCCTCAACCTGCTGCACGGCTCACGCAAGGACCTCGATGTCGCAACCCGGCTGCTCGCGGACGAGCGCGGCGACCTGGCCCGCTGGATGCGCCTCCGTGCCGATGCGCAGCGGGAAGAAGGCAAGCAGGCGATGTCGGTGGCGGAGGAGAAGGCGTCGAAGAAGGGCTGGGTCGCCGCACGCTACTGGCAGGACTACCGCCACCCCTTCCTCCTGCCGGGCCGCCTCCCCGGCGTCGAGCGCCTCGCCATCGAGATGTGGATGAACGAGGACATCGAGCGGACCTGGCTCGAGGGCGAGCTCAAGCTCCTCGAGCGCGAGTGGCGCGAGGCCGACCGGCTCGCGAAGATCGCGGACGACCTGGTCCTGGAGGATGACGCGACGAGTTGAACGTCCGGACCGTTCCCGCCTTCCCCCCATTCACCATTTACCATTCACCGGATGCACTCCACCTGCCTCCACTGCACCAAGTCGCTCGGTGCCAACGCGGTGCTCGAGACGCTGCCGATCGGGCGCCGGATCGCGTTCGACGCCGCGACCGGGCGACTCTGGGTGGTGTGCCGGCACTGCGCCCGCTGGAACCTCGTGCCGTTCGACACCCGGCTCGAGACGATCGATGCCGGCGAGCGGCTCTTCCACGACACGCGCACGCGATTCAGCACCGACAACATCGGCCTCGCGCGATTGACCGAGGGACTCGAGCTGGTCCGGATCGGGCCGGCGCTGCGGCCCGAGTTCGCGGCCTGGCGCTACGGCGACTCGTTCGGCAAGCGGCGCCGCAGGAACATGGTCGTTGCCGGCGGTGCCGTGGTGCTTGGCGTCGGCGTGATGGCGGGTGCCTCCGCCCTCGGCGCATCGGTGGCGCTGCTCGGCCAGGCGCCCAACTGGTTCAACATCGTGTACAACTCCTCCCGCCCGGCGATCCGGATTCCGCGGCAGGGTGCGCTGCCGATCGAGGTCTCGCCCATGCAGGCGTCAAAGGCGGAAATCGTTCCGGACCACCAGCACGGCTGGGCGGTGGCGACCGAAATCCTCAAGCCCGGCAGGAGGAAGTGGCTCCGGTCGCCGCAGAAGGGCTCCCAGTTCTTCACGGGTGACGAAGCCCGTGGCCTCCTCGCCGGCATCCTGGCCCGCACCAACCTCTACGCCGGCAGTGAGCGGCACGTGCGGGAGGCGGTCTCGGCGGTCGAGGCGCGGCAGTCGCTCGATCAACTGATCGGCGGGCGCGATCGGGAGCAGCACGGCGCCTGGGAGGTCACCAACATCCGCAAGATGAAGGCGTCATTTCGCCTCGCGCTCGAGATGTCGCTGAACGAGGACACCGAGCGAAAGGCGCTCGAAGGGGAGCTCCGGCTCCTCGAATGGCAGTGGCGCGAGGCCGACCGGCTCGCCAAGATCGCAGATGACCTCGTCCTGGAGCCCGAAGGCGAAGCGTGAGGAGGACCGCATGCGCCCCTTCACCCTTCACCCTTTACCCTTCGCCCTTCACCTGTCGCTGTCATCAAATCGTCATCCGCCCGCCATACCGCTGCAAGGTGATGGCTGAATGATTGACGGGTGGGCAGAGGTCCCTTCGCGACCCGCCAGACAGGACGTGCCCCCCGATGTACGCCACCTGCCTCTTCTGCACCGCCCGCCTCGGCGCCAACGACGTCTTCGAACACCTGCCGATCGGCCGGCGGATTGCGTTCGACCCGGCGAAGGGCCGGCTCTGGGTGGTCTGCACCGCCTGCGCCCGCTGGAACCTCGTCCCGTTCGAGCGGCGCCTCGAGGCGATCGACGACTGCGAGCGCCACTTCCGAAACGCCCGCACCCGCTTCTCCACCGACCATATCGGCCTGGCCCGGATCGCCGACGCCCTCGACCTGATCCGGATCGGGCCGGCGCTGCGCCCCGAGTTCGCCGCGTGGCGCTACGGTCGGACGCTGCGGCGCCGGCGCCTTCCCCTGGCCGGGACCGGCGAGCAGGCCGGCGGCTGGGCCGGCCGGGTGTCGTCGGCGCTCTCCGCGGTGGGCCGGCTCATCGCGCTGCCCCTGTGGGACACGACCATCCGGGCCGAGGTGGCCCTGGCCGAGCATCGGGTGCTGCGCGACCCGTGGACCGAGCGGCTGGTCCGGGTGCCGGTGGCGGCGATGGTCCACGCCACGATGGTGGTCGGGGACGACCTGCACTGGCTCCTCGAGTTGCCGTACCGCACCGACCTCGACCTGCTCCTCGGCGCCGACCCGCTGCAGATGCTCAGCATGCGCGACCACCCGGTGACCGGCCTCTTCCGCGACGACGAGCTGCTGCCGGCCCTCGGCCGCACCCTGCCGGTGTTCGAGCGGCACCGTCCGGGCTTCGATGAGGTGCGCGAGGCGACCCGCCTCCTGGAACTCACCTGGGGCGAACCGGCGAAGCTCTTCCCGTATCTCTCGGGGAAGCCGCTCCGCTTCGAGACGCGGCGCCGGTTCCCGCTCGCCGAGGCGCCCGCCGAGCTGCGCCTGGCGCTGGAAATGAGTGCCAACGAGGAGACCGAGCGGCGCGCACTGGAGGGCGAACTGGCGCTGCTGGAGCGTGAATGGCGCGAGGCCGACCGGCTGGCGGGGATCGCGGACGGGCTGGCGATCGAGGCCCTCGGGTGAAGGGTGAAGGGTGAAGGGGAGATGGTTTCCCCTTCACCCTTCACCCTTCACCAGTCATCTTTGGGCATGCCAATCGTCACGATATCCGACCTCCGGCACCACGACGGTGCCTCCGTCACCCTGCAGGGCTGGGTGGTCACCACCCGTTCCTCCGGCAAGATCGCCTTCCTGGTGCTGCGCGACGGCACCAGCTACGTGCAGTGCGTCTTCCCGAAGAACGAGGTGGGCGAGGCCGCGTGGGCGCGGTTCGGGACGCTGACGCAGGAGGCCTGCGTCCGGGTCGAGGGCACCGTGCGCGCCGATGCGCGGTCACCGGGTGGCTACGAGGTCACCGCGAGCGACGTGACCGTCCTGGCGCCGAGCGTGGACTACCCGATCTCCCCCAAGGAACACGGCACCTCCTTCCTGTTCGAGCATCGCCACCTCTGGCTTCGCTCGCGCAAGCAGGTCGCCATCGCGCGGGTGCGCCACGAAGTGGAGCAGGCGATCCACGACTTCTTCTACGATCGCGGCTTCATCCGCACCGACACGCCGATCCTCACCGGCTCGATCGGCGAGCAGGCCGGCGAGCTCTTCGCCACCGAGTACTTCGACCTCGGGCAGGCGTACCTCGCCCAGACCGGCCAGCTCTACGTGGAGGCGACCGCCGCCGCGCACGGCAAGGTCTACTGCTTCGGCCCGACCTTCCGCGCCGAGAAGAGCAAGACCCGCCGCCACCTGACCGAGTTCTGGATGTGCGAGCCGGAGATGGCGTTCGTCGACTCCGACGGCAACATGGCGGTGCAGGAGGCGCTGATCTGCTACCTCGTCGAGCGGGCGCTGGAGCGTCGTCGCGAGGAGCTGAAGGAGCTCGAGCGCGACTTCGCCCCGCTGGAGCGGATCGCCGGGCCGTTCCCGCGCCTCACCTACAGCGATGCGATCGCCCGGCTGCAGGCGGAGGGAAGCGACATCCAGTGGGGCGCCGACCTCGGCGCCGACGACGAGACCGCCCTCGCCAAGGCCTACGACCGGCCGCTCTTCGTGATGAACTATCCGAAAGAGGTCAAGGCGTTCTACATGAAGGAAAACCCGGCCGACCCGCGCACGGTGCTCAACAACGACTGCCTGGCGCCCGAGGGGTACGGCGAGATCATCGGCGGGTCGCAGCGCGAGGAGGACTACGATCTCCTCCTCGCACGGATCAAGGCGCAGGGACTCGACCCGGCCTCCTACGGCTGGTATCTCGACCTCAGGAAGTACGGCGGCTTCATGCACTCGGGCTTCGGCCTGGGGCTCGAGCGGACCGTCGCCTGGATCTGCGGCATCCCGCACATTCGCGAGGCGATCGCGTTCCCGCGACAGATTCATCGGTTGTATCCGTAGGCGCCGGGTTCACGCCCCGCGTTCGCCTGCCTTCACCTCGTCCCAGATCGCGTCGAGCTCCTCGAGGCTCGCCTCGCCGAGCACCACGCCGCGCTCGCGCGCGATGCGCTCGATCGCGCGGAACCGGCCGGCGAACTTGCCGTTGGCGCGGTCGAGGGCGAGTCCCGGTTGCACGCCGGCCTTGCGCGCCAGGTTGACCACGGCAAACAGCAGGTCGCCGAGTTCGTCCTCGAGCCGCTCGTGGGCGTCGCCGCCACCGAGGAGCTCGCCCTCGACCTCGGCGAGCTCCTCGTGGACCTTCGCGAGCGGACCGTTCGTGTCGGGCCAGTCGAATCCCACGCCGGCCGCGCGCTCCTGCAGCCGGAAGGCCATCAGCAGTTCCGGGAGGGTGGCGGGGAGCCCGTCGAGCACGCCGTGCCCGGCCTTGCGCTCGCGCGCCTTGAGCGTCTCCCATTGCTCCCGCTCGCCGAGGTCGAAGAGGTGCGGGTGGCGCCGGCGCATCTTGGCGACGACCAGGTCGGCGACGTCGTCCGGAGTGAACTCGTCCGCCTCCCGGCCGAGCACCAGTTGCCAGGCGAGGTGGAGCATGAGGTCGGCGACCTCCTCCCGGATCGGGCCGGGGTCGTCGCCGTCCAGCGCCGCGGCGAGCTCATGGGCCTCCTCCAGCAGGTAGGGGCGCAGGGTGCGGCGGGTCTGGACCCGGTCCCAGCTGCACCGCTCCCGGAGGTCGGCGACCATCGCGATCGCCCGGTCGAGGGCGGAATCATCTTGCATCGGCCCTCCCGGGCTCCTAGTCTCCCCGCGTGCGTACACCCTACACTCCCGACACCCAGCGCGCGTGGGTCGACGTCGACCTCGACGCGCTCGTCCGCAACGCCGAAAGCTATCGCCGCCGCGTCGGCGTGCCGCTCCTGCCGATGGTCAAGGCCGACGGCTACGGCCTCGGCGCCATTCCGGTCGCCCGCGCCCTCGCCGAGACCGGGGCGTGGGGCTTCGGCGTGGCCACGGTCGACGAGGCGCGGGCGCTCCACCTGAGCGGCGTCGTGGCCCCGATCGTCGTCTTCACGCCGCTGGCGCCCGCGCAGGTCGGACTGCACGAGGCGGTCGCCGCCCGCCCGACGATCGGCGACCTCGCCGCCCTCGAAGCCTGGCTGGCGGCAGGACGGGGCCCCTTCCACGTCGAGATCGACACCGGGATGCACCGGAGCGGCTTCGGGTGGAATGACGGAGCATCGCTGGATGCCCTGGCGACGCACCTCGCTGGCAGCGAGGGATGGGAAGGGGTGTTCACCCATTTCCACTCGGCCGGCCGCAGTCCGGAGGCGACCGCCGAGCAGTGGCGTCGCTTCCACGCGGCACTCGAACGGCTCGGCCGCCGCCCCGCCCTCGTGCACGCCGCCAATTCCGCCGCCGGCGGATTCGGCAGCAGCTACGCCGGCGACCTGGCGCGTCCCGGGATCCACCTCTACGGGGGCCACGTCGACGGTCTCGACGCCGTGCCGGTCGCCGCGCTCCGCGCCCGGGTGACTGCGGTCCGGCGGGTCGCTCCGGGGGAGTCGGTGAGCTACGACGCGACGTGGCGGGCTCCGCACGCCACGACCGTGGCGACCCTCGGCATCGGCTACGGTGACGGGGTGCCCCGGCACCTGTCGAACGTCGGGGCGGTCGAACTCGTGGGCCAGCGGCTGCGCATCGTCGGCCGGGTCACGATGGACCAGATGATGGTCGACGCCGGCGACCTGCCCGTGGCCATCGGCGACGTCGCGACCATCTTTGGGGGACTGGTTTCGCTCGACGAGCAGGCGGCGCTCGCCGGGACGATCTCCTACGAACTGCTCACCGCGCTCGGGAACCGCCTTCCCCGGCGCTACCTCCGGACCCCATGAACCCCCACTTCGGTTCGCTCATCCTCGGCCTCGCCGCGCAGGCCAACGCCGCCCTCGAAGGCAACCTTCCCCCCGGTGCCGACGCCGTCGGTGCGAAGGACCCCCGCCAGCTCGCGCAGGCACTGATCGACACGCTCGCGGCGATCGAGGAGAAGACCCGCGGCAATCTCGACGACGACGAGCGCAAGCTGCTCGAGCAGTCGCTGACCGGGCTTCGCATCCGGTTCGCCACCGGGAAGGTGCATTGAGCCGACGTGCCGCCCTGATCGTCCTCGATGGACTCGGGGCCGGGGCGGCACGCGACGCGGGGCGCTACGGCGATGTCGGCAGTGACACCCTCGGGCACGTCCTCGCGGCGCGCCCCGACCTCGCGCTGCCCAACCTCACGGCACTCGGCCTCGGCGGCTGCGGGGAGAACCGCCTGGCAGTCCCGGGGGTCCCTGCGGCTGCGCACGGTGTCCTGGAACCGCGCTCGTCCGGGAAGGATTCGACGACCGGTCACTGGGAGCTCTGCGGGGTCGTGCTTGAGCGGCCGTTCCCCACCTATCCGCACGGCTTCCCCGCGGAGATCCTGGCCGAGTTCTCGGCGCGGACCGGACGAGGCATCCTCGGCAATCGGCCGGGGAGCGGGACCGCCATCCTCGATGAACTCGGGGCCCGGCACGTCCAATCGGGCGACTGGATCATCTATACCTCGGCCGACTCGGTCTTCCAGGTCGCCGCCCATGAGGGCGTCGTCCCGCTGGAGGAGCTCTACGAGGCCTGCCGCCTCGCCCGGGAGATCCTGACCGGTGAGCACGCCGTCTCGCGGGTGATCGCCCGGCCGTTCATCGGGCATCCCGGGGCCTGGGTACGCACGCCACACCGGAAGGACTTCTCGGTGGAGCCGCCCGGCGCGACGCTGCTCGACCGCCTCGGTGCGGCCGGCATCCCGGTCGTCGGGGTGGGGAAGGTGGATGACCTCTTCGCGGGCCGCGGGGTGCGCTCGGTCCACACCCCGACCAACGCCGAGGCCTACCGGCTGATCGAGCAGGGCCTGGAAGCGATGGATCGGGGGCTCCTCTTCGCCAACGTGATCGAGTTCGACCAGAGCTGGGGGCATCGCAATGACGTGCCGGGCTTCGCGGCAGGACTCGAGGAGCTGGACCACTGGATTCCCCGGTTGCAAGGGGCGATCCGGGGGGAGGACCTGATTATCTTGACCGCCGACCACGGCAACGACCCGACCACTCCGTCGACCGATCATGCGAGGGAGCGGGTGCCGCTGCTCGTGCTTGGCCCGGGGGTCCGCCCGGTGGCGCTCGGCGAGCGTGGCTCGTTCGCCGACGTGGGGCAGACCCTCGCGGAATTCCTTGGCGTGCCCCCTTTGGGGGCCGGAACGTCCTTTCTCGGCGAGGTCTGGGCCGGATGAGTTCGCTGCGGGACGCTGCCGAGGCAGTCAAGCTGCGCGCCCACGCGCCGTATTCGCGGTTCCGGGTCGGCGCCGCGCTGGAAACCGAGGGGGGCACCATCGTCACCGGATGCAACGTGGAGAATGCGTCGTACGGCCTCACGATCTGTGCCGAGCGGAGTGCGCTCGTCGCCGCGGTCGCGGCCGGCCACACCCGGTTCCGACGGATGGCGCTGGTGAGCGACGCGGCCGATCCGGTCGCCCCGTGCGGTGCCTGCCGCCAGGTCCTGAACGAATTCGCGCCCGCCCTCGAGATCGAGAGCTGGGCTGGAGATCGCGTGATGCGTTGGCGCCTCGACGAACTGCTCCCCGCCGCCTTCCATCGCGAGTCCGGCTCGTGAGGCGTGCGCTCCTCCTCCTGCTCGGCGGCGTGCTGCTCGCCGGGTGCACGGAGCGGCTGACGACGCCCGGGGAATGTCCGGCGCTCTGTCCCGGCGGCAGCCCGGAGATCCGGGACACCGTGCTCACCGCCCTCGTCGACGGCGACAGCAGCTTCACCGGCTATTCCAGCGTCACCGACCCGGCCTCGCTCCTCGTCTCCAACGGGGGCAGCTTCGGCGAGACGCGCGCGATGATCCGCTTCATCCGGCGCGGCGACTCGGTGCTCGTGGCCGACACGCTGCGGCCGTTCACGATCGATTCGGTGGAGCTCTCGGTGTTCCTGCAGGAACGGGACACGACGAACTCTCCCTCGTTCCTCGACGTCTATCGGCTGCCGCCGACGTTCGATTCGACCACCACGTTCGCCGAGCTCGACGCGGCGATGACGCCGGAGCGGCTGATCCGGAGCGTGGAGATGGGCACGGCCACCGCGTTCGGCCGATTCCAGATGATCTTCAAGGACGCCGACCTAGCGAAGGTCGCGTTCACCGCCGCCGACTCGACGCGGATGGTCATCGGGCTCAAGCTGCGGTCGCCGACGCCGACCGGGGCGTACTTCGGCGCGATCCTCGCCGGCGACGCCACGCCCCTCTTCATCACCTACACCGCGGTCGATGTCGCCGACACGGCGCTCCAGCATCCGCCGCTGCAGCGGACGGTGGAGCAGAACCTGAACCTGCGCGAGGTGCCCGACACGCCGTCGCCGGACCTGCTCCGGGTCGGTGGCTTCCCGGCGGCGCGCAGCCTCATCCGCTTCGCGATCCCCGACTACCTGCGCGACTCCGCGACGATCGTGCGCGCCACGCTCGAGCTCGTCCCCGATGCGCCGATCGTCGGCCTGCCGGGTGACAGCACGCGGGTCGACGTCTTCGGGCTCCTCACCGACTTCGGCGCCAAGTCGCCGGTCAACGCGAGCCGGCAGATGTCGCGCTGGATTCATCCCGGGACCGACACGGTGCGGGTCGAGATCGCACCGATCGTCGACCTGTGGCAGGGCACCGCGCCATTCCCCAATGCCGTGCGGGTCCAGATCTCGCAGGAGTTCGCGAGCTTCCTCGCCCCGCGCTTCCGCTCCACCCGCACGCCCGGCGGCGGGCCGCGGCTCCGGATCACCTACCGGCCGCCCTACGCCGTGGAGAACTTCTGATGCGGCGTGCCCTGCTGTCCCTGGCCGGCATCCTCGCCGCCTGGCCGCTCGCGGCCCAGTCGTCGCAGTTCGGCGTGCGCGGGCTCGGCCTGCCGGGGCGCGAACTCTCGGCGGCGTCGCTCGGGCAGGAAGGGGCCGACGGCCTCTTCGACGGGCGTTCGGCCCGCAACCCGGCGGCGCTCGGTCTTCTGACGACCTCGACGCTCGGCTTCCAGTCCCTGCAGGCCTGGCGCAGCTCCGACAACGTGGCCGGGTCGGGAACGACACGCGAACAGCGCTTCCCGATGCTGCTGGTGGGCGGCCCGATCCCGGGGTCGCGGTTTGCGTTCGGGCTCAGCTACGCGACCTACGCCGACCGTGACTTCACGATGGTGAGCACCGGCGTTGCCTCGCCGCGCGGCGTGCCGCTCGACGTCACCGACACGCTGGGGTCCACGGGGGGGATCAACGACCTCCGCCTCGCCGGCGCGTGGACCCCGCTCCCCCACGTGACGATCGGCATCGGCGGGCACCTGCTGACGGGCTCGAACCGGGTGTTCTCGACCCGCGCGTGGAGCGACACCAGCTTCCGCCCGGTCCGGCAGAGCGCCGAGATCACCTACGCCGGGGCCGGCATCTCGGGCGGCGTCATCCTGCAGCCGACCGATCGGCTCCTCCTCGCGGGGACGGTGCGGCGCGACTTCTCGGTCCAGATCGAGCGCGACTCGAGCAAGACCGGGTCGATCACGCTCCCCTGGACGCTCGCCGGCGGGGCGCGCTACCGGCTCGGCGACCAGCTCGCGCTGGCCGGGCAGGTGTCCACGTCCAACTGGTCCGTGGCGGACGCCGGGCTAGTCGAGCTTGGCGGAGTCGGCGCGCGGAACACCGTCGAGGTCTCGGGTGGATTGGAGTGGGTGCGCAACGTCCGGCGGCCGGAGCGGTTTCCCCTCCGGGTCGGTGCCCGGTTCACCGAGCTGCCGTTCCTGGTCGGCCAGGGCAGCCAGCCGCGCGAGCTGGGCTTCTCGCTCGGGACCGCGTTCCGGTTCGCCGGCGACCTCGGCGGTGTCGATCTCGCGCTCGAGCGCGTGCACCGCACGCAGGGCACCGAGTTCGCCGAGACCGGGTGGCACCTGAGCATCGGCGTGTCGCTGCGCCGGCCCGCGCCGGCGCCCTGACGCAGGACCGGGGATCGCGATGAAGCGGGTCTGGATCGAGACCTACGGCTGCCAGATGAACGTCGCCGACTCCGAGTTGATGCTCGGGGTGCTCGCGCGCGACGGCTACGGTGTCGCGGAGCGGCCGGAGGACGCCGACGTCATGCTGGTGAACACCTGCGCGGTGCGCGACAACGCCGAGCAGCGCGTCATCGGCCGGGTCGGGGTGCTGCAGCAGTACAAGCGGCCGGGCGGCGTCCTTGGCGTCGTCGGATGCATGGCCCAACGCCTGGGACCCGTCCTGCTCGAGCGGGTGCCGAAGGTCGACCTCGTCGTCGGACCCGATGGCTATCGCAACCTCCCCGAGCTCCTCGGCCACGCCGCCCAGGGCGGCCGGATCGCCGACGTCGAGTACCGCGGCTGGGAGCACTACGAGGACATCCCGCAGGTCCGCGACCCCGGACCGACCGCCTTCGTGACCGTGCAGCGCGGCTGCGACTACCGCTGCACCTTCTGCATCGTCCCGACCACGCGCGGCCCCGAGCGGTCCCGTCGCCAGGACGACGTGGTCGCCGAGGTGCGGACGCTGGTGGAGGGTGGCGTCACCGAGGTCACCCTCCTCGGCCAGACCGTCAACTCCTACCACGATGGCGAGCACGACTTCGCCGACCTGCTCCGGGCCGTCGGGGCGGTGGACGGTGTGCGCCGGATCCGGTTCACCTCGCCCTATCCGACCGAGTTCACGCCACGGGTGATCGAGGCGATGGCGACCACCCCCGCGGTGTGCGAGCACGTGCACCTGCCGGTGCAGAGTGGCGCCGACTCGGTGCTCAAGCGGATGCTGCGCCGCTACCGTCGCGAGCAGTACCTTGCGGTGGTGGCCGACCTGCGTGCGGCGATCCCGGGCATGACCTTCTCGACCGACATCATCGTCGGCTTCCCGGGCGAGACCGACCAGGAGTTCGGGGAGACGATCACCCTGGTGGCCGACGCGGGATTCGACGACGCCTACACCTTCAAGTACTCCGTGCGCGAGGGCACGCCGGCCGAGCGGATCCGCGACCACGTCGCCGACGACGTTGCCTCCGCGCGACTGGAGCGGTTGATCGAGGTGGTCCGTGGGCAGGCCCGCCGCCGCAACGTCGGGCGGGTGGGCGAGGTCCACGAGGTGCTCGTCGAGCGGCCGGCACGGCGCGGCGACCTGATGCTGGGCCGGACCCGGCAGAACTTCCTCGTGTTGGTGGACCTGCCGCCCGACACTATTGGGGAATACCACCGGGTCCGGCTCTCGGGGACGACCGGTTCGACCTTCACCGGGACGCTCGAGCGTCCTGCCCTGGCGGTGCTATGATCGTCAACGTGATGGAACACCATGTGATCGAGGCGTACGATCGGCTCAAGGGCAAGGTCGAGGGCTTCCGCGAGACCCCCGGCCACCGCGAGGACGTGATCGTCTACGCGCTCAATCGCCTGCCGCCCCGCTACGTGGTCACCAACGAAGGCAAGGCGGTCACCGAGGCGCAGCTGGAGGCGCCCCAGCACCGCACCACGATCGACGTCCAGGTGATCGAGGCACTCCGGCAGGTCGCGCGGAAGCCGCGGACCGAACGACTGGCCGAACCCGCCGGGGGATGAGACCGGCAGGGTCGTTGCAGCTCGCTGGTGCCATCGGGGCCGGTCTGGTGACCGGCCTCTTGCATTTCCCGGATCCGCTCGCCGTCACGATCGCCGTGATCGCCGGAGCGTGGGTCGCGGGCGGGACGCCTCGGCGCGCCCTCGCGGTCGCGGTGGTCCTCGGCGTGCTCGCGGGTGCGCAGCTGCGGCACGCCGATGCCCAACGTTGCGCGGCACGGCTGCCACTCGGCGAGCGCGAGGTCCGGCTGCTGCTCATCGATCCCGGTGAATCGACCGGTCGCGTCGTGCCGCGCTTCGAGGGGTGCCTGGGGGTCGTGACGGCGCGCTGGCCGACGGGCGTCGACCTGCCGGCCGGCGTGACCGCGACCGTGCGCGCACGTTGGGTGCCCCGCCGCGACCCGCTGGGTCGGGCCGGAGGGACGCTCCTCGTCCGGCAGGTCGAGGCGACCCGCGGCAGGCCCGGCCCGATCGCGCGGAGCCGCACCTGGGCCTCCCGGACTATCCGTCGGCGCTTCGGGCAGGATGCGCCGATTGTCGAGGCACTGCTCATCGGTCGCCGGGGTGGACTGGACGCCGACCTGCGCGGGCGGTTCGCGGCCGCGGGCATGGTGCACCTCCTCGCGATCTCCGGCTTCCATGTCGGACTGCTCGCCGGCTGGGTGGTGCTGCTGCTCGCCGTCGTCCGCGTGCCGCGGCGCCACGCCGAATGGTGCGGGGCGATCATCGCGGTGGGCTACGCGGGCTGGCTGGGCTGGCCAGCGCCTGCCACCCGCGCCGCGGCGCTGCTTGCCGTGCTGGTGCTGAGTCGACGCCGCCAGCGCGGGGTCCGGTTCGACGGCGTGATCGGTGCGAGTGCGGTGGTGGTGCTCCTGCTCGACCCCTGGTCGATCGGGAGCGTCGGCGCATGGCTGTCCTTCGCCGCGGTCGCCGGGATCGCGCACGCCACGCGCTGGGCGGCGCGTGCATGGCCAGATCGGCGATCCTCGCGCGAGGCACTTGTCGCATCGGTCGCCGCCACCATCGCGACCGCGCCGATCGCGGTCCTGGCGATCGGGAGGGTCGCGCCCATCGGGCCGCTGGTGAACCTGCTGGCGATTCCGCTGGTGGCCGCGGCGATCCCCGCGCTGCTCGGTACGCTGTTCCTCGCCGGGCCGCTGCCGGGCGCCGCGGACGGCTTTGCCGCCTCGGCGCACGTCCTCCTCGCGGCGCTCGATCGACTGGCAACGCTCGCGGCCGCACTCCCGGGTGCGGCGGGGGAGGCGAATCCCGGCTGGCAGGCGGCGACGCCCTGGCTCGCACTGCTGGCGATCGCCATCTGGGCGACGCATCGCCACACATCGCCCGTCGAGGCGATGCGACGCGGCGGCTGGGGGTTCGCCGTCCTGCTCTGGGCGCCGTTGCTCATCGGGCGCGCGCCCCGTGGGACCGGCACCGATCGCCTCGCGTTACATTTTCTCGACGTCGGGCAGGGGGACGCGATCGCCATCCGGACGCCGGGCGGACACTGGGTGGTCGTGGATGCCGGCCCCGGCGATTCCCGAACCGACGCGGGCCGGCGCGTGGTCGTTCCGTTCCTGCGGCGCGCCGGCGCCGACCGCGTGAGCGTGCAGGTCATCTCGCACGCACACCGCGACCACGTCGGCGGGGCGGCGACGGTCGCCTCGGCCCTCCCGGTCGGCGTCGCGGTGGATCCCGCCGAGCCGTTCGAGGAGGCGGGATACTTCGCCTGGCTCGACACGCTCGCGGCACGCGGCGTGCGCTGGCACCGGGCAGGGCGCGGGGAGCGCTGGACCCTCGACGGGGTGACCTTTCGGGTGCTGCATCCGGACCCGCGATGGCCGGGATGGGGCCGCGACCTCAACGAGGACTCGATCGTCCTCGAGGTCCGCTACGGCGATTTCCGCGCCCTGCTGGCCGGCGATGCCGGCTTCGCCGCGGAGTCGGCGTACGCCACGGGGCTGGGCCGGGTCGAGGTGCTGAAGGTCGGGCACCACGGCAGCCGCGGGGCGACCGGCGAGGCGCTGCTGGCGGCGATCCGGCCCCTGGCCGCCGTGGTCAGCTCGGGCCGGAACAACTACGGGCACCCCGCGCCGGCGACGCTGGCGAGGCTCGGTGCCGCCGGCGCGACGGTATGGCGCACCGACCGGGAGGGCACCGTGTCGGTGGAGACCGACGGCCGGACCGTGCGGGTGCATGGCGGACGGCACGATGCCACCTTTGACGCGCATGACCCAACCGACGAGGACGATCCGTGCTGCATCCGACCCAGGTGACCACGCTCGAGCGCTTCATCCTCGACCAGGAGCGCGAGCACCCCGAGGCGACCGGCGAGCTCACGAACCTGCTCTACGACATCGCCCTCGCCGCGAAGGTGATCGCCGCCCAGATCCGCCGCGCGGGCCTCGTCAACATCCTCGGCGCGGTGGGGCACACCAACGTGCAGGGCGAGGAGCAGCAGAAGCTCGACGTCTTCGCGAACGAGACGATGAAGAACGCCCTCAACCACACCGGTCGCATCTGCGCGATGGCGTCGGAGGAGGACGAGGAGCTCATCCCGATCCCCGACGACGTGCCGCCGGGCAAGTACGTCATCGTGTTCGATCCGCTCGACGGGTCGTCGAACATCGACGTCAACGCCGCCGTCGGGACGATCTTCTCGATCTACCGCCGCGTCTCGTCGGGCGGCCGCGGCCACCTCGAGGACCTCCTCCAGCCCGGACACCAGCAGGTCGCGGCCGGCTACGTGATCTACGGGTCCAGCGTGATGATGGTCTACTCGGCCGGTCACGGCGTGCACTCCTTCACGCTCGACCCCACGATCGGCGAGTTCCTGCTCTCCAACGCGAAGATGGAGATGCCGCGGACGTCGGTGTACTACAGCGTGAACGAGTCGAACTTCCAGCGCTGGTCCAAGGGCATCCAGATGGTGGTGCGCGGCTTCAAGGGCGAGGTGCCCGAGCGGATGCGCCGCAAGAACTCGCGCTACATCGGCTCCCTGGTCGCCGACTTCCACCGCAACCTCGTCAAGGGCGGGATCTTCATGTACCCGTCCGACACGCAGAATCCCCGCGGCAAGCTGCGGCTGCTCTACGAGGCGGCGCCGATGGCGTTCCTCGCCGAGCAGGCGCAGGGAGCCGCGACCGACGGGCGGCAGCGGATCCTCGACCTCGTCCCCCAGGGGCTGCACGAGCGCGTGCCGCTCGTGATCGGCTGCCGGCGCGAGGTGGAGTTCGTCCGCGAGATCCTCGAGGAGATCGAGGGACCGGCGTGAGCGACGATCCGCTCCACGTGCCGGTGCCGCCGCTCGCCGGTCCGGACGACTGGCCGATCGAGCGCGCGGCCGAGCTCGGGGCGCCCGGCGCCTGGCCGTTCACCCGCGGCCCCTATCCCGGGATGTACACGCGGCGACCCTGGACCATGCGCCAGTACGCCGGCTTCGGCACCGCGTCCGCCACCAACGCCCGTTTCCGCGCGCTGCTCGACGCCGGCCAGACCGGGCTCTCGGTCGCCTTCGACCTGCCGACCCAGATGGGCTACGACTCCGACCACGCGATGGCGAGGGGCGAGGTCGGCCGGGTCGGCGTCGCGATCGACACCGTCGACGACCTCGCCGTGCTGTTCGCCGGGATCCCGCTGGGCGAGGTCACCACGTCGATGACGATCAACGCCACGGCGGCGATCCTGCTCGCGATGTACGTGGTGGTCGGCGAGGAGCAGGGGATCGCCCGCGATCGCCTGGGCGGCACGGTCCAGAACGACATCCTCAAGGAGTACGTCGCCCGCGGCACCTACATCTATCCGGCCGAGCCCTCGCTGCGGCTCGTGACCGACCTCTTCCGCTTCGTCGCGGAGGAGCGGATGAACTTCAATCCGATCTCGATCTCGGGATACCACATCCGCGAGGCCGGCGCGACCGCGGTGCAGGAGGTCGCGTTCACGCTCGCCAACGCGATGGAGTACGTCCGCCGCGGCATCGCCGCCGGGGTGCCGCTGGAGGCGTTCGGGCCGCGCCTCTCGTTCTTCTTCGCGGCGCACAACGACCTCTTCGAGGAGGCCGCCAAGTTCCGCGCCGCGCGGCGGCTCTACGCCCGCCTGATGCGCGACCGCTTCGGCGCCGACGATGCCTCGTCGCGGCTCCGCTTCCACACCCAGACCGGCGGCGTGACGCTGCAGGCGCAGCAGCCGCTCAACAACGTCGTGCGGGTGACCATGCAGGCACTCGCCGCGGCGCTCGGCGGCACCCAGTCGCTGCACACCAACGGCTACGACGAGGCGCTCGCCCTCCCCTCGCGCGAGGCGGCGACGCTGGCGCTTCGCACGCAGCAGATCCTCGCCCACGAGAGCGGCCTCGACCGCAGCGTCGACCCGCTCGCCGGCTCCTGGTACGTGGAGGCGCTCACCGACCGGATCGAGGCCGAGGCCCGGGCCCTCATCGAGCAACTCGACGACCTGGGCGGCGCGGCCCGGGCGATCGAGCAGGGGGTGATGCAGCGGGCCATCGCCGATTCGGCCTGGGCCCAGCAGCAGGCGATCGAGGCGGGCCGGCAGGTGGTTGTCGGGGTCAATCGCTTCACCTCCGACGAGGCGCCCCCGACGATCGACACGCCGGACTTCTCGGCCCTTGAGCGCGAACAGGCAGGGCGCCTGGCGTCGGTGCGCCGTGCCCGTGACACCGCCGCGACGGACGCCGCCCTGCAGGCGGTCGGGGAGGCCGCGCGCGGCGATGCCCCGCTCATGCCGCCGATCATCGCCGCGGTCCGGGCCCGCGCCACCCTCGGCGAGATCAGCGACGTCTTCCGCGAGGCATGGGGCACCCACACCGGATGACGGTGCCGGACGAGTCGCCCCGGTTCGAGACCCTCCTCACCTCGCGCCATGCCCGCGTCGCGATCCTCGGCGACCTGGGCTCCGCCGAGGAGGCGTGGCTGATCCTGCACGGCTACGGGATGAGCGCCCAGGGGATCCTCCACTGGTTCCGGGCCGCCCTCCGGCCCGGACGGCTCCTCGTCGCCCCGGAAGGGCTGTCGCGGTTCTACCGGGAGGGGAAGGGACTCCGGACGGTCGGGGCCTCGTGGATGACCCGGGAGGAGCGCCAGGACGAGATCGCCGACCAGCACGAGTACCTCGACCGGGTCGCCGAGCGGTGGCTGGCCGGGCGCCGCCGCCTCGAGGTCCACGGCTTCTCCCAGGGGGTCGCCACCGGCTGCCGTTGGGTCGCCGCCCGCCATCCCGTGGACCGCCTGGTCGCCTGGGGAAGCCCCACCCCGCCTGACGTCGAGCCGAAGGACTACCACGGCCGGATCGGCCGGGGGCCGCTCCATCTGGTGATCGGCGAGGAGGATCGCTACTTCGCCCCGACCGCCGTCGAGGCCGACGCCGCCCGGCTCGGGGCCGGCGGGGTGCCGGTCGAGATCCACCGCTTCGAGGGTGGCCACCAGATCGACGCCGGGATCCTCGCCCGGCTGGCCGGTTGAGGGGGGTCGGCGCGACGGCTAAATTCAAGGGCTGCGCCGAGTTCCACCCGAGACGGATTGCGATGCCGACCTACGAGTACCTCTGCGAGAACGGTCATGCGTTCGAGCGCTTCCAGAAGATGACCGACCGGCCGGTGGCGAAGTGCCCCACCTGCGGGGCGCGCGCCACGCGCCAGATCAGCGGCGGCCAGGGGCTGATCTTCAAGGGGAGCGGCTTCTACATCACCGACTACGGCAAGGACGGCAAGGGGCCCCGCAAGGAGCCGAAGGACGGCGCGTCCGGTGGCGAGTCGGCCGCCGCGAGCCCCAAGCCGGCGGAGCCGGCGCCGAAGAAGCCGTCCTCGGGAGACGCCGCGTGAGCGACACCCTGCGCGACGAGCTCGCCCGGATTGCGGAGGTCCTCGGCGCACCCGGCGTCGAGTTCACGCTCGAGCGGCCGCGCGATCCGGCACACGGCGATCTCGCGACCAACCTCGCCATGCAGCTCGCGCGCGCGCTCCGCGCCCGACCCCGCGACCTGGCCGAGCGGGTGATCGGCGCGCTCGCGCTGCCCGACGGCTTCGTGGCGGCGACGGAAATCGCCGGCCCCGGCTTCATCAACTTTCGCCTCGCGACCGAGACCCTCGCCGCCGACCACGCGCGGATCCTCGCCGCCGCCGACTCCTACGGGCGCTCGCGCATCGGCGCCGGACGCCGGGTCAACGTCGAGTTCGTGTCCGCCAACCCGACCGGCCCGCTGCACGTGGGACACGGCCGCGGCGCCGCCCTCGGCGATGCCATCGCGGCCCTGCTCGAGTGGACCGGGCACGAGGTGGTGCGCGAGTTCTACGTCAACGACGCCGGCGTCCAGATCGACAACCTGGTCCGCTCGCTCTGGGCCCGGATCCTCCAGCACCACGGCCACGAGGCGGCGGTGCCGGAAGGCGGCTATCACGGCGGCTACCTCGTCGATGCCGCGGCCGAGTGGGCCGCCGTCCACGGGGGCGAGGTCGGGCTCGCCGACTCGCCGCCGGACGGGCTGCGCGCCCATGTGCTCCGGGCGATGCGCGCCGAGCAGGACGAGACGCTCGACCGGTTCGGCGTGCGCTTCGACGTGGTCGCCTCCGAGCAGGAGGTCTACGACAGCGGCAAGGTCGCCGCGTCGCTCGCGCGACTGGCCGCCGCCGGGCTCACCTACGAGCAGGACGGCGCGCTCTGGCTCCGGACCTCCGACTTCGGCGACGAGAAGGATCGCGTGCTGCGCAAGCAGGACGGCAGCTACACCTACTTCGTCCCCGACATCGCGTACCACCTCGACAAGCACGCCCGCGGGTTCGACCAGGCGATCGACGTGTGGGGCGCCGACCACCACGGCTACATCCCGCGGCTCCGCGGCGCGCTCGTGGCGCTCGGGCTGCCCGAGGACTGGTTCGCGGTCACCCTCGTCCAGCTCGTGAAGGTCGTGCGCGGCGGCGACGAGGTGAAGATGTCGAAGCGGTCCGGCGAGTTCGTCACGCTGCGGGACCTCTACGAGGAGACCGGCGTCGACGCCGCGCGCTACTGGTTCCTGATGCGGCGCGGCGACTCGCACCTGGTGTTCGACATCGAGCTCGCCAGCGCGCGGAGCGACGAGAACCCGGTCTACTACGTCCAGATGGCGCATGCGCGCCTGAGCGGCATCTTCCGCAACGCCGACGTGGCGCCCGAGGCGGTGACCGGCACCCTCGACCTCGCGCCGCTCGGGACGGTCGATCGCGAGCTGCTGCGGCGACTCACGGCGTTTCCCGACGAGGTCGAGCGCGCGGCGCGCGCGCTCGAGCCGCACCGGATCACCAACTATCTCGAGGAGCTGGCGCGGGAGGTGCACGGCTGGTATCACGGCTGTCGCGTCCTCGGCGAGCCGCCGGCGGTGCAGCAGGCGCGGCTCCTCCTCGCCCGCGCCGCGCGCCAGGTCCTCGCCAACGGCCTCGCCCTGCTCGGCGTCCAGGCCCCAGACCGGATGTGACCCGATGAGCCTCCTCGTGGTGGGCAGTGTCGCGCTGGATTCGGTCTACACCCCCTTCGGCCAGACGGCCGACGCCCTCGGTGGGTCCGCCGTGCACTTCAGCGTGGCGGCGTCCCTGCTGCACCCCGTGCGGGTGGTGGGCGTCATCGGCGACGACTTCCCGGTCGCGCAGCTCGACCGGCTGGCGCCGCGGGGCATCGACTGGACCGGCGTCGAGCGCGCGCGGGGCGAGTCGTTCCGCTGGAAGGGGAAGTACTCCTACGACCTGCAGAGCCGCGAGACGCTGGAGACCCGCCTCGGCGTCTTCGCGGACTTCCGGCCCCGGCTGCCGGCCGGCGCCGAGTCGGCGCGCTTCGTCTTCCTCGGCAACATCGATCCCGAACTGCAGCTCGGCATCCTCGAGCAGGTCTCCGCACCGACGCTGGTCGCCTGCGACACGATGAACTACTGGATCCAGTCGAAGCGGTCGGCGCTGCTGGAGCTGCTCAAGCGGGTGGACCTGCTGATGGTCAACGACGCCGAGGCGCGGGAGTTCTCCGGCGACTGGAACGTGCACCGCGCCGGCCGCTGGCTGCTCCGCCAGGGGCCGCGCCGGGTGGTCATCAAGCAGGGCGAGTACGGCGCGCTGCTGATCGAGGAGGGGCGCACCTTCGCGGTGCCCGCCTATCCGCTGGAGGAGGTCTTCGATCCCACCGGCGCGGGCGACGCCTTCGCCGGCGGGTTCATGGGCTTCCTCTCGCGCGAGGGGGCCATCGACACGGACCACATGCGCCGGGCGATGGTGTACGGCGCCACCATGGGGTCGTATTCCGTCTCGGGCTTCGACATCCAGGGCTTCGAGGGCGTGACGACCGACGACGCGGAGGCGCGGGTGCGCCACTTCGTCGACCTGACCCAGATCCCCGCCGCCGGACGGATCGCGTGACCGAATCGCAGTACGCCGCCGCCGGCGTCGACCTCCGCGCGGCCGACGAGGCCAAGGAGCGGATCGGCCGCCTCGTCGCCTCGACCCGCACCGGGCTGTCCCTCGGCGAGATCGGCGCCTTCGGCGGGATGGTGCGCCTCCCGATCGGGATGCAGCGCCCCGTCCTGGTGATGAGCACCGACGGCGTCGGGACCAAGGTGCTGGTCGCCCAGCAGGCCGGCCGCTACGACACCGTCGGCGAGGATCTCGTCAATCACTCGGTCAACGACATCCTCGTGCACGGCGCGGTGCCGATCGCCTTCATGGACTACATCGCGGGTCACCGGTTGCCGGTGCCGATGGTCGCCGGTGTCGTCGAGGGGATCGCGCGCGGCTGCCGCGCCCACGCGATGGCGCTGGCGGGCGGCGAGACCGCGCAGATGCCGGGTCTCTATGCCGAGCGGACCTTCGACCTCGCCGGGACGATCATCGGCGTGGTGGAAGAGGCCGCGGCGCTGCACGGCGACCGCATTGCCGCGGGCGACGTGCTGGTCGGCTACGCGGCGACCGGCCTGCACACCAACGGCTACACCCTCGCCCGTCACGTCCTGCTCGAGACGATGGGCCTCGCCCTCGACGACGCGCTCCCCGACGCCGACGTGTCCGTCGCCGATGCGCTGCTCGCGGTGCACCGCTCCTACGACGCGGCGATCCGGCCGGCCCTTCCGCACATCCATGGCCTCGCGCACATCACCGGCGGCGGCATCGGCGGCAACCTGGTGCGGGTCCTGCCGGCCGATGTCGAGGCCGTGATCGATCCGGCCGGCTGGGAGTGGACGCCGGTGTTCCGGACGATCGCCCGCGGCGGCAAGGTCGCGCTCGACGAGATGCGCGACGTGTTCAACCTCGGCATCGGGATGATCGCCGCGGTGCCGGCCGCGTCCGTCGACGCGGTGCGCGAGGCGGCGACGCGCGCCGGCGTGCCGACGTCGGTGGTCGGCGAGATCCGGAAGGGAAGCCGGGCCGTCCGCTTCGCGGACTGACCGTCGCCCGGCGCGCCATGCCACGCCTCGATGATCGCCTCCTCATGCTCCGCGCCATCGGCATCGCGAAGCGCGCCGTGGGCCGCGTGCACCCGAATCCGCTGGTGGGTGCGCTGGTCGTGCGCGAGGGAGCCGTCGTCGCCGAGGGATGGCACGCCGAGTTCGGGGGCGTGCACGCCGAACGGATGGCGCTCGATGCCGCGGGAGCCGCGGCGCAAGGTGCGACCCTCTACTGCAGCCTCGAACCCTGCACGCACCAGGGGAAGCAGCCGCCCTGCGTCGACGCGATCATCGCCGCGGGGATTGCCCGCGTGGTTGTCGCCGCGCGCGACCCGAATCCGGTGGCGGCCGGCGGCATCGAGCGCCTCCGGGCCGCCGGCATCACGGTCGACGAGTCCGACCCGGACATCGCGATGCGGGCTCGGATCGACAACGGGCGGTTTGCCCACCAGTTCCGCGGCCTCGAGCGGCCGTGGATCGCCCTCAAGCTCGCGGTCACGATGGACGGCTACCTCGCCGACCGCGAAGGCCGTTCCAGGTGGCTCTCGGGCCCGGACGCCCGCGAATGGGTGCACGGCGAGCGGGCCAGCGTCGCCGCGATCGCGGTCGGCGCCGAGACCGCCGTCCGCGACGACGTGCGGCTCATCGTGCGCGGCGATCGCCAGCCGGCGGTGCCGCCGACCCGGGTCATCTTCGACCGGCGCGGCATCGTCCCGGTCGATCACGGGATCTTCCGGGATGCCGCGGACGTTCCGGTGATGCTGGTGCGCGCACCGGGCAGCACGGCGCCGGTGCCCGATCGGCCCGGCGTCTCGGTCCTGGAGGCCGGCGACCTCGGCTCGGCGATGCGTGGGCTCTGGCAGCGGGGCCTCGACAGCGTGCTCGTCGAGGGCGGCGGCCGGCTCGCCGGGGCGTTGCTGGAGGCGGAACTGGTGGACCGGATCTATCAGGTGCAGGTCCCCGCCTGGCTCGGTGCCGGTCGTCCGGCCTGGGCCGGACTCGCGCCGCGCACGATGGCGACGATCACCCGGTGGCACACGCGCAGCGTCGTGCCGATCGGTGACGACACCGTGCTGGTGCTGGAGCGCTGATGTTCACCGGACTGATCGCGTCGATCGGCACGATCACCGCCGTCGAGCCAAGGGACGGCGGACTCGACCTGACGGTCGAGGCACCGTGGGACGACCTCGCCCTCGGCGAGAGCATTGCCGTCAACGGGGCCTGCCTCACCGTGGCCGCCATCGGCGCCGGTGGGTTCCGCGTCCATGTCGTCCCCACCTCGCTCGAGCGGACGACGTTCGGCGCGCGGCGGGTCGGCGACCGCGTCAACCTCGAACGGGCGTTGCGCGTCGGCGACCGCCTCGGGGGCCACCTGGTGCAGGGGCACGTGGACGGCGTGGGAGAGGTCACCTCGGTGGGGCAGGGGACCGACGACCTGCGCCTCATCGGGGTCCGGATGCCGGCCGTCGTGGTCGACGTGACGATCCCGCTGGGATCGATCACCGTGGACGGGGTCTCGCTCACGGCCAACCGGCTGCTGCCGGAGGGCGCGGTCGAGCTGGCCATCGTCCCGTTTACCTTGGAGCACACCACGCTGGGGTCCCTCACCGCCGGCGATCGGGTGCACCTCGAAGGAGACCTGGTGGGCAAGCACGTTCGCGCCCTGGCCGCACGCTGGCCGGGCGCCGCGGGGGCCGGATGAGCACGGCGAGGATCGAGCGCGCGCTGGAGGACCTGCGCGCCGGCAAGATGATCGTCGTGGTCGACGACGAGGATCGCGAGAACGAGGGCGACCTCGTTTGCGCGGCCGAGGCGGTGACCCCGGAGATGATCAACTTCATGGTGCAGCACGCCCGCGGCTGGATCTGCCTCGCGCTCACCCCCGAGGACTGCGACCGGCTCGAGCTGCGCCAGATGGTGGAGCGCAACACCGAGTCGATGGCGACCGCGTTCACGGTGACGATCGACGCCGAGCGGCGCTTCGGCGTCACCACCGGAATCTCGGCGGCCGACCGCGCGCAGACGATCCGCGTCGCGACCGATCCCGCGTCGCGACCCGGCGACCTCCGCCGACCCGGGCACATCTCGCCGCTCCGCGCCAGGCCCGGCGGCGTGCTCCAGCGGGTCGGCCACACCGAGGCGAGCGTCGACCTCGCGCGGCTCGCCGGCTTCCGCCCGGCCGGGGTGATCTGCGAGATCATGTCGCCCGACGGCTCGATGGCGCGGCGGCCGCAGCTCGAGCAGTTCTGCGCCGAGCACGGCCTCGCCCTCGTGAGCGTCGCCGACCTGGTCGCCTACCGCCTGCAGACCGAGCAGCTGGTGCACCGCGTCGCCGAGGCCCGGTTGCCGACCACGTTCGGCGAGTTCCGGGTGATCGGGTATCGCAACGACGTCGACGACCACGAGCACGTCGCGCTGGTCCTCGGCGAGGTCGAGGGCGAGCGCGACGTGCTGGTCCGGATGCACTCCAAGTGCCTCACCGGCGACGTGTTCCACTCGCTCCGGTGCGATTGCGGCACCCAGTTGCACGCCGCCATGGAATTGATCGCGCGCGAAGGCCGCGGGGTGATCGTGTACCTGGACCAGGAGGGGCGGGGGATCGGGCTCCTCAACAAGCTCCGCGCCTACGCGCTGCAGGACACCGGCGACGACACCGTCGAGGCGAACGAGCGGCTCGGCTTCAAGGCCGACCTCCGCGACTTCGGCATCGGCGCCCAGATCCTCCGCGACCTCGGGCTCTCGACGCTGCGCGTGATGACCAACAACCCTCGCAAGCTGGTCGGCCTCGAGGGCTACGGGCTGGAGATCGTGGAGCGGGTGCCGCTGGTGGCGGGCACCACGCCCGAGAACGAGGCCTACCTGGCGACCAAGCGCGACAAGCTCGGTCACCTCTTCACGAGCTGACGCATGGCGGAACTTGTCGGACGCCTCGAGGCGATCGGGTCGGTGGCGATCGTCGTCGCGCGCTACCATGAACGGATCACCCGTCGGCTGCTGGACGGTGCGCTCGCGGCGTGCCGCGAGGCGGGCCTCGGCGACGCCGCGATCGACACCTGCTGGGTGGACGGCGCCTTCGAGCTCGGCGTCGCGGCGACCGCCGCCGCCAGGTCGCGGCGCTACGTCGCCGTGATCGCCCTCGGCGCGGTGGTGCGCGGCGAGACGCCGCACTTCGAGTTCGTCGCCGGCGAGACCGCCGCCGCACTCGGCCGTGCGGCGACCGAGACGCTCGTCCCGGTCGGGCTCGGGCTGCTCACCTGCGACACGATCGAGCAGGCGGCCGAGCGGGCCGGTGGTGCCGCCGGCAACAAGGGGCGCGAGGCGGCCGAAGCCGCGCTGCGCACCGCCTCGCTCCTCGCGCGGATGCCGCGCGCGTGATCCGGCCGGAAACCAGGCGCCGCGCCCGCGCCCTGCAGCTGCTCTACGCCCGCGACCGCGCCCCCGACGTCGCGCCGCAGGACGCCTTCCGTGGCCTGGCGCGCCTCACCGGTCCGGAGCCCGGCGTCCTCGACGAGGCCCAGGCGCTGGCCGATGGCGTGTTCGCGCACGTCGCGGAGCTCGACCGGCTCGCCCAAACCGCGGCCGAGAACTGGCGGCTCGACCGGATCGCCGCGGTCGAGCGCAACATCCTGCGGATCGGGATCCACGAGCTGATGGTCGGGGTGACGCCGCCGCGCGTCGTGCTCGACGAGTCGGTCTGGCTGGCGCAGCGGTTCGCCGGCGGGCGCGCGCCGGCGTTCGTCAATGGCGTCCTCGATCGCGTGGCCCGGACCCTCGGTCGGCTGTGAACATCCTGCTCGTCAACTGGCAGGACCTCCGCAACCCGCAGGCGGGGGGCGCGGAGATCCACCTGTTCGAGCTCTTCCGGCGCATCGCCGAGCGGGGGCATCGCGTCCGCCTGGTCTGCTCGGGATTTCCCGGCGGGGCCGAGGTGGAGGTGGTCGACGGCATCGAGGTGCACCGCAGCGGTGACCGGATGCGCTTCGCCCTCACCGGTCGCGGGGCCGTGCGGCGTGCCCTCGCCGCGGAGCCGGCGGACGTGGTCGTGGACGACGTCAACAAGCTGCCCCTCTGCATCCCGACGCTGACCGACCGACCGGTGTACGCGATCATTCCCCACCTCTTCGGGACGACCGCCTTCCAGGAGGCCTCCTGGCCGATGGCCGCCACCGTCTGGGCGGCGGAGCGGCTGATTCCTCCCTGTTACCGCCGCGCCTGGTTCCACGCGATCAGCGAGTCGACCCGCGACGACCTGGTCGCCCGCGGGATTCCCGCGGCGCGGATCGCGGTGGTCCATCCCGGGGTGGACAGCGAGCACTATGCACCGGCGGCCGGCGCGGGGCGGCTGACCCCTCCGACGTTCGCCTACATCGGCCGGCTCAAGCGGTACAAGGGGGTGGACATCCTGCTTCGCGCCACCGCGATCGCCCGGGCCGAGCGGCCCGACCTTCGGCTCGAGATCGCCGGGACGGGCGACGACCGGCCCCGCCTCGAACGGCTGGCGGCCGAGCTCCGTCTCGGCCCCGCGGTGCGCTTCCTGGGGTATATCGACGAGGCGACCAAGCTGTCGCTCTTGCGGGGGGCGGTGGCGAACGTGTTTCCTTCCCCGAAGGAGGGGTGGGGCATCACGGTGATGGAAGCGGCGGCGTGCGGGACCCCCTCGTTGGCGTCCGATTCGCCCGGCCTCCGCGATTCCGTCCGCGACGGCTCCACCGGCCTCCTTGTTCCGCACGGCGATCCTGCCGCGCTGGCCAGGGCCATGGTGCGGCTCGCCGGCGACTCGGCAGAGGTCGAGCGGCTCGGTGAGGCGGCAAGGCGCCACGCGGTGGCCCATTCGTGGGAGGCCGCGGCCGAGCGGGTCGAGTCGCATCTGCGGGACCTCGCCGGCGGGGCCGTTCCCCCGCCATCCTTCGTCTCCTGAAGGGGGTCCGTCATGCGCATCACGGTCACCACTCGTCATTCCCTCGAGGTCGATCCCTCGCTCCGGCTGCGCGCGCGACGCATGGTCGAGCGCATCGGTCGCCTCGCCGGCCGGGCCCTGGCGGCCACGGTGGTCCTCGACACCGGCGCCGGGCGCGCGGTGGCGGAGATCCGGCTCGAGTGCGCCGGCGAGCGGATGGTGGTGGCGACCGCGAGCGCCGACGACCACCGCAGCGCCCTCGATCGGGTCCAGGGCCGGGTGCGTCGCCAGCTGCGCCGGATCCGAGCCCGCCCGCGCCGGCTCCGACATGCGGTCGGCATCGCCTGAGGCGCCGTGCGCTTTCGTGACCTGATCGCCCAGGGCGACACCCTCCAGCTCGAGCCGCTGACCGGCGACCTCGGCCTCGACGCGCTGATCCCGGATGCCGACATCGCGTCGCCCGGCCTCGTGCTCGCGGGATACGTCGACCGGTTCATCCCCGACCGGCTCCATGTGCTGGGCGAGACCGAGATCACCTACCTCCAGTCGCTCGACGAGGCCACGCGCCGGCGCGCGCTGGAGGGCTTCTTCCAGTACGACCTCCCGGTGGTGTTCATCACCAAGGGGCTGGAGCCGCCGCCCCCGCTGCTCGAGCTGGCGCGCGCGCGGCTGGTGCCGGTGCTTCGCACCCGGCTCAAGACGGCCGAGTTCTACCGCCGCATCAAGCCGCTGGTGGAGGACGCCTTCGCGCCGCGCACCACGCTGCACGGCTCGCTCGCCGACGTGTACGGCGTCGGGCTGCTCTTCGTGGGCCGGTCCGGCATCGGCAAGAGCGAGTGCGTCCTCGACCTCGTCGAGCGCGGCCACCGGCTGGTCGCCGACGACGTCGTCAAGGTCACCCGGCGCGGCTCCGACGTGCTCCTCGGCCAGGGGCACGAGCTCGCGGGGCACCACATGGAGATCCGGGGCGTCGGGCTGGTCGACATCCCGGCGCTGTTCGGGGTCCGCGCGGTGCGCCAGCAGAAGCGGATCGAAGTGGTCGTGCAGCTGGAGGACTGGGAGACGGCGCGCGACGCCGACCGCACCGGCCTGATGCGCGACACCCAGGCGATCCTCGACGTGCCGATCCCGCGGGTGATCGTGCCGCTCAATCCCGGGAAGAACATCACCGTCGTCTCCGAGGTCGTCGCGATGATGCACCTCCTGCGCTACAGCGGCGTCGACGTCGCCGCCGCGTTCAACGAGAAGCTGATCCGCCGCATGCGCGAGAAGCGCGGCGTGCGCGAGTACCTGCGGGAAGACTTCGAATGAGCCTGCTCCGGGGAGTGGTCGTCGGCCACGGCGAGGTGGCGCGCGCACTGGTGGACGCGGTCGAGCGGATCGCCGGCAGCGACGGCGCGCTCGCGGCGGTGAGCAACACCGACTGCGACCGCGCGACCCTCGAGCAGCACCTGCTCGAGGCGGTCGGCGACGGCCCGGCGATCGTCTTCATCGACATGCCCAGCGGCTCCTGCCTGTTCGCCGCGATGAACCGCCTGCGGGCCCTGCCCGAGGTGCGGCTGGTGACCGGCGTCAACCTCGCGATGCTGCTCGAGTTCGTCTTCCAGCGCGACGGGGCGATCGACGCCGTCGCCGAGCAGGTGGTCGAGGCCGGGACGCGGGCCGTCGGCCTCCGCTGATGCCCCTGGTCCTCTTCCGGGTCGACGACCGGCTGGTGCACGGCCAGGTGGTGATCGGCTGGGGACGGCCGCTCGCCGCCCGGTTCATCGTGCTGGTGGACGATGCGGTCGCCGCGTCGCCGTGGGAGCAGGACCTCTACCGGATGGCCGCCGCCGACGGCGTCGAGATCGCCTTCGAGACCGCCGAGCAGGCGATCGCCGACCTGCCCGCGCTCGCGACCGATCCGCGCCGGACGATCGTGCTCACCGGCGACCTCGCCACCATGGCGCGACTGCGCGAGGGGCATCCCGAGCTGGTGGGGCAGATCAACCTCGGCGGGATCCACCATCGCCCGGGTCGGCACGAGCGGCTCCGCTACCTGTACCTCGACGACGAGGAGGAAGCGCTGCTCGAGCGCCTCGCCGCGGCCGGGGCACGGGTGAGCGCCCAGGACCTTCCCACCTCGCCCGCCATTCCCGTCGAGGCGCTGCCGTGACGCCCTGGCTCGCGTTTGGCCTCCTCGCCTGGGGCGTCGTCGTCGCCGTGGACCTCGTCTCGGTGCCGCAGGGACTGCTGTCGCGGCCGCTCGTCGCGGCGACCGTCGCGGGCACCATGGCCGGCGACACCTTCGCCGGACTGCTCGCCGGGGCGGTCCTCGAACTCTACGCGCTGGAGATCCTGCCGATCGGTGCCGCGCGGTATCCTGACTATGGTCCCGGCGCGGTGGCGGCCGGGGCCGCCGCGGCCCTGATCCCGACCGCGACGCCGATCGGCATCGCCGGGCTGATCGGCCTGCCGCTCGGGGTGATCGGCGGCTGGAGTCTTCACGCGCATCGCCGGCGCAACGCCCGGTCGGTGGAGCAGTCCCTCGGCCGGGTGTCGGCCGGCGATGCGAGGGCGATCTGGGACCTCCAGCGGAACTCGCTGCTGCGCGACGCGCGCCGCGGCCTGCTGCTCTCGGCGCTCGGGCTCGCCGTCGCGTGGGTGATGGACCAGATCCCGTGGGAGACGCTCGCGCATCGTGAGCTGCTCGACTATGCGGTGCTTGCCGGTGGCCTCGCGGCGGCGGTCGGCGGGGCGGTCCGCAATGCCGGATCGGGGGCGCGACGTCGCTGGCTGGCGATCGGCCTCGCGACCGGACTGGTCGTCGTGCTGTGGCGCTGAGTCCCAGGTGGCAGGCGCTGATTCGACTGCTCGGCGTGCAGGCGGCGTGGACCTACGAACGCATGGCAGGAATCGGGGTGGGGCATGCCGCCGCACCGCTGCTGCGGAGCCTCTATCGCGACCGGCCACCCGAGGAGCGACGCGCTGCCGTCGCCCGCTCGGCCGAATACTTCAACTCCCACCCGTACCTCGCGGGGGTCGCGGTGGGTGCCGTGGTGCGGGCCGAGCGGGAGGGGGTGCCCGGGCCGGCGATCTCCCGGCTCAGGACGGCGCTCTCCGGGCCGCTCGGTGCGATGGGCGACCAGCTGGTGTGGACCGGGGAGGTGCCGGCACTGATGGGGCTGGCGCTGGCTACGGCACCCTGGCTGAACTGGTGGGTCGTCGTGGTGCTGCTGGTGGTGCACAACGTCTGGCGCGTCCGGCTCACGCTCTGGGGGCTCGATCTCGGGCTCGCCGAGGGGCTCGGCGTCGGCGCGGCGCTGCAGCGCTCCTGGCTGCCCAGGGCGGCGCGCGACGCGCAGCGGCTCGGGGCGTTCGCGGTCGGCCTCGGCGTGCCGGTCGCCGCGGCATGGATGATGGACGGCACCCCGCGGCGTGACGTCGCGCTGGTGCTCGGCGCGGCACTGGTGGGGATCGCATTGATGCTGGTGCCGGCCACCCGGACCCGCGTCACCGGCATCCGCTTCGGCCTGCTGTTGGTCGTGGCGGCCCTCTTGACCATCGGGGGATGGCGATGAGCGAGCGGCAGGCGACGATTCGCAACGACCTGGGACTCCACGCCCGGCCGGCGGCACAGTTCGTCCGGCTCGCGGCGACCTTCAGCGCGTCGATCGAGCTGGAGCGCGACGGGCAGGTGGTCAACGGCAAGAGCATCATGGGCGTGATGATGCTCGCCGCGGAGTGCGGTGCCGTCGTGACGGTGCGGGCCGAGGGAGCCGACGCCGACAAGGCGGTCGAGGCGCTCGCCGCGCTCGTCGAGTCGGGATTCGGCGAGTGAGCGACGGTCGCTGGCTCCGCGGCGTCGGCGTCTCGCCCGGCCTCGCGATCGCCCCCGCGGTCGCGGTGCGCTGGTCGTTCCCCGACGTCGCCGACCGGACCGTCGCCCCGGAGGACGTGGACCACGAGATCACCCGCCTGCGCGACGCGGTGAGCGTCGTCTCCGACCAGCTCGCGGCGCTGCGGCAGCGGACCCTGGTGCGCGCCGGCGCCGAGGAGGCCGGCATCTTCGACGCGCAGATCATGATGGCGCAGGACGAGGACTTCCTGGTCGGCGTCGAGGCGCTGATCCGGAAGAACAACCTCGCTGCGGAGACCGCTTACGAGTTCAAGGCCCTCGAGATCCGCAACGCGTTCCAGCGCTCGGCGGTCTCGGTGCTCCGGGACCGGACCGCCGACCTCAACGCGATCCACCTCCGGATGCTGGCCCAGCTGATGGGGCGCACCACCGAAGAGGCGTGGCTCGGCGAGATCCAGGGCGAGGTGGTCCTCGTGGCTCGCGAGCTCTCGCCGGGCCTCACGGTCCAGCTCGATCGCGACCACGTCGTGGGCGTCATCAGCGAGGAAGGGACCCGCACCTCCCACGCCGCGATCCTCGCACATTCGCTCGGCATCCCGGCGGTGATGGGCGTGGCCGGCGCGATGGACCGGATCGACGAGGGCACGATGGTGCTCCTCGACGGCCACACCGGGACGGTGATCGTCGATCCCTCGCTCGACGAGCTCGACGCCGCGCGCCTCCAGGCGACGCGCCGGGCCAAGCTGGAGATGCAGCTCGAGGGGATCGCGGCCGAGCCGGCGGTGACGCCGGACGGCCACCGGGTCGCGCTCCTCGCCAATGTCGACCTGCCCGAGGAGATCGAGCCGGCCCGCCATCACGGGGCGGAGGGGGTGGGGCTGCTGCGCACCGAGTTCCTCGTCACCGGCCGCACGTCGCTGCCCTCCGAGGACGAGCAGACCGAGTACTACCGGCGAGTCGGGGCGGCGTTTGCGGGCCATCCGGTCATCGTCCGCAGCTACGACCTCGGCGGCGACAAGTTCCCCGTCTCGTTCGTCGCGCCGCACGAGGCCAATCCGTTCCTGGGATGGCGCTCGATCCGCGTCTGCCTCGACCAGCCCGAGATCTTCCGTCCCCAGCTGCGCGCGATGCTGCGCGCCGGGGCGGACCGCCACCTGCAGCTGATGCTGCCGATGGTGATCTCGCTGGAGGAGGTGCGCGCGGTGCGGATGCTGCTCGCCGAGGAGGCCGAGCGGCTGCGCGAGGCCGGCATCCGCGCCGCGGCCGAGCTGCCGGTGGGCGTGATGATCGAGACGCCCGCCGCGGTGCTGCTCGCGGGGGCGCTGGCGGCCGAGTCGGCCTTCCTCTCCGTGGGCAGCAACGACCTGACCCAGTACACCCTGGCGGTCGACCGCGGCAACGCCCGGCTCGCCCACCGCTTCTCGCCGCTGCACCCGGCGGTCGTGCGGCAGCTCGCGATGGTGCGGCGCGCGGCGGCGGCGGCGGGGATCAGCGCGGGCGTCTGCGGCGAGATGGCGAGTGATCCGGTGGCCGTGGTGCTGCTGCTCGGCCTCGGCTACGACCGGCTCAGCGCCGGGCCGCCGGCGCTGCCGCTGGTGAAATGGGTGATCCGGCACCTGCCGCGCGAGGCGGCCGTGGCCGCGGCGGAGGAAGCCCTCGCCGCGGACGATGTCGCGGCCGTCATATCCACGCTGCGCGCCACGCTGGGGCGCTACCTCGACCTGCGACTCGTCGATCCCGCCGGCGCGTTGCCCCGCCTCTCGGGCGGCGCTAGCTTGCCACTCACCTGATCGGTCGCCACCTCCCCCGCGAGTCGCCATGGCCAGCAGCGCCCGCCACGTCTTCACCTCCGAATCGGTCACCGAGGGGCATCCCGACAAGGTGGCCGATCAGATTTCCGATGCCGTGCTCGATGCGATCCTCGCCCGCGACCCGCGCGCGCGGGTCGCCTGCGAGACGCTGGTCACCACCGGCATGGCGGTCCTGGCGGGGGAGATCACCACGTCGGCCTACGTCCACATCCCCGACATCGTGCGCCGCACCGTGGAGCGGATCGGC
The DNA here is from genome assembly GCA_964557115.1 of uncultured Gemmatimonadaceae bacterium. GTDB lineage: Bacteria > Gemmatimonadota > Gemmatimonadetes > Gemmatimonadales > GWC2-71-9 > Palsa-1233. The sequence continues at coordinate 33,911 of CAZKYO010000017.1, forward strand.
TACACCGACGCGCGGATGGGCTTCGACTTCCGCACTTGCGCGGTGCTCACCTCGATCGACCGGCAGTCGGCCGACATCGCCCGCGGCGTCGACGGCGACGACCCCGAGAAGCAGGGCGCCGGCGACCAGGGGATGATGTTCGGCTACGCCACCGACGAGACGCCCGAGCTGATGCCGCTGCCCGGCGTGCTCGCGCACCGGCTCGCCGAGCGGCTGGCCGCGGTCCGGCGCGGCGGCGGCGACCTGCCGCACCATCCGTGGCTGCGCCCGGACGGCAAGACCCAGGTCTCGGTCGAGTACGAGGACGGCCGGCCCGTCGCGGTCCGCACCGTGGTGGTGAGCACCCAGCACGACGACATGGTGCGGGGCCGGTCGCTCTCCCAGAAGACGATCGCCGGCGCGATGCGGAGCGACGTGATCGCGCCGGTGCTCGCCGGCTTCGGCCTCGACGGCGGCCGCATCACCACCCACGTCAATCCGACCGGTCGCTTCGTGATCGGCGGGCCGCAGGGCGACGCCGGGCTCACGGGCCGCAAGATCATCGTCGATACCTATGGCGGGATGGCCCGGCACGGCGGCGGTGCCTTCAGCGGCAAGGACGCCACCAAGGTCGACCGCTCCGCCGCCTACGCGGCGCGCTGGGTCGCCAAGCACGTCGTCGCGGCCGGATTGGCCCGGCGCTGCGAGGTGCAGGTGGCCTATGCCATCGGCGTCGCACGCCCGGTCTCGGTGATGGTCGACACCTTCGGCACCGGGAAGGTCCCCGACGCCCGGCTCGAGCGGGCCGTGCGGGAGGTCTTCGACCTCCGGCCGGCGGCGATCATCGCCGACCTCAAGCTGCGCGAGCCGATCTATACGCCGACCGCGGCGTACGGCCACTTCGGCCGACCCGCCGTGCGCGGCACCTACGAGGAAGACGGCCTGCGCTCGCGCAAGGTCGACCTGTTCACCTGGGAGCGGACCGGTCGGGTCCGCGACCTGCTGACCGCCGTGAAGGCCTGAGGCCCCCGATGTCCACGATTGCCCTCGACGCCCCGCACCACGTTCGCGACCTCGCCCTTGCCGACGAGGGGAAGCGCCGCACCGAATGGGCCGAGCGCTCGATGCCGGTGCTCCGCCAGATCCGTGAGCGCTTTGCCGCCGAGAAGCCGCTCGCCGGCCGACGGATGTCGTGCTGCCTCCACGTGACCACCGAGACCGCGAACCTCATGATCACCCTGCGCGCCGCGGGCGCCGAGGTGGCGCTCTGCGCCTCGAACCCGCTCTCCACGCAGGACGACGTGGCCGCCCACCTGGTGCGCGACCACGGGGTGCACGTCTACGCGATCAAGGGCGAGGACCACGAGACCTACTACACCCACATCGCGCAGGCCCTCGCCTTCGGCCCGGACTTCACCCAGGACGACGGTGCCGACCTCGTGGGCTCCCTCCACATGATCGCGCTTGGCCGCCTCGACGACCTCGCGCCGCCGATTCGCGGCATGGTGGAGCAGCTGGACGAGGCCGAGCGCGCCGCGCTCGTCGGCCGGGTGAAGGGCTCGACCGAGGAGACGACCACCGGCGTCATCCGCCTCAAGGCGATGGCCGTGGAGGGGATCCTCAAGTTCCCGGTGATCGCGGTGAACGACTCGCGCACCAAGCACATGTTCGACAACCGCTACGGCACCGGGCAGTCGACGCTCGACGGGATCATCCGGGCGACGAACATGCTGCTGGCCGGGAGCACGGTCGTCGTGGCCGGCTATGGATGGTGCGGCCGCGGCTTCGCCATGCGGGCCCGCGGCGCGGGGGCCCGCGTCGTGGTGACCGAGGTCGACGCGCTGGCGGCACTCGAGGCGCGGATGGACGGCTTCGACGTGATGCCGATGGCCGAGGCGGCGCCCCGGGGCGACCTCTTCTGCACCGTGACCGGCAACATCCACGTCATCCGGCCCGAGCACTTCCGGTTGATGAAGGACGGCGCGGTGGTCGCCAACTCCGGGCACTTCAACGTCGAGCTCGATCTCGACGGCCTCGGCGCGCTGGCGAGCGAGCGGCGCGCGATCCGCAACTTCGTCGAGGAGTTCGTGGTCGATGGTCGGCGGATCCTCGTGCTCGCCGAGGGCCGCCTGATCAACCTCGCCTCCGCCGAGGGACACCCGGCCTCGGTGATGGACATGTCGTTCGCGAACCAGGCCCTCGCCGCCGAGCACCTGGTGCGGCACGAAGGCGAGCTGGGCACCGCGGTGCACAAGCTGCCGCCTGAGGTCGACCACCAGATCGCCGCCCTCAAGCTCGCGGCCATGGGAGTCGGGATCGACACCCTCACCGACGAGCAGGTCACGTACCTCGCGAGCTGGGACGCTGGCACCTGACGACCTCGTCCTCGTGACCGTGGCGCGCCTCGCCATGGATCGCACCACCAACACCCCGGTCGTCTTCCTCCGCGAGGTGGTGGGTGACCGGGGTGTCGCGATCTGGATCGGGGCCGCCGAGGCGGGGGCGATCGGGCTCGCGCTCCGGGGCGAGGAAGCGCCGCGGCCGATGACCCACGACCTCCTCGCCACCGCCCTCCGTGCCGCCGGGGCGACGCTGGAGCGGGCCGCCGTCGTGGCGATGCGGAACGGCACCTACTTCGCGGAGTTGCGCCTCCGTCGCGAGGACGGCGAGACGCTCGTCCTCGACGCCCGTCCCTCCGATGCGATCGCGATCGCGCTGCGGATCGGCTGCGACATCGTGGCGCGCGCCACGCTGCTCACGAAGGACGGCGGCGCGGCGCCCGAGGCGCCCGAGCCGCTCACGCCGGAGGAGCTGCGGGCCCGGTTGCGTCAGATGGGCCCGGAGGACTTCGGGCGGTTCGTGCCGTGACGTGGCTGCCGCTCCTCCTGCAGCTCGCGCAGGCGCCGATCCCGGCACCAGCGCCGTTCACGATCGCCGGCCGGAGCATCCGCGTCGCACGCGGCGACACCGTGCCCGCCGCCGGCGCGGCGATCTACCTCCATCGCGTGAGCCAGTCGGCGCAGGGCGTGCTCGATTCGGCGCGCAGCGACGCCGGCGGTCGCTTCGCGTTTCGCGCGACGGCCGACAGCGGCGAGGTGCTGCTGGTGAGCGCGCGGTGGGGCGGGGTGGAGTACTTCGCGGCGCCGGTGTCGCGCGGGCAGGCGGTCGAGGTGATCGTCGTCGACACGTCCAGCGCCGTGCCGGTCTCGGTCGCGGCGCGACACGTCATCCTCGGCGGGCCCGCGCCCGACGGCACCCGTGACGTGGTGGACCTGCTCGTGCTGCGCAACCGCGCCGGGATGACGCGGGTCACCGCCGCGCGCGGCCGCGACGCCACGTTCACCATGCTGGTGCCGTCGCTCGTCGCCAACCTCCGGGTCGGCGACGCCGACTTCTCGCCCGATGCCTTCGAGCGGCACGGCGACACCCTGGCGCTGTACGCGCCGATCCCGCCGGGAGACCGCCAGTTCTTCCTGGAGTACCAGGTCGCGCCCGGCGCCCGCCAGCTCGTCCTTCCGCTGCAGCCGCCCAGCGACACGCTGAGCATCCTCGCGGAGGAATCGACGCTCGCGATGCCGGCCGGCATGAACCGGCAGGGGACCGAGGCGATGAACGGCCGCCGGTTCGCCCGCTGGGCGGGACGGCCCGTCGCCTCGCGGCTCGAGATCCGGCTGCCGGGCGGATGGCGCGCCCCGACCTGGTTGCTGCCGGTCCTCGTGGTGCTGCTGGCGGTGCCGCTGCTCCTCGTGACCCGTCGCGCGCTCTTGCCCCGGGACGACGCCTGACCTAGCTTGGGCGCGCAGTCGTTGACCAGCGAACTGGGACGCTCGGAAGACCGGTGCAAGACCGGCGCGGCCCCGCCACTGTGACGGGCAGACAGCATCACCGTCGTCCAGCTAGCCACTGGGAGCGATCCCGGGAAGGCGGACGACGGGCCCGGAGCCAGGAGACCTCTCCGTTCGCGCCACCTAGCAACCCTCGGGGGAGGGATCGGTGGCGTGGTCGTGAGGTTCGCCACCGTCCTCACCACCCGCCCGCCCGGATCCGACCCCACGGAACCGGGCGTTTTTCGTGGCCTTGACCCGCATCCGATCGCGAACCGCGCTGCCGGTGCTCCTCCTCGGGGCGCTGGTCGCCTGCGGCGTGGGCGTCCTGGTCGGGTCGGTCGGCTTCCCCGTGCGGGACACGCTCGCCGCGTTGTTCGATCCGGCGGTGCCCGGTGCCGCGATCATCCGCGAGCTGCGGCTGCCGCGCGTCGTCCTCGCGTTCGGCGTCGGCGGTTCGCTCGCCGTGGCCGGGGCGGCGCTTCAGGCCGTCGTCGGCAACCCGCTCGCCGAGCCCTGGCTCCTCGGACTCTCGGGCGGCGCGGCACTCGGGGCGGTGCTGGCGGTGGTCGTCGGCGCGCCAGGGGGATGGAGCGTCGCCGCGTGCGCGACGGTCGGCGCATTGCTCGCGATCGCGCTCGTGTATCGGGTCGCGCTCGTCGCGGGACGGCGGATCGACGCCCGCGTCCTGGTGCTCGCGGGGGTCGTCGTCGGTGCCTTCGCCTCGGCCGTGAGTGCCGCCGTGCTGGTCGTGACCGACCCGTTCACGTTCCGCAGCGCCACGCTGTGGCTCTTCGGCGGCTTCACCGGCGCCAGCTGGGCGGCGGTCGGCCACTTCGCGCTCGCGGCACTCCCGGGCCTGCTGCTGCTCGCCACGCTGTCGCGCGGGCTGGACCTCGTCGCGCTCGGCGACGACACCGCGCTCGCCCTCGGGGCGGACGCCGGGCGGGTGCGACGCCTCGCCGTCGTGGCCACGGCAGTCCTGACCGCCGCGACGGTCGCGGTCGCGGGGGTGATCGGCTTCGTGGGGTTGGTGGTGCCGCATGCCCTCCGCTGGCTGGTGGGCCCGCTCCATCGCGGCCTCCTCCCGGCGGCCTTTCTGGCTGGCGGCGCATTCACCGTGCTGGCCGATGCCGCGGCGCGCACCGTGCTTGCGCCGGCCGAACTCCCGGTCGGCGTCGTCACGGCGCTCGTCGGCGTGCCGATCTTCGCCGCGCTGCTCCGCCGGAGTGCCGCGTGACGATCGCCGCCGAGGGTCTCACGGTGCGCTACCCCGGGGCGGGGATGCCGGCGGTCGCAGCCGCGTCGCTCACCCTCGCACCCGGCGAGTTGCTTGTCCTCGGGGGACCCAACGGCAGCGGCAAGAGCACCCTGCTGCGCGCGCTGCTCGGTCTCGTCGCGCCGACGGAGGGACGCGCGCTCGTGGCCGGCCGGCCGGTGGGCGAGTGGTCGCGACCGGCGCTGGCGCGGGTCGTCGCGGCGCTGCCGCAACGCGAGGAGCCGGCCTTTCCGCTTCGGGTTCGCGAGGCGGTGCTGCTGGGGCGATGGTCACGCCTCGGGCCGTTCGCCGCCGTCGGCGAGGACGATCGTCGGGCGGTCGCAGCGTCGCTCCGTCGAACGAGTCTCGAGGGCCTCGCCGACCGGGGCACCGACACCCTCAGTGGCGGCGAGTGGCAACGGGTGCGGGTGGCCCGGGCGCTCGCCGCCGAGCCGCGCTTCCTGCTGCTCGACGAACCCGGCACCGCGCTCGACCTCGCGCACGAGATGGCGCTCTTCGAGTTGCTGCGCGAGCTGGTGGCCGACGGCATCGGCGTGCTCGCCGTCACCCACCACCTCAACCTCGCGGTGCGTCATGCGAGTCGGGTGGTGTTGATGGATCGTGGCCGCGTCGCCGCCGACGGACTCCCGGGTGACGTGCTCCAGGCATCGCTCGTGTCGGCCGTCTTCCGGTGGCCGGTCGCGGTGCATCCGCTCCCCGATGGCTCTCCCCAGCTGGTCCCGCTCCGTCGCGACGAGATGCCCGATGGCGGTTCCGGTCCACTCCCCCCACTGGACGATCAATGACCCGCGTTCGCACCACCCTCCTCAGCCTCGCGCTTGCTGCGCCCCTCGCGGCGCAGGCCCCGGTCACCCGCCTCGAGGATCTCCAGGTCACGGCCACGCGCGTCGCCTCGCCGCTGGCGGGCACGCCTGCGGCGATCACCGTCCTGCAGGGCGACGACCTGCGTGCACGCGGCCTCGCCTTCCTCGCCGACGCGCTGCGCGAGGTGCCCGGCGTGGTGCTGGTGCAGACCGGATCGTACGGCGCGGTCAGCGGCCTCTTCCTGCGTGGCGGCGAGAGCGACTACACCAAGGTCCTGATCGATGGCGTGCCAGTGAACGCGCCGGGCGGCGCGGTGAACTTCGCCAACCTCCCGCTCGACGACGTCGCGCGGATCGAGATCGTCCGCGGCCCGGGCAGCGTCATGTATGGGGCGGACGCCGTCAGCGGGGTGATCCAGGTCTTCACCCGCCGCGGCGCGGGACGCGCCAGCGGCGACGCGGAGTGGCGCGGCGGGTCGTTCGGCAATCGCGACCTGCGCGGACACTTCGGCGCGTCGACCGGCGCCTTCGACCTCTCGGCGGCCGCCTCCCGCTTCGCGTCCGCCGGGACCTACGACGTGAACAACGGCTACCGCAACGCGAACGGTTCCCTCCGGCTCGGGTGGAATGGCCATGCGGCGGGTCGCGTCGCGGTGACCGCGCGCTACGGCGCGGCCCTCGCGCACTTCCCGACCGATGGGGCCGGCGCGATCGGGGACGTGAACCAGTTCACCGACGACCGCGACCTCGAGCTGGGCTTCTCCGCCGATCGGCGGCTCGGTGCCCGCGTCTCGCTCACCGCCGAGGGCTGGGTCCATCGCCTCGATTCGCGCTTCCGTGACGCGCAGGACGACGCCGCGGACACGAGCGGCTTCGGCTTCGCCGGGACCCGGGACGCGATCCAGTGGCGACGCGGCGCAGGGCTGCGCGCCGACTGGTCGACCGGACCACGCGCGACCCTGACCTTCGGGGCCGCGCTCGAGCGGGAATCCGAATCGCAGCACAGCGTCACGGCCTCCGACTTCGGTTTCGGTCGCGACGAGACGATCGACGACTTCGCAGAGCGGCGCAGCACGCGGAGCGGCTATGCGCAGTTCCTCGCGCAGCCGGTGCGGGGAATCGACGTGCAGGTGGGTGGACGTCTCGACGACAACAGTGCGTTCGGGACGTTCGGGACGTGGCGGGCCGGCGCGGTCTGGCATCTCGACGGGGTCTGGCGGGCCTGGACCGCCTTCGGCACCGGCTACAAGGCGCCGACCTTCTCCGAGCTCTTCGCGGCGAGTGCCTTCGAAGTGGGCAACCCCGGACTCCGTCCCGAGCGTTCCCGGTCGGCCGAGCTCGGCCTCGCGGCAGACCTCGGGCATGTCTCCCTCGGCTTGACGGGGTTCGACCAGCGCTTCAACGACCTCATCCAGTACGTGAGCGCGGCCCCCGGAGACCCGACCTACGGCAATCTGGGCGGGGCCCGGGCGCGCGGACTCGAGGCGACCGCCACGGTCCGGTTCACCTCGCACGTCGCCTTCCGGGGGCACTGGACCTGGCTCTCCACCCTGGTCACCGACAGCGGCGCGACCTCCTCCGTGGCGTTCCAGCAGGGGGACCCGCTGCTGCGCCGGCCCGCGATGAGCGGGGGGGCCGCCCTCCTGGTCGACGCGGCGGGTGCGCATCTCGCCGGCACCGTGAACTGGGTCGGCGAACGCGACGACGCCGACTTCCGGGATTTCCCGGCGACGCGGACCACGTTACCCTCCTATGCAACGGTGGATCTCGCCCTCGAGGCCCCGCTGCTCCGCGGCCGGCACGGCCCCGGGGTGGTGCTGGTGGCGCGGGCGGAGAACCTCTTCGACGCCCGATGGGACCAGGTGGTGGGGTTCCCGGGCCGCGGTCGCACCCTCTTCGCCGGGGGGCGGCTGGCCTACTGATCCGGCGATCCGGGCGGTCGATGCGCCGATTCCTTTCCCCGCTCCTCGTGCTCGCCTCGGTCGCTGCCTGTGCACCGACCAACAGCACCGGCGCGCTCCCGGTCGAGGTCCTTGTCGTCCTGGACAGCGCCGACGCCTCGCTGGCGCTGGTCCCGGTCGATTCCGCGAAGGTCGCCCGCACGATCCCGCTCGGGACCCTGGGGTTCGTGCCGCGCTTCGTCGCGGCGAGCGGCGCCACCGCGGTGGTCGCCGGCACCGCAAGCGGCACGGAGATCGGCGGACTCGCGCTTGTCGACCTGAGCACCGGCGCGGTCGCGCAACGATCGCTCTCCCTCGGCCGCGTCGCGGCGGTCATCATGGCGGATCCGACCACGGCCTACGTCGCGAGCTGGACCTCGGGCATCGTGAGTCGCCTCGACCTTGCGTCCGGTGCGCTCGACGTGATCTCGGTGCCGGGCGGGCCGCAAGGGCTCACGGCGACGCGCGGCAAGGTCTTCGCCGCGGTCGGCGCACGACAGGGCTGTGATCTCGATCCCGTCGGCTGCGCGCGTGGACCGAGCTGGCTGCTCCAGGTGGCGCCGGGCCTCCCGCGCGACTCCATCCCGCTCAGCGGACCCGGGAACGCAGGCCCCATCGCCACCGGCCCCGACGGGAACATCTACGTGCTCGTGGCGGGTGACGAATTCGCCGGTGGCGAGGGACGCCTCGACCTCGTGGACCCGGTTCGCAACCTCGAACTCGCGTCCTTCGCGAGGGTCGGGCCGGTGGAGCCGGCCTGGATCGCCGGCGACCTCGTCGACCGCGTCTTCTTCGCGAGCGGCCCCGGCGGCCTGATGGTCTTCAACACCCGCGACCGCGCCCTCGCGCTGCCGTTCGGCAGCGGCATTCCGCTCTCGTTCCCCGCCGACCTGGCCGTCGACGCGACGGGCCGCATCTACGTGCTCGAACGGGCCGGTTGCTCGGCGGGCAACCCGGGACGGATCCGGGTGTTCAAGGCGAACCTGATCGAGGCGCAGCCGATGCACGCCGGCGACTGCCCGGTGGCAAGCGCGCTCGCCGAAGTTCCCGCCGAACGCCTCTTCCTCGCACCCTGACGCGTGCCGGGCCCAGCGTCGCTCACCCCGGCGATCGTCGTGGGGGCCGTGCGCTACGGCGAGACCTCACGCATCGTCCGCCTCGCCACCCGTGACATCGGCGTCCAGCCGGCGATCGCGAAGGGCGCGATGCGCCCGCGTTCGCCCTTCGGCGCATCGCTGCAGTTGCTGGCGGAGGGCACCGCCCACCTGATCCCGGGTCGGGGCGAGCTCGCCATCCTCACCGCCTTTGACCTCACGGACAGCCACGCGGGCGTCACCCGATCGATGGCCACCTTCCACGCCGCGAGCGCGATGGCCGAGCTCGCCGCGCGGTTCGTTCCCCCGGTGGCCCAGGCGGAGGTCTACGACGCCCTGCGCCACGGCCTGCGACTCCTGGCGGCCGCCCCGCCGGAGGTCGCCGAGGTGGCCGGGCTGCGGGCGCTCTGGCGCCTGGTCGACGCCATGGGATTTCCCCCGGCACTCGACCACTGCGCCCGCGACTCGGCCGAGATTCCGGACGGAGGCGCCTCCTTCTCGGTGGCCGAGGGTGGCCTGCTTTGCCCTGCGTGCTCGCGGAGCGCCTCGGTCGTGGGGCTCGAGGAGGAGGACCGGGCCGCCCTCGCGTTCTTCCTGACCGGCGAGGGCGACGCGCCCGACCTCGACGACCGCCACGCGGCCGCGCACCGTCGACTCCTGGCCCGCTGGATCGTCACCCACCTGTCAGAGGGGGAGCTCCCGGCCCTCGGGCTCTGGCGCCAGGGCCGATGACACTGCCCCGGGAGGGCGATAAGTTGGTATCACACGGCGGCTTGCGGGCCGCCACGTCACGCGGGGGAGGTGCCCAGCGCCGCTCGTCCTGACGTCGAGTCCAAGGGAGTAGCCCATGCGCTGGCCAGTCCAGCCGCGGGTCGCATGGCTCCTCGTCGCCCTGACCTCTCCGCTGGCGGCGCAGCGGCCGGCGCGCCCGGCGGCCGTCAAACTCGAGGAACCGCGTCCGGCGCCGGTCTTCCCGCTGGCGCTGGTGCCCTTCACCATCCCCAGCGAGCTGTGTCAGGGCGGGCGGACGCCGACGGTGACCTTCCGGGTCTACGACAACATCACCAAGCCGGTGAACACCCTGCGGCTCCGGGATGGCCAGCGGCAGCCGCTCGACGGCCGGCCGCTCCGCTGTGGCCGGCACGTGGCGGTGTGGGACGGGACGATCGACAACGGCGCCCGGGTGGCCCCGCCCAACGTCTACTACCTGTACATCACGGCCGAACTGCCCGACACTGGACCGATGCGCGATACCTTCAAGCTGGTGGTGCAGTCGAACTGAATGGCCGGCCTGCCGATTCGGCAGGCCGTCGCGGTCCGCGCCTTGCCGATGCAATGGCCTGACCCGAGGAGGTTGGACCGATGCTTCGCCCTGAACGGCTGACCCTGAAGACCCAGGAAGCGGTGCGTGGTGCGCTCGAGCACGCGCGCAACCGCGGCAATCCCGTGGTCAACGACGCCCACCTGCTCGCGGCCCTGCTCGCGCAGGAGGACGGCATCGTCCAGCCGATCCTGAAGAAGGCGGGCGTGGTGGTGCCGCGGCTGTCGAACCAGGCCGAGTCGGAGATCGCGACCTTCCCGCGGCAGGACGGCGGCGACCATCCCCCGACGCTTGACCGCACCGTGTCGCGCGTGTTCGATCGGGCCGAGAAGATCGCCAAGGAGCTCGGCGACGAGTACGTCTCGACCGAGCACCTCCTGCTGGCGCTGGTGGAGGAGAAGGGCACCACGGCGCGCCGCCTCTTCGAGAACGAGGGACTCGAGGCGGGCGCCCTGCGCGAGGCGCTCGAGGAGATCCGCGGCTCGCACCGCGTGACGGACCAGGAGCCCGAGAACAAGTACCAGTCGCTCGAGCGCTTCACGCGCAACCTCACCGACCTCGCGCGCGAGGGGAAGCTCGACCCGGTCATCGGCCGCGACGAGGAGGTGCGCCGCGTGATGCAGGTGCTGTCGCGGCGGACCAAGAACAACCCCGTCCTGATCGGCGAGCCCGGCGTCGGCAAGACGGCGATCGTCGAGGGCCTCGCCCAGCGCATCGTCGCCGGGGACGTGCCCGACTCGCTGCGCGGCAAGGAGATCCTCGCGCTCGACATCGGCCAGCTGCTCGCGGGTGCCAAGTACCGGGGCGAGTTCGAGGAGCGGCTCAAGGCGGTGGTCAAGGAGCTCACCGACGCGGCGGGCCGCTACATCGTGTTCATCGACGAGATGCACACCCTCGTGGGCGCCGGCAAGGCCGAGGGGGCGGTGGACGCCTCCAACCTGCTCAAGCCGGCACTGGCCCGCGGCGAGCTGCACGTGGTCGGGGCGACGACGCTCGACGAGTACCGCCTCCACGTCGAGAAGGACGCGGCGCTCGAGCGCCGCTTCCAGCCGGTGTACGTCGGCGAGCCCTCGGTGGAGGACACGATCGCGATCCTGCGCGGCCTCAAGGAGAAGTACGAGGTGCACCACGGCGTGCGGATCACCGACGACGCGCTCGTCGCGGCGGCCACGCTCAGCGACCGCTACATCGGCGACCGGTTCCTGCCGGACAAGGCGATCGACCTGGTGGACGAGGCCGCCTCGCGGCTCCGCATCGAGATCGACTCGCTGCCGCAGGAGATCGACGAGGTCGAGCGCCGCGTCCTCCAGCTCGAGATCGAGCGCCAGTCCCTGCTGAAGGAGAAGAGCAAGGCGGCGGTCGAGCGGCGCAAGGGGCTCGAGAAGGAGCTCGCCGATCTCAAGGAGAAGAGCGCCGGCATGAAGGCGCGCTGGCAGAACGAGAAGGCGGGCATCGAGAAGCTGCAGGGGATCAAGGCCGAGGTGGACCGGCTCCGCACCGAGGTGGAGCAGGCATCGCGGAGCGGCGACCTGCAGCGCGCCGCCGAGCTGCGCCACGGCCGGATTCCGGAACTCGAGCGCCAGATCGCCGCGGCCGAGCAGTCGCTGCGGACCGAGGAGGGCCCGCGCTACCTGCGCCAGGAGGTCGACACCGAGGACATCGCCTCGGTGGTGGCGAAGTGGACCGGGATCCCGGTGACCAAGATGCTGGAGTCCGATCGCGAGCGCCTGGCCCGCCTCGAGGGCGAGCTCGGGCGCCGGGTGATCGGCCAGCCCGAGGCGCTCGCCGCGGTCGCCAACGCGGTGCGCCGCTCGCGCGCCGGCCTGCAGGACAAGGACCGGCCGACCGGCTCGTTCATCTTCCTGGGTCCCACCGGCGTCGGCAAGACCGAGACGGCCAGGGCGCTGGCGGAGTTCCTCTTCGACGACGAGCGCGCCCTGGTGCGGCTCGACATGTCGGAGTACATGGAGAAGCACGCGGTCGCGCGCATGATCGGCGCGCCGCCGGGGTACGTCGGCTACGAGGAGGGCGGCCAGCTCACCGAGGCGGTCCGTCGGCGACCGTATTCGGTGATCCTGTTCGACGAGATCGAGAAGGCCCATCCCGACGTCTTCAACCTGCTGCTGCAGGTGCTCGACGACGGCCGGCTCACCGACTCGCAGGGCCGGGTGGTCGACTTCCGGAACACCGTCGTGATCATGACGAGCAACATCGGTTCGCAGCACATCCTCGAGGCCAAGCCCGAGGACCCGGTGTCGTGGCTGGAGACCGAGTCGCGCGTGCTCGACGCCTTGCGCTTCCACTTCCGGCCCGAGTTCCTCAACCGGGTCGACGACGTGGTCGTGTTCCGGCCGCTGTCGCGCAGCGACCTCGACGCGATCGTGGCGCTGCAGCTCGCCCGGCTCCGCCAGATGGTCGCGGCCCGGGGACTCGTCCTCGACGTCGATCCCGACGCGATGCGCTGGCTCGCCTCGACCGGGTACGACCCGCTCTACGGCGCCAGGCCGCTCAAGCGCGTGATCCAGCGCGAGCTGCAGAACCCGATCGCGCTGGCGCTGCTCGAGGGCGACTACGCCGAGGGCGACACGATCCGCGTCACCCACGAGGGCGACGGGCTCCGCTTCGAACGCGTCGCCGGCGGATGACCGCGCCGGTGGCGCCCGCCGACCTGGCCGGGATGGCCGGGGCGCTGGAGCAGGCCCGTCGGGCCGCCGGAGAGGGCGAGGTCCCGGTGGGCGCCGTCGTCGTGGCCGCCGGACGCCTGCTGGCCGCCAGCCACAATGCGACCGTCGCCTCCGGCGATCCCACCGCCCATGCGGAGGTGCTGGCGATTCGCGAGGCGCTTGCCCTGGTCGGGGGCGATCGCCTCACCGACGCGACCCTCTTCGTCACCCTCGAGCCGTGCGCCCACTGCGCCGGGGCGATCGTGCTGGCCAAGGTCGGTCGGGTCGTCTTCGGCGCCTGGGACCCGAAGGCCGGCATGGCCGGCTCGGTCCACGACCTGCTGCGCCACCCCCGCTTGAATCACCGAGCCGAGGTGCTGGGCGGCGTGCTGGAGGAGGAGTGCGGCGCGCTCCTCAAGGGATTCTTCGCGGATCGGCGGTAGCGGGGTAGCTTTGGGGCTCACCCCTACCGGATGGTCGGCATGAACCCTCGCCACGGCGCCGCCTGGGGCCTCCTCGGCGCGCTCGTCGCGACCGCACCGCTGGCGGCGCAGGGCCGCTGGGACGCGGTGGCGGATTCCTCCCCGTTCCGGCCGCTCGACCTGCCGACACCGACCGCCGTCCGCACCGCCAGCGGCCGTCCCGGTCCGGGCTATTGGCAGCAGCGGGCCGACTACCGGATCCGCGCCACGCTCGATCCCGCGACCCACCGGATCAGCGGAACCGGGACGATCCACTACGTCAATCACTCGCCCGACCCGCTGCCGTACCTCTGGCTGCACGTCGAGCAGAACATCTGCGCGCCCGGCAGCGTCACCTCGCAGCTCGACCAGCCGCCGCTCGTCTTCCTCGGCTCGGCGTTCGACTTCTCGTGCCAGGGATTCGTCGGCGCGCCGACGCTCACCTCGCTCGCCATCGGCGGCCGCGAGGTCGTGCGCACCCGCTACGGCACCACGATGCGGGTCGACCTGCCGGCCACGCTCGTCCCGGGCGACTCGCTCGACCTCGATGCCGCGTGGTCGTTCGAGGTGCCGCCGAGCGGCGCGGCGCGCATGGGCCGCGACGGCGACCTCTACGAGGTGGCGCAGTGGTACCCGCGGATGGCGGTCTACGACGACGTCCGCGGCTGGAATCACGAGCCGTACATCGGGGCAGGGGAGTTCTACCTCGAGTACGGGAGCTTCGACGTCGAGCTCACGGTGCCCGCGAGTTTCGTCGTCGCCGCCACCGGGCAGCTGCAGAACCCGGAGGCGGTGCTCACCGCCGCCCAGCGTGATCGCCTCGCGCTGGCCCGGACCAGCGACACCACGATCGCGATCATCACCACCGCCGAGGCGAATGATCCGTCGCGGTCGCGCCCGCGGGGCGGCGGGACGCTGACCTGGCACTTCCGGGCCGACAGCGTCCGGGACTTCGCCTTCGCGGCCGCGCCGGGGATGCAGTGGGACGCGAGCGGGTGGGCTGGCATCCTGATCGAGACGCTCTACCGGCCCCGCGCCGTCCGGTGGCGGGAGGCCAACCGCATGGCGCGCCACGCGATCCGGTCGTTCAGCGAGCGGTGGTTCCAGTACCCCTACTCCCACGCGACGACCGTCGAGGGGCCGATCGAGGGGATGGAGTACCCGATGCTGACCTTCGTGCCGGACTCGCCGGCGCGCGAGGACCTGCAGTGGGTGGTGATGCACGAGTTCGGCCACCAGTGGTTCCCGATGGTCGTCGGCTCGAACGAGCGCCTCTATCCGTGGATGGACGAGGGCTTCAACACCTTCATCGACCTCCAGGTGGCGGCGGACTACTTCACCGGCACCGCCTACGGCGACTCGATCCAGGTCCATCCCCTGCATCTCGCGGCCGACCACGCACTCCCCGGTGCCGAGCAGCCGCTGATCACCCGCCCGGTCGAGGTGCACGACCTCTTCTGGTCGGCCTACCAGAAGCCCGCGCTGATGCTCTCCCAGCTGCGCGACGAGGTGCTCGGCCGCGAACGGTTCGAGGCGGCGTTCCGCGAATACCTCCGCACCTGGGCGTTCCGGCACCCGACCCCGGCCGACTTCTTCCGGCTGATGCGGGACCAGTCCGGGATGGATCTCGACTGGTTCTGGCGCGGCTGGGTCATGACCACCGCCCGGCTCGACCAGGCAGTGACGGGGATCGGCACCGAGGGTGACCGTCCCGTCGTGCAGCTCGAGAACCGGGGCACCATGGTGATGCCGCTGCGGATGGCGGTGCAGTACGCCGACGGCACCACGCGCACCGTCACGCTGCCGGTCGAGATGTGGAACCTGGGCGACCGGTTCACCTGGCGCGACGAGGCCGGCCGGCGCATCGCCTCCGTCGAGGTCGATCCCGGCGACCGCCTGCCCGACACCGATCGCCGCAACAACCGCTGGCCACGCTGACATCCGACCCTTCCACCGGAGCCCGCCGATGACCCGCCGCCTGCTTGTCGCCCTCCTGGTCCTGCCGTGCGCCATCGGGGCGCAGGCCGCCGCGCCGCCCCCCGACATCGATCGCTACGTCCAGGACGTGATGGCGGACTACGGCGTGCCGGGGCTGGCGCTGGCGATCGTGAAGGACGGGCAGGTCGTGCTCGCCCGCGGCTACGGCGTGCGCGAACTCGGCAAGCCGGCGCGGGTGGACGAGCACACCCTCTTCGGCATCGCCTCGAACAGCAAGTTCTTCACGGCGACCGCGCTGGCGATGCTGGTCGAGGAGGGGAAGGTCAAGTGGGACGACCCGGTCATCAATTACCTGCCGGCGTTCCGCCTCAGCGACTCGTGGGTCACCGCCCAGCTGACGGTGCGCGACCTGCTGGTGCACCGGAGCGGCCTGGGACTCGGCTCGGGCGATCTCCTCTGGTGGCCGTCCTCGACCTACAATCGGAAGGAAATCGCCGCACGGCTCCGGTTCCTGCCGCTGGTCACGTCGTTCCGGTCGGCCTACGCCTATGACAACGTCCTCTACCTCGTCGCCGGGGAGCTGATCGAGGCGGTGAGCGGGCTCAGCTGGGAGGACTTCATCGCGACCCGGATCCTGGCGCCGCTCGGCATGACGGACTCCAGGCCGCGCCACTCGGATGCGGGGGCCGGCGGCAACGTCGCCGCGACCCACGCGCGGGTGGAGGGAACGATCCGGCCGATCGCGCCGTTCACGAGCGACAACACCAACCCGGCCGGCGGCATCAACGCCTCGGCCACCGACATCGCCAAGTGGATGATCGTGCAGCTCGACTCGGGCAGGGTCGCGGGGCGCAAGGCGCTCTTCTCGCCCGCGTCGTTCCGGCAACTCACCAACATCGTCACCCCGCTCAACCCGGTGCGGCCGGCCCGCGAACTGGCCCCGTTCGCGAGCAACTTCAACGGCTACGCGCTCGGGATGAACGTCCGCGACTACCGCGGCGTCAAGCTGCTCACCCACACCGGCGGGCTGCCGGGCTACATCTCGCGGGTGGCGATGATCCCGGAGCTGCGCCTCGGCGTCGCGATCTTCACCAATCACGAGTCCTCGGCGATGGATCCGATCGCCTGGCGGGTGCTGGACCACTACCTCGGCGCGTCCTTCGACTGGCGCGGGGCCTATCGCGTGGTCATGGCGCGGCAGGACTCGATGATCGCGGCCGCCGACCTGAACGCCGCCCGGAGCCGCGACTCGCTCTCCCGCCCCTCGCGCCCGCTGGCGGCGTACGCCGGTCACTACGAGGATGACTGGTATGGTGGCATCGACATCACCGAGGAGAACGGGCATCTCGCGATCCGGTTCGGGCACACGCCATCGCTCGTCGGGGACCTCTCGCACTGGCAATACGAGACGTTCCTGGTCCGCTGGCGCGACCGCGAGCTGCGCGCCGATGCCTTCATCACCTTCCAGCTCGGACCCGACGGCCGGGTGATCGAGGCGCGAATGGCGCCGGCGTCGCCGTCGGTGGACTTCTCGTTCGACTTCCAGGACCTCAAGCTCGTGCCGGTCCGCCGATGAGGGGCCTCCTGTTCGCGGCACTCGTCGCCGTCCCGGCGCTCGGCGCGCAGCGGCCGACGGCGCAGCACGTGATCTACGTCACGATCGACGGCGTGCGCGCGGAGGACCTGTTCGGCGGCGCCGACCCGGTCGTGATGGCCGATCCCAAGGGGAGCGGCGTCGCCGATACGACCGCGTTCCGCGCCCGGTGGTGGCGTGACACCCCCGAGGCCCGGCGCCGCGCGATGATGCCCTTCCTCTGGGACGCGCTAGTCCCGATGGGGGCGCTCTATGGCGCCGAGTCGGGCGAGGGCCGGATCGACAACGGCCTCAACTTCTCGGCGCCCGGCTACATGGCGATGTTCTCCGGGCATCCACGGGCCGATGTCACCTCGAACGACGACCGCCGGTACGACTACCCGACCGTGTTCACGGTCGTGGCGGCCGCCACCGGCGACCCGCGCCAGGCGGCGGCGTTCGTGAGCTGGACGACCCAGGCGCGGCTCACCGCGCCGCGCGAGGGGATGGTGACGGCGAGCGGCCCGTTCGAGCCGCTCCCGGCCGGCCTGTCGGGCCGCGACATCGAGGAGGCCCACCGCCTCGAGGAGCGGGTCCACCATCCCGACGAGTCGATCCGCTACGACGCCTTCACGCACGAGCAGGCGCTGGCCTGGTTCGACCGATACCACCCGGTGCTCCTGCACGTCGGCTACGGCGAGACGGACATCGAGGCCCACGAACGGCACTACGACCGGTACCTCGAGATGCTTCGCGAGACCGATCGCATGCTCTCGGAGCTCTGGCACCACGCCCAGGCCGATCGCCGCACCAGGGGCCGGACCGTGATCGTCGTCACCACCGATCACGGCCGCGGTGCCACGGCGCGGGACTGGACCGATCACGGCCGCGACGTGGGCAATGCCGCGCGCTGGTGGTTCCTCGCCGCGGGCGCGGGGGTGACGCCGCGCGGGATCGTGCGTGGCGTGCCGGTGGTGCAGTCCCAGGTCGGTCCGACGATCCTGGCGTTGCTCGGGCTCGATCCCGGGGCGCTCGCCTCCCCCGTCTCCGTACCGATCCCGCTGCGCTGACCCTTCAGTGGTCGAGCCGGAACCGCACCAGCTGCACGACCTGCTGGGCGACGGCCCGGCCATCGAGGCGCGCCGGACGGAATCGCCATTCACGGATCGCGGCGACCGCCGGCGCGACGAACGCGTCCTGCGTCGCCGCGCTCGCGCGGATCGACGCGCCGACCACCGCGCCGGCACTGTCGACGACGAAATGCAGGCGGACCGTTCCCTCGACGCCGGCGGCGCGCAGCGCCGCCGGGTAGCGCGGCTCCGGGCCGTGCAGCGCGACGACGGGCTCGTCGACCGTCGCCGCGCCGGGTAGGGCATCGCCGCGTGGCAGTTCGCTCATCGGCAGCGACGGCCCCGGACGCCAGCCTCGCGTCGGCCCCTCGTCCGGCGCCGTCGACGGAGCGATCGCCGGGATCCCGGCGACGATGACCGGACCGGGCGGAAGCGCCGGCGCGTCGGGCGGGGCGAGCGGCTCGGGCCCGCCGGCGTCGCCTCCGACTCGCGTGACCGCGCGACGGACCGGCTGTGCCGACGGCGCGAGATAGGTCAAGGTTGTCTCCGCCGGTGACGGCGCACTGGGCCGCGCGGCCAAGTCGCGTGTCGCGATCATCGCCGCGGCGATCACGGCCGCGTGGATCGTCACGGCCCCGCCAAGCTGGAGCGCGGAGCGCTGGCGGACCGGGGTAGATTCGGGGAGTCGATCGAGCATCGGGTGCCTCCTTGGCTGGAGTGTTCCCCCCGATCACACGTTGTCACCCGCCGATGTCGACGGCCTCGCAGGTGGCTGTCAATCCGATGACAAACCGGTGAGGATCCCGTGAGCCCGAGGCGAGCGAGGCGGAAGGCGGAACCCGGCAGCGCGCCAGCGGCCGTGGCGAAGGCGCGATGGCTGCCGTCGCGGCTCGAGATCGACCTGATCGCCATCGTGGTGCTGTTGCTCGTCGCGGCGCTCGCCTGGGCATCGCGTGGCAACCTCAACGTCGACGGCGTCGCCTACCTGGATCTGGCGGATCGCCTGCGCGCGGGTGACTGGTCGGGGTTCGTGCAGGGGTATTGGTCGCCAGCGTACCCGGCGCTCCTTGCCGTGGTGTTGCAGCTCGCCGGCGCCTCCGGCCCCGGGGCCACGATCCTTGCGCACCTGCTGAATTGCTTCGTCGCGATGGGGGCCGTCCTGCTCCTCTGGCGCGTGTGCCGGCATCGCGACGACCCGGCGCTCGCCCGCCTGCTGTTCGCGGCCTTCCTGCTGGCCAGCGCGCGCACTCCGCGGCTCGATGCGGTGACGCCGGACCTGCTCCTGCTCACCATGCTGATCGGCGTCTCCGGCGAGCTGCTGCGCGACGACGGTTGGCGGCCACTCGCCCTGGGCGGATGGTTCGGCGCGGCATTCCTCGCGAAGACCTCGACCTGGCCGTGGTTGGTGGTGGCCATGGTTGTCCTGACCCTCCTGGACCGGAGGCCGGGGCGCGCACGCCGGACGGCGTGGCTGGTCGGCGCGACGGCCGTGCTCGCGGCGACCTGGATCGTCCCGTTGAGCCGCGAGGCCGGTCACCCGACCCTGGGCGTCTCGGGACGGCTCAACGCCTGCTGGTACCTCGAGTCGTGCGACGGCCGCTCACCGGACACGCATCGGGGCGGGCATCGCGCCTACGCACCGGTCCTCGCCGCGGGCCAGGTCGTGGGTCAGGTGGCGCGATTCGAGGGGGGGTGGACCTATGGGCCGTGGTCCGATCCCGGGGCGTGGCAGGAGGGCATCACCAGCCAGCGCGAGGAGCGTCCCGGCGTGGTCGCGCTGCTGCGGTACTGGGCCACCCAGTTCGCGTTGATGATCGGCCTCTGGTCGAGCCACCTGCTGCTGGCGGTCGTGGTGCCGCTCGGCTTCGCCACCAGGCAGCGACGTCGATTTCGCGAGGTGCTCGGCGAGGGACCCGGACTGGCGATGGTGCTCGGGGCGCTCGGGATGCTGCAATTCGTGGCGGTGCACGTCGAACCGCGACTCATCGCGCCCTTCCTCTTCCTCCTCGTGGCGGGGGTCGTCGCGTGGCGACTCGACGGCGAGCGGCGTCGCGGCTTCGCCGTGCTGACCTGGCTCGGGTTCCTCACCGCCGTGCCGCGCGGTTTGGCACACCTCCCCGAACAGCTCCGCGTGACATCCGATTCGGAGGCGCGGGTGGCCCGGCTGCTGTCGAGCCACCGGGCCGGGGAGGCGAAAGTCCGCGTCGCGGTGATCGGCGAGGCCCTGCCCTTGATGCCCGACCTCTACCGCGCGCGGGCGATGGTGGTGGCCCAGGTCTTCACCCCGCCTGCCGTCGACCTGCTGCGCTATCCGGCCGGGGTGCAGCAGGCGGTCGCCGAGCAGCTGCAGCTGATGGGGGCCACCGAGGCCTGGGTCTCGCGCGGCACCGACGGCTACTCGATCGCGTCGCTCCTCAGGGCCCCGGAGGCGTCGCCGCCACCGTCACCGTGACGCCGGCCCAACTGCCGCCCGGCGTCGCGTCGAAACGGACGTCGCTCATCCGCACCCGAAGCGAATCGCGGCCGGCCGGCTCGCTCCGGAACCGCGGGAACTGCGACCACGCGAGGAACTTGCGGCCGTCGTCGGTGGCCGCGGCCGCTGCGACGCCCGGTGCCCCGCGGCCGGATTCCAGTCGGGCGGTCGCCGTGTAACGCATCCCGGCGGCGACGTCGAGCACCCCCACCTCGTAGGCGTCGCCCAGGTCGCGCAACACGTCGCGGCGCAGCGGCGTGACCGGCACCGGCGCCACCAGCGTCCGGCGTGCGGCCACCTCGCTTGCCGCCGTCACGGCCTGGCGGCCGGCCAGTCCGCTCACCCCCATCACGGCGACATAGCCGGCCGCGATTGCCAGGGCGAGGCGCGCAGCCGTGGGTGCGGCCACCTGCCCGGCGCGACGACGGGTGCGACGACTCCAGGCGATCCCGACCGCCAGCACCAGCCACACCCACGGGTCGATGATGAAGAGCGCGTCGGCCTGGAACCAGTGGCCGGAGAACGGCATCAGCAGCCGCACGCCGTACACGTTGAACCAGTCGAGCAGCGGGTGCGACCAGATCCCGATCGCGGCGACGAGGAGCAACTGCCGAGGGACCAGGGGCCGCCCGGGATCCCGGCGCGGCCGCCAGCGATCGAGGAGGAGGAGTGCGCCGGTCAGCACGAGCGGCCAGACCGCCATCGCGAGGATGCCGTGGGTCCAGCCACGCCGGAACGCGAGCGCGTCCGCCCCGGTGCCCCGGAGGTAGATCAGGCCATCGACGTCGGGGAGATTTGCGCCGATCACCAGCGCGGCCACGGCCCAGCGGCTCCGGCGCCGCAGTCCCGTCTCGGCAAGGGCAAGGCCGGTCAGCGTGTGGGTCAGGTTGTCCATCGACGAAGTCTAGCGCGCCCCGGCTTCAGGCCGGGACGTCCGGGGGCACCGGGGCGGGGAACTCGATCGTGGCTGGCTCGGCAAGGGCGTCCGGGATCAGTGCCGGTGACACGACCACCTTTGCGCCGTCCATCGTGCGCGATTCCTCGGCCAGGAACGCCAGCACGTGGCTCGCGAGGGAACTCTGCAGCGACGTCATCACGTCGCCGCCCCCGCCATGGACGAGGTGGTGGTGGAGCGCGCGAAGCAGGTGATAGTCGCCGCCGCCGTGTGAGTCGGCGAAGACCGGGACCGGGATCTCCACCGAATCGGTCACGTCCTTCATTCCGGTGAACCGGGAGAGCCGGAGCTGACTGCGCCGGAAGTTGCCGGTGATCTCGCCGTGCTCGCCGAGGACCCGGATGAGCCGGGTGTTCTCGGCCGTCAGGGCGTGCATCCCGAACGTCGCCATGATGCCGGACTCGTATTCCAGCACCACCACCTGGCTGTCACAGACGTCGTTGTCGTTGAGCCAGACGCACTTGCCGTAGGGACCGGTGGCGATCGCCTGACGCCGCGCCGCGCGCGACTCCGGCGCCCCGCCCAGCACCACGTCGTAGGGCCACTCGGGGCGCTCGTCGAGGTAGAACCGGGTTGCGCTGTAGAGGCATTCGTCCTGGTGCGGGCAGTCGATGCACCGTGGGGTGGCGCCGGCGGGGGCGTTCGCCGCACGGAAGTAGCTCAGCGACCCGTGCGAGGTGACGCTGCGCACGCGCTCGCCGACCAGCCACTGGATCAGGTCGAGGTCGTGGGACGTCTTGGTCAGCACGATCGGCGCCGACTCATCCGACCGACGCCACTGGCCGCGCACGTAGCTGTGCGCGAAGTGCCAGTGCCCGACATTCTCGGTGAGGTGGAGGTGCCGGATCCGGCCGATCCGCCCCTCGGCGATCAGGTCGCGCACGGCCTGGAAGAACGGCGAGTACCGGAGGCCGTGCGCCACGTAGATGGCGTTGCCCGAGCGCCGCTGGACCTCGAGCAGCGCGAGGCACTCGGTCATCGAGGTGGCGACCGGCTTCTCGAGGACCACCGTGTACCCGGCCGCCGAGACCTCGCTGCAGATGGAGAAGTGGGTCCGGTCGGGGGTGCAGACGAAGACCAGGTCGGCGAACCGCGGGGCGCTCAGGAACTCCGCCACGGTCCGGAAGGTCCGGTGGGGCGGCACGCCGTAGCGATGGACGAAGGCGTCGCGTCGCACCGGATCGGGCTCCACGACGCCCGCCACGGTGTAGCCGAGGTCGTTGGTCGCCATCAGCTCGGCGAAGACCGCGTTGCCGCGGGAGCCGGCGCCGATGATCACGGCGTCGAGGGTCGGTCCCGCCACGTCGTCAGGCCTCCGTCCGGGTGCGTCTTCGCATCATAGTCCCGCCCCGTCGTCACCGGAACCGCCATCCCTCTTGCCCCGTGCGCGAACCCCGGGTCGATTCCACTCCGTAGGGACCCGCCGGATCGCGCCACCGCGTGCAGGAGGTCACCGTGCTCGCCAACTGGATCACCCTCTCGCGCTACCCGCTCCTGGTGCTGATCGTCCTCGGGCTCTACGGGGGGGGCGATGTCACGCGCTATGCCACGCTGGTGCTCCTCTTCACGGGCCTGATGCTCGACACGGTCGACGGGCTCGTGGCCCGGAAGACCGGCCGGACCTCGCTCTTCGGCAGCGTCCTCGACATCGCGGCCGACCGGGCCTACGAGATGGTCCTGTGGGTGGTCTTCGCCGACCTCGACCTGATCCCGATGGTGATCCCGCTGGTGGTGATCGGCCGCACCACGCTCACCGACGCGCTCCGCAGCATCGGCGTGGGGCAGGGGACGGCGCCGTTCGCGCAGCACCGCTCCGCCATGGGGCGGTTCCTCGTCGGGTCGCCGCTGATGCGAACCGGATACTCGCTCACCAAGGTGGTCACCTTCTGCGGCCTGGCGCTGGTGCTGGCCCTCCGCGCCGATGCGTCGCCGCTGGCCGGCACCCTGCTGCCGGTGTTCCGCGGCACGGCGTGGGCGGCGCTGGCGTTCTGCGTGCTGCGGGGGCTGCCGGTGATCATCCGGTCGCTGCGCGACTACTGGGGCGTGCCGACCGACGCCGAGTCGGCGGCCGGCGCCTGAGGTGGCGATGCATCGCCTGGCCCTCGTGGCCGCACTCCTCGCGCTCGTGGCGCTGCCGGCCGGCGCCCAGCGGTGGCGTCGCGTGTCGGTCGAGCCGAACCTCGCCTATGACGGGCGATTCACCTTCGTGCGGCTGCGCTACACCAACATGGGGCCGCCGGGGTGGTCCTACGACTATCCCGCGATGGAGCGCAACTTCATGGACGTGCTCAACGCCCTGAGCACCGTGGCGCCCCACGTGAAGGGCAGCAACATCATCACGATGGACGACTCGGCGCTGTTCGACTACCCGGTTGCCTATCTCTCGGAGCCCGGCTACTGGAACCCGAGCGACGAGGAGGCCGAGGGACTCCGGCACTGGCTCGAGCGGGGCGGGTTCCTCATCGTCGACGACTTCCTGCTCGACCAGTGGCAGCCGTTCGAGCGGGCGATGCGGCGGGTGCTCCCCGACGCGCGGATCGTGCCGCTCGACGCGTCGCACCCGGTGTTCAACGCCTTCTTCCACATCGGGGCGCTCGAGGGGATGCACCATCCCCAGTCGTCCCGGGCGCTGGCGCAGTACTGGGGGATCCATGAGGGGAACGACCCGACCCGGCGGCTGCTCGTGATCATCAACTACAACAACGACATCGGCGACTACATGGAATGGACCGGCAAGGGCTGGTATCCGGTCAACTTCACCAACGACGCCTACAAGTTCGCGACCAACTACATCGTGTACGGCCTGACGCGCTGAGTCCCCTGTCGCGGGCGGCGCCCGCGACAGGGGAGCGGCGCTCAGTCCTCCGCCACCGGCACCAGCTTGCGGTAGGCATCCACCAGCGTCAGGAAGTCGGCGCGGTACCCCTCGGCGTCACGACCGAGCCCCGACCTGGCCAGCCGTGTCACGTCGTCGAGGGTCGCGGAGCCCCGATAGTCCGAGCCCCGCAGGATCATCCCGAACGCCGCCACGGCCGAGGCGAAGCGCAGCTCGCTCGAGGCGGGGCGCACCCGGTCGGGGACCGGATGGGTCAGCAGCCGTGAGGTGTCCGCGTCCGGTGCCTTGTAGCGCACCTTGACGAACAGCAGCTCTCCGCGACCGCGAGTGGTGCGCACCATGCTCGTCGGCTGGTAGCGCAGCGAGTCGATGCCGCGGATCGCCAAGGGGCTCTCGACGCCGGTCGGCACCACTTCGTACAGCGCCGTGACCGTGTGGCCCGCGCCGATCTCGCCGGCGTCCTTCCGGTCGTCCGCGAAGTCCTCGGCGCGGAGCGCCCGGTTCTCGTAGCCGAGGAGCCGGTAGCCCTGCACCAGGGCGGGGTTGAACTCGACCTGGATCTTCACGTCCTTGGCAACGGTGAGCAGCGTGCCGCCGAACTCGGCGACGAGGGTCTTGCGGGCCTCCATCTCGGAGTCGATGTAGGCGTAGTTGCCGTTGCCCTTGTCGGCCAGCGTCTCGAGCTTCGAGTCCTTGTAGTTGCCCATCCCGAAGCCGAGCACGGTGAGGAAGACCCCGTGCTGCCGCTGCTCCTCGATCAGCCGCTCCATCTCGGCGTCGCTCGAGGCGCCGACGTTGAAGTCGCCGTCGGTGGCCAGGATGACCCGGTTGTTGCCGCCGGTGATCCGGTGCTCGCGCGCGACGGCGTAGGCGAGCTTGATCCCGGCGCCGCCGGCGGTGGAGCCGCCGGCCTCGAGCCCGTCGATGGCGCGACGGATCGCCTCCTTGTCCGCCCCGCTGGTGGACGGGAGCACCAGCCCCGCCGCCCCGGCATAGACGACCAGCGCCACCCGGTCCTGTTCGCGGAGCTGCTCGACGAGCATCCCGAGCGCGCGCTTGACCAGGGCGAGCTTGTTGGGGGCCTGCATCGAACCGCTGACGTCGATCAGGAAGACCAGGTTCGATGCCGGCAGGTCGCGGGTGTCGATCCGGCGGGCCTGCAGCGCGATCCGCACCAGCCGGTTGGCGGGCCGCCAGGGCGCGTTCGTCACCTCCGTGGTGATCGTGAACGGGTCGCGACTGCCCGCCGCGGGTTCCGGGTTGTCGTAGGGGAAATAGTTGACCAGCTCCTCCAGGCGCACCGCATCCGGAGGCGGCTGGTGACCGGACTGGATGAACCGTCGCACGTTGCTGTAGGAGGCGCGATCGACGTCGATGCTGAAGGTCGACAGGGGGTTCACCGCGGCGGCGAGGAACGGGTTGTCCACGATCCGGGTGTAGCCCTCGGTGTTGAACTCGGCGGATGTTGCCCCGGTCGTGATCGAGCCGTCCACGAACGTGTTGCCGGGAGAGGCCATCACCCCGGGCTGCCTCGCGAACACGTTGTTCAGGCCCTGCGCGGGCAGGCCCTCGGTGTAGGTGCCGTCCACCATCTGCTTCGACGTGACCTGGTCACGCGGCACCATGGCCCGGTTGGCGGCGACCACGGAGAGCTCCTGCAGCTCCACGGCCACGGCGACCAGCGTGAGCCGGAGCGTCGTCGTGCTGTCGTTGAACACCCGGACCGACTTCCGCTCGACGGGCCGGTAGCCGACGAACGCGACGCGGATGTCGTACGTGCCGGCCGCGATGTCCGCGATCCGGAATTCACCGAGCTTGTTCGCCGTGGCCGCGTGGGCCGTGCCGACCACGACGATGCGCGCGTTGGGGACCGGCTGGCCGGAGGCCGAGTCCTTCACGGTGCCTTCGAGGGTCCCGGTGCGCGCCAGCGGCGCGTGCGGGGTGGCGAGTCCTGGGGCGAGGCTCCCGGTCACCAGCATGAGGGAAAGGGACGTCCTCACAAGGATTGGGATCATGATCTGGTGCTCCATGGATGGATGTGGAGCCATCCCCGGACGCACCCGGGTGGCGCCCAGGGCGAGCGCGCGATGAAGGGCCCCGCGTTCCGGCACGGGGCGGCATGGGAAGGGATCCCGGGAGGGAATTGGGGCGTCATGCGACGCCTCCGTCAGGGGGTGGCGAGCGTCGGCGGCCGGGTGACCGCCGGCATCCGGGGTGACGACTCGACTCCCGGACCCCCACACGCGCGACGGGCCGGGGGCGACTCCGCCCCCGGCCCGTCCTCACGCCGCCGGTCGCCTACCGGCGTTCGAGGGTGAAGTCCTGCGTCACCGTCAACCGGGACAGCACCCGGACCCCTTCGACCTGCACCGGGCGGAAGCTCGCGGCGTCCACCCGGACGTCGTACCGCCCGATCGGGATCTTCTCGAACACGAAGGCGCCGGTCGAGTCCGTGACGACGTGGTAGTCGGTGCCGACGATGCGCACCGCCGACCCGACGATTGGGGTCGCCCGGGAGTCCCGCACCACGCCGGCGATGCGGCCGTTGCCATCGCCGCCGGGAGGAGCGGGGACTTCGGTGGATCGCCCTCCAATCGGTGGGCGGGACTGCGGTTCGCGCCGGGGGGCCGGTGGCAGGTCGGCCAGCGGATCCGGTCTGGGCACGAGGCCGAAGTCAAGCGTCTCGGTGAATCCAGAGCGGATCCGGAAGCCTCGCACCTCGACGCCGCGGTATCCGGGAATTGTCGCGCGGACGTCGTGCCTGCCGGCCAGTACGCCGTTGATGAAGAAGTATCCGCTCGAATCGGTGATTGCCGTCCACGTCGATCCCAGGATCTGGATCTTCGCGTCCGCGATCGCGGCACCGGTCGCCGAATCGCGGACGACGCCCTGGATCTTGCCCGTGGAGGCCTGGGCGGCCAGCGGGCCGATGGCGAGGGCGCCCGCCAGGCCGGCGCGGGCGAGGTTGCGAACAAGGGCATGTGGCATCGATGACTCCTCTGGTGGGGGAGGTGCAGGCCGGGTCGGGGGGCGAGCGCCCACCAACCCACTCGGAGCTTACGGGCGGGTACCGGAGCTGTCACTCGGGCCGAGGACAGCCGGCGCCCCTGATATCGACGACCGGAAGGCGGGTGAAGTCACCGCTCGTGCGCCCGACTTGATCCCGCCACCCCCTCGGGGCCAAATTACCGGGCTCCGGCGCAACCGGCCGGACCCAGGACAGGTGGGTGAGCGGTTGAAACCGCCGGTCTCGAAAACCGGTATGCCGGCAACGGCATCGAGGGTTCGAATCCCTCCCTGTCCGCTTTCCTCCGGTGATCCGCCCTGGGTCACCTCCTCCCGCGAGGGTCGCGATGCTCCCGGGCCTGCTGCTTCAGGTCGGCACCATGACGCAAGCCGACTGTGCGCTGACCGGACTCTGCGGGCTCGCCGTCCCGACCCGACCGGTCGCCTCCGGCATCCTCTTCGTCGCGGTCGGGCTCGTCGCCCTGGGCGTCCGCGGGCTGAGGCGCCCGACACGATGAGCGGCGCGGTCCGGCTCGAGGCACTCCGCAAGACGTATCCCGGTCCTCCCAGCGTCACCGCCCTGGACGGCGTCTCCCTGGAGATTCCCGAGGGCGGCATCTACGGCCTCCTTGGTCCCAACGGCGCCGGCAAGACGACGACGATCGGCATCTGCACGACGCGGGTGCGCCCCAGCGGCGGCCGCGCGACGGTCGACGGCCTCGACGTCGCGACGCAACCGGTCGCGGTCCGCGGGTCGATCGGCGTCGTCTCCCAGGCGGTGACCCTCGACCGCTCCTGCACGGTCGCCGAGAACATCGAGTTCCATTGCCGCTACTTCGGGATGCCGGCGGCCGCGGCACGGCAGCGCACGGCCGAGCTCCTTGAGCGGTTCCGCATCGCCGACCGCAGCGCCTCCATGCCGGGGCAGCTCTCGGGCGGACTGGCCCAGCGGGTGCAGCTCGCCCGCGCGATCGCCCATCGGCCGCGAGTCCTCTTCCTGGACGAGCCGACCGCCGGACTCGATCCGCAGTCCCGCCTCGCCCTGTGGGACGTCGTGCAGTCACTCCGGGCCGACGGGATCACCGTCATCCTCACCACGCACTACATGGAGGAGGCCGACCAGCTCTGCGAGCGCCTCGCGATCCTCGACCATGGCCGCATCCTGGCCGAGGGATCGCCGGAGGCGCTGAAGCGCGAGTGGGGCGGCACGGTCGTGGTGGACGCCGCGCTGGCGGACGTCGTCGCCGCGCGCGGCGAGCTCGGCACGTCGCCCGTCGTGCGCGAGGTGCACGACGGCAAGCGCGGCCTCAGGATCCACCTGGCGCCCGACGAGGGCGCGGTCGCCGCCGTGCTCGGGATCCTGGCGCGGCACGGGCTCCACGACCTCAGCGTCGTCGAGCCATCGCTCGAGACGGTCTTCATCACCCTGACGGGACGCGACCTCCGTGAGTGAGCCGTCCACCCCGTCCGCCTTTCAGGTGGTGCGCGGCCTCTGGGCGCGCGACTTCCGGGTGCTGCGGCGCGAGGCGCTGCCCTTCGCGCTGCGGACGATCATGAATCCGCTCCTCACGACCTTCGTGTTCACGTACGTCCTGCCGCGCACGGGGCAGGGATTCCAGACCTCCACCGGTGCCTCCTTCGCGACCGTGCTGGTGCCGGGACTGATCGCCGTGGCGATGGTCTTCACCGGCGTCGCCGCCGTGGCGCTGCCGCTCTCGGTCGAGCTCGGGGCGACCCGCGAGATCGAGGACCGGATCATGGCGCCGGCGCCGCTCCGGACCGTGCCGCTCGCGCGCATCGCCTTCGGGGCGGTGCAGGCGATCATGGCCGGCGCCCTGATCTTCCCGATCGTGACGCTGCTCCCGGCCACGCCGGTGTCGGTGCACGTGGCGTCCTGGCCGCTCCTCGTCACGATGCTGGTCCTCGCCGGCTGGACGGCCGCGGCGCTCGGCCTGTTCCTCGGCACGGTGGTCAAGCCGCAGCACATCGGCCTGATGTTCGCACTGGTGCTCGCGCCGGTCATGTTCCTGGGCTGCGTGTACTACCCGTGGGCCTCGCTGCACGCCGTGCGCTGGCTGCAGGCGGTCGTGCTCGTCAATCCGCTGGTGTACATGAGCGAGGGACTCCGGACGGCGCTGACCGCGACGCTGCCGCACCTGCCGGTCTATGCCTCGGTCCCGGCGCTGATCGTCATGGCGAGCGCCTTCACCGGACTCGGCGTGCGCGCCTTTCGTCGACGGGTCATCGACTGACCGCCCGCCGCGGCGCGGCGTTATGTTCCTCCCCGGCCCTCCCGGGCCGGTCGACATCCCTTCCTGTCCCTTGCGAGGTCCCGATGCGCGCGCGCCCAGCGCTCCTCTGGTGTTCCACGCTCGTCCTGCTGGCTGCTCCGCCGGCCTCGGCGCAGTACCTCGACCACGCGCGCCTCTCCGCCGCGCTCACCCAGTTGGCGCGGCAGCACGCCGACCGCACCGAGTTGGTGACGATCGCGACGTCGCCGGGCGGACGGACCGTCCAGGCGCTGCGCGTCGGCGCGACGGGACGGCCCGCGCTCCTGGTGGTGGCCGGCGCCGACGGGCCGCACCTGGTCGGGTCGAGCATCGCGCTCGCCGCCGCGACGGGGCTGCTGGCGGGCGCACGCCCGGGCCTGCTGGACAGCGTCACCGTCTGGTTCGTGCCGCGGCTGAACCCGGATGCCGCCGAGGCGATGTTCGCGCGCCTGCCGGTGGCGCGCACCGCCAACGGCTCGGCCTGGGACGATGATCGCGACCAGGTGACCGACGAGGACGGCGTCGACGACCTCAACGGCGACGGCGCGATCTCGCAGCTGCGCTTCCGCGATCCCAACGGCTCGCTCGTCGCCGACAGCGCCGATCCGCGCCTGATGCGCCGTGCGGACGAGGCGAAGGGCGAGGTCGGCGCCTGGGTCGTGGTCGACGAGGGGAAGGACGACGACGGCGACGGCCGCTACAACGAGGACGGCCCCGGCGGGACCGACGTCAACCGGAACTTCTCCTACGAGTACCCCGCGCACGGTCGCGAGGCGGGTCGCTATCCGTTCTTCGCCCCCGAGGCCCGCGGACTGGCCGAGTTCCTGGTGGCGCACGACGAGATCGCGGCGGTGTACGTGCTCGGGCCGCAGGACAACCTGATGAAGCCGTGGGAGAACCGTCCCAACGCCGGGATCCTCAACCCTGAGACTCGCGAGCGGGCGCAGGAGGGGAGCAGCCAGGGCGGTCCGCTGCACTCGATCCTCCGCGGCGACCAGTCCACCTTCGCCGACGTGAGCCGGCGCTTCCAGGCGATCACCGGCCTCACCAAGGCGCCGGCCGGTGCGTCGCTCGGCGGGGACGTGCTCTCGTGGTCCTACTTCGACTTCGGCCGCTGGGCCTTCGGATCGCGGGGCTGGTGGGTCCCCGAGGCACCGCGGGACAGCGCGGCGCGCGGCGGGCGCGGCGGCGGCGGAGCCGCGGGGGGAACTGATCCGCTTGCCGACGAGCGCAACGCGCTCAAGTGGTTCGAGTCCCAGGGGATCAGTGCCTTCGTGCCGTGGAGCCGCGTGACCCTCGGGGGCGACGAGCGCCGCGAGGCGGAAGTCGGCGGGTTCAAGCAGGGTGTCCTGCTCAACCCGCCTGCCGGGGCGGAGTTCGACAGCACGATGGCGCGCCAGTCCCGCTTCATCTCGGCGCTTGCCGGGATGCTGCCGAGGATCGCGCTCGCCGACGTGCGCAGCGAGCGCCTCGGCGACGGCGTGTACCGGATCACCGCCGAGGTGGCGAA
>CAZKYO010000018.1:0-6342 GCA_964557115.1 uncultured Gemmatimonadaceae bacterium
GCTGGCCCGGATCCGCAACAAGGAGATCGGGTTCGTCTTCCAGACGTTCAACCTGCTCCCGCGCGCCACCGCGCTCGCCAACGTCGAGCTGCCGATGGTCTACGCCGGCGTCGGCTCGAAGGAGCGCCGCCAGCGGGCCGAGGAGGCGCTGCGCCAGGTCGGCCTCGGCGAGCGGATGCACCACAAGCCGAACGAGCTCTCGGGCGGCCAGCGGCAGCGCGTCGCGGTGGCGCGCGCGCTGGTCAACCGGCCGTCGATCATCCTCGCCGACGAGCCGACCGGCAACCTCGACTCGGCCACGTCGGTCGAGATCATGGACCTGTTCCAGACCCTGCACGACCAGGGGCAGACGATCATCCTGGTCACCCACGAACCCGACATCGCCGAGCACGCCAAGCGCCAGATCATCCTCCGGGACGGCAAGGTCGCCAGTGACGGCATCGCCAGCACTTCGGAGGCACACGCGTGAACGCCGTTCGCCTGAGCACCATCGTCCTCGTCGCCCTCGCCGCCACGGCCTGCAAGAAGGAGGAGGCGGCGCCGGTGTACCAGTCGGTCGCCGTCGCGACCCGCGACATCTCGGTCACCGTCCAGGCGGCCGGGGCGGTCCTGCCCGACACCGTCGTCGAGGTGAAGTCGAAGGCCTCGGGCGAGATTCTCGAGTTCCCGGTGCAGACCGGCGACCTGGTCCAGCGCGGCACCGTGCTGGCCCGGATCGACCGCCGGGTGCCGCAGAACCGCTATGACCAGGCGGTGGCCCAGCTCGACGTGGCCGACGCCCGGCTCAAGAACGCCGAGACCCAGCTGCGGCGGACCCAGGAGCTCTTCGACGCCAAGGCGGTGACCGAGCAGGAGCTGGAGAACGCCCAGCTCGACGTCGCCAATGCCAAGGCCTCGCAGCTCTCGGCCAAGTCCGACGTCGAGAACGCCAAGATCGCCCTCGACGACACCGAGGTGCGCGCGCCGATCACCGGCACGATCATCGCCAAGAACGTCGAGCGCGGCGCGGTGATCTCGTCGCCGACCAGCGACGTCGGCGGCGGCACCGTGCTGCTCAAGATGGCCGACCTCTCGCTGGTGCAGGTCAAGACCTTCGTGGACGAGACCGACATCGGCAAGCTGAAGGCCGGGATGCCGACCAACGTGACGGTCGAGGCCTATCCGAACCGGCCGTTCCGCGGCGAGGTGCTCAAGATCGAGCCGCAGGCCGACACGATCCAGAACGTGACGATGTTCCCGGTGTTGGTCCGGATCAACAACGGCGACGGCCTGCTCAAGCCGGGCATGAACACCGAGGTGAACATCAACGTCGGCAGCGCTTCGGGCGTGCTGGCGGTGCCGAACGCCGCGCTCCGGACCGAGCGCGACGTCGCCTCGGCCGCCACGGTGCTCGGGATCCCCGACGCCGACCTGCAGAGCATGCTGGCGACCGCCAAGGCCGAGTACGACAAGCCGGTGTCCCGCGGCGACTCGACCGGCGGCGCGGCGCTGCCCGACAGCGCCAAGGCGACGGCCGAGCCGAGCCGGGAGCAGCTGATGGCGCTCTTCCAGAAGCAGCGCTCGGGCGGCCAGCTCACCCCCGCGGAGCAGGCGATGCTGGAGAAGGCGCGCGCCTCGATGGGCCGCAACGGCGGCGGCCGCAACGGCGGCGGGCGAGGCGGCCAGGGCGGCGGCGGCCAGGACGCGATGTTCGGCGGCAAGTACGTGGTCTTCGCGATGCGCGACGGCAAGCCGACCACCGTGTACATCCAGACCGGGATCACCGACCTGGACTACAGCGAGGTCAAGCGCGGCCTCACCGCGCAGGATTCCGTGCTGCTGCTGCCGAGCGCCTCGATGATCGAGTCGCAGCAACAGCTGCAGCAGCGCATGAACCGGATGGGCGGCGGCCTGCCCGGCCAGGCCACCTCCCGCTGAGCGGAAGGGACTCGAGATCATGCTGATCGACGAGACCTTCCGCGTCGCGATCCGGAGCATCCGGGCCAACAAGCTGCGCGCGCTGCTCACCATGCTCGGCGTCATCATCGGCGTCGGGGCGGTGATCACCGTGGTGGCGATGGGCACCGGCGCCCAGCGCAACGTCGAGAACCAGATCAACGCGCTCGGCGCGAACCTGATCACGATCGAGCCGAGCCGGAGCCGGTTCGGCGGCGTCGAGACGGCCAACGCCGCCCCGATGATCGTGGACGACGCCACCGCGCTCCGCAAGGATGCCGCGGAGTACATCGACGCGATGGCGCCCGAGATGTCGCGCAACCAGCAGGTGGAGTTCGGCAACCAGAACATCAACGCCAGCGTGAAGGGCACCACCTCCGAGTATCCGAAGGCGCGCAACACCACGATCGAGTACGGCCGGATGTTCACCGACGGCGACGACGCGGCCCGCCAGCGCTACGCGGTCCTCGGCGCCAACGTCGCCGACAACCTCGGCCAGAACCCGGCCGCGATGATCGGGCGGACGATCACCATCCGGCAGATCCCCTTCGAGGTGATCGGGATCCTCGCGCCGCGCGGCTCGATCGGCTTCTCGAGCCCGGACGACGAGATCTACATCCCGCTCACCACCGCGCGGTACCGGGTGATGGGCACCGACCGGCTCGGCCAGATCTCGCTCACGCTCCCCGACGGCGTCAACCGCAACACCGCGCTGATCCAGTTCGAGCGGGTGATGCGGCGCGAGCACCGGATCCGCCCGGGGCAGGGGAACAACTTCAACCTGCGCTCGCCCACCGACTACCTCGCCACCGCCGAGGAGACCAGCAAGACGTTCTCGGCGCTGCTGCTCTCGATCGCGGGGGTCTCGCTGATCGTGGGCGGCATCGGCATCATGAACATCATGCTCGTGTCGGTCACCGAGCGGACCAAGGAGATCGGCATCCGCAAGGCACTCGGTGCCACGCGGCTCACGATCATGAGCCAGTTCCTGATCGAGGCGCTGGTGCTCTGCCTCGTGGGCGGCGCACTCGGCATCCTCGTCGGTGTCGGAGCCTCGAGCCTGGTCTCGAAGAACCTCGGCTGGAGCACGGAGATCTCGATCACCGCGGTGATCGTCGCCTTCAGCTTCTCGGCGTTCGTCGGGCTCTTCTTCGGCCTCTGGCCGGCGCGCCGCGCCGCGAGCCTCGACCCGATCCAGGCGCTGCGGTACGAGTAGCGGCACCGGAACCGCCCCGCCCTCGCGCAGCGAGCGGCGGGGCCCCCGAGGTGGCGAACGCCCCGACCCGTGCCTCGCGCATCGGTCGGGGCGTTGACATGGTGGGAGCTCCCGCCCCTCCGGCGCCGCCGGAGGGCGGGAGGGTCCTCCCCCTATATTGCGTCGCCATGAGATCAGCCCTCCCGCTCGCCCTCCTCCTCGCCGTGCCGCTCGCGGCGCAGGCGCCGACGGTCACGATCCCCCGGGTCGAGGCCGCCACCACGGTCGACGGCGTGCTCGACGAGCCGGTGTGGCGCGAGGCCGCGCGCCTCGACGGCTTCCACCAGTACCGCCCGGTGGACTCCCGCCCGGCCGAGGACTCGACGGTGGTGCTGGTCTGGTACTCGCCCGACGCGATCCACTTCGGGATCCTGGCCTACGACCGCGACCCGGCCGGGGTGCGCGCCACCACCGCCGACCGCGACAACATCGCCAGCGACGACCAGGTCACCCTCTTCCTCGACACCTTCAACGACCGGCGCCGTTCCTACTTCTTCGGAGTCAACCCGTTCGGGGTCCAGGACGACGGCGTCCGCGCCGAGGGCGGCTTCTCGACCTCGAGCGGCGGGCAGGGGACGATCGACCGGAATCCCGACTACTACTGGGAGAGCAAGGGACAGAAGACGGCGACCGGCTGGCAGGCCGAGATCCGGATCCCGTTCAAGTCGCTGCGCTGGAACGTGGCCGACGAGCTGACCTGGGGCTTCAACGTCCAGCGCACCACCCAGCGCACCGGGTACGAGGACACCTGGACCGACGTGCGGCGCGCCAACGCGTCGTTCCTCGCCCAGGCGGGTGCGCTCACCGGCCTCCACGACATCCACCGCGGCATGGTGGTGGAGCTGCAGCCGACCTTCGTGGCCAATGCCCCCGGCACCCGCGGCAGCGACGGCGCCTTCCGGCGCGACGACATCAATGCCGAGTTCGGCGCGAACCTGCGGCTCGGGCTCACCAACATGACGCTCGACATGACGTACAACCCGGACTTCTCGCAGGTCGAGTCCGACGTCGGGCTGGTGACGATCAACGAGCGGTTCGCGCTCTTCTTCCCCGAGCGGCGGCCGTTCTTCCTCGAGGCGATCGACCTCTTCTCCTCGCCGAACAACCTGGTCTACACCCGCACCGTGGCGAATCCGCTCGCCGGCGCCAAGGTGACCGGCAAGTTCGGCCGCTGGTCGATCGCCCACCTCACCGCGGTGGACGAGTACTCGCAGTCGGGCCAGGCCAACCCTGGCACCGACGCGCTCGCCAACATCACCCGGATCCGGCGCGACGTCGGCGCCAACTCGGTGGCCGGCCTCACGGTGACGAACCGCGACGAGGAGGGCCTCGCCAACCGGGTGATCGCCGCGGACACCCGGCTGGTGTTCTCGACGCTGTACTACTTCGCCGCCCAGGCCGGCCTGTCGCTGACGGACAAGCGCGAGGGCGACGTCGTCCGCGACGTGAGCGACCCGATCTGGGAGCTGGAGGTGGACCGGACCGGCCGGGCGTTCGGCTTCAACTACAAGCTGACCGGCATCGGCGACGACTTCACCACTTGGAGCGGCTTCGTCAACCGCAGCGGCATCGTGACCGGCCGCGCGTTCAACCGCTACACGCTCTACGGCAGCCGCGGCTCGCTGATCGAGCAGTTCACGGTCTTCGCAGGGCTCAACCAGGTCTGGGACTACCAGCGCCTCCTCGGCAACGAGGGACTCGAGGGTGGCGTCGAGATGAACTGGAGCGCCCGGCTGCGCGGCGGCTGGAACCTGTCGGGGCGCGGGTCGTCGAACTTCGTGCGCTTCACCCCCGAGGACTACGCCGGCTACCAGGTGGCCACCGCCGGCGGACCGGCACCCTTCCAGATGCCGGGCGGGGTCTTCGACGCCTTCGGCGCCAACGTGCAGGTCAACACCCCGCTCTGGCGCGTCTGGGACGCCAACGTCCGCCTCGAGCGCAGCGCGTCGGCGATCTTCCCGGAGGCGGCTCCGGCCAACCTGACGTCCGCCCGCGCCACCGTGAACCTGCGGCCGTCCAACGCGGTGCGCGTCAGCGGCTCGGTCGCCTACCAGCACCTCACCCGCGACCGCGACGGCAGCGAGTTCGCCCGCACCATCCTGCCGCGCCTCAAGGTCGAGGTGCAGCCGAACCGGGCGCTCTTCTTCCGCGTGGTCGGCGAGTACCGCAGCGAGCGCCAGGCCGCGCTGGTCGATCCGGTCACCGGCAATCCGCTGCTCGTCAACGGTGCGCCGACCTCGCGCCGCGACACCGACCGGCTGCGGCTCGACCTCCTCGGCTCCTTCGAGCCGACGCCGGGCACCGTCGCCTACCTCGGCTACGGCTCGACGATGCGCGGCAACCGGCCGCTCACCTTCCGCGAGCTCGAGCGGACCGACGACGCGTTCTTCCTGAAGCTGGCGTACCAATTCCGCTGGTAGCGCGGCGGCTGTCACCCCGAGCGCAGCGAGGGGGCGGGGCCTGCCGGACGAACTCCGCCCCCTCGCTGCGCTCGGGGTGACACGATCCCGATAGCGGAGAAGCGATCGCGCGCATGGAATCCAGTTCCGGTCTCCGCCCCCGCCTCGGCCTGATCCTCGGGCCGCTGCTCTTCGCGCTGCTGCTCCTCGCCGGACCGCCCGAGGGGCTGTCGGTGGCCGGCTGGCACGTGGCGGCCGTCGGGATCCTGATGGGGACCTGGTGGGTGACCGAGCCGCTGCCGATCGCGGTGACCGCCCTCCTCCCGATGGTGCTCTTCCCGGTCCTCGGCGTCGCCAAGCTCGACGCCACCGCCGCCCCGTACGCCAACCCGGTGATCTTCCTCTTCCTGGGCGGCTTCCTGATCGCCCTGGCGCTCGAGCACACCGGCCTCCACAAGCGGCTCGCCCTCGCCACCCTCGCGATCGTCGGCACCCGCCCCGCGGAGCTGATCCTCGGCTTCATGGCGGTCACCGCGTTCATCTCGATGTGGGTCAGCAACACCGCCACCACCGTGATGCTGCTGCCGATGGCACTGGCGATCATCGCGCTGGTGCCGGAGGACGAGGACGCCCCGGGACGCCACTCGTTCGCGAGCGCGCTGCTGCTCGGGATCGCCTACGCGGCCACGATCGGCGGCCTCGGCACGATCATCGGGACACCGCCCAACGCGCTGTTCGTGGCGTTCATGGCGG
>CAZKYO010000018.1:6442-62444 GCA_964557115.1 uncultured Gemmatimonadaceae bacterium
CTCGGCACGATCATCGGGACACCGCCCAACGCGCTGTTCGTGGCGTTCATGGCGGAGAACTACCAGGTGCACGTCGGCTTCGCGCAGTGGATGCTGGTGGCGGTGCCGGTGGTGATCGTCGCCCTGCCGATCACCTGGTGGTTGCTGACCCGGGTGATCCACCGGCTCGACGACCGGCCGATCGCCGGCGGCGGCGCGCTGATCGCCGAGGAGCGTCGGGCGCTGGGGCCGATGTCGCGCGGCGAGTGGTTCACCGGCGCCGTGGCGACGCTCGCCGCGCTGGCCTGGATCGGCCGCCCGCTGCTGCAGCGCGCGGTCCCGGCGCTCTCCGACACCGGCATCGCGATCGGCGCCGCCGTGCTGCTCTTCGCCGTGCCGGTCGGCTGGAAGCCGTTGCGGCACGTGATCGCCTGGAAGCATGCCGACCGGTTGCCGTGGGGCGTGCTGCTGCTCTTCGGCGGAGGCCTCTCGCTCGCCACCGCGATCCAGGACACCGACCTCGCCGGCTGGATCGGCGCGCACCTCGGCGCCATCGCGACGCTGCCGCCACTCGTGATGGTGACGCTGCTGGTGGCCGCGGTGATCCTGCTGTCGGAGTTTGCGAGCAACACCGCGATCACTGCGGCCTTCCTGCCGATCGTCGCGACGATCACGCTGGGGCAGGGGAGCGTGCCCGTGATCCCCGCGCTCGCCACCGCGATGGCCGCCAGCGGCGGCTTCATGCTGCCGGTCTCAACGCCGCCCAACGCGATCGTCTACGGCACCGGCCGGATCACGGTGGGACAGATGGCGACGAGCGGCGGCCTGCTCGACCTGCTCTTCGCGGTGCTGCTGCCGCCGGCGATCCTGCTGGTGGGGGCGAGGGTGTTCGGGTAGTCGAGAACAGCGAACAGAGAGCCGAGAACGGAGGAGTGCCCGGGGGTTGAGGATCCTCGCGCAGGGGCAGTCCTCCGTTCTCCGTTCTCCGTTCTCTGTCTGTCCGGATCCACCCCCCGCCTCGGGACGTATCTTCGGCAATGGTCCCCGACACCCGACCGACGACCCGCCCCCGGCTCCTGTCGCAGGAGCGCGAGGATTCGTTCCGCGCCCGGCTGGTGGCGCGGGACGAGCGGGCGCTGTCGGAGCTGGTGGACCTCGCCTCGCCCTGGCTGCTCGGCATCGCGCAGGGGATGCTCCAGGACGCCGACGAGGCCGAGGAGGTCGTGCTTGAGACGTTCCGGGTGGTGTGGGACCGGATCGAGCCGGCCGAGCCGGGAACGCTGCCGCTGATCCCGTTCCTCCTCGGCGTCTGCCGCAACCGCGCGATCGACCGACTCCGGTCGCGCAAGCGTCGTCGCCGACTCGGCGAGCGGATCCTGGCGGTCGGCACGCCGGCGCTCGCCTCCGATCCGGTCGAGCCGAACGAGGCCGCCCATCCCGGCTGGCACGTGCATCGCGAGGTGCATCGGGCGCTGGCCGACCTGCCGGAGGACCGTCGTCAGGCGGTGCAGCTCGCCTACTTCGAGGGGCAGACGCACTCGGAGATCGCCGAGCGGCTGGCGATCCCGCTCGGGACGGTCAAGACCCGGCTGCGGCTGGGGCTGGGGCAGTTGCGCGAGCAGCTGGTCGGGATCAAGGATTGGGTGACATGAAGGCCCACGACTGGTTCATCGAGCATCGGCTCGACTACGTGGCGCGAGCGCTCGCCCCCGACGACGAGGCGCTCTTCCGCGACCACCTCGCCCGTTGCGCCGAGTGCATGGCGGCGGTGCGCGAGGCGGCGAGCGAGCTGCAGTGGCTCGCGATGGGCGCCGCCCCGGTGGCGCCACGGCCCGGCTTCACGCGCCGGGTGGTGGACGAGGTGGCCGGACCGCGCCCCGCGGCGTGGCGGCGCTGGGGCTGGCCAGTGGCGCTCGCGGCCAGCGTCGCCGCGATCGCCTTCGGCGTCTCCAACGCCGCGCGCGGCCGGGAACTCGCCGCGCTGCGCGCCTCGCAGGGCGCGATGGTCGCCAGCTACCGTGACACCATGATGGCGGTGCTCGACACCCTCTCGGTGCTGCGCCAGGCCAACCGCGTGCTGCAGGCGTCGATCACGATGGACGGCAAACAGGGCGGCATGACGATCTTCGCCGACGAGACGACCCACCGCTGGAACGTGGTGGTGCACGGCCTCCCCACCGCGCCGACCGGCGAGCAGTACACCTTCTGGTTCATCACCGGCGACGGGATGGTGCGCGGCGCCGAGTTGCACATGGACGGCGACCGCCCGTGGATCGCGACGCTCGGCATGCCCGCGGGCGAGCCGATCATCCGGGGCGCGGCGCTCACGGTGGAGCCGATGGATGGCGACCGCAAGGTGCCGCGCGGCAAGGAACTCGCCCACCTGATGCTCTGAAGAGAGAACAGAGAACAAGGGACAAAGAACGGCGAGGGGGCGGGACCTGTGATCAGGCTCCGCCCCCTCGCTGCGCTCAGGGTGACGATCGTGCTCGGTGCGTGCTCAGCCAGCCTTCTTCTTCAGCATCCCGACGATCAAGGGCAGCAGCAGGCCGACCAGGCCGCTGGCGGTGATGTTGCCGGCGGTGCCGTTGTTGAGCATCCCGGTAAAGGTGTCGCCGAGCAGCTGGCCACCCCCGATCCCGCCGATTGCACCGAGCACCGAGTTCAGCATCGGGCCGAGACTCTTCGCCTTGTTGGCGGCTCCGGCCACGTTGCCGCCGACGATGCCGCTGACCGCCTGCACCAGCAGGGAGGTGAAGTCCATTGCGCTCTCCGGATGAGGGAAGGACCGGGGCCGGGGGGCACCCATTCCCAAGCTCGCGCCGGTTCCCGGGAGCGCAAGGGGCGACCGGGCGCCGGCTTCATCGGGTCTTCACACCGCCCCCGTACCCTCCCTCCATGACGAATCCCCTTGGAGGCACTTCGATGCGTCGCATGACCCTCGGCCTCGTGGCCGTTCTCTGCTCTTCGTTCTCCGTTCTCGCCGGGCAACAGCCGCGGGAGGTCTCGCTCGGAACGCCGACCGCGGCGTTCAAGGGCGAGTTCTCGCTGATTCGTGGGGTGCGCGAGCAGGCCGACGGCAGCGTGCTCGTGGCAGACCCGATCGACGCCGTGCTCCGCCGGCTCGACAAGGGCTTCACGCGCGCCGACACCATCGGCCGCATCGGCGCCGGCCCCGACGAGTACAAGCAGCCCGAGGGGATCTGGCCGCTGCCGGCCGACTCGTCGCTGCTGGTGGACCTGGGCAACAACCGGATCGCGCCGATGGACGCGCGGGGTCGCTTCGGCAAGACCGAGCCGATCGTCGGCGGCAGTCCGAGCGGCCCCGAGGGGATCTCGGTCATGCTGGTGGGCGGTGTCGATGCC
Source organism: uncultured Gemmatimonadaceae bacterium (assembly GCA_964557115.1). GTDB lineage: Bacteria > Gemmatimonadota > Gemmatimonadetes > Gemmatimonadales > GWC2-71-9 > Palsa-1233. Next base: position 9,788 of record CAZKYO010000018.1, read on the forward strand.
CAGGGGCGGATGTACTACCGCGCCGGGCGGCCCGGCGACTCGATCCCGCTGGTGCGCCGCACCCGCGGCGGCCAGACCGTGACGCTCGCGATGCTCAAGGCCGCCGAGTCGAAGACGACCGAGAGCGGCGGACCGAACAACCGGTCGCAGCAGACGGTTCCGGTGCCCATGTCGCCGCAGGACGGCTGGGCGGTGGCGCGCGACGGCACGATCTTCCTGGTGCGCTCGAGCGACTACCACGTGGAGGTGCTGCGCCCCAACGGCCAGCGGATGCGCGGCGCGCCGGTGGCGTACACGCCGGTCCGGATCGATGCAGCCGAGAAGAAGGCGTGGGCGGATCGGAACCGGCGCGAGGGCGGCATCGGCATCCAGGTGCAGAACCGCAACGGCCAGGTGAGCATGGGGATCGGCCGGATCCGGCCGCAGGGGGAGGACGCCACGCCGCCCGACCTGCCGTGGCCGTCGGTCAAGCCGGCGTTCGATCCCAACGGGATCGTGGCCGACAGCAAGGGCCGCGTGTGGGTGCGGCGCGAGCAGCGGCACGACCAGCCGGCGGTCTACGACGTGTTCGACGGCACCGGCAACCGGGTGGGGACGGTGCGCTTCCCGGCCGGCCGGCGGCTGCTCTCGGCCGGCGAGGGGACGCTCTACGTGACTCGCACCGACGAGGACGACCTGCAGTACCTTGAACGCTACGCCCTGCCGTTCTGAACGGAGCCCGATGCCCGTCGAGAAGGCCGACCCCGCGCTCAAGGCGCGGATCCTGGTGGTGGAGGACGATCGTCGGACCGCCGACACGATCGCCCTCTACCTCCGGCACGCCGGGCACCAGGTCTTCGTCGAGCACGACGGCAAGGCCGCGATCGCGCGCAGCGCCCGCGAGACGTTCGACCTCGCGGTGCTCGACCGGATGCTTCCGGGCGCCGAAGGACTCGACGTCTGCCGGGCGATCCGCGAGCGCGCGGCGATCCCGGTGATCATGGTGACCGCCCGCACCCTCGAGGAGGACCGTCTCGCGGGCTTCGCGGGCGGCGCCGACGACTACCTCAGCAAGCCGTTCTCGCCGCGCGAACTGGTGGCCCGGGTGCACGCGCTGCTGCGCCGGGTGCCGCCGGGGCAGGGGACGCTGCACACCGTGGGCGGCATGACGATCGACGTCGAGCAGCGCGTGGTGCGGCTCGCCGGCCAGGTGCTCGACCTCACCCCGTCGGAATTCGCGGTGCTGCTCTCGCTCGCCGAGCGGCCCGGTCGGGTGCTGTCGCGCGGACAGCTGCTCGACCGGCTACCCGGCGACGGCGAGCCGCTGGAGCGGACCATCGACGTGCATGTCCGCAACCTGCGGCGCAAGATGGGCCAGGCCGGCGACGACTCGGTCGCGATCGAGACGGTGTTCGGCGTGGGATACCGGGTCCAGGTGACGACGTGACGATGCTTTCCTCGCTGCGGGTGCGCTTCTTCATCGTCGTCTGGACGCTCCTCGTCGCCGGTCTCGTCGGCCTCGGCCTGCTGCTCGGGCGCTGGAGCACGATCGAGATCAGCCGCGTGAGCGCCGAGGCGCGAGTCGACCGGATGATGGGCGAGTCGCATCGCAACCTGATCTCCGCCGTGCTCACCGCACCGACCAGCGATTCGGCCGCGGTGAGCGCGGCCCTCGCGCGCGAGGTCGCGCGCGACACGATGCTGCGGAGCGCGGCGGTGCTCGACCAGCGGGGACGGATCGTCGCGAGCGCGATCCCTGCCGGCGACGCCGGCGCGCTGCGCGGGGGACCGCGCGGGCGCTACGAGTACAGCCGCACCGACACCGCCGACGGCCACACGTCGATGATCCGGATGCTCGGCAACGGCGAACTCATCGATCCCCGCGATAGTGGCGACCCGCGCTGGCTGGTGGTCGTCCCCGCGATGACGCACACGCAGGTGAAGGTCGGCACCTGGAACGACGGCGCCGTGCTCGCGATGCGGGTGCGATGGGCCCTGCTCGTGGGGGCGATCCTCGCCGCGATCGTGACGCTCGCGATCAGCGGCCCGCTGATCGGCCGGGTTGGCGCCCTGAGCAAGGCGACCGCGCGACTGCGCGAGGGCGACCTCGGCGCGCGGGTGGACGTGCGCGGCAGCGACGAGCTGGCGAACCTCGGCCGTTCGTTCAACGCGATGGCCGAGGACCTGGAGCGGAGCGAGGGGCAGCGAAAGCAGATGATCGTGGACATCGCCCACGAGCTCCGCACCCCGCTCACCAACCTCACGGGGTTGATCGAGTCGGTGCAGGACGGGTTGCGGTCGCCCGATGCGGCGACGCTCGCGGCGCTGCACGAGGAGACCGGCCTGCTGGAGCGGCTGGTGGACGACCTCCGCGACCTGACCCTCGCCGACGCGGGCGAGCTCCGGGTGGCGACCGCGCCGATCGACGTGGCGCAGGTGGCGGCCCGCGCGGCGGCGAGCTTCGATGCGCGCCACGGCATCGTGGTGGAGCTGCCGGCGGAGCCGGCGATCGCGATGGCCGACGAGCGGCGGCTGGGGCAGGTGCTCCGGAACCTGATCCAGAATGCGGTGACGCATTCGGGGGAGCCTGCGAGCGTGCGCGTTGCGGTGCGGCTGTCACCCCGAGCGCAGCGTGGGGGCGAAACCGTCCGGGAAAGTTCCGCCCCCTCGGTCGCTACGCTCCCTCGGGGTGACAGTACGATCGAGGTCACCATCTCCGACCGCGGCCCCGGCATCCCCGCCGACGTCCTGCCGCGCATCTGGGACCGCTTCTACCGCGCCGACGCCTCGCGCACCCGCGCGACCGGCGGGATGGGACTCGGCCTCCCGGTCGCGCGCCGACTGGTCGAGGCGATGGGCGGCGAGATCACGGTGGAGAGCGTCGTGGGGGAGGGGAGCGCGTTTACGGTGAGCCTGTCACCCCGACCCTGAGCGAAGTGAAGGGGAGGGGACGGAATTGTCCGCCACGCTCCGCCCCCTCGGTCGCTTCGCTCCCTCGGGGTGACAGCCGGCTACTCCGTCAGCGCCCCGACCATGAACGGCGTTGTCGTCGGCTGCGGCGACCCGCCGCTCGGTTCCTCGGTGACCGCCGCGGCGGTGATCACGCCGTCGCCCGGCGGCAGCTCCACGCGCAACGGCGCACCGCGCCCGTTCGCGTCGGTGTTGAACGTCACCGAAGGCACCGGCACCCCGTCGCGAATGAACCACAGCTGATAGGTCCGCCCTTCCGGCGCGGGCCGGAGGTCCTGCGCCATCGCGATCGCGATGCGCCGCGCGGGATCGCGGAAGAGCCGTAGCGACGGTTCGGTCGGGCCGGTGCTCTTCACCAGGTCGACCCGCATGTCGGGCGCGAGGATCACCTCGAGCAGCTCCTGGCTGCTGGCGAGCCGGGTCTGGGCCTGATCGAGGTCCTGCTGCAGCGCCGCCGCCATCCGGGTGAGCTCGCGGTTCTCGCTGCGCTGCTGCCACCACGCCACGCCGAAGGCGAGTGCCCCGACCCCGGCGGCGAGCGCGAGCCAGGACGCAGTGCGCGTGCGGGGCGGGATGCTCGCCGCTCCCGTCGGGCTGGCCGTTCCGCGGAGCGCGCCGGCGATCACCCGATCGCGAAGTCCGTGCGACGGCACCGGCGCATCGGTCGCCTCGGCGATCGCCGCCATCACCTCGCGCAACTCCGCCACCTCGCGCTGGAGCACCGGGTCGCGCGCGAGGAGCGCCTCGAACGCCGCCGCCTCGTCGGGCGAGAGCGCGCCGAGCACGTAGGCGGCCGCGTCGGCCGAGGGCGGATGCATGTCGGAGTCAGCCATCGGTGGGCTCATGATAGGCGAGCAGGGCCTCGCGAAGGTACTGCATTCCCAGCCGGGTGCGAGTCTTGATCGTCCCCAACGGCTCCTGCAGTCGATCGGCGATCTCCGATTGCGAGAGCCCGCCGAAATAGGCCAGCTCGATCGCCTCGCGCTGCACGTCGCTCAATCGATCCAGCGCCTGCCGCACGAACGTCCTGCGCTCATTGGCGATCGCGCGCGCGGAGGGCTCCGGCGTCCTGCTGCCCATCCCGAGAGGCGCCTCTGCGGGCGCCGCGGCAGCCTGGTCGGTCAACCGCACCCGGCGGTTCCGTGCCCGGACGGCATCCAGCGCGCGGCTCCGGGTGATCGTCACCAGCCAGGCGCCGAGCGAGCCGCGATCGGGATCGAAGCGCACCGCGTCCCGCCACGCCTGGGCGAAGGCCTCCACCACCACGTCCTCGGCGTCGGACTGGTCGCGCAGGATCCGGTGGGCCAGCCCCAGCAGCGACTCGCCGAAACGGTCGTACAACGCCCCGACGACGGACTCGTCGCGGCGCCGCAGTCGGCGACCGAGTTCGATGTCGCCCGAAGATTCCGGGTGGCTTGCTTCGGGCATCACGGTCCTGGGAAGGGTGGCGTCGGCCGGGAACTGGGAGCAGCCGTCCGCGAGACGGCGAAATGACTGGTGGCCAGCGAACGATACCCCCGGAGCCGTGGTGAGGTCCGGATCCGGCGCCGACGCCCGCACGACCACGCACGGGAGGGCGAGCGTCGCGCCGCCGGTCACGCCGTCACGGGAACGGCAGGGTTGGTGCCGCGGTGATGAACCCACCCGCGGCGGCGAGCACCTGCGAGCTGGTGGCCGGCGAGTCGAAGTCGCCGTCCTCGGGGCTCACGGGCATGGCGTTGAGGAGCCGGAAGGTCGAGGCGTGCTCCGCCTCGACGCCGAGGATCGTGCCGGCGGTCCCCAGGATGCTGAGACTGTCGAGGTTGCCGGCCTGGCCGAGATAGGCGGTGACGCCGGTGTCCTCGAGCACCTGGGCGGTGGCCAGGAAGCTGGCGGTGCTGGCGAAGGCGTTGCCGAAGTCGAAGGCGAACTGGTTGCGGGGCAGCGCCATCGCACCCAGCGCCGACTGGAGCGCCAGGACATGGGTGATCTCGTGGTCGCGCACTGCGCGCACGAAGGTCGGCACCGAGAACGACGCCGGGGCCGGCGCCATCTTGCTCGACAGGCCCGGCACGCTCCCCGGTGCGCCGTTGCCGTCGGGGTCGATCAGCGCGATCGTCGCCCCGCTCGGCAGCGAACCGCCGTTGTCGGCGCGGAGATAGAAGGTCGCCTCGAGGTACTCGAGGGTCAGGGCGTAGTTGAGGATGTCGGTGTCGGAGAGGCCCGGTTCGGTCTCGCCGCCCGATTGCGCCAGCAGTTCGCCGACCCCGGCGCCGCGGCGGATCATCGGCACCAGGCCGATCGCGCCGATGGCGATGGCCACGTTGCCGAGGAAGCGGCGCCGCGCGGCGACGCTGTCGAGTTCCTTCGGGTCGAAATCGATCCTGCGCTGCGGTAGGTCGGTCATCGGCTGCTCCTTGTGGCTATTCGCTCAGAGACCCTTGGTGACGAATCCGGTCGCGACCACGGCGGCGACCGTCGCGGCCGGCGTCACCGGGGACTCGAAGGCAGTGGGGACGGGGCCGCCGCCGGCGTTGCCGTAGCTCCGGAACGCGGCGGTGTGGCGGGCCTCGATCGTGAAGATCGAACCGGCAGTCGTGCGATAGGCGCGCGACTGGATGAGGCCGAGGGCGCCGAGGTAGGCGCCGACGCCGGTCTGCTCGAGCACGGTGGCGGTGGCGATGAAGTTTGCCTGGTTGGCATAGGCATCGCCGAAGTCGAACGCCACGTCGTCACTGCCGAAGGCCGAGGCGCCGAGTGCCGACTGGAGGGCGTCGACGTGGGCGCTCTCGTGGTCGCGGACCGAAGTGGCGAGCGCGAGGACGCCGCCGCTCAGCGCGCCGCTCTGGACCGCCTTGATGTAGAAGTCCTCCTCGAGGAGCTCGAGGAAGAGAGCGTACTTGAGGACGTCGGTGTCGGACGCGAGCGGCAGCGAGACGACCGGGCCGGGCATCGGCGTCGGGCCAGTGGAGTCATCGGAGCAGCCGAGGACGCCGAGGGCGGCGGCGGAGCCGGCGAGCGTGAGGAACGAGCGGCGGGACGGGAGCCCGGGCCTGGGTGGCGTCTGGGCGGCGATGTCGCCGGTCGGAGGGTTGTCGGGACGGACGAGCACGGGCACTCCTCTCATGACGTGGACGCACCGCAAGGCGGGCGTCCGGGTTCACGTGCATGAGGGGTACGGCACGAGGGTGGGGATCGGATGCATCGGGGGGTGTTGTCACCCCGACCCTGAGCGTAGCGATGGGGAGGGGGCGGAGTCGTCTGCGGCAGCCTTCCCCGCGCGCGCCTGAGTCCTTCCGCTGCTTGCCGGGCGCTCAACCGTCCAGATCCCAATTGGTGGCACCGCGCCCGGAAATCCGCTCCAGGACCCAGGCGCTCGCGCGGAGGTAGGCTGCGCGCCTGCGCTCGGGGTGACAGACCCGAGGTACCTTGATAGGAACACACCGGAGCCCCCCATGCAGACACGCACCCTCGGCACCAACGGCCCCACCGTCTCCGCCCTCGGCTTGGGCTGCATGGGGATGAGCCACGGCTACGGAGTCCCCAAGGACAAGAGCGAGATGGTCGCGCTGCTCCGCGTTGCGGTGGAGCGCGGCGTGACGCTGTTCGACACCGCGGAGATCTACGGGCCGTTCACCAACGAGGAGCTGGTGGGGGAGGGGCTCGAGCCGGTGCGCGACCGGGTCGTGATCGCCACCAAGTTCGGTTTCCGGATCGGTCCTGATGGCAGGCAGGTGCCCGGCGTCGATTCCCGCCCCGCGCACATCCGCGAGGTGTGCGAGGCGTCGCTCCGGCGGCTCCGGACCGACCACATCGACCTCCTCTACCAGCATCGGGTCGATCCAACCGTGCCGATCGAGGATGTGGCCGGCGCGGTCGGCGAGCTGATCGCCGAGGGGAAGGTGCGGCACTTCGGGATGTCGGAGGCGGGCGCGGCGACGATCCGCCGGGCGCATGCGGTGACTTCGGTGGCGGCGCTGCAGAGCGAGTACTCGATCTGGTGGCGCGAGCCCGAACGCGAGGTGATTCCGGTGCTCGAGGAGCTCGGCATTGCCCTGGTGCCGTTCAGTCCGCTCGGTCGCGGCTTCCTCACCGGCCAGATGGATACCACGCAGGAGTTCGACAAGACCGACTTCCGCGCCAACCTGCCGCGCTTCTCGCTGGAGAACCGCAAGGCGAACCAGGTGGTGGTCGACCTGGTGGCGCGGGTCGCGGCGGCCAGGGGCGCCACGCCGGCGCAGGTGGCGCTGGCCTGGTTGCTGGCCCGGAAGCCGTGGATCGTACCGATTCCGGGAACCACCAAGCTGCACCGGCTCGAGGAGAATCTCAGTGCAATTGATCTCGAGCTGAGTGCCGCCGACATGGCCGAGATCGACGACGCGTCGTCGAAGATCCAGGTGGCAGGGGCGCGGTATTCGCCGGAGCTGGAGAAGATGACGGGGTTGTAGGCGTGTCACCCCGAGCGCAGCGAGGGGGCGGAGAGCTGTAGGGCGAGTCCCGCCCCCTCCCCTTCGCTACGCTCAGGGTCGGGGTGACTGCCCCTGCAGTGAATCCAGGCGCCCGCCCGCTTGCCGACCCCCCAGTCGCGCCACACATTCTGCTCCGCGACCGGGAGGGGAGTCCTCCCGGCAAGTCGGCACCCACGGGGTGCAAGGGGCATGGTCATGGGACGGGAACTGGCAGTGGGACTCGTGCTTGCAGTCGGAGCGTGCCTGGTCGGCTGGACCGCGAGTTCGCGGGCGCAGGAGCGGGTAATGTGGGAGTACCAGGAGGTTCCGCTCGCCGCGGACGCACCGGCCACCCCCAAGCTCAATCAGTATGGCGCCGCCGGTTGGGAGCTCGTGGACGTGATCTCGGCGTGCCCGAGCAACCCGAACTACGCTGCCTCGTGCACCTACTACGCCTATTTCAAGCGGGCGAAGTGATCAACGAGGTCGCTCGCCGGGAGGGTGTGCGTGCCGACCAAGGGTGAACACGAGCTCTCGCTGCGGATCGAGGTGCGGGATCCGATCCCGGGAGTGGCGCTGGTGCTCCAGCGCGGCAAGGACGAGATCGTCCGGCCGACGGCGACGAGTGCCACGCAGGTGACGTTCGACTTCACCGTGCGGGTCGACGTGCCGCCGGGCGACGCGCCGCTCGGCTTCTACGGCCCGTTCACGCAGGGGAAGCCCGACGAGCGCTTCGTCTACGTCTGCGTCGGCAAGCGGGCCGGTCAGCCGCAGAGCGCCTGGGATCGCCGTGCCAAGATTCCCCTCACCGGCATCACCAAGGCGCAGGTGCGCGAGGGGCTCGCGAAGGGCGGCGTGCTCGCGGTGGCCTACCCAGGCCGCGGCCGCGACGGCGGTCCGACCTGCGCCACGGTCAAGTTGCCCGCCGGGGCGTGGCGGGTGGTGCAGTAGCTCGGACTGACTCCCTATCCTTGAGGCGATTGCATGCTGCGCTGCACTCCCTTCCTGCTCTTCGACGGCAACTGCGCCGAGGCGATGACGTTCTACCACGAATGCCTCGGGGGGGAGCTGCAGCTCACCTGGGTCGGCGACACACCGATGAAGGGGCAGTTCCCGCCCGAGAAGCACGACCGGCTGATCAACGCCCACCTCAAGAGCGGCGACTTCGAGATCTCGGCCACCGACTGGATGGCATCGCCCGCCCTCGAGCCGATCTTGGGGAACATGTCGGCGATCTTCGTGATCGGCGGCGGGTACGACGAGCTCCGGCCGGTGTTCGACAAGCTGGCCGTGGGGGCCGAGCAGCAACGGTTCCAGGACCTGCACGAGATGCCGTTCGGCACGTACGGGCAGTTCTACGACCGGTTCGGCGTGCAGTGGATCTTCCGGGGCGACGCGCAGGGGTAGGCGACCAGCGAGGCGCGCATCCGCCGGACCGCACTCACCCGCACGGAGACCCGATGAAGCTCGACCACCGCATTCCCCGCCTCAAGTTCTCCTCGGTGTATCCGCACTACGTGCAGAAGGCGGAGAAGAAGGGGCGGACGAAGGACGAGGTGGACGAGGTGATCCGCTGGCTCACCGGCTACACCGCGGCGGGGCTCGAGAAGCAGATCGCCAGGCAGAACGACTTCGAGACGTTCTTCTCCGAGGCACCGAAGGTGCATCCCAATGCGAAGCTGATCACCGGGGTGGTCTGCGGGGTGCGGGTGGAGGAGATCGAGGACCCGCTCGTGCAGCGGGTGCGCTGGCTGGACAAGGTCATCGACGAGCTCGCCAAGGGACGGCCGCTCGAGAAGATCATGCGGTGACCACGCGCCCCGTCATCCGGGGGATCTCCCCGTGCTTCATCGTCGGCGACGTGCCAGCCACGCTGGCGTTCTATCGCGACCGGCTCGGTTTCGACGTCACCTTCGAGGGGCCGGAGCCGGACGACATCTTCTTCGGCATCGTCTGCCGCGACGGGGCACAGCTTCTGTTCAAGGCGATCGACATGCCGGCGATCCCGAACCGCACGCGTGACATCGGCCACGGGATCATGGTCTGGGACGCGTTCGTGATCGTGCCGGATCCCGACGCCCTCGCCGCGGAGTACGCGGAGCGGGGCGTGGCGTTCGACCTGCCCCTGGGCGACACCCACGACGGCTTGCGTGGCTTCGCGGTCGAGGATCCGAACGGCTACGTGCTCTTCTTCGGGAGGCCGGTGTGAGATTCCAACAGTCCGGGCCACTGGTGGCTGTGGTCGCTGCGATGCTCGCCACCGCCCCCCTCGGAGCCCTGCTCATTCTCCCGCCCACGCTCCCGGCCCAGGCCAGCGCCCCGACCCTCACGCTCGGCGCGCCACGCTTCACCACCGGCGAGCTCGAACTCGATCGGGTGCGCGGTGCCGGCCTGCTGCCCGATGGTCGCCTCGCGATCGCCAACGGCGGCTCCTTCCAGGTGCTGCTCGTGAACCGGCGCGGCACGATCGAGAAGCGGTTCGGCCGCGAGGGCGAGGGTCCCGGTGACTTCGGCGGCCTCAACGGTCTCTGGACCTTCGGCGACACGATCGCTACCTGGGACGGCCTGCTCGGCCGGGTGACGCTGTGGCGCACCGATGGGACGGTGATCCGCACGTTCGGCATGAATCCGCTGCCCGGCCAGCAAGGCGCAACGTGGATCGAGGCGCTCGCATCGCCCACGAAGTACCTCGCCTCGACGCACGGCGCCCCGGCGCCAGGCCCGAACGGCGCCTATCTGGACGAGGTCTCCCTCTTCGCGATGGACGGCACCCGCCAGACCGACCTGGGACGGCACCCCTGGAGCTACACCTTCCTGTATACCGAAGGACCCGGGAGTTCCGGGTTTGCCACGCCGTTCCTCGGCCAGACGATCGTGGCAGCCGCCGCGAACAAGGTCCTGATCCTCGAGATCGGCGAGAACCGCGTCGACATGCGACGCCCGGACGGCACGCGAGGTAGCGTCGCCCTGCCGATCACCCCGCCGACCGGTCGCGACCGCGCCAAGGTGTATGGCGATTCGCTGATCGCAGCGCAGCGGAATCCCGACCCCCGATGGGTGCGGCGGGTCAGTACCGTCCTCGGTCCCGACTTTCCTGTTGTCGAGCGCCAGGCGGTGGCCCAGCGGGCCGTCACGGTCGGAAGCACTGTCTGGTTCCAGGAATTCCAGCAGCCGAAGAGCTCGACCACCACGTGGTGGATCGTCGATGCGCGGCGGGAGGCGCTTGTCGGTCGCGTCGCGCTTCCGGCCACGGCGCTCGTACTGGGCGGGTCGGACACGCAGGTGCTGCTGCGATTGGTCGATGAGGACGGGGTGCAGAGCGTGGGAGTGTTCGGCTTTCCGGGGCGGTGAGGCGGCGGCCCCATGCACGCAACCTGCCTCCACTGCGCCCGCCCCTTGGGCGCCAACGAGGTACTCGAGACCCTCCCCGTCGGGCGCCGCATCGCGTTCGACTCGGCACAGGGTCGCCTCTGGGTCGTGTGCCGCCATTGCGCCAAGTGGAACCTTGTGCCGTTCGATACCCGACTCGAGACGATCGACGCGGCCGAGCGCCTCTTTCGCGACACGCGCACGCGGTACTCCACCGACAACATCGGGCTCGCGCGGGTGAGCGAGGGTCTCGAGCTTGTGCGCGTCGGCCAGGCGCTCCGGCCCGAGTTCGCCGCGTGGCGGTACGGCGAGGGATATCGTCGGCGCCGGCAGGCCGCCAACGGGCGGCTGCTTGCCGGCGCTGGCGCGATCACGGCGGCGTCGTTGGCAACCGGCTTCGCGCTGGGCACTCCGCTGCTCGGGGGCGGCCTGATGGCGTGCTGCCTCGTCCCCTGGCAGTTCATCCTCTCCCGAATGCAGCCGTTCAGCCGGATGAAGCTGCCCCGTGGTCGATCCTGGTACGCAGTCTCCCTCGATGCAATGACGCTCCAGCGCACGACAGTGGTATGGCGCGACGATGGCCTTGCGATCGAGATTCCGCGGCTGGAGACAACGCTTGGAGCAAGCTATCCACACCAGCTCCAGTCGTTTGCAGCGAAGGCGCACACCTGGTCGGGCAACGAATTTCGCACCATTGGTCGCCGCATCGTCGGTGTTCTCAACCGCTTCGATGGCACGGAGCGGGAGGTCGCCGATGCCGCGAAGGTGGTCGGCGAGGAAGGTGGCGACCTGACACCGTTCCTCCACCGTGTCGCGACCACCAGGGTCGGTGCTGGCAAGGCTCCGAAATACATCTTCGATGGCGACCCGCCGTACTGGCGTGGCTACACCGATGCCTGGCTGCTCGTCGCCAAGATGCCGCCCGCCCAGCGGCTGGCGCTCGAGGTGTGGATGAACGAGGACATCGAGCGGACCTGGCTCGAAGGCGAGCTCAAGCTGCTGGAGCGCGAGTGGCGAGACGCCGAACGACTGGCGGCGATCAGTGACAAGCTCGCGCTGGAGCACGCCGAGGCCGGTGAGCAGCCCGATCGGACCACTAGCGCACCCTGATACGCTTCACCTTGAGAGATTCCATGCCCCGCCTGGGCGCCGGCGAGTTGCTGTTCCGGGGCCTCGACCTCCCGGCGCTCGGCTATCAGGTCGTCCAGGGGCAGGGGACCGAGAAGGCGATGCATGTGGTGGTGCGGCGGGGAGCCGGCTCGGAGGGCTGAGCCGGGGCCACACCAGACGGTGCGCCCTGAAACACCCCGCGTCACCCCTCGTACTTGATCTCGCTCCCGCCCCTTCGCTGGAGGGCTGCATGGACGAGGTGTCGCTGTTCCGGCTCTACCTGCTCCGCGCGATGTACCTGTTCATTGTGGTCGGCATCGCCGCGATGATCTGGCCGCTCCTCCTTCGCGAGCCAAGCGCCGCCGAGCACTTCCGCGGCGTGACCTGGTGCCTGCTGAGCACGGTGGCCGTCCTCTCCCTCATCGGCATCCGCTACCCGCTCAAGATGCTGCCCGTGCTCTTCTTCGAGCTGATCTGGAAGGTGATGTGGGTGCTGCTGATCGCCCTGCCGCTCCGCAGCGCCGGCCCGCTGCAGGGCGACTTCGCCGACACCTGGTTCAACACCATGATGGGCGCCGTGCTGCTGCCGTTCATCATCCCGTGGGGCTACGTGGTGCGGCACTACCTGCGCGCGCCGGGGGATCGGTGGCGCTCGGGTCGGTCAGCTGCCTTACCCCCGCCGTTCCGGCCGATCGTACCGCCCATCCTTCAACCAGGCCGCCGCCGCCTCGACGGTCTCGAACACCTCGACGACGATCTGCGGATTGCGGTTGAGGATCCGGAAGATCCGCGCGAAGCCGCGCACCTCGACCCGCGGCGACACCAGCGCCGACCGGAAGGTGTTGGGGAAGCGCTGGACGCTGCGAACCCGCGCGGCAAGGATCGCGACCTCGAAGGTGCCGCTCGTCGCCACCACCTCCGACATGTCGACCAGTCGGTCGGGGATCATGCCGAGCGCCGACTCGTGCGATCGAAGCTCGTCGGCGACCTCGCGGAGGTTGCGGCCGGTGAGCACGCCGGAGAACGCGATCCGGATGAACGGTCCGTCGAGGTCGAGATGGTAGGGCATCGCCCCCAAAGTTAGCCGCAGTTCCCGCCCGTTCTGCCGCTGTCCTATCGCGAGCGCGTTCGCGCCACCAATCTCCAGTGGTGACCACGACACCGGCTGACGCCAATGGATGAGGCCACCCTCCGGGGCGCCCTGGAGGACCTCCACCCCGCCGCCTGGGGCTGGGCGCGCCACTGCTGCCGGGACGATCCCGACGAGGCGGCCGACGTGCTCCAGTCGGTCTACCTCAAGGTGCTCGACGGGCGGGCCCGCTTCGGTGGCCAGTCCGCCTTCCGCACCTGGCTGTTTGGGGTGATCCGGCGGAGCGCACTCGAGCACCGCCGGAGGCGATGGCTCCACCGGCTGCTGCTCGAACGACGCGCCGAACAGCTCGTCCCGCCGCGACACGCCGCGGTGGACGAGTCCGTGGAACGGGACGATCGCGTGGCGATGCTCGAGGCGGCGCTCGGCTCGCTGAGCGCCAGGCAGCACGAGGTGGTCGAACTGGTGTTCCAGCACGGCTGCACGGTGGACGAAGCCGCGACGGTGATGGGGATCCCGGTGGGCACTGCCCGCACCCACTACGCCCGGGCCAAGGCCCGACTCGCAACGCGGCTCCGACCGCACCTGGGAGACGACAACGATGGATGAAGACCGGCTGCACACACTGTTCACCGAGCGACGGCGACGCGCCATTGAATCGGCGCCGAGCTTCGGCAACGTGCTGCAGCGGCCCGCTCCGCGGCGACGGAGCGGAGCGCTGCTGCTCACGCTCGCCACGGCGGCCGGTGTAATCGCCGTCGTGATGCTCTGGCCGCGACCACACGCGCCCGCGGTCTCGGCAGCCGAACTGATGGCATGGCGCGCCCCGACCGATCCACTGCTCGATTTCGACCCGAGTTCCGGCGTGGTGCCGGAAGAAGAGGAAACGGCCCGATGAAGTACCTGCTGCTGCTGCTCGTCACCATCTCGGCCGCTCCGCTGGCGGCGCAGGACCGGACGAGCGCCGTGACCGACAGCGCGGCGTCGCCGCGATTCCACTTCGATGTCCGGACGAACTTCTCGTTCCACTTCGCCTACGCCTTCGACCCCGACTCGATCCTCCGTGGACAGCGGCGCCTCGCCCTGAGCCGGGCCCAGAGCGCCGCCGTGACCGCCGCCACCCGCGAGGCGATGGAGCGCTACGCCGGCCTGCGCGACCGACTCCAGGAGCAGCAGCGTGAACTCGACCGCCTGCTCGCGGCCCAGCAGGTGGACGAGGCCGCGGCGACCGCCGCACTCGACCAGGTGATGCAGCTCGAGAACACGATCAAGCGCCTGCGGCTCACGCTGCTGATCCGCAGCAAGAACGCGCTGAAGCCCGGCCAGCAGCAGCTCCGGTGGCGGTTCGGGAGGAGCAAGCCATGAAGGCCGGCGGCAGCGCCCTCGTGATCCTCAACGCGACGCTCGCCCTCGTCGCGCTCACCTCTGCCTTCGCCGCCCATGGCGCGGCGCGCTTCGACGAGCTGACCGTCGAGCGCCTCAACGTGGTCGAACCCGACGGCAGGGTGCGCATGGTGCTCGCCAATCGGGAGCGCACCCCCGGACCGATCGAGCACGGCAAGCCGTTCGGCTACGGGGCAGGCCAACGGATGGGGATAATCTTCTACAACGACGAGGACACCGAGGCGGGCGGCCTGATCTACTCGGGGAAGGTGGACGGCGAGCACCCGACGGCGGTGGGATCGCTCACATTCGACCAGTTCAATCGCGACCAGACGATCGCGCTGCAGTACGTCGAGAACGACGGCCGGCGGCGGGCAGGACTGGCGATCTCCGACTACAGCACGACGACAACCAACGCGGCATGGAGTGCGGAGTACGACAGGATCCAGGCAATGACGGACACCATCGCGCGACGCGCGGCGATGGCGCGGTGGCGCGAGGATCGCGGGCGGCTCCGGGTCTTCCTCGGGCGTCAATTCGATGGCGCGGCGACGGTCATTCTCACCGACGGACGTGGCCGCGGTCGACTCCGGCTGGTCGTCGACTCGCTCGGCGGCGCGGCGATCGAGTTCCTGGGCGACAGCGGCCAGGTGGTCCGGCGGATCGGGGCGGAAGAGTAGGGAACGCCGCGCGCCCCTACTGTGCCCCCGCCTTCGCCGCCGCGCGGACCTCCGCGTTCGGCCCCCGCTCGGCGATGTCGCGCAGCGCGGCGATCGCGTCGCGATCGCCGCGCTTCCGGAGCGCCTCGATCACGCCGTAGCGCACCAGCTGGCTGCTGGTGGCGTCGAACAGGCGCCGCAACTCGCGCGGCGAATGGCGCGACCCGATCCCTTGCAGGGCCGTGAGCTGCGCCAGTTCACCCGCGTCATCCCGCCCGGCCACCTGCCAGACGAACTCGAGGTTCTCCGCCCCACTGCGCGTCACGAGCAGGCCGAGGACGGTCGAACGGATCGAGCTCCCCTCCCGCGGCAGCGCCCAGAACTGTTCACGCAGCCAGCGGTCAGGAAGGATGCTCGCCTCGCGGCGCCCCGCCATGGAGAACAGGCTCTGCCGCGCGGTCACCGACACCATCGAGTCCACCAGCAGCCGGCGGATCGCCGCCGCGCCCTGCTCACCCGGCAGCGCCGCCAGGGTGTTCACCGCGGCGGCACGCGACAGGGTGGCGCCCGACTCGCGCATGACCGCCTCCAGCGTGGCGATCGTCGCAGGGGAGTCGTCCCCTGCCAGGGCATTGATCGCGTCGGTGCGGACGAGGTCCTCGACGTCCTGGTGCACCAAGTCGCGGAGCACTCCGTGGTCCGTCGCCTCGCCACTCTCGCGCAACAACGCGATCGCGCTCCGCTGCGTGAGCGGCCCGCACCGCACCGGGGGACGCAGGATGCCGCGCGCCTCCGAGCGTCCCTCGGCACTCCGGAGCCGCATCAACCGCTCGGCGTTCGCCGCATCGCTGCTGCCGCATTCACCGGACGTGACCGCGTCCTGCAGGCCGAGTCGTGCGGCGAGCGTCGCGACGTCGGGATGGGCGTCGCGCCCACCGGGCTCGGCGAGCAGGTCGGCGAGCTGCTTCCTCGCCAGGACAGTATCGCGGTGTTGGTAGAGCGCGAAGGCCCGCCAGTACATCGCCTCGCGCCGGCGCGCCGGGCTGGCCGGTCGGCGGATCGCCTCAGCCAGCGTCACGGCGGCCCCGGCATAGTCGGCGCGGTTGAGCTGCTGGCGGCCACGCAGGTAGAGCGAGTCCCGCTGCGCGGCCAGCGGCGCGGCGACCAGCGCCAGCAGCAAGGCGAGTGATAGTGTCCGGTTCATTGCACGCTCGGGATCGAGGCGTCGAGCAGTTCAAGGCGGGGCACCAGCGCGCGCGACGCGACGGCCTGGCCGGCGAGGGTGCGCTCGACGGGATCGGCGGTGCGATCCGCGTCGAGCAGCTGCACCAGCACCAGTTCGAGATCGGAGAGCAGCAGCGCCACGTCGGGCGACGCCGAGAGGTCCTTGTCGCGCAGGCGACGGGTGAGCCAGAGCATCTCCTCGATGTCGCTGCGCTGGAACGCGGCCGGCTGCGCCTCGGCGCTCCGCAGGATCGGCAGCGAGCGGCGCACCAGGCGATCGAACCCGGCGGAGACGATGGCGGGACGAGTGGACGACGCGATCGCAACCGTCGCGACCGGCTGGCGCTCCGGCAGGCCGCGGCCGATGCCGACGCCGAGGATCAGCGCGGCCGCCGCGACGAGACCGTAGCGGATCAGGCGACCCTGTCGTGCGCGCCGCTGCCTGCGTCGCTCGAGATCGAGCCAGAGCGCCGACTCGGCGTCGGACGTGAGCTTCGGTGCGTCGGCCGCGGCGGCCCGCAGCAGCGCGTCGAGGGAACGGTCAGTTGTCATCGCCGGACTCCTCCGGGTCGAGGGCGAGCGCCACGCGCAGCGCCGCGCGCGCCTCGTGGACCCGGCGCTTGGAGGTGCCCTCGGGGATGCCGAGCATTCGTGCCACGTCGGCGTGGGGATGTCCCTCGAGGGCATGCAACACGAGTGGCGCGCGCAACGCGGGCGGCAGATCGAGGATCGCGGTGCGCATCGCGAGCAGGTCGGCGGGATCGTGATGCTGCGCGGCGGCCGGCTCGGGCAGCGCCGTGAGCGACCGCTCGCGGTGGCGCAGCCGGCGCGTGGTCCGCAATCCGTTGAGGCAGGTGGTGACGGTCACGCGATGCAGCCAGGTGGTGAACGCCGACTCGCCGCGAAAGGTCGCCAGCTTTTCGAAGACCCGGATGAACACCTGCTGGACCAGGTCGTCGGCGATGTCGCCCTCGCCGGCCAGGTGGAACGCCAGCCGGTGCACGCCGCCCACGTGACGGTGAAAGAGCGCCCGTTCGGCGGCGCGATCGCCGCCACGGATCGCGGCCACGAGGGCCAGGTCCGGGCGCGGGTCCGCGAGGGGAGGGTGCAGGGTCACGTCAGCTTGGACACAGCCAATGGGCCGATGGTTCGGTGACGGCGAGGACCGAACGATCCGGGGTCGGGCTGTGTCCAAGCTCCCGGAACCACCCTGTCTCGGAGCCGCCGTTGCCTGGAATCCTTTCCGCCACCTTGCTCTCCCTTGCCGGGGCCGTCGCGCCCTCGCCGCCCAGCTGCACCGACCTCCTCGAGGGGCTGCGGGCGAAGCTCGAGGCCGACTACGCCGGGTACCAGCTCGAAGTTGCCGGGCACAGGGACGCCGCCTACGGCGCCCTGCTCACCGGGCTTCGGCGCCGAGCGGCCGGGGTCGCAGCGGGCGGCGACTGTTTCCCGGTGCTCGAGGCGTTCATCGCGTGGTTCGATGACCCGCACCTCTTCGTGTATCAGAGCCCCCGGCTCGACAGCGCCGAGGCCAGGCGACGACTCGCGGAGATCCGAACAGTACCGCTTGATGAGGCCGGCGTGCGTCGGACCGTCGCCGCGCGTGGCACCAAGGCCGACCCGATCGAGGGAATCTGGCATGAGCGCGGACTCCGACTCGGGGTGGTGCCTAATCCGGGCGGCACGCCGGGCCGGTTCATCGCCGTGGTGCTGTCGAGCGACACCACCACTCTGCAGGCGGGAATGGTTGGCGCGGTGTTCACGCGTCGCGGCGACGCCTACACCGTGGAACTCCGCTGGCGCTCGATGGCGCTCACCCGGCCGCCGGTGTCGCTGCACCGTTCGGGGACGCTGCTCCGGATGTCACCCACGATCTGGTCCAAGGCGTGGCCGATTCCCGCCGGCGAGCCGGCACCGCCCGATACCGCCGACGCGCGGAGGCCGACCTGGGGCGCGGTTGACGGCGTGCCGGTGATCGCGATCCCGTCGCACCAGTACCAGTACAAGGCGGTGCTCGACTCGCTGCTCGCGGTGCATCACGAGGCGCTCCAGAACGCCGACTACCTGGTGGTGGATCTTCGCGGCACCGAGGGCGGCGCGTCGCCGATGAGCAACGGGCTGCTGCCGTACCTGGTGGGCGAGCCGGAGGACGACCCGAGCCAGGTCGACGGGATGCCGGTGCTGCTCTCCTCACCCGACCAGATCGGCTACGCCAGGCGCGCCTTCGGCTCCGACTCGTCGGCGTTCGTGCGACGCCTGGTCGCGGCGATGGAGGCGGCGCCCGGCCGGCTGGTGCCGATGTTCGATTCCGGCGGCTTCCCCGTCGATCCCGATCCCGCGGCGATCTACGGCCCGCAGCGGGTGGCGGTGCTGATCGACGGCGGCACCGTCTCCGCCGCCGAGGTGCTGGTGCTCAAGGCGCGGCGCAGCGCCCGCGCGCTTGTGATCGGCGAGCCGACCGCCGGCGCGCTCGACTACCAGAGCACGTCGATCGTGTCGATCCATCCGGAGGAGAAGCGCTTCTACCTCGGCTACCCGACGATCACGGCGCGCGCCGACCTGCCGAAGGGCGGCATGCGGGGGAAGGGGATCGCGCCGGAGCGGCCGCTCCGGTGGAGTTCGGTCGCGGATCCGGTGCGCGCGGCGATCAGGCTGCTGCAGGGAGGGTGAACGGCAGCCTGTCGGGGGTCCGCATCGGGCCGTAGATTGGCCTGCATGATCCCCGACATCCGCCAGCGGTTCCGACGCGCGTTCGCCCTGGCCCTTTGCGTGGTCGCAGTGAGCGCGCCGCTCGGGGCCCAGGCCGCGCGCCTGGTGATCAACGCCGACCTCGACCGCGACACCATCAGCCGCCACATCTACGGCCAGTTCGCCGAACACCTGGGGCGCGGCATCTATGACGGCGTGTGGAATCGCTCCGACGGCGTGCCGTGGCACCTGCGCGACGACGTGATCGAGGCGCTCCGCAAGCTGCACGTCCCCAACATCCGCTGGCCGGGCGGCTGCTTCGCCGACTACTACCATTGGCGCGACGGGATCGGCCCCGTGGCGAATCGTCCCCGGATGGTCAACGTCCTCTGGGGGAACGTGGTGGAGGACAACTCGTTCGGCACCCACGAGTTCATGGCGCTCGCCGAGCGGGTGGGGGCGGAACCGTTCGTGGTGGGGAACGTCGGCAGCGGCTCGGTGCGCGAGATGGCGGAGTGGTGGGAGTACCTCAACCATCCCGGCGGCAGCTCGCTGGCCGACGAACGCGCGGCCAACGGCCATCCCGCCGCGTTCAACGTGCGGCGCTTCGGGGTCGGCAACGAGAGCTGGGGCTGCGGCGGGGCGATGCGTCCGGAGTTCTACGCCGACCAGTACCGCCGCTTCGCCGAGTTCCTCCGGCGCTACAACGACTCGACCCGGCCGTTCCGGATCGCCACCGGCCCCAACGTGGACGACACCGAGTGGACCGAGGTGATGATGAAGCAGGCCGGCTGGATGATCGACGGCCTGGACATGCACTACTACGCGGTGGTCGGACCGTGGAGCCACAAGGGCTCGGCGACCGAGTTCGGCGAGCGCGAGTGGTTCACCGCGCTGCGGCGCGCCGCGGTGATGGACGAGCTGATCCGGCACCACGCCACGATCATGGACCGCTACGACCCGCGGAAGCGGGTCGCGCTGATCGTCGGCGAGTGGGGGATCTGGCACGACGTGGAGCCGCGGACCAACCCGGGCTTCCTCTACCAGCAGAACTCGCTGCGCGACGCGCTGGTGGCATCCACGACGCTCGACATCTTCAACAACCATGCGGACCGGGTGCGCGGCGCCAACATCGCCCAGATGGTGAACGTGCTGCAGGCGATGATCCTGACTCGCGGCTCCGAGATGATCCTGACGCCCACGTACCACGTGTTCGAGATGTACACCGTGCACCAGGACGCGGTGATGCTGCCGATCGCGGTGGCGAGTGATCCCAGGGTCGGGGCGGGGAGCGACTCGGTCGCGGTGGTCAGCGCGTCGGCGTCGCGCGACCGGAACGGGGTGATCCACGTGACGATGAGCAACCTCGACCCCGCCCAGGCGCGCGAGGTGACGGCCGACCTGCGCGGCGTGACGGTGCGCGGTGTCACCGGCCGGGTGCTCACCGCCCCGGCGATCAACAGCTACAACTCGTTCGAGCATCCCGACGTGGTGCGGCCGGTGGCGTTCGGCGGGGCGCGGGTCTCCGACGGGAAGCTCGTTGTTGCAATGCCGCCGCGATCGGTGGTTGTGCTGGAGCTCAGGTAGGCCGCCACGTGTTCTCCGCATCCGCCGAGTTCTACGACCTGCTCTATGGTCAGTACAAGGACTACCCGGCCGAGGCCGCGCTCATTGCGAAGTTGATTCGCGAGTCGAAGGCGGACGCCGTGCGTGTCCTGGACGTGGGCTGCGGCACGGGAGAGCATGCGCGACTGCTCACCGAGTCCCACGGCTTCGTTGTTGATGGCCTCGATCTCGAGCCGGCGTTCGTGCGGATCGCGTCGGCCAAGCTGCACGCGGGCGCGGTCCATCAGGCCGACATGGCCGAGTTCCGGCTCGGCACGACGTACGACGCGATCGTCTGCCTCTTCTCGTCGATCGGCTACGTGCGGACGCCGGAGCGACTAGTGGCCGCGCTCCGGTGCTTCCACGATCACCTTGTCCCTGGCGGTGTCGCGCTGGTCGAGCCGTGGTTCGCGCCCGGGCAACTCGAGGACGGCAGGATCTACCTGAAGACCGGGGAGTCCGCCGAGGTGACCGTGTGCCGGATGAGCAGGCATGAGGTATCGGGCCGGATCTCCCGACTCCATATGGAGTACCTGGTCGGCCGACCGGACGGGATCACTCGGGCCTCGGAGATCCACGAGCTGGGACTCTTCACGACGGACGAGATGATCGCCGCCTTCGCGGAGGCCGGTCTCGACGTGCGACACGATCCGGAGGGTCCGTACGGGCGAGGGTTGTACGCGGGCCGGCGAGCCTGACGTCTCCCCGGGCATCACCTCCCGAAGCCCCCTCCTTCCTTTCACCGGCGAGGTCGCCATGGAATCCCACGAGAGCAACGAGGCGCAGCGCCAGAATGGTCGCCTGGCGATAGGCACTGGCCTTGGCGCCGCGCTCGGCGCCGGCCTGGGGGCCGCGTTCCACAACATCGGCCTCGGCGTGGCGCTAGGCGTGGCGATCGGTGCCGCGCTCGGCTTCGGGATCGGGACGGCGGCGGGGCGGGGAGGTGTGGGCTGAGGGACAACTGTTTGTCCCGTGGTTGACGCTCCCCGGCCAAGTTGCGACGTCCGCCTGGCGGCCGCCACTGGCCAGCTATAACACAACCCGTTATAATAGATACCGTGATACGCTCGTTCGCCGACGGCGCCACCGAGGATCTCTTCAACGGCATCGACTCCCGGCGCGCGCGACAGGCGTGTCCGGTGGGCCTCTGGCCGGTGGCCCGGCGGAAGCTCACCCAGGTCAACCGGGTCCGGGAGCTCGCCGAGCTCGGCATTCCGCCCGGCAACCGTCTGGAGCGGCTCAAGGGCGGCCGCGCGGGCGAGCACAGCATCAGGATCAACGAGCAGTACCGAATCTGCTTCCGGTGGGAGGATGGCCATGCCGACGACGTCGAAGTCACGGACTACCACTAGGGCCGCCGCGTGCGCGCCGCTGGTGCAGCGTCGCCTCCCGACCCACCAGCCGCCGACCCACCCCGGCGAGATGCTGCGCGAGGAGTTCCTCGTCCCGCTCGGCATCACCCAGTCGGAGTTCGCCACCCGCCTCGGCGTGTCGTTCCCGCGACTCAACGAGGTCATCAACGCGCGTCGCGGCGTCACCCCGGACACCGCCCTGCGGCTCGCCCGGGTGACGGGGATGAGCGCCGACTTCTGGCTCGGCCTCCAGCAGGACTGGGACCTCTGGCATGCGATGCGCTCCGCCGAGGCGGCGGAGATCCAGAAGTTGAGGCCGCTACTGGTTTGAGACCGTTGTCAAGGTGGAGATTTCGGGAGGCCGAGCTCCACCATGGGAATCATCCAGATGTTGCGGGAGCGCCCAAAGTAGAGGGTCGAGCCGTCGGGAGAGACCGATGGGTTGTACTCCCAGTCCTGCGTGTTCACCTTCGGGCCAAGATTGATGGCGGCCGTCCAACCGCCGTCGACCTTGCGTGACATGTAGACGTCGGCCCCGCCGGCCCCACCAGCGCGCGTTGAGTAGAACAGGATGAAGCTCCCGTCTGGCGAGAGCCACGGGCTCGTTGACGCGGAGTCTCCGTTGACGCCTCCCTCGACAGGCTGCGGGGGCCTCCAGCCAGAACCATCGCGATCCGCGCAATAGATCCGGTTGTCGTCGGCAGGACGACCTCGATCGGAGAAAAAGCACAAGGTGCCGCGGCGGTCGACCGTCGGTGTGCCGTCCTTGCCATCGGAATTCACGCCCTCGATCCAGCGTGGCTCGCCCCAGCCTGTCTTGGTGCGCTCGACAAACCAGAGGTCCATGTTCTTTCCAGAGGCCTGGGGTGCCTGGCTTGGACGCGGCCTGGTCGAGGCAAAGTACAGCCGGGACCC
This sequence comes from uncultured Gemmatimonadaceae bacterium, assembly GCA_964557115.1. Classification (GTDB taxonomy): domain Bacteria; phylum Gemmatimonadota; class Gemmatimonadetes; order Gemmatimonadales; family GWC2-71-9; genus Palsa-1233. Next base: position 32,559 of record CAZKYO010000018.1, read on the forward strand.
GTCCGGGCTCAGTGCCGGATCGACGTCCGCCCACCGCTCCTGCGCGAAGGGCATTTCCGTCGGCTCCATCCATCCTTCCGGCGAGAGGGTCGATCGCAGGATGTGAGAGGTCTTCGTGAGGGTGTCGTAACGGGTGAAGTAGAGTTCCCGGCCGCCAGGTGCGAAGGTCACCGTGAAATCCCGGCCGGTGGAAATGACTCCTGGAGCGAAGATCCGGGCCGCATCTTGTGCGGAACCTTGTGCCTGCAGGGCCGGGATTCCTGCCGGGCACATCCACATCAACTGGATTGCGACAAGCATCGGAGCAGTCCAGCGCTCCCTCCAGGTCTCCAATCCTTGCATGGCAGGTCTCCGGGTACGTGTTGCGCAGGACATGGCCGGGCCTTGATCGACGACCCAAGCATGCCGCGAAGTACCGGAGGAAGGATTGTAGGATACTGCGCTTGTGGGCCCAGGCCGCCAGAGATTGCGTTCACGACCGCATGTGCGACCTGCGACCATGGTCTTGAATCGAACTGGAGGAAGCGTGATCCGCATCGCGGTCAAATGGGGCGTCCTGCTGGCCGTGGCGATTGGTGCATGGACTCTCGCCCTTCACTTCCTGGGCATCTACACTGTGCATCTTGAATTCGCCGACCTCCTCGATCGCGTTGCCCTCCTCCTACCGCTCGTCGCCCTGGGATTGGCGATACTGGAGGAGCGCAGGGCGGCTGGAGGCGCAATCGGGGTCGGTCGGGCAGTCGGCACAGGGAGCCTGGCAGCGGCTGTATCGGCACCGCTGAGTGCCATGCTCCTCCTGGCATATCACCACCTGATCAATCCGCAGTGGCTGGAGCTGCTGGTAGACCACAAGCGTCAGGCGCTGGCGGAGGCTGGGGTCTCGCCGGAGGAGATTGCCGCCACCATCGTTCGACTGCAGCAGGGCGGCACCGATGGCCAGCAGATTGTCGGAGGGATTGTCGGAACGATCGTGATGGGGGTGATCCTGTCAGTCCTGCTGGCCGCCGTGGTTGCCTTCCACGACAGGCGACGCCGGGGTGCTGCTCCGATGCGATGAGAGGAGACCAGATCTCCTAACGCCTGGCATCCGTCGTGCACCCGAACACCCGGGCGCGCTGACGTCGCGAGCCGGTCGCCACGGACGCGGGCCTAGCGATGCCGTGGGTGTCCCGAGGGTCTTGATGGACCCGGAGTGCGACCGCAACGCCGCCTGGGGCGTCGGCGCAGCCTGCGACCTGGACCCTCGGATTCCCGGGGAACCCGCTAGTCGAGGTTGTGCGGCTCTGTGCGGGTTGATGGCAGCGGCATGCGGAGCCGGCAGCTGCGGGCTGCCTGCCCGGCCTCGACCGTTCCGGATGGCTGTGGGAGGCCGTGTTCAGCGACGCTGGCACGGAGTCGACGCAATTGGGGTCATCGGAAAGTCCAGGGCCCCCGAGTTGCCACTTCCTGCCTGGCGGCGATCCCATCGAGCACGGCGAGGGCAGTGTCATGCCAGCCGCCATGGCGTCCGGAAGGCCGCCTCACATGTTGGTGACGCCGGATCTCGTTGCCGGCCGGGATACAGATTGCAGAATCCTGCGCTTGTGTTCCCTCGCCGGGAGGCGCTAGATCCCTCTAGGAGTGGGTGACCCCTGCATGGCAGGGTCGACCCGTACCGAGTTGCGGACACAATCGATCCCTTTCCTCCAACGTCGCGGAGGCTCCCCAGCGAGTGACGGGGGGAGCACCACATGCACGCTACCGACCAACCCGATCCCCTTCGACGAGTCTCCACCTTCCCCGATTGTCGCGCGTTCCGGGCGCATGTGCTGCCGGGAGTCTTGGCTGTCGCGCTGCTCGCCGGTGGCGTGCAGGCGCAAGCCACAGGGCTCTCGCGGGGAGGGCACATCAGGGACATCCGCTACGGACCCCGTCCACTCGAAGTGCTGGACTTGTCCATGCCGGCGGTCCAGGGTTTCCCGAGCGTGATCTATGTCCATGAGGGAAGTCTGACCTCCGGCGACAAGGGCGATGCACCATACGACCAAATCTGCGAGAATTTCGTCGCCCACAACGTGGCGTGCGCTGTCGCCAACTACACTCTGCTTCGTGATGGCGGACGCTGGCCGCAACCCGCGGAGGACGTCGCCGCTGTATTCGCGTGGGTGCACGGAAACATTGCGGCTCGAGGAGGGGACGCCCGGCGTGTTTTCCTTCTCGGCCACAGTTCGGGGTGTCACCTCGCTGCCCTCGTCGGTACGGACGCCAGATACCTTGCCACGCTCGATCTGGCCCCGTCCGACATCGCCGGGGTGATCGCCCTCGGATGCCGTTTGGACAACCGGGTCGATTCGGCGACGGTCGGCTCAGGCCTGGTGCAGTTCTACTCATCATTGTTTGGCAGCGTGACAGCCACGAACGATGCAGCACCATTCATGCACATTGGCGCAGGAATGGCACCCCTGCTGATCATGATGGGGGACGCGGAAACGGAGAATCCTCCGATCCTGAGCGACGCGAAGCGCTTCGCTGAGAAGTCACGGGGCGTTGGGCGGGAGGTCCCCATTGAGGTGCTCGCCGATCGCAAGCACATGACCGCGATGCAGGGCCTCGCGCGAGCCGACGATCCGGCGTTCAGACGGGTCATGCAGTTCATCAGTTCGGTTGGGCGGCAAGGCCAATGAGGCCCGCTCGTCGGGGCTCTGAAGCATGCTGGGGCCCCCTGCGGCCCGGTCTGGCGGACCTTCTGGTTCATCATTCCTCGGCGCCTGGCCGATCGCATGGAATCTGGGCGGTGGCGATCTCAATTGCAGCGGGGCTGGGCTGCGGGCAGTCCTCGGGCTCGCCTCTTGCCGTTCCGCGCCGCACGGTTGATTCACGGGGAACAGTGGTTGTCCAGAACTCAGGACCCACAAGGTGGACGGACACGAGTGGCTGGCGGCTTCGTCAGGTTCGTGTGGTCGAGATTCCAGAGACGGGCGCCTGTGGCTTCGGCCGGTTGTCTTCCGCGATCACGGCCACGGACGGCTCAATCGTCGTTGCTGGAACCGACCCACTGGGCATTGCCGTCTTCGACTCCCTGGGCCACTGTCTCCGACGCATCGGTCGGGAGGGAAGCGGCCCCGGAGAATTCCGGTATGTCCGCCTCGGCACCGTCGATGGAGATGTTCTGGTGCACGATCCGATGGAAGCGCGCTTGACGAGGTTTCGACCCGACGGTTCCCTCGTCGAAACGCGGCCGGCTCCATGTTGTGTCGCGGGCCCCCTGTTGCAAGTGCTTCGTGATGGTCGGGTCGCGATTCCGCTCTACGACGACGGGCGGCTCGGTTGGGCGCGGCTGGCCTCCGACGGATCGGCCGACACCGTGTGGGCTCCAGCACCGAGTGATGGGGATCCCGGCGCGGTGTGGCGATTCAGTGTTCCCGATGGTCGGTCCGCTTCTCCCCGCCCAGCGTCCGTGCCAATCCCGTACTCGGCGTCGTCCGTGGCGGAGATTCGCCCTGCCGGAGACGTAGTGTGGGGTCGGACCGACCGCTACCGCCTCGTCGTCGGTGCTGGTACCGATACAAGCTTGATTATTGAGGCGCCGGCCACGGCAGTGCCGATTCCGGATTCGCTCCGCCGACTTGCCTATGATTTCGCCCGTTCAGGTGGAGGGGTTCTCGCCTTCCGCGGCCCGCTCTCTCGGATCGTCCGCGAGTCAGATATTCCTCGCCACTGGCCGCTCTGGGACGGCGCGCGCACCGACGACGACGGCCGCATCTGGGTGGCTGTCCCAGCAGGAGGGAAGCGGGTAGGGCTGCTGCACGTTTTTGATTCGAGCGGTGCGATGCTTGGGGCAGTCCCGATCCCGCACCCCCAGATCCTGAGGGCGGCCTGGCTCCGACACACCGTCATTCTGGCGGAAACGGATGATGAGGGTCACTCGCAGGTCCGGGTCTTCACGCTTGATACCACTCGCACGCAAACGACCTCCTTTCCGTGAGCTGCCGGGGCGAGTCCGGCGCACTCCGGAGACGAAGCATCCGCCCAAGTCCTGAGGAACCGGACTGCTGAAGTCACGCTACCGGGTGCAGGGTACAAACATTGGGCAACCATGTGCCAGAGCGTTCCGCACTGATCAGTGGACCTCTCCGCGTCGTCGCGACACCCGAGGATATGGGTGCACGACCAAGCGGAGGAGGTCGTCGGCATCCCGTACTGCAAGGTAGACAGCATCACCACCTAGGCCGATCACTGTCGCCTCAGTTGGAATCTGTATGTGGGCGAGGACAAGTCCCTCACTTGTGAGAACGTCGTACAGGACGGTGGGCGCGTTCACGTGGCCAAGCCGTCTGATCCAGAGGTCTCCGTTCGGCGCAAGGAGAAGCGGCGAATCGGCCTCGAAGGCGGGGAAACGCGCCGGAAATTCAAGCCCTCCGTCCCGCCAACCCGCAGGAGGGCCGCTCGACGACGCGCCCCGCCTCCCAAGCACCCCGGTGGTCTGTCCCTCCTGTTCCGCGATCCAGGCGCTCCGGTCGGCCGCGGTGACAGTGATGGGATTGGTGGGGATGCTCCTGCTCGCGATGCGGCGGTTGTCTCGCCAGATCGACAGGCGATACGGCTCGGCCTCCAGGATGACGATGGAGCCATCCTCCAGCACGTTCCACGTTGCGGAAGCACTGAACACGCGTCGAGGCTCGCCGGGGCGCGTGACCATGGCAGAGCGGCCCGCGTCATAGGTGAGCAGCGTATCGACCAGGCCGGTGCGCGGATCCCATCTGGCGATCCGCATCGAGTCTGACAGCCTCCGCTTGCTCGTGAACACCATCACGTCCCCATACAGCCGGCCACGGGTGTCGCTCGTCCGCAGGAGCAGTTGGCCGACGGGGAAGTTCACCACGTCATCGATCGTGCCGTTGGCGGAGACCGGAAGGACTCGTCGCTGTGCAAAATCGACGACGAATGCACCGCCAGCGGGCCGGCGGAGCAGGAACTCCCCGATCGACCTGAATTCACGAGGTCCGGCTCCTACCCGACCGATGGTGCTCGGAGTCCAGTTCCGCGAGTCAAGGACCGCCAGACGCCGATCCGCAGCATCGGCGATCAGCACCTTGCCTGCATCGAGTTCCACGACACCGCTGATGGTCGTGAACTGTTCCGATGGTGTACCTGACGGCGTGGCCAGTTGGATCACTGGGGCCTGCGCCGATGACGACGTGGCGATGTTGTCCAGAATCAACATCATTCCCAGCAGAACCCTCGCATGCATGCCGGCCTCGCCAGAAACTGGAAGTAGAGCGTACTTCCCAACGGGATGCCTGCCACTCCAAGGCCGTCGCAGATGGCGTCGCGCGACCAGGCACTGGCATGGCAGACATCAGAACCCGCGAGGAGGTGGATCTGCTCTCTGGCGCCCCGGTCCGTCCCCCATCTACTTGCCCTGAGGCAGCTGGCGCACCCCGTCGCGAGGGTTGCGGGGATCGGGCGGCTCGAACCTCACCAGCCGACCCCAGGCGGTCGCCAAACCAGACCTCGTAGCGCCCGACCAAGGAGTCCCCGGAAGCCCCTGCGGTTACTCGATATCGCACGGTCGAGACCTCAGAGACTTCCGACCAGCAGAGTGTATCGGATGCCCAGCGCGGCCTCCAAATCGTGCTGACGGCGCCGTCAGGAAGTGCGATGGAAGGCACTGGCTGCCCAATTCCTGAGATCGCCGTGCGGAAGGGAAGCTCTCCACCAGCAGCGTCGACCAACTTCCCACTCCAGGCCCCGATCACGCGCGCTCGTCCTACGTCAAGGTCGGCGTGCTGCGCAGCGATGGGACCCACGCCAGCAGTGATCAGGAGGAGCAGCATGCAATGAGCAAGGCCAGCATAACGGTGCACTGTCGAGACAGGCAGATCTTCTCCAGAACGGAGTCGGGGTGACGGCATGAGACAAAGGTGCAGTGCCTTCTTGGGCATGTGATTGAATCATCCTGCCAATGACCGGGTGTGTCCCGCATCAGTTGAATGTTCCTGCTCTTCCAGCCGTGCCTTCGTCGCGCAAGGTTTGAGGCTCGTATGGGGTTCCGTGTAGCAGCCCGAGGAATGGTCCAGCACGCAGGTCGTGGAGTCATTCATGTTCAAGTCGAATACCCCGGAAATGCCCGGACGGCGCTGTTGCCGTGTCGCTCAACGCTGGCGACCAGGAACACGAACGGCTGGCTGGATCACCGCACTCTTGGTCGTGTCGATGACGGGATGCAGCGACTCGCCGGTGTTGGCGACGTACGCAGGGGACGATCGTGCAGTCACGTTCATGCAGGCCGACTATGAGCGGCTCTACCACGTCCACGTCCCACGGCGGGACGAGCTCGGGCCGGCAGCGCCGCTGGTGCTGGTCCTGCATGGCAGTGGGCAAACCGGGGAAATGCTTCGCAGCGTGACGGGGCTCGACGAGGCCGCAGACCAGGCCGGCTTCATCGTCGCGTATCTCGAGGCATCGATGGGGAACTGGGATGTCTTCGGGGACCTGGCGTCACTGGGCCTGGACGAGATCGGCTACGTCCGCGGCGTGATCGACCGTGTGGATCAGGCCTACGTCATGGATCGAAGCCGAATCATCGTCGTCGGCTTCTCAAATGGTGGCGTGTTTGCCCAGCAGGTCGCCTGCAAGCTGAGCGACCGGGTCGCTGGCATCGTGGCCGTGTCGGCGAGCCTGCCCCGCCTGCTGTCAGAAGACTGCCGCCCTGACCATCCCGTGAGCGCCCTCTTCATGCTGGGTACCGACGATTCGGCATTCCCATTGTCCGGCAGCAGCAGCGTCCTTTCCATCGACCAGACACTGGCGTTTTGGGGCGGTCGCAACGGATGCGGAGGCACCCGAGTCCGGAATCCCCTTCCGGATATCGCCGACGACGGAACGACGGTCTTCTTGAGCCGGTACCGGTCGTGCGGAAACGGTGTCCGGACGGAACTCGACAGCATCGTCGGTGGTGGGCACTCCTGGCCCGGGGCCCAGCCAGAGCCGTTCGGCGGGATCGGGCACACGAGCCACGACATTTCCGCCAATGACGAGATCGTGCGGTTTCTCCGCACGATCCCGCCGCGTTGAGCTCCTCCTCGCGCCGGGGTCCTCGCACCCGGCGCGCCGGTAGCCCTCGAGTTGTCTCAGTTGTTGGCGGGCCGCGGCGCGGCATTGGCGGGAACAGGATCGTTCAACCGTCGAGAACCCCAGCTCTGCTTACCGGCTTCTGACAGACGTTGTGGTGGCTTCCGCATCCTCCGAGTCGCGCGTCGGCGTGTTGTCCAGATTCTACTCCGGAGGAATGCGTGCGATTTCGTCTTCATGCGATGCCGATCCTTCTCGTAGCCGTGACGCTCACCCCGTGCCGCATGCATGGGCAAGTGCAGCGCGTCGACCTTGTTCAGGCACCCACCTTCCGTCTTCGTGAACCCTTTTCCCGGGTAGGCGATGTCCTACCGCTCGGGGAAGACAAGCTTCTGGTCACGGACGTACTCGACCGCTCGCTCCTGCTCGTCGACCTCAAGTCCCAGGAGAGGACGACCGTCGGAAGTCAGGGAGGCGGTCCCGGTGAATGGCGGAACCTGTCCAGACTGTTTCGCGGCCCGGCGGGAACTGGTTTCCTGCTCGATGCCGGCAAGCGGGCTGTTCACGAGGTCTCCGCCGACGGGAAGATGCTCCGGGCGATTCCATGGCCGGTTGAACCAGGGGAGCCGATCGGAGGGTCGCCGATCGGCGCGGATTCGCGAGGAACCATGGTCATCCAGGGTTCCGGCTTCGCCGAGACAGGGGCGCGGGACAGCGTCCAGCTTTCTCGCTGGGAACCGCTGACGGGACTTCTCACACCCGTGGCCGTCATCCCGAATCCTTCCAGTTCGCAGGTGGGAATCTCCGGCACGGGCGGACTGGTCTTGCGACGCGGCTCCGGCAAGCCGTTCGGGACGCGGGAACTCCTCGTCCCGCTGCCTGACGGCGGCATTGCCCTCATCCTTCCCGCGCCGTATCGAGTCGACAGGCTCGACGTCAGGGGTGCCGTGAACCCTGGCGAAGAGCTCGAGTTCCCGCGCGTGCCCGTGTCGCGCGCCGACAAGCAAGCCTGGCGCGACGCCCAGGACCGACAGTCGTCTTCGGTGGGCAGCATCAACGGTGGCGGGCAGGCCGTCCGGCTGCCTACCCCGTCCTACCGCGACGAGGACTTCCCCGCCACGCTGCCGCCGTTCCTGGCCAACGCAAGGGTCGTCGCCGACCCCCAAGGCAGGGTGTGGATTCCGCGGGTGATGCCGGCAGGGTCGACCGAGCAGGAGTGGGACATCATCGTCCCCGGCGCCGGCCGGGTTGGGGTCGCCGCGGCGAGGGCCGGCTCCACGGTCATGGCTGTCACCACGACGCACATCTTTCTCGTCCGGATCGACGACACAACCGGCCTGCAGTACGTCGAGGGGTACCAACGATAGGCAACGTGTTGGCGATCCGGCTTTCGCCTGCGTGCCCCTTCCAAACGGCTCACGCCCGTCCGCACTCCGGTTGTACCCAGGATCGCCGTTTCGCCGGCTATTCCACTGGTCGGGGCCAAGGCAGGGAATAGACAGCGACCACCCGAAACGGGCCCGGCTCGGAATGGGAGAGAATCCCCTGTTCCAATAGTCTTGTCGCCGATCGCAGGGACGGGAGTAGGCAGTGGCGATTCGTGCGTGTCGACGCGGCGATGCCATTGCAGGACAGCGGCGAACAACCCACTCCCGTGTCGGGGTGATAGGTCACGATATCGAAGCCCTCGAGAACTCTGCGCACGGGAACCACTACCTGCGTGCGAGCCGTTGCCAGCTTGCATTCACGCCATCTAACGGTCGTCTCCTCGAACTCGAGTGGGTGTGCGGCATAAAAGAACAGGCTGGCCCCAATCAGGGGGATCCCGAACTGGTGAGCAGTGTTGAGAAGCTGCGACGGCGTGTCGAATAGGTGGTAGCCGTTTCGAAGCCAACTCCATCGCGCATCGATCAGTGCAGGTGAAATGCAACCACTCGCGGAGTACAAGTCCTCTATCCATTCGGCGGTGAGGCTGGCCGGGCGATCGACGACTTGCTTGGCTTGGTACCCCATCGGGATGAGGAACACAGTCTCCCTCCGTTACCGGAGTGTCGGCCTAACCCACGACGAGGGCGCCCTGCGAGGCGGGGTGACTTGTGAGCGGCGGACCTCGCCTGTGGCAGGGAGCATGTTCCGTGCCGATGCCAGGGCGGAGGTCGAGACACGGACCACACGATCCTTCAAGACTGTCGATCTGGTGACCGGCATCGTAGCAGGCTGGCACTACCGCCGAGAGATCCGGGAGTCGCTCGAATCGCCAGCGAGCTTCCGGGGCTTGCCCAATGCCATCGAAGCATGGAGGCTGTGCGATGCTGCCGGGTTCATGGTTCTCGAGGATGCGGCGACATGCCCGTCGGGTAATCCCGTTTGGGATTGCCGCCTGCCTGCCGGTGTCCGGGCCAGTCTTGCCGCTGGAGTCTCGCGGCCCATCCTTCGCCGGCGTGTGGGTCGGCGTCCTGGCGGTCGATGGTGGGAAGACGCTCCCCATCGGACTGGACATCCGGCTCGACTCTGCCGGAACACTCGAGGTGCTGGTAACGGAAACCACCGTCGAGGGCAGCCGGGTCGAAAAGGTCGTCACTTCCGCGGACACCATAGGATTCGTCGAGACGAGCCCGGGCTGGGATACGCGATTCCGGCTCCACCTCACGGCGAATCACGATTCTCTCCTCGGTGATGCCACGGTCACCCTGGCGAGCGGGCAATTGCCACCCTTCGGCGGACCCGTCCGCCTCGCGCGGAAACCCTAGGGAGGATGTGTCGGCATGTGGTTCACCTGTGCACGGCGGGTCGGTCCGACGTGTTGCCATCTTCCCGACGGTGGGCGCGTTCGCCGTGTCCGACCGATGATCCCCTGCATCCTGATTCTCTGTTCCCTTCAAGGCTGCGTTGGCCCAACCTCGATCCCGGGCTGCGAGCGCGAACGGACCAGCACGTTCGTGCTGGAGTCGGCGGGGGGACTCGCGGCTCCCGGGAACGATCTCCGACCCGGGGAACCCGGTCTGCTGATTGCAGACACACTCCGGCTCCGCTCCGGCGGACAGGCCGAGCAGGTCACGGTCGTGGAATTCCTGGACAATCTTGGTGCGGGACCGCTGCGATACACCACGCCGCTCACCTATGCCATCCGAGGTCACGCGGTCGAGCTCCAATACGCGTGTGACCCGGGGTACCGGTCCTGCGGAACATTCGCCCGCGGGGAGTTGGGTGACGACGGACACCTGGTGTTCGCCACTGCGCAGGGGTTCCGGGTACCCCTTGTCTTCGTCCGCGTCGCGGCCGACCAGGCGGCCTGCGAGTAGCGGCACTGCCCCCCGGACCGGCTAGCCGGTCGGATCAGGGGCCCCGCCCGCCCGGAGGAACCGTTCCAGCGCGGTCCAGTATGCGTCGGGGCGATCGAGCCAGATGATGTGCGCGGCTCCGTCGATCTCCACCCGCTCAGCGCCAGGAATCGCGTCGGCGATCCCCCGGGCAATCGCGGTTCCGAGCGCGTCCTGTGCTCCGTGCACAATGAGAGTGGGCACCCGGATCGAGGGCAGTGCCTCGCGCAGGTCGTAGGCTCCCCCAGCCATGCTGTTCCATACCGTCGCTGCCACGGCGACATCCCACGTCGTGTCGTCGATTGTCGAGCGCAGCAAGCGCACTCCTCGGGCATCCACCACATAGGCGGGCGCCATGGCCCGAACCAGGTCGGCAGCCGCCGAGCGATCGGTGGGGTCGGACTGGAGATGCTCGAAGAGTCCGGTCACGAGTCCGCGGTCCTTCTCGGAGAGGCGGGCCGTGAGACTGTCCTGGTACCACGTGAGAAAGTCCAGTGTTGGGGCGCCAGGCGCCGACAGCGCCAGCCTGGTCACGGCGGCGCGATGGCGGACCGCATACGCCATCGCGACCATTCCCCCGAAGGAGTGCCCGAGCACGGCCCATTGGCGGATTCCGAGTCGCGTTCGGAGTCGCTCGATGTCCTCGACAATCGCGTCGAAGCCTACCGATGCGGGCGCGATCGAAACCGGCGATCCGCGCGTGCCCGGCTGATCGAAACGGATGACGCACCAGGATCTGGCCAGGACTTCCGCGACTCCCGCCATATGCTCGCTGGACCACCCCGGCCCGCCGTTGATCAGGAGAAGTGCGGTGCCCGAATCACCCTGAACATGGTATCGCATCCTCCCGCCGGGCACGGCAATGCTGCCGGTCCGTGGCAGGCGGCCGCAGTCCGTCGGCAGGTCACGCACGGGCGGAATCATCCGCGGCGGACCCAGCGTGGCCAGGCTGACAAGGAGCCGCACCGTAACCGGTGCGATCGCGATCGCCGGACCGGCGTCGGCAAGACCAAACCACGAACCGGATGAAGGCATCGCTCCCTCGGGGCATCATGGCGAGGATCGAGGTCCGGACATCCGAAGCGCCAGGCGGGCGCCGGGGAACGGGCGTTCCGGCCTGACGGTTGCGACATCCGGCGGGTTGTCGGGCAGGCTCCGGTACGCACCGGATCTCGCAAGGGACGTGCTGGAGAAAGCTGATAGCGGCCTGGGCGACTCGCTACGGCACGATGCTTCAACTGACTCGCGACCGCTGCCCGTGCTGAGGGTCCGGAAGGGGATTTCGAGCATCCGGGAGGCGCGCGGGCGATCCGGGCCGGATTGCTCGCATGTAGGCACCCGGCGGCACTCCCACCACGCGCTTGAACCGACGCGTCAGGTGCGCCTGATCGTTGAAACCGGTAAGACGCGCGACTTCACTGATGCGTCCGCCCTGACGCAACAGTCCTGCAGCCCGGACGATTCGTGCCTGCTCGAGCCAGACATAGGGTGCCATCCCGGTGTGCTTCTTGAAGAGCCGGCTGAAGTAGAACGGACTCAATGCCACGTGGGCGGCGAGAGCCGTCAGCCGCACCGGCTCGGCGATCCGCGCACAGAGGTAGGCCTTGGCGACTGTGACCGGCCGTGGACAGGATTCGTGTTGCTCGTCCTCGAGCGTGCCCGTCATGTGTACGGTGATGAGGTGCCGGATTGTCCGGTCCAGGAGCTTGTCCTGGGAACGGATCGGTGCCGGAGAAGTCAGCGCGGCGTGCAGGTCGCCGACAAGCGTCGCCAGGACCGCATCATGGATCACTGGAGCACGGAAGCGGGGTCGAAACGCTTCCTTGCCGGAGATCGCCCGGGCGTGGTGGGCGACGAGGGCGAGGCTGGGATAGAGCATTCGATAGCGCCATCCCCGGTCCGCCGAAGCCGGCGCTCCGGTGTGGACTTCGCCGGGGTTGATCAGCATCACCGCACCTGTGGGGGCCACGTGGCGACGACCACGGTAGGTCGTGGTACCCTCTCCGGCGTCGACGACCCCCAGGACGTAGGTGGCGTGGCAATGTGGCGCGAAGGAGTGCTCCCGAAAGTCCGCCGAAAGCACGGCAAGCCCCTCGGGATCCGCGACTACCCGGTACTCCGCCCTGTCGTGTGCGCCTCGATGGCCCATCGCGTGTCTCCCTGCCCGTTCCGACTGGCCCCCTGCGGTGTCATCGGTTCTTGAATAGGGCATCCCTACGGGGTATTCCACAAGGGGTTGCGGCGATCCGAGACCAAAGGGCAGGATCATTCAAGAGCGCGGTCGAAACGATTGCGACCTGCCAGGACCGAGCCCCCATGGCACTGCAACATTGGAGATTTTCTGGAATCCTTGCACGATACTGCGCTTCGATCCACGACGGCGCGTCGTATCCTTAAGAACGCCGGAGCGGGTGCCGAGTCCACGAGGACCGCCGTGCTCCTTCACGACCCCCTCCTGGCAAGGTGGACTCAGGCATGACCGGAAAGCACTCACTCAAGTCCGCACTGCAGTCGCTGGCAGGCTGGATGGTCGTTGCGGCACTTATGCATGCGGGCTTGGTGCCGGAGATGCTCTGTGGACAGGGGCCACCCGACACGCCGCAGCGGGTCTCGGAATGGAAGGCTGACCTCGACACGCTCGTCGCACTCGTGGTACGCGAGCACTATGTGTATCGGGACAACCCGCTGCCCTCATCGTTCGTGCGCGGCGCGGCGAACCTCTCGGCGCGGCTGGCGGACTTCTCCGATGAGCGAATTCTTGCGGAGATGTCACGCCTCCTGGTCCAGCTTGGCGACGGCCACACCTACCTCCTGCCGGCGGGCGCCACCAGAGTTCAGGGTACATGGCTGCCGATCACGCTGTATCTCTTTCCTGACGGGCTCTATGTCGTCGACGCGGATTCCGCGAGTCGCGACATGATCGGATGGCGGGTCACGCATCTGGGCCGACTGTCGGCGACCGAGACAATGCGCCGTGTGGCGGCATTCATTCCGCAGGACAACCCGATGGGAGTCCAGTGGATAGGTCCCGCGCTCGGGCTGCGCCTTCACGGCATTCTGGAGGCGATCGGGGCGGTTGAGGCTGGGCAGGCCTTCCTGGACGTCGAGATGGTCGATCGCACCGGGGAGCCCGCCGCGCGCATGGTGCGTTTCGTTCCGTTCGCGAATGGTGGTGGCGTGCCAAAGCTCGGCCCGCCGTCGCTCGGCGGACCGAGGGAAGTCCCGTTGTGGCTCCGCGACCAGGATCAGGGGATCATGCTCACGCGGATCGACCAAGACGTGCTCTATCTCAGGCTGCTTCAGGTCCGAGACACTCCCCGCGAGACGCTGGCGGATCTCGCCCGGCGATTGGCGGACTCGCTGTCCGTTCCCGGAACCCGAGCCTTCATTCTCGATCTGCGCCTGAACAACGGCGGCAACGCTGACCTGCTCGGACCTCTGCTGGACGCCGTGCTGGCGTACGACACTCGCTGTCATGGCTGCCGGATTCTTGTGCTGACCGGGAGGAACACTTTTTCTGCCGCGCAGATCCTACTGAACCTCCTCGACCGGGACACGCGTGCAATCATCCTCGGCGAGCCGAGCAGTTCGCGCCCCAACTTTGTCGGAGAGGAAAACTTCTTCCGACTACCGTGGAGTGGTGCGGTCGGCAGCATCTCGAACCGCTATCACGAGTCCCGTCCTGGTGATCGGCGACGGTGGATCTCGCCCGATATCCGCGTCGCCCTGACAGCGGCGGACTATTTCGGCAACAACGATCCCGTGTTCGAGGCAGCGCTCCGCCTTGCGCGGAGTCACGACTGACGCGGTCACCGGGCAACCTTCTGGGTGATGCGGCACGACGCCTCGAAACGCGCCGCGGCCCCGGTCCGTTCGTACAGCATTCCCTTGGCGTGGATCACGATGGGTATCTCGTCACCATCGACGGTCAGCTCTCCTCTTCCCCAGGCGAACCGCTCCACGTTGTTTCGGGCGAACCCCCGATACTCGACCCACGTGGTGCCGGTCCCGGAGAAACTGTCAATCACGTAGTGCGCGGTTCGGGGACGATTCGTGAACGCGATCGTCATTCCGAGACCTGACGTCGAATCATCGAGATGGAACAGGAAGCGCTGGGAGGTCTGCGTACGGGTTCGTATCTCGTAGGTACATGGTCCGCCGAACCGGACCTCCTTTCCATCGGCGATGGTCATGGCGCCGACATGGACATGGACCTCGGCAGTACCGCGCCCGCGCGGTCCGGGCAGGGGCCAACCCGAATACAGCGCCCAGCCGAAGAAGATGACCGCAAAGATCGACAGACATCCCGACACGCCTCAACCACCCTTCGCCAGGCCGCGGCCTACCAGCGCAGGAATGGCTACCAAGGACGCGTATGCGAGCCATGGCCCCAGGTACCGGTAGAACGCTCCGCCGGTACCCATCACCCGCACCACGATTGCCAGGTCGAGGAGGATGTTCACGAGACAGAGCAGCGCCCCGAACCGCAGTCCCTCGATCGCAGGATCGGCCGCCCCAGCGAGGTGGGAGCGAGCGAGGAAGAACGTGGTTGGGATCCAGGTCGCGAGGATCATCAACGTGATCCACAGATTCGCGGAGAGGCCGGGTACAGGCGGAGCACCCTTGAGTCGCGGAAACGCGAACACAATGCCGCCCGCTACCATTCCCACCAACCAGAAGGCCAGACCCCAGCTCGCGGTCGTCACCGGACCGCTCGGCAGGATTCGCATGTTCGCTCCCGTCAGGATCGTCATCAATTGTCGGGAGATCAATCGTGCACTCTGGGACGCATGCCAGCTTGAACGTCCTTGCCCTTGTGGCTCGATGCCGAACCCGGGAGAGTTTCAGCCTCACTTGAGGGATGATCCATGCGCACCAGCGTGCTTGCTGTCTTGATCCTCTGGGCCTCGATTCGCACGCCCGTCCCCTCCCCGGATCGTGAATCGCTGCTGGCCGCGGATCGCGCCGCCAGCGTCATGTCGGCGGAGCACGGCTTCCGTCGGGCAGTCGGCGAGGCGCTGGCCGGCGATGGCATCCTGCTGTATTCCGGGGCACCGATCGTCCAGGGCGGGGATGTCGGGAAGCTGCTCGCCGCCCAACCGCTCCTCGATTCCCTTGTGGTGCGTTGGCAGCCCCTCCGAGCAGAGCTCTCGCGCGACGGTGAGTTCGGGGTGACGTGGGGGATCACGGTCACGCTCCCGCTCGCCGGACGCGACCAGGAGCCCCGATTGGGAAAATACGCGACGGCCTGGCGATGGTCTTCGCCCGACGGTTGGCGCGCCGTCGCCATGGTGCATCTTGGCGTGGTCCCGCCGTCTCGAACGGTCGTGACCGGTGTGCCGGTCGAGTGGCCGCCGCTCGAGGGCGGCGGGGAGTTTCCGTCGGCCGACCGGGCCTTCGCCGATCGAGCGGCCCGTGACGGGGCTTCAGCCGCGTTCGCCGCCTACGCTGACCGCGCCGCTGTCACCTTTCCAGCCTCCGGAGAGCTATTGCATGGTCCGGCGGAGATCGAGGCGTCGCTGGCGGGGCAGCCGGGGCTGGCGTGGCACTGGTACCCGGTCGCCAGCGTGACGGCGGGGAGCGGTGACCTCGGCTTGACCATCGGTCAATCGGAGATCGTTGACACGGTCTCTGCGGGGCGTCCGTCGAGCTTCGGCAAGTATCTTACGATCTGGCGGCGGGAGCCGGGCGGCTCGCCCCGATACATCCTGGACGCCGGCAACGGACGCCCCGCGCGCTGACCGATCCGGCGGACCCCCCGACATCCGTCAAGCGTCACCTCGGCGAGGCGTGTCCTTGAGTCCCTCGCTCCAGCAGCGCCTTGAGTCGTGCCAGATCCCTGGTACTCGCGCGACGCATGGCCATTCGCATGAATGGCCCAAGCAGGCGCGAAAACCCCTCGGGTTCGCCGCGATTGCGGATCGTCATGCGCGTGCCGCCCCCTTCGGTCGTTTCCCATGTGTAGCTGGTTTCCATCGGGAAGGGCCCCTCGACGGTACGCATCACCAGTCGCTCGCCAGGGATGAACTCCACGATCTCGTACGTGTAGATCATGCGCCTGGCCAGGAACTGGGCCACGAACGTGATCCTGGCTCCGATGCGCAGGCCTGGTTCGGGCGCCCAGTCGACGGACCGGATGTTTTCATACCAGGCAGGGGCATTGTCGGGGTTCGCGGCGAACGCCGCGACCTGACCCTTGGGAAGTGAGACTTCGGTCTCCGTGAGGACATCGACTGGCCCCATGCAACCACCCTTTGCGTGACGTGGCTAGCGCCGTCCGAGACGCGTCGCGCCTGCGGCATCGACGAAATTGTCGGCAGGGTTCCGTTCAATCAGGGTGAACCTGGGGTCAATGCCACGCCAGGGCACACCAGGGAGGAGTGGGTTGCGAACCGTCACCTGCTGCTGCCCAGCCACGGTGCGACCGAGGACTTCGGGCCAGCCCCGGGCGTCGATGGTGCCGAATTCCACCGCCCGATTCACCGGCAACGGAGAGAGCCGGCCGATGCTGTCCGAACGCCATCGGCGCAGTTGCACGTCGATTGAATCCCGTGGGGCCCGCGGGTGGAGCGTGACCTGGTTGTCCCACAGCACGATGTCCGCCAGTGATTCCTCGATGAGCGCTCGGGCGCCGTCAGGCGCCTCGGCCTCAAGCACGTCGAGCAGGTCCAGAGAGACCGGAAACGCCGCTCCGTCACCGAACCGCGCAAAGAATGTCTGCAGCGCGCGTCGTGTCCGTTCGACGCCCACGGCTTCCGCCACTGCACCGAGGGCCAGGGTCGCCTTCGGGTAGTAGATCCCCGGGTCCTCAGCCAGGATGAGGGGGTGCTCGCCGTTCGTCAGCGAACCGCGACGGGCCAGGTACCGATCGAGTTCCTCCTCGCGGAACTGACGAACCGCGCCGGGCGAGAACGTCTGCTCGATGGCCAGCGCTCGGACGAGCTGGGGGAGCCCCTCGAGGATCAGCCCTGAGCCACGGGCGTCGGCCGGCACGACGCGAAGTCCCCACCACTCGTGTGCGGCCTCGTGCGCGGCCGTGCTGAAGACGGCATCCACTTCATCTGGAATGGCGGCTGTGCTCAGGAAGCCGTAGTCCTCGTTCCAGGCGATGAAGCCAGGGAAGGCCCTCGCGGTCACCGGCAACTGTCCAAAGTCCGGGAATTGGGCGATGTCGAGATGGCTTGGCTCGTCCTCACCGAGCAGGGACCGCATGAGCGCCAGAGATCGCAGTGCTCCGTCAGCCATCCTGGCCCGATTGCCCGCGGACCAGTGGGCAGCGAGCACGCGGACCGTCGAGCCCTCCGAGGCGAAGGTGGCGACCGACCAGGGACCAGTCGCCACCGCGATGCTGTTGAACGGGATGCGGCGCCTCGACGTGAAGTGCGTCACCCGCACCCCGTCGGTCACGCGTTCGGCCACCGCCGGAGCCGAGGCGATCGACATCGAGTGGACAGGCGTGCGAACGGTCAGGTCAACACGCACCAGGTCACCAAGGAGGGGGTTGCGGGCAGCGTCTCCGGCCGCCGGATCTGCGCGTCGAGGCAGCTCGGGCAACCCCATTGGCTCGCGAGTCGCGGGGTCGCGAAGGAGGATTGCTGGCGCAAATCCCACCACCGGCAGGTACAGCCCCGGGCGTTCCGCCGTGATCAGGGTGAAGGTCGGCTGGCGTTCATACTCCTGTTCGGTGGTCCGGAAGCCCCGGACGGTGTACTCGAGATCGAAGTGGATGTCAGCCGAGTCTCCCGGTGCCCAGGGTTGGTCGAATGCCAGAACAGTCGACCCGGTAAGCGAGTCGGTGATGGTCCGGTGAGGACGGCTTACCTGGAAATCGGCCTTCTGGCGGTGTCGGAACGGGGTCAGCGTGAGCAACACCTGTCCCAGCGGAACGCCGGTTTCGTTGCGGATGCGGTAGCTCCCGCGGATCACGCTCCGGGGATAGCTGCTCAGGTCGAACTCCGCAGTCACCGCTTCGACCCGGGGGGATTTGTCCGCCAGGGAACGAAAGGCGGTCTCGTAATGCGCTCGGATCCGGCGGTCCGATGCCTCGTCGAAGCGGGGGTTCAGTGCGCGGGTGTTCCAGAGAATCCAGGCGCCCGTCAACGCCGCCGCCGTCGCGCTTCCGACGAGGATGCGCCATGCCATTCGGACGGGCCGGCCCGCGTGTCCGCGCCCCCGGGTGGCGAGGCGCCTCTCGCGCGGGAGCCCAGCAGCAGCCAAGGCCAGGCAGGCGACGGTCTCGATGACCCGAAGGACGAGAAACCAGAGGAGGGCGCCGGCGGTCGGACCGAAGCCGAGCAGGCCGCTGTATTGCGTGTCAGGCATTCCCGTGAGAGACCACAGTGGGTCAATGCCGGCGCTGGCCCTTCCCCATTCCAGCAGGAGCATGATTCCGGTCAAACCGTAGCCGATGGCGCGGGACGGACTCCAGGTCTGTATCGCGAGCGCGACGGCGGCGAGCGCTGCCCAGGGGAGCACTCCGGTCGCCGCGGTGACCAGGATCCACGGCAGAAGTGGCAGCGGAGTGCCGGCGCGCAGAACCTGAACTGCCGCCCCGGCGAGTGCCCCGACGGCGCCCAGCAGTGCGGCCAGCCCCGCGAGCCCCACGAATTGCCCCGTGACCGTGGACCAGGCCGGGACCGGCAGGGCTTCGGAGACTCCATCAAACCGGCACTCGCGTTCGCGCCAGACGACGGTACCTGCTGCCAGCAGGATGAGCAGCCGAACGAAGAGTGACAGGCCCTCGCTCACCCGCATGGCTGTCCATCCGGAGTAGGGCAGCAGTCCTTCGCTACCTGCGGCCGTTCCGGTCCAGAGGTTGTGCACCATGTTCCAGATGGCAAAGCCACCAAGCAGCAGGACCACCGGTGCACGGAGGAGCTGCCCGACTTCGAACCGTGCCTTGGCAAGCAGCTGGAAGACCGGCCGGATCGCATCCGAGGGCGTCAGGGTGCTCACACCCGCCGACGCCGGCGGCAGGCTCGCCACGGCGGCATCGGTCCCGATCGCCACGCGCCGGCGCCTGGGCGACCGTGACCCCACGCGACGATACCAAATGCACGCAGCGGCGAGCAGCAGCCCCGCGATCACCAGCCAGACGACGCGGTTCATCAGCAGCACCGGGTCGCCCGGAAGGGCCTGGGCATTTCGCTCGTGCACAGTCCAGAGTCGAGTCAATCGATCAAACGCCACCAATCCAAATGGGTCCCACAGCGCACCCCGGCCCTGTCCCGATTCGACGGCCGCACCCTGAGCGAACCCATAGACCGTGAGGGTACCGGCGCCGGCGAGATACATCGTCGAGGCCCGACGGGTGAGCGTCGCAATGGCGAAGGCAACAGCGGCAGTGAAGAGCAGGTTCGGAAGCGCCAGGACCGCAAGGGACGTGAGCAACTGCGGCATGGAGAGCGTACCGAGCTGATCCCCCGGCTGACCCGACCAGCCGATGAGGAGCCCGGCGATCGAGAGCACGAATACCAGGACCGTGGCGGTCCAGGCGCCGAGGAAGCGACCCAGGACATAGGCAGCGGACCCGACGGGCGTGGCCTGGACGATTCCGTCGAGTCGGTCGGCAGTGTCCCGCTGCACGGACGTACCAGCCAGGAGCATCGGTACGAGGAAGCCGATGAAGGTCTGGTAGATGAGGAATTTCGACAGGATGTACGGCGCGTTGCGATGGACTCCCGCTACGGGAAAGAGCAGGACGACGTCCGGATCGCGATTGGAGGCGAAGAGCCAGGCGACCACGGTCAGTGCGACCCAGCAGAGCCAGGTGACTGGCCGAGCAAGGACGCGCCGACACTCGAGAAGCGCGATCGTCGCCGTCACGCCGCGACGGTGGGCATCCGGAGCGTGGCCAGGAAGTAGGCATCCTCGAGCGTCGCCGCGGTCGGACTGAATCCCGTCCCGGGTGGGTGCGGGGCTGCGACCCGGACCTTGATCGAGGACCCGACGTACTGAGCCGAGAGGAGGATCACGTCCTCGAACGGGGCGCGAAGGCTGCCATCCGGGGCCAGATAGGCGCCCGCATCGTTGCGGGCGAAGCGGCCCTCCCAGATCCGACCCTCCAAGGTGGCGACAAGGGAGTCCGGCGTGCCGGAAGCGACGACGCGGCCACCGAGCATGATCGCCAGGTCCGAGCAGATCTCCGCGACGTCCTCGACGATATGTGTCGAGACCAGGACGACAACGTCCTCGGCGACTCCCCCGAGCAGGTTGTGGAATCGCCTCCGCTCTGCAGGGTCAAGCCCTGCCGTCGGTTCGTCGACGATTAGGAGCGCAGGGTGTCCGAGCAGCGCCTGGGCGATCCCGAGGCGCTGCCGCATGCCGCCGGAAAATGTGCCGACGCGGTCCGCCCGGTGCTCGCCCAGATTCACCTGCTCCAGTACTTCCCGTACGCGCTTTCGTCGCGCGGAGCGGTCATGGAACCCCTTCAGGACCGCGATCTGCGTGAGCATTGCCTCGGCGGACAATTCAGGATGGAACCCGAAATCCTGTGGCAGGTATCCCAGCACGGGCCGGATTCGCTCCGGATGCTTCAGCAGATCGATGCCCTTGAACGTGATACTTCCCTGGTCGACGCCCTGCAGCGTGGCCAGCGTGCGCATCAAGGTCGACTTGCCGGCGCCATTCGGGCCGAGCAGCCCGAACAATCCCGGGTTCACCGCGAGCGAGATCCCCGCCAGGGCAAGAGTGCCCCCACGGTACCTCTTCTCGACGCTGTCGATGTCGAGGGCTGGCATGCTACTTCCTCGCTCGGGATCGGTGCGCCGGTGCCCGGGACGTGCCTCGCGCCCCGTCGGTCTTGCCGTGCGGTGCTCTCGCGATCGGAGCGACGCAGGAGTGCCGGCTCAGTGGGAGCTCGGTTTCAGCGCCCAGAGGACATTCACGATGCGCCAGTTGCCGCTCCATCTGGCCAGTTGCATATAGTCGATCCAGTCCGACATGGTCGTCCGGACGGTGGCGACATCGTGAAAGATGTCGAGGATCGCCACGACCTCCTCCCGGCGATCCGGGGCCGTGCGCCTCCCGTACCCAGCCGCCGTTGCCGCGACGAGTTCCGAGGCACTCATCTCCCGGAGGATCGGCCGGCCGGAGCTATCAGTGGCCACGATCCGCTTCACCAGCATCGGGTGGACCGCGCGAGCCATGCGGGCCGAGTCTCCCTCGTACCAGCCCTCCACATAGTCGAGGGCAGCGGCCCTGATGGCCATCGTGTCGGCCCGGGACTGGGCGGAAGCGGGCGGGCCGAGGAGAGTGCCCAAGAGGAATACGGCTGCTGGCAGACGTCCCGCAAGGGGCGACCGGTGCTCCTGGGCACGAGGAGATTCGGGCAAGCAACCGATCCCGTGGTGGCGTTCCGTGGCGGCGCTGCGGGGCGGAAGGACGACGTTCCCAGTGGCGGCGCGAATGTCCATGACGTCAATGCTGTCCCGGGAGCCCCACCGGGCTCAAGGGCAGCATCGTACAATCTCCGAGTCGACACGCGTCGCGATGCTTGACGTTCCGGCCGTCTTCGACCAAGGGGGATGTTTGCCTGCCGTCTTCTCCAAGCTTGCGTCCGCGCTCGGCCGACGCGACGAAGTGCCGAACGTCCTTCTGGCCGAGCACATCGTCGCCGCTGCCGATCGCAAGTCGATCTCGTCCCTGGTGTCCGGGTTGATCAGCACGGACCGGGCGACGGCATACGATTGCATCAAGGTGCTTTACGAGGTGGCCGAGCGGGCGCCCCACCTCGTCGCGGAGCACGCGAAGCGGTTCGTCGCCCTGCTCGACCGCGAGGAAAACCGACTGGCATGGGGAGGAATGACCGCGTTGAACGCCATCGCGACCGAGGCTCCCGCCGAGCTCTTCCGCGCCCGGGCGAAGATCATGTCGTCCATTCGGAATGGATCGGTCATCACCCAGGACAACGGCATCCAGGCCCTGGCGCGCGTCGCCAGCCGGTCGAGCCGCCATCGCCGCGTCCTCGTTCCATTCCTCCTCGAGCACCTGGCAACTTGCCGTTCAAAAGACGTACCCCAGCGCGCCGAACGCATCCAGCCCGCCATCGACCGCACACACCTCGATGCGTTTCTTGGAGTGCTGGCGCAGCGGGCGCATGGCGTGTCGCCGGCCGGGCAACGGCGCATTCGCGCGGTCCTCAGGCGCCTGCCATCGCCAAATTGAACGCCATCCGACCTGGACGGTGAGCAGTCCGCTTACGGAGATGCGCCGGGGAGCATGCCGATCTGGCGAAGCCATGGAACGATCACCCCGGAGTCGTCCCATCGGTTCCCCGTGAGCTGACACATCGCTCCATCGACAATCCAGGAGTGGTTGATGCCAGGAATCGTGAAGATCGTGAACGGGGAGCCGTGCGCACCCCTGATCTCCGTCAGGTTGGCCACCGAGCGGGCTACCGGGATGGAGGTGTCGAGGGCCCCATAGATCCACAAGCCTGGTCGCGTCATCCGGGCAATGTATGGAAGCGGGTCGAAGCCCGATCTGCCCGCGGCAGCGAGGGCGGCCTCGATTTCCTCGGGTGTCCGGCCGGATGGTGCGCACTGGGAATCGCCCGTCAGGTCGCTGTAGTGCAATTCCTCCCCCAGTGTCACGGCGGGACCTGACCCGATCAAGGTCCACCGGATCAGGTCGGGGGCATCGGCGGCGGCCACCGGGATCACCCATCCACCCTGGCTGAACCCATAGGCGCCGAGCCGGCTGGGATCAACCTCTGGATGGGTCGCTACCGTTGCGGCAATCGATTCGACGTCGGCCGCCAGGAGAGGGAAGTACCCCGCGTCGTGGTAAGGGCAGCAGGTACCTTGAGACTGGCCGGTCCCGCGTTTGTCGTACGTAACGCTCGCCATCCCGAGAGAAGTCCAACCGGCAACATCCTGGCATCCCAGGCGACCCCAGCGATCGCTTCCGAAGTGGAATACCACCGCGGCGTAGTGTCCTTCTGCGGGCGGGAGGCACATCCGCGCCGCGAGCACGACGCCGTCGCGCGAGCGGACGCCGAACTCGATCTGGCGGTATCCCGCCCCGGCCGTGACCTCACCGAAGCCGACGGGCACGGCTGTCGGAAGTCCCGCGGCGCAAGATGCTAACGCCGCCGCGCCCACGATTCCGAGTGCCATCCCGGCGATGCTCCGTCCCGTCGTAACCTGGGTGATCACCGTGTTCCCCTCCCTTGTGGCACCACTTTCCCAGGGTCCCATCCTGTCGTAAACCGATGAGGCTCCTCGTAGTGCATGACCCTGCGCGAGGTCTCGCGTCGACGATTCGTGAGGGCGTGAGCCCGCTGCGCGGGCTGGAAGCATGACGTGCTCACTCCGGTAGGCTTGCCGATGAGAATCTTTCGACCAGCCAGAGCCCATCGGCGTCTTCGCTCGTGGTCCACACTGCGCCGAACCCGACTGCGATGACTCGGCGTCCCCTCGGGATCCGCCGCGTCCCGACCAGTTTCGTCTCCGGGGAGAAGAGGTAGTAGCGCTCCTCCGGCGCCCCCGCGCGCTGGTTGATCCGGACCCAGACCACGCCGTCACTGGCCGCGACCGCATCGTTCAAGTCTGCCTTGACCGGCCACTGCGGCTGGGCAAGCGACGCCAGGGCAGGCGGCATCTGGGTCATCCTGACGGCCAGCGGGCGGTGCTCGGATGGTTCCACTGTGACCGGCGCCAATCGCAGTGGAACACCGAGCACCCATGCCGACTCGCCCCTGGGGAGGAAGTCGATTCGAAGTGGATTCGCTCTCGCGATCCATGCCGCACCCTCCGGCAGGAGTCCCCATCTATCGTCCGCCGCGAAGTCCGGGACGATACCGGCGAACGGTCCGACAACTGCGCGTCGCGCGAGCTCAACGGTCGCTATCGTATCGGGGTGTGTGCCCGACCGGACACGAACCAGCGGAATGGAATCCGTGCGGATGATGAGTCGCCTGTCGTCGGGGATCAGCTCAGGCCCCCCCTGTCCAATGACGGTGCCGAAGGAGTCGCTGCTCCAGCCGAGCAACACCGGGGTGGGTTCGCGGTCCGGTCTGCCTCCATCCCGGGCCCAGCTCACGGCGGCCCCGGTGGCACGGTCCAGCACGCCGATTCGCGATCCCCCGCGCCAGTGCAGTCGCGTCGGACGACGGTACTCCCCGGGACCGGCTCCCTCCCGCCCGATGATCTCCGTCACACCGCGATCGAAGCGAATCCTGACCACTGCAGGAGATCGGGGCTGGGTCACGAGGAGGGTCCATGCATCAACGGGCAGGGCACTTTCGGCATCTTCGTCCAGCCTGATCGCTTGTCGCGACGTCCCAGATGCACGCTCCTCGAACGTCCACGCTCCGCAAAGACCCATCGCGCTGAGGAGGCCAAGAAAGGCAAGCTGGGTCGCACGGCGACGGCGCACCGCGTTTGTCGGGGTGGGGAGCGTGACAGCTCTGAAGTGGATCGGCACCTTCCTCCCCCGTCTCGGGTATGCTTCCAAGGGAAGCCGAGGGGACGGGGGAGCGATTGAACGATGCTGCCTGGCCGATGGTCGGTTTGATCTTCCGGACCTCCGGGGTCAGCCTGATCGGTCCGGAAGCGCACGGTCCCAGGCCACGGCGGCCATACAGGTGACAAGCAGTACGCTGTACTCCATTCCGTTTCGCCCTCCACCGACTACAAACCACCCCTCGCGAGCATGGACCAACAGGATCCCGACCGTCAGTTCGATCACGAACATGGTGGCGACGGGCCGTATCGCGACACCTGCCAGGAAGATGAGTCCCCCGATCACTTCGAACAGGGTAATGCCCCAGGCGATGACATTGCCCATGGGGATGCCAGCCTCGGTCAGGAAGCCGCCGAAGCCCGCCACGTTTCCGGCGTGCACCATCCGGTAGGATCCGTGCGTGATCATGAGCCCGGCACATGCCACCCTGATGAGGTCGATCGGACGGAATGTCCGCCTCCATGTTTGCAGCATCTCCTGCCTCCTCTATTGGGAGTGCGCGGTCGCTCGTTCCTCCGCGTGAGGTTCGCGCATTCTCCGGTTGAGTGCCGAATTCGTGACATCATTACCACATGTGGGGAAGGTGTGTTGTACGAGCGTTGTTAGCGACCATGCACGATCCTGCTCTTCGCAGCGATGACTCGGGGGTCGCGAACGAGGCCTGCCCCGGACCTGGAATGGCGGCGGAGGGATTGTCAGGGTTCCCTCTTCCTGGCGTGTCGGCATATTCTCAGGCAGGTAGTCCCTCCCCCCTGCCAATGGGGCCTATTCCTCATGCCTGACCTCCCCGACCAGTGGGCCGCTGGAACCAGCTACGAAGCATTCATGGGGCGCTGGAGCCGGCGACTCGCGGCGCCGTTCCTCAAGTGGCTCACCGCGCCGCCGGGCCTGGACTGGCTCGACGTCGGCTGCGGCACCGGCGCCCTGTCGCACGCGATCTGCGAGCATGCCGCCCCCGCATCGGTCACCGCCTGCGATCCGGCCGCACCGTTCATCGCGTTCGCCGACGCGCAGCCGCACGACCCGCGGCTCAAGTTCGTGGTGAGCGACACGACGAACCTGCCGCCGAACGACGGTGGTTACGATCAGGTGACTTCGGCGTTCGCACTCAACTTCATCCCGGATCCGGTCGCGGCACTCCGGGCGATGGCCGCCGTCGCCGCACCCGGCGCCACCGTCTCGGCCTGTGTGTGGGACTACGCCGAGGGGATGGAGTTCCTCAGGCGCTTCTGGGACGCGGCCACGGCATTGGATGCCGGTGCGCACGCGCTCGACGAGGGGGTGCGCTTCCCCGTCTGCCAGCCCGATCCGCTGCTGGCGCTGTTCCACGAGGCGGGACTGCAGCGCGCCGCATGCGAGCCGATCGAAATCGTCACCACGTTCCGGAACTTCGACGACTACTGGACGCCGTTCCTCGGCGGCACGGGGCCGGCGCCGTCGTACGTCGCTTCGCTCACGCCGGAGCACCGCTCGGCGCTGGCGGCGCGGCTGGAGCAGGAGCTGCCGCACGGCCCCGACGGCTCGATCCGCCTGATCGCCGCCGCGTGGGCGGTGCGGGGGACGGTGCACGCCTGAGCGACTGGCAGGGTGCCGCCCCGGCGAGTAGATCTGCTGGGCAACCCGGTTCGCCCGGGCTTACCACCACCCAGAGGTCGCCATGATGATCGTCCGCAATCTCTTCGTCGCGAAGCCCGGCATGGCCAGCAAGCTCGCCCAGCTGGTCAAGTCGGCGGGCCAGGCCGCGAGCTTTCCCAACTTCCGGGTGCTCACCGACGTGACCGGCGAGTTCAACCGCGTGGTGCTCGAATACGAGATCGACTCGATCGCCGGCTTCGAGGAGCGGATGAAGGAATACGCCACCAACGAGGCGCTCCGCGACGCGATGAAGGGCTACACCGAGCTGTACCAGACCGGCAGCCGCGAGATCCTGCAGGTGGTGTAGCTTTCGGCCGCGCGGGCGCCCCCGCGCCATGCCCCATGGCGAGGCACGCCACCACCATCCTCCGGAGAGCCGGTGATCCCTTCACGCTTCAGGGCATGTGTCGCCGCGGTTGCGATTGGCGCACTTGCGGCGGCGCGACTCCCCGCGCAGCTCCCCGCGGCGATCACCACCGATCCACCGCGCGACTCGCTCCACCCGGCACGGTCGGAGGTGCTGCACATCCCCTCCGGCGGCGTGCTGATCAACGGCCTCGCCTACATCCCGCAGGGACCCGGCCCGCATCCCGTCGTGATCCTGCTGCACGGCCTGCCGGGGAACGAGAAGAACCTCGACCTGGCCCAGGCGATCCGCCGCGACGGCTGGACCGTGGTGACCTTCAACTATCGGGGTTCGTGGGGATCGCCGGGGAGCTACCGCTTCGGTCAGAACCTCGAGGACGCCGACCGGGTGATCGCCTTCCTGCACGACACGGCGACGGTCCGCACCCTCGGCATCGATCCGACGCGCATGGTGCTGGCCGGCCACAGCATGGGCGGCTGGGTCACCGCCCTCACCGCCTCGCACCATCCCGAGCTGCTCGGCGTCATCCTGCTCTCCGCGGCCGACATCGGGGCATCCGGCTCGACACCGCGCGAGCGCCTGGTGCGGGTCATGGCCGACAACATGGAGGCGCTCGCGGGCGTCACCGCGGAGAGCATGGCGGACGATCTCGTCGCCGTCGCACCGGGACACACCTTCGCCGATGCCGCCGCCGGACTCGCGAAGCTGCCGATCCTCGTGCTCTCCGCCAACGACGGCCTGGCCCGCGCCACCGACCCGCTGGTGGCCCGACTCCGCACGCTCGGCAACCCGGCCGTCACGGCGATCCATGTGCCGACCGATCACGTCTGGTCCGACTCGCGGATCCTGCTCGCGTCGACCGTGATCGGCTGGCTGGACGCGCTGCCGGGAGCGCCGTAGCCCGGTCGCGGGGCCGGTGACCCGCTACGGCACCATTGCCTTCTCGTCCATCAGCTGCCGGGCGAAGTAGGTGTAGCCGAGCGCGTTGGTGTGCGCCGTCTGGATCGCGTTGGCGCCGGCGCCGTGGCCGCCCTCGATCACCTCGTAGTACAGGTACGGCATGCCGTACTCCGCCATCCGCGCCGCGAGCTTGCGGGCGTGCTGCGGCCCGACCCGGTCGTCCTTGGTGGTGGTCCAGATGAACGGCATCGGGTACTTCTTGGTCTTGTCGAGGTTGTGGTACGGCGAGATCTTCGCGAGGAACGCCCGCTCGTCGGGGTTCTGCACGCTGCCGTACTCGCCCACCCAACTGGCGCCCGCGGCGATCTGCTCGTAGCGCAGCATGTCGAGCAGCGGCACGGCGATCTGCACCGCGTTCCAGAGCTCGGGATGCTGGTTCATCTCGACGCCCATCAGCAGCCCGCCGTTGCTGCCGCCCACGATGCCGAGTCGGCGAGGCGAGGTGATCTTGCGGGCGATCAGGTCCTTGGCGACCGCGGCGAAGTCGTCGTAGATCACCTGGCGCTTCGTCTTGAGCCCCGCCTCGTGCCACGCCGGCCCGAACTCGCCGCCACCGCGGATGTTGGCCAGGACGGTGGCGCCGCCCTTCTCGATCCATAGCTTGCCGGCGTTCTGGTTGTAGCCGGGCGTCATCGACAGCTCGAAGCCGCCGTAGGCGGTGAGGATCGTCGGCGTCGAGCCGTCGAGCTTCATCTGCTTGGGGTGCACGACGAAGTAGGGGACCTTGGTCCCGTCGGTCGAGGTCGCCTCGAACTGCTCCACCACGCTGCCGCTTGCATCGAACTTGGGCGGCGTGGTCTTGAGCGTGCTCGCCGTCGCCGTGGTCGCATCGGCCAGCAGCAGCGACGTCGGGGTCAGGAAGCCGGTGACGTAGAGGAAGGCCTGGTTGGAGTGATCGGTCGTGCCGCCGATCGAGGTGGTCATGTTGTCGGGCAGCGCGACCTGTCGGCGGCTCCAGCTGCCGTTGGCGGCGCGCGCGTAGGAGTAGATCCGGCCGCGGACGTTGTCGGTCATCGCGACGAGCAGGCGGTCCTTGGTCGTCGCCGAGCCCTCGACCGACTCGCGCGGCCCCGGCTCGACGATTGCCACGGGGGCGAGGTCGTCCGGCGTCTTGAGCGCCCGTTCCAGCGAGAACGCCGCGAGGCCGCCCTCCTTGATGGTGCGGCCGCCGCTCGTCCACGGCTCGGAGAGCCGCACGATCACCTGGCCCTCGAAGAGCCCGCTGATGCCCGCCTTGGCCGGGATCGCCAGTCGCACCGGGGTGAGCCCCCGCAGCAGGTACTGCTCGGAGTGGAAGAAGTCCTTGGCGACGGTGATGAAGGAGAAGTGATTGCCCTCAGCGTCCCACGAGGTGCTGGGGCCGACCAGGACGTCTTCCTTGGTGGCGCGGTAGATCTCCTTCGCCTGGTCGAGCGACTGGCCCCGGGCCAGCACCTTCACGATGTAGGGGTAGCCCGAGGCGGTGAGCTCGCCGGGATTCCACTCGCGCGCCACCAGCAGCGCGTCATCGCCCATCCAGTCGACGTTCTGCTTGCCCTTGGGCAGCGTGAAGCCGCCCGGGACGAACGCCAGCGTCGTGAGGTCGAACTCGCGGACGGTGTTGGCGTCCTCGCCGCCGTCGGAGAGATAGAGGAGACAGCGATCCTCGGCGGGCTGGCGGCAGTTGGCGCCATGCCAGACCCAGTTGGCGCCCTCCTCCTTGGCGAGCGCGTCGAGGTCGAGCACCGTGGTCCACTCCGGTGACGCGGTCCGGTAGCTCTCCAGCGTGGTGCGCCGCCAGATGCCGCGGATGTGGGTCTCGTCTTGCCAGAAGTTGTAGAGCTGGCCGCCGATGAAGCCGACACCGGGGATCCGGTCCTGCGACTGCGCCATCTTGAGCGCGGCCTGGTAGAACGGCTCGAATCGCGGGTCCTTCTCCAGCACGTCGGCGGTCCTGGCGTTCTCGGCCTTGACCCAGGTCATCACCCGGTCGCCGGTCCAGTCCTCGAGCCAGATGTAGGGGTCGGGCTTGTCGGCGTCGATCTGGGCGGCGAGCGGCGGCGTGAGGGACACGAGGACCAGGAGGAGACGGGTGAGGTGGCGCAT
>CAZKYO010000019.1:0-33919 GCA_964557115.1 uncultured Gemmatimonadaceae bacterium
GCTCGAGCGGGGTGATCTGCTGGTCCCACCACTTGGAGAACGGGTGGGTCCCGGCGGCGGCGATCACCAGCCCCTTGCGGGCGGCGAGTCCCATCACCAGCCGGCGGAGCCGCACGATCTCCTCGCGCGCCTCGGCGGGGGTGCGGCAGACCTTGGTGCCGACCTCGACCATCGACTGGTGCAGCTCGGGCTTCACCTCGCCGAGGAGGATCGAGTCCTCCTGGAGGATCTCGGTGATGTACGAGCGGAGTTCGCGGGTCTCGGGGTCGATGATCTGGTACTCCTCCTCGATCCCGATTGTCAGCGAGGGTTCCTTCATGCCCTGGGCTCCACGACGAAGGTGGGGACGGTGGAGCCGCCGCCCGCGGTCACGTTGACGAGGGTGGCGGTGGAGATCCGGGTGAGGGTGCCGTCCATGTGGGTCCCGTGCCAGCAGAACGGGGCGGTGTCGACGATCCGGTCGCCGAAGGCGAGGCGCCCCTCGACCAGGGAGGGGAACGGCTCGGTCGGCAGCGCGATGCGGCGCTGCAGCACGGTGGGACGCTCGAGCGCCGCGGCGAGTGCCGCCCGCCACGCGGCGTCCTCGACTTCCCAGCCGAGGACGATGCCGGCGCCGCCGTAGTCGTCGTTCGGCTTGAGGACGAGCGTCTCGCGGTGCTCGGCGGCCCAGGGGAGGAGGTCGATCCGCTCGCCGTCGAGGACGGTGTGGCGCTCCTCGACGATGCGGGTCCACGGGACGTGGCGGTGGATCGCCTCGCGCTCCGCCGCCGTGAAGCGGTCGGCGTGGCGCTCGTCGGTGAGGACCGCGAGCGCGGCCTTCTTGTGGAGCGGCTTGCCGTCGGGCGGGTTGATCATCACCACCGCACCGTCGGCGGCCGCCCGCAGCATCGGGTGGTCGATGCCGTGCTCGGCCACCAGCTCGTGGAGCAGCACCCGCTTGTAGACGAGGTCGATCGGGCCGCCGGCGTCCCGGAGCACGCCGCCCTGGTACTCGAGCGCCGCCGGGGTGGTGACGCGGCACGGGATCGCCATCGCCTGCAGGTACTCGCGGACGATCTCGAACTCGCCCAGGGTGGGGACGTCGTCCCAGTCGACGATCGCGACGCGCGGCGTGCCGGTGCGGCCGGCGCGGCGCCAGCCATCGAGCAGCACGCCGAGGAGGCGGTGGCGCACCGGCAGCGGCCGCACGACCCAGTGCTCCTGGAAGCGGCGGGTCACCTCGAGCGCGAGGAAGAGCTCGGAGAGCAGGTCGGCGTAGCCGACGCCGGCCGGCGTCTCGGCGTTCATCTCGGTGAGGCGCGGCTCGCCGTCGGCGGGATCGAGGAAGGCGTCGATCCGGGCGAGCGGCATCGGGGTGTGGGCGCGCGGCATCCGGGCCAGCAGCGCCTCCTCCCAGTCGGCGAGGTGGAACGCGGCACGGAAGGCGGGATCGTCGAGCGCGGCGCGGCCGGCGCGGGTGAAGGCCGCGACGAGCGGGTCGGCGGCCCGGCGCAGGCGCGCGTAGCCGTCGGGGGTGAGGAAGCGGGGCCGCAGCACGGTGCAGAGCGGTCGGCCGCCGAAGATCACGCCGCGCTCGCGCTGCCGCTCGGCGAGCCAGCCGGCGGTTTCCGCGGCGAGGGCGTCGTCGAGCAGGTCGTGCCAGGCGGCGATCGCGCCGGCGCTCACCCGGTGCGGGTCCGCCGGCCGCCCATCAGCGCCGGCGCGCGCGGCTTCGGCGCCGGCCGGTCCTCGAGCGCCATCGCGATCGTCACGTCGGCCATCCGCTGCACGACCCACTCGAACCACTTGGGCCCCAGCGAGTTGATGTCGAAGTCAGGCGCCGGGTTCATGAAGTCGATCGCGTAGGGGACGCCGTCCTTCACGGCCCACTCGATCGAGTTCATGTCGTAGCCGAGCGCCCGCACCAGCCGGCGCGACTGCTTGACGATCCGGCGCAGCATCTCGGGCGGCAGGTAGTCCTGCTCCTCGTGGTAGCGTCGCTGGCGCGGGTCGTACTTGATCGGCGCGACGTGCTGGCGGCCGATGCAGATGCAGCGGACGAACTCGTCCCACGCGATGTACTCCTGGACGATCATCGCGAGGAGGCCGGAGCGGTCGTAGTGGTGGATCAGCTCCTCGAGCGAGTGGCAGACGTAGACGTCGCGCCAGCCGCCGCCGTGGGCGTCCTTGAGGATGCACGGGAGGCCGACGTGCTCGATGACGGCCTGCCAGTCGAGCGGGTACTCGAGGTTGCGGAGCGACTCGTCGTGCTTGATGCCGGGGACGTACTCCTTGTTCGGGAGCAGCACCGTCTTCGGCGAGCGGATGTCGAGCGCCTCGGCGAGGGTGGCGCCGAAGAACTTGTCGTCGGCGCTCCACATCAGCGGCGAGTTGATCACCCGGACGCCGCGCACCAGCGCGTGCTTCAGCCAGGCGCGGTAGAACGGCACCTCGTGCGAGATCCGGTCGACCACGACGTCGTAGCGGATCGGGTCGTCGAGGCCCGGCGCGCCGAGGCGGACGAACTCCGCGGTGACGCCGGCGTCGCGCCGGTTCACCTCGTCGAGGAAGGCGGGCGGCCACGACCATTCGCGGCCGACGAGGATGCCGATGGTGCGCTTGCGATGGTCCTTCATCGATCCGAGTCCTTGGCGAGTCGTTGCGTTCGTCGTGAATGGTGAATGGTGAATCGTGAATGGGAACTTCGGGTGTTCCGCACCCAGAGGGTGCCTCGCTCGGGATGAGGGCCCCGCCGGACACCCCCATTCACCATTCACGTCCCTCAGTCGTGTCCGCCCACGTAGAGGCGGAGCATGTCGCGCCACCACGGCCAGTCGTGGGCCCATCCGTCCCAGAGCCGCAGGGCGTTGCCGATGCCGCGTTCCCACAGCGCGCCGGCGAGCGCCTCGTTCTGGGGCCGCAGGGTGTCGTCGCGCCCCACGGCGAGGATCAGGTCGAGGCGCTGCAGCGCCGCGATGCGCGCCGGGTCCGCCTCGTGCAGCAGGAATTCGGCGGGATTGTAGAAGTAGATCAGGTCGTCGGTCCAGCCGCCGGTGAGGCGGCGGATGTCGACCAGCCCGCTCATCACCAGCGCGCGTCGCACCAGCTCCGGATAGCGTCCCGCGAAGCAGAGGGCGTGGTAGCCGCCGAAGGAGGCGCCGGCGGTGATCACGAACGGATCGGGGTTCCGCTCCGCGGTGGCCGGCAGGACCTCGTCGTGCAGGTAGGCGTCGTAGCGCGCGTGCCACTCGGCGCGCGCGCGCGGATGCGCGGCGTCGTCGTACCAGGCCAGGTCATCGATGCTCGGGACGCAGATGAGCTGCAGCCGCCCGGCGGCGAGCAGGTCGCCGACGGGCTCGCACATGCCGCGGTCCTCCCACTCCCGGTTCCAGCCCATCGAGGTCGGGAACGCGAGCAGTCGCGCCCCGGCGTGGCCGTGGACGAGGACCTCCATGCGCCGCCCGAGGAGGGCCGGGCTCTCCCAGGCGATCGAGGTACGCTGCCAATCCACGCGTGGTCCCGGGTGAAAGATGGCTGATCGGTGAAGGGTGAAGGGTAAAGGGTGAAGGGAAAAAGGCGGATGGGGAAGGCCCGGTCGGTTGCACGGTTGAAACGTTTTGTAACGTCTTGCAAGCACCTACTTGCATTTTCCGCCCCTGCCCCGTATCTCTGTCGCCCCATGACGACCAAGCACGCACTGCTCGAGGTGACGGCGCGCCTCTTCGCGGACCACGGCTGGCGTGGCACGACCACGCGGCGGATCGCGGAGGAGGCCGGCGTCAACGAGGTGACGCTGTTCCGTCACTTCAAGTCGAAGGAGGCGCTGCTCGGCGAGGCGGTGCGGCGGGTGGCGGAGGAGTCGGCCCCGCCGGCGTTGCCGGTGGAGCCCGGCGACCTCCGCGCCGAGCTGCTGGCGTGGGCGGCCGACCATCACGCCAAGCTGCGGGCGCGGGCGTCGATGATCCGGACCTGCCTGGCGGAGTTCGAGGAGCACCCCGAGCTGGCGCCGGTGGCGTGCGACGGGGCGATGCAGTCGATGGCGGACGCGATCCGCTATTTCACCAAGGCCCGGGCTCGCGGCATGATCCGCGGCGACGGGTCGCTCGAGGCGGCGACGGTGATGCTGATGAACGCGATCTTCATGGATGCGATCACGCGCGACGTGATCGCGGGCTGCGCCCCGGTCGAGAGCCGCGAGGTGCTCACGGCGTTCGTGGACCTGACGCTCAGGGCGCTCGGCGCCGGGGAGGCGGCGTGAGGGTCCCCCGGTACGGACTGCTCGCGATCCTCGGGATTGCGGCGCTGCACGCAGCGCCGCTGTCGGCGCAGGCGCCTTCGCCGCTGCGCCTCTCGATCGGCGACGCGCTGCGGCTGGCCGACTCGGCGTCGGAGGACGTCGGGATCGCGCGGGCGGCGATCGAGGCCGCGGCGGGGCGCTTCGCGCAGGCGCGGAGCGCCTACCTGCCGCAGCTGAGCGGCGCCGCCAGCTACACGCGGACCCTCAAGTCGCAGTTCTCGGCGCTGCAGGGGAGCGGCAGCGACAGCACGCCGGCGGCGCCGGCGCCGGAGAACTGCGCCCGCTTCCGGCCGCATCCGGAGCTGTCGGCGGCGGAGCGGCTCGACTCGCTCGAGCGCGGCCTCGACTGCACGGCGAACGGCACCGGATCGATCGACTTCTCCAAGCTGCCGTTCGGCCAGGCCAACGCGTGGAGCTTCGGGCTCGACCTGCAGCAGACGCTGTTCGACCGGCCGGCGGGCGCGCAGATCCGCGCCGCCCGCGCGAGCCGGACGGCGGCGGAGGCGTCGCTCGACGCGGCGCGGGCGCAGGCGCTGCTCGACGCCGCGAGCGCGTACTACGACGCGCAGCTCGCCGAGCGGCTGCTGGCGATCGCCGACAGCACGCTGGCGCAGGCCGAGCGGACCCAGCGGGAGACCGCGCTGGCGTTCCGGGTCGGCAACGCGGCCGAGTTCGACATGCTGCGCGCCACGGTGGCGCGAGACAACCAGCGACCGCTGGCGATCCAGCGCCGGACGCAGCGCGACATCGCGCTGCTCAAGCTGCGCCAGCTGCTCGACCTGCCGGCCGACCAGCCGGTGGAGCTCGTGACGCCGCTCGGCGACACGGTCGGGGTGGCGCTGCCGTCGTGGGCGGCGGACCTGGGCGCCGGCGGCGACACGGCGCTCTCGTCGCGCGTGGCGGTGCGGCAGGCGGGCGCCAGCCTCGACGCGGCGCTGGCGCAGCGCGACGCCGCGACCGGGGCGCGGCTGCCGACGGTGACGCTCGCCAGCGCGTATTCCAAGCTGACCTATCCGTCGGACGTCTTCGGCTTCGACCAGTTCCTGACCGACTGGAACGTGTCGGTGCGGCTCAGCGTGCCGCTGTTCACCGGCGGCCGGCTCCGTGGCAAGGTGCAGGAGGCCGAGGCGCTGGCGCAGCAGGCGGAGTTGCGGCTCCGGCAGGTGCGGGAGACGGCGGCCCGGCAGACGATCGAGGTGCAGGAGCAGCTCGACGCCGCCAGCGCGACGTTCGAGGCCTCGCGGTCCACGGCGGCGCAGGCGGTGCGCGCCTACGAGATCGCGGAGGTGCGGCTCCGCGAGGGGCTCTCGACGCTGACCGACCTCGCCGACGTGCGACTGGCCCGCGTGGAGGCCGAGGCGAACCAGGCCCGCGCCGCGCGCGACCTGCAGGTGGCGCGCCTCCGTGCGCTGCTGCTCAGGGACCTGCCGATCGGCGCCGCGACGGCGCCCGGATCGTGAGGCCGACGATGACGATGCCGACGACGATGATGACCATCCACTCCCGACTCCGGGATGCTTCCGTGACGACGACCCTGCGCCGTGCCTCGACCCTTGCCCTTCCCGTCCTCGTCTTGCTGGCCGCGTGCGGCGGCGAGGAGGCCCCCCCGGCCGAGCCGGCGGTGCCGCCGCCGGTGGACGTCGCCGCGACCACGCTCGCCACGGTGGACAGCGTGGTGCTGCAGTCGGGGCCGATCCTCTCCGGCGCGCTGACGGCGGAGCGGAGCGCCCAGCTGCGGCCGCAGGTGCCCGGGACGATCCTGGCGCTGCGGGTCCGCGAGGGCGATCGGGTCGCCGCCGGGCAGTCGCTGGCCGTGATCGACACGACGGTCCTTGGCGAGCAGCGCCGGTCGGCGCTCACGGCGGTGCGGAGCGCGGAACTCGCGGCCCAGTCGGCGCGGCGGGACCAGGGGCGCAGCGACACGCTCTTCGCGGCCGGCGCGGTGGCGGAGCGCGACAAGGAGGCGGCCCGCGACCGGGCGCTCCAGGCGCAGGCGCTGCTCGAGGACGCGCGGGCTCGCCTCGCCGGGATCGCCCAGCAGATCGACAACGCGCAGGTCCGCGCCCCGTTCGCCGGCGTGGTGAGCGAGGTGCCGGTGAGCGTCGGCGACGCGGTCCAGCCGGGTGGCTCACCGATCGCCGTGGTCGTCGACCTCGGCTCGCTCGAGCTCGAGGCGTCGGTGCCGGCGGAGAATCTCGGCGCGGTGCGCCAGGGCACCGGCGTGGAGTTCACCGTCGCGGCCCAGCCTGGGGCGGTGTTCCGCGGCACCGTCTCGCGGGTCAATCCCGCGGTCGATCCGGCGACCGGCCAGGTGCGGCTCTACGTCCGGGTCCCGAATCCCGACCTGCGGCTCGCCGTCGGACTGTTCGCCGAGGGGCGCGTGGCGGTGGAGTCCGCGCGCGGCCTCGCGATCCCGTCCGACGCGATCGACAAGGCAGCGCCGACGCTGTCGGTGAAGCGGGTGCGCGGCGGCGTGGTGGAGAGCGTGCCGGTCACGACCGGCCTCGAGGACGCCCTCGCCGGCCGGATCCAGGTGCTCAGCGGACTCGGCATCGGCGACACGGTGCTGGTCGGCGCCTCCCTCGGCACCCCGGTCGGCGCGTCGGTGCGCGTCGCCGGGCGCGACCGCTAGTCGGCAAGGAGACGACGCCCCATGTGGATCTCCGATTTCTCGATCCGTCGCCCGATCATCACGATCACCCTGATGCTGGCGATCGTGGCCTTCGGCTTCGCGGCCCTGGGCCAGCTCCAGGTGGACGAGTTCCCCGACCTGGACCAGCCGGTGGTGATGGTCCAGATCCCCTATCCCGGCGCCTCGCCCGACGTGGTGGAGCGCGAGATCGTCGAGCCGATCGAGGAGGCGGTGTTCGGCCTCTCGGGCATCGACCGTCGCCAGACGATGTCGAACTCGGTGGACGGCCTGGCGCAGTTCGTCGTGACGTTCGAGTACACCAAGCCGGTGGCCGAGGCGAGCCAGGACGTCCGTGACGCGATCTCGCAGATCCGCGGCGACCTGCCGCAGGACATGGAGGAGCCGATCATCACGCGGTTCGACTGGGGCGCCCAGCCGATCCTGTCGCTGACGGTCTCCAGCACCACGCTCGACGCCCAGGCGCTCACGATGCTGGCCGACCCGATGGTGGTCGGCGAGCTGCGGTCGGTGCCGGGCGTCGCCCAGGCGACGGTGGTGGGCGGCAACTATCCCGAGCTGCGGGTCGACGTCCGCCCCGACGCGATGCAGGCGGCGGGCGTGGGACTCAACGAGGTGGTGCAGGCGGTGGGCTCGCAGAACCTCGCCGCGCCGGTGGGCCGCATCAACTCGGCGCGGGACGAGCACTCGATCCGGCTCAAGGGGCGCCTCGGCGGCGCCGCCGGCTTCCGCGAGCTCGTGGTGGCCGAGCGGGGCGGGCGGCTGATCCGGCTGGGCGACATCGCGACCGTGTACGAGGGCACCGAGGAGCCGCGCACCGCGGCGGCGTACAACGGCGTGCCCGCGGTCGGCATCAACGTGCTGAAGTCGAAGGGCTTCTCGACCGACCAGGTGGTGAGCCAGCTCAAGGCGCGGGTCGCCGAGCTGGAGGGCCGGCTGCCCGGCGGGGTGTCGCTGCAGATCGTGCAGGACGCCGGCGAGCGGGTGACGGCCGCGGTGGACAACACCAAGGCGACGCTGTTCGAGGGCGCCATCCTCACGATCCTCGTGGTGTTCCTGTTCCTGAACTCGTGGCGCTCGACGGTGATCACCGGCCTGGCGCTGCCGATCTCGGTGCTGGCCGGCTTCATCGGCGTCTGGGCGTTCGGCTTCACGCTCAACACGATGTCGCTGCTCGGCCTGTCGCTGGCGATCGGCATCCTGATCGACGACGCGATCGTGGTCCGCGAGAACATCGTGCGCCACGTCGAGATGGGGAAGGACCACTACACGGCGTCGCGCGAGGGGACGGCGGAGATCGGCCTGGCCGTCGCGGCGACGACCTTCTCGATCATCGCGGTGTTCGTGCCGATCGCGTTCATCACCGGCCAGTCGGGGCAGTGGCTCAAGCCGTTCGCCCTGTCGATCGCCGGCGCGGTGCTGGCGTCGCTGTTCGTGTCGTTCTCGCTCGACCCGATGCTGTCGGCGTACTGGCCCGACCCGCACCACGAGGACGGCCAGCGCCCGTGGCTCAACCGCCAGCTCGACAAGTTCGACGCCTGGTTCCAGCGCTTCACCGAGGGGTACGCGCGGGTGGTGGCGTGGGCGCTCGACCACCGCTGGTCGATGGTGTTCCTCGCGATCCTGTCGTTCATCGGCGCGATCTGGCTGCAGGGCGTCGCCGGCGGGGCGGGCTTCGTGCCGATCTCCGACCGCGGCGAGGTCGAGGTGATCGTGGAGGCGCCGCCCACGGCGAACCTCGCGTTCACGGCGGAGCGGACCGAGGCGATCGCGGCGATGGCCCGGCAGCACCCCGAGGTCGAGTACAGCTACAGCACGATCGGCACGCCGCTCCCGATGCGGACGCCGGGCGTCGACCAGGGGCACATCTACCTCAAGCTCACGCCACGCCACGAGCGCACCGTCTCGCAGGCGCGCCTCGGCGAGATCCTGCGCGACGAGTTCCGGCAGGTGGCCGGGGTGCGCACCTCGGTGTTCACCGGGGGCTTCGGCGGGGCCTTCAAGGAGATCCAGCTCCAGCTCAAGGGACCCGACGCGACGGTGCTCGCGCAGCTCGGCGACTCGGCGCTCGCCCTGGTCAAGGACGTGCCCGGTGCGGTGGACGTGGGGCTCTCGGCCCGCGGCGCCCGCGAGGAGCTGACGGTCGAGATCGACCGCGGCATGGCCGGGGCGCTGGGCCTCTCGGTCGGGCAGGTGGGCCAGGCGATGCGGGTGGCCTTCGCCGGGATCGACGCCGGCGACTGGGTCGACCCGAGCGGCCGCACCCGTGACGTATGGGTGCGCCTCGATGCCGGCGCGCGGCAGCGCCCGGCCGACCTCGTCCGGTTGCCGCTCACGGTCTTCGACGCGCAGGGACGGGCGCACACGGTCCCGCTCGGCCAGGTGGCGCGGATCTCCAACGAGACCGCCCCGGCCCAGATCGACCACCTCGACCGCACCCGCGTGGTGACGCTCGAGGCGAACACCTACAACCGGCCGCTCAACGACATCACCACCGACATGAAGGCGCGGCTCACGCAGCTCTCGCTGCCGCCGGGCTACGCGATCACCGAGGGCGGCTGGAACCAGCAGCAGAACGACACCTTCTCGAGCATCTTCGTGGCGCTCGGGATCGCGGTGCTGCTGATGTACCTGATCCTGGTGGTGCAGTTCTCGTCGTTCCTCGACCCGATCGCGATCCTGGTCTCGCTGCCGCTGTCGCTGATCGGCGTGGTGGTGGCGCTGATCGTGACCGGCGACACCCTCAACATCATGTCGCTGATGGGCGTGATGCTGCTGATGGGGATCGTGACGAAGAACTCGATCCTGCTGATCGACTTCGCCAAGTGGGCCCGCGAGGAACGGGGACTGCCGCTGCGCGACGCGCTGGTCGAGGCCGGCCGGATCCGGCTCCGGCCGATCCTGATGACCACC
Source organism: uncultured Gemmatimonadaceae bacterium (assembly GCA_964557115.1). Classification (GTDB taxonomy): domain Bacteria; phylum Gemmatimonadota; class Gemmatimonadetes; order Gemmatimonadales; family GWC2-71-9; genus Palsa-1233. The sequence goes on from CAZKYO010000019.1 coordinate 9,840, forward strand.
TTCGCGCTGATCGCCGGGATGCTGCCGGTGGCGCTCGGCGCCGGCGAGGGGGCCGACTTCAACGCGCCGCTCGGCCGCGCGGTGATCGGCGGCGTGATCACGTCGACGATCCTCACGCTGCTGGTGATCCCGACCTTCTACGAGATCGTGGACGGATTCCGCGAGCGGATGACCAAGCTGGCCGGCTATTTCGTCGGCGGCGCCGAGGCGTGGCGGCCGAAGACGGCGGAGCATCCGGTGCCCGAGGCGTAGACGAGACTGGCGACTCGAGATTGGCGAGTCGAGCCGTCAAGGCGAAGGCCGGTACCCTTCATCGGGGCCGGCCTTCCTCGTTCCTCCAATCGCGAATCTCGACTCGCCAGTCTCGTCTACCGCAGCATCCCCGCCAGCTGGCGCCACTCCTTGCGGACCCGGCGCCCCCAGCTCGCCTCGTCGTGGGTCCCGGCGGGATCCTCGACGTAGCGCAGGTTGACGCCGGCGACCCAGCCGCGGTCCAGCAGGAGGTCGTGCATGCGCCGCGCATCGAAGAGCTCCTCGTCGCCCTCCTCGCGGCCGATGTCGAGGTAGATGCGGCCCACCGGTCCCGGACGATGCGCCAGCCAGCGGAAGATCTCGCCGTCGGCATACCAGAGGGCGGGGCTCATGACCCACGCGGCGCCGAAGGTCGCCGCGCCGGCCAGCAGGGCGTAGAGCGCGAAGAGGCCGCCCATCGACGAGCCGCCGACGGCGGTGTGGGTGCGGGCGGGGAGGGTGCGGAAGCCGGCGTCGACCAGCGGCTTCACGGTGTCCGTCAGCCAGCGCAGGTAGGCCGCCCCCTCGCCGGGCCCGCGCACCGGGTCATCGAACGGCGAGTATTCCCGCAGCCGCTCGCGTCCCAGGTTGGGGACGCCCACCAGGATCATCGGCTGCTGCTTGCCCCGCTTCTCCAGGATGTCGAGGAGGCCCCACTCGCCGGCGTAGGAGGTCTCGGCGTCGAAGAGGTTCTGGCCGTCCTGCAGGTACGCCACCGGGTAGCGCCGGTCGCCCTCGTCGTAGCCGGGGGGCGTGGCGACCAGGATGTCACGGGCGGCGTCGCCGGGCCCGGCGACGGCGGGGAGGACGTGGAGCACGGCCAAAGATAGAGACTCGCGAATCGCGAATGGAGGTTCGAGGAACGGCGCAGGCCGGCACGCTCCTGCTCGTGCCGGCCTGCCCTCGAGTCGCCGGTCGCGACTCGCGAATCTCGCCCCGCGTCAGAAGGTCGCGGTGATGCCTCCCAGCACCCGGCGACCGATCACCGAGCCGCCGTAGAGGAAGTAGCGCTTCTGGTCGAGGATGTTGGTCCCCGTCGCGAAGAGCCGGAAGTTGGGCGCCAACTGGTAGCCGGCCGAGGCGTTGAGCGTCTGGCTGCTCGGCACCGGCCCGACGTAGACGCCGGCGGCCCAGTCGTAGCCCGCGATGAAGCGCATCGACACCGAGGCGTCGAAGCCGCTGGTGACGCCGTCGTAGGAGAGCGAGACGGTGCCCTTGGTCTTCGGCGTGTTGGGCACCAGCTGGTCGCCGGCCTGCTGGCTCTTCACCTTGAAGTCGAACCAGGAGAAGGTGCCGTCGAGGCGGAAGGCGTTGTTGAGCTGGACGCCGAGGCCGACGTCGATCCCCTTCTGCTCGACCTCGCCCTCGTTGGTGTACGACACGACGACCGCGGTGTTGCCATCCTCGGTGCGGGTCAGGCCCGCGGCGGCGAGGGTCTGGCCGGCGGCCGCGAGGTTGCTGCGGACGGCGTCCTGCAGCGCGCCGCGATACTGCTCCGGCACCGCCGCCGGCGCGCTCCACCCGGTGAAGGTCGGGTTGACGCCCGGGAGGAGGTCGGTGACGAAGTCCTTGATGTTGTTCAGGTACGCGTCGACGGTGACGTAGGCGCGATCGGACAGCGAGCCCTTCCAGCCCAGCTCGTAGCCGACGGTCTTCTCGACGTCGAGATCGGCGTTGCCGCGGGCGTAGACCGGCACCGCGCTGGACGTGGTGAAGAGCTGGCCCTGCGGCACGCCGGCGAGCGCCGGACCGAGGGGCGAGGCGCGCAGCCCCGCCTCGAGCAGGCTGAGGTTGGCCGGCGCCGCGGCCACCACGCGGAGGAAGTACTCCGAGTAGTTCGGCGTCTGGAACGCGCGGTTGACCGTGAAGCGGAACGAATGGTTGGGGCTCGGCGAGAAGACGATGCCGCCCTTGGGCGAGAACTGTCCGTCGAAGAGGTCGCCCTCGTCGTAGCGCGCCGCGCCGACCAGGCGCAGCTGGTCGGTCAGCTTGTACTCGAGCTGGCCGTAGACCGAGTAGATCTTGTCGTGGCGGTCGTCGTCCTCGGGCCGCATCAGCGTGCCGCTGGTGTTGACGTTGTACTGGCGGAACGACGCGCCGACGATGATCCGCGCGGCGTCGGCGGCGAAGCGCGTGTTGCCCTGCGCCTCGGCGTGGAAGATGTCGGACTTCTCGAGCAGCGGGGCGCCTGAGGCCAGCGAGTACTGCGGATCCTTCGACTCGCGCCGGTTCCAGTAGGTGAAGACGTTCAGGTGCCCCGAGTTGTAGGCCATCCGGGCGTAGGGCTTGAAGCCCTTGATCACCTGGACGCGGCCGATGCCGGTGACAAGCGTCTCGTTCTCGACCTGCGAGGCGCCGCCCTCGACGGTGAAGGCGCCGCCGTTGTCGAGGTAGTAGTCGACGCGGCCCGAGCCGTAGAGCGACTTGAGCGGGTCGCGGTCGCCCTCGGCGGCGCGCCCCGCGCCGAGGGTCTGGCCGGCAAGCGGCAGCGCCTCGGGCGAGGCCGCGGCGGCGGTGACGCCCGCCTCCTCGTACTCGCGGGCGAGGTCGAGGCCGTCGGCCGAGGTGCGCGAGCGGGTCCACGTGTCGCTGGTGGACCAGCCGCCGTTCACGCGGGCGCCCATGCGTCCCTCGGCGAAGGTGCCCGCCCAGCGGCCGTCCACCTTGAACGAGGCGAGCTCGCCGCCGGAGATCGAGAGCTTGGCGCCGGGCGACTCGCGCGGCGAGAGGGTGGTCATGTTGATGACGCCGGCGAAGGCGTTGGCGCCGTAGAGCGCCGAGCCGGGACCGCGCACCAGTTCCATGTCGCGAAGCTCGTCGAGGGCGACGGGCAGCGTGTTCCACTCCTGCGAGCCGAGGAACGCGATGGCGAGGTCGCGGCCGTCGAGCAGGGTGAGCACCCGGCGGTTGAGCGAGGAGTTGAAGCCGCGGGCATTGATGTTGAAGTCGTTGATGCCGCTCTGCACCAGGTCGACGCCCGGGGCCTGTGCCAGCGCCAGCGGCGCCTGGCCGGTCGGGGCGGTCGTCTGGAGCACGCGCGGGTCGACGGTGGTGACGGCGGCCGGCGCCTCGGTGATCCGCTCCGGCTCGCGCGACGCGGCCGAGACGGTGAGGTCGGCGAGCGAGACCGGCTGGGGCTCGAGCGTGATGTCGAGCGTCATGTCGCCGGTGACGTTGACCTCGCGGTCCACCGGCGCGTAGCCGAGCCAGCGGAAGGTGATCACCTGCGCCCCGGTGGGGACACGGGTGAGGGCATAGCGACCGGTCACGTTGGTCGCCGCGGCGAGGCCGCTGCCTCGCACCATGATCTGCACGCCGGGGATCGCCTCGCCGTCACCGGCACGGACGACCGTCCCGCGGATCGTCGCGGTTCCCTGGGCCGCCACTGGCCCGGCCAGGGCAAGGATGGAACACGCGACGAGACCGGACCCGATGAGCCGCCTGAGCATAGTGTGAAGCCTCGTTCTGGATTGGGGTTCCGGGCTCGCGGCCCGGCGGGGATGAGTAACAAGATGGCGACGGATTTCAGGTCGCGGAAGATCCCTCGCCGGCAGAATCCCGAGTGAGCGCCTCGCGAAAGCGGTCCACCACGGCGGCCACGGGCAGGACCTCGGTGATCGCCTCGACCGAGCGCCCGGCCTGCCAGTACTCGTCCTTCCCGGCCGGGTCGGTCGCCGACCGCTTCAGTTGCCAGAGCGAGCGGAGGGCGTAGAGGGTCCGCATCAGGTGCCGGGTCCGGCGCCACCGCAGCAGGTGGCGGGCGATCGGGCCGGCGCGGACGCCGATCCGGTCGATCCACGGGGTGCGGATGACCGCCACGGGGACGCCGGTGATCCGTTCGCTCAGGACGATGTCGTCGGCGCGGGCGCGGACCACCGCGGCCTTGTAGGGATCGCTGGCGGTGCACTCGGTGGTGGCGATGAATCGGGTGCCGCACTGCACCGCCGCGTACCCCAGGTCGAGCATCGCCCGGAAGCCTGCGGCATCGCCGACGCCTCCCGCCGCGACGACCGGGACGCCGAATCGCGCGAGTTCCTCGAGCAGCCGCGCCGGATCGCGCGGACCGGCGTGGCCACCGGCCAGGCGGTTCACCGCGATCAGGCCGGTCGCACCGGCGTCGATCCCCTTCTCGGCCCACTTCGCCTCGGTGACGTCGTGATACACCACGCCGCCGTGCGGGCGCACCATCTCGACGACCCAGCGCGGATTGCCGAGCGAGGTGATGAAGAACCGGATCCCCTCCTCGAGGGCAGTTGCAATCCACGACTCCATCCGGGCGCGGTAGCGGCGCGACGATCCCTCGATCAGCGCATTCATGCCGATCGGATGGCCGCCGGCGTGCTGACGGATCCACCGCAGCCCTTCGCGGAAGTCACGGCCGTGCACGAAGGTGAGGGAAAGCGGCTGGACGATGCCGATCGCCCCGGTCGCGGAGATGGCCGCGACGAGCTCCGGATTGGAGCAGGGATACATCGGGCCGCCGATCAGCGGCAGCACGGCGCCGGAGTCGGCGAGGAACTGCTGGGTGAATGGTGAATGGTGAATGGTCAACGGGGCCGAACTCATCGGGACTGCGCCTGTGGGGAGAGGCGCCAGGTGACGTCGGCGTCGGCGACCAGGGCGCCGCTGGCATCGTGGATCTCGGCGCGCGCCATCGCCTCGATCGGCGAGGTGACGGCCGGCGGGGCGGCGGTCCCGGTGGCGGTGAGGAGGCCGCGGGCCTTCAGGTGGTAGCGGATGGAGATCGCCACCGGGATGCCGCGTACGGCGTCGCCGGTGGCGGTCACCATGGCAAGTCCGCTCGCCAGTTCGGCGAGGTTCACCAGCGCCACGGCATGCACGCTGCCGAGGTGGTTGCGGACCGCGTGCCGATCGCGGAGGCGCACGACGGCGCGACCCGGCACGAGGTCGGTGACGATCGCGCCGATCGATCCGGTGTAGGGTACGGCCCGGCCGACCAGGAACGCGAAGGCGCGGCGGCCCAGGCCACCACGGCCCAGCCGGGCCCAGAGGGCGAGCAGGCGCGAGGCGGTCAGTGCATCGCCGCCAGGATGGCGCCCATCGCGGCGAAGCGCACGGCGTGATAGCCGGCGTTGATCATCAGGAGGGTGTTGCCGGTGTTCTCGAACTGGTAGTTGGTGGCGATCGACCCGCCGACCCAGACGGCGCCGACGACCAGCCCGTACAGCGCCCCCGTGGTCCAGTCGAGGCCGGTGCCGAGGAACATGGCCAGGCTGTAGGCGCTGATCAGGCCGATCACGAAGGTGACGCCGTACATGCGGAGCGGGTTGGCGCGCTCGCGGAGCTGGTCGGGGGTGTAGCCATGCGCCGTCATCCAGGCGGTGCCAAAGAGCGGCCCGTACCAGATGCCGCCGAGCACGAACGCGGCGATTGTGGCGAGCAGCACGGCCAGCAAGTTGACCTCGGGCATGGTCCCTCCGGGATGGTGCGATGGGTTGTTCTAGGATGCGACACGGCGGACCGCCCGGCAAGGCACCGCGCTATCTTGTCGCGTTCCCCTCCTTCCGACTCCAGCCGGGGCCGTCGATGGTTCGTCTCTCCGTGTCCACCGCATTCGTCCTCCTCGCCGCCGGGTGCGCCCGGCCACAGCCCGCCGCCAGGCCACCCGCGCCCGCGCCGGCCCGGCCAGCGGCCGACAGCGCCGCGACCCCCGCGCGCGGCGCCGCCGCGACGCGCAACGCCGGGCCGCAGCCCTACGACAAGGTGATCCCCAAGGGGGCGAGCGCCGACAGCGGCCTGTTCCTGGTGCACCGCGGCGACGGCAAGATCCTGTGGGAGATCCCCGACTCGCTGCTGGGGCGGGACATGCTGTGGCTGACCCGACTTGCCGCCGCCGCGGAGGATCTCTCGGCGTTCACGAACGCCGGATCGAACATCAACGAGTACCTGGTCCGCTTCGAGCGGGATGGCGACCGCATCCTGCTCCGGAGCGAGGGGACGCGCTACGTGGCCGACACCGCGCTGCCGATCGCGAAGTCGGTGGCGGTGAACACCTTCGCGCCGATCCTGCGGGCGTTCAAGCTGGAGGCGTGGCGGGCCGACTCGCACGCGGTGGTCATCGACGTCACCTCGTTCCTCGAGGACGACGTCGCGGCGATCAGCGGCCTCTCGAGCGGGATGCGGACCCAGTTCAAGGTCCGCCGACTCGACCCGCAGCGCTCGTTCACCGAGAGCGTGAAGTCGTTCCCGCAGAACGTCGAGGTGCGCCAGGTCCAGACCTTCGACGCGACCGATCCGCCGTCGCAGTCGGCGACCGGGACGGTGTCGATCACGACGGCACAGTCGCTGGTGCTGCTGCCGAAGGAGCCGATGCGGCCGCGCTTCGCCGACGAACGGGTGGGCTGGTTCTCGATCCGGCAGGTGGACTTCGGTTCGCGCCAACTCAAGGCGGCCGAGCGCGAGCTGATCCGTCGCTGGCGACTGGAGCCGAAGGATCCCGCGGCGTACGCCCGCGGCGAGCTGGTCGAGCCGGTCAAGCCGATCGTCTTCTACCTCGACCCCGGCACGCCGACCGAGTGGCGGCCGTTCATCAAGGCGGGCGTTGAGGAGTGGAACTCGGCGTTCGAGGCGGCCGGCTTCCGGAACGCGGTCGTCGCGAAGGACCCGCCGACGCCGGCGGAGGATCCCGAGTTCGACCCGGACGACGTGCGCTACAACTCGGTCCGTTACGTGGCGAACATGACCCGCAACGCCATGGGGCCGAGCGTCTCCGACCCGCGCACCGGCGAGATCATCGAGAGCGACATCCTCTGGTACCACAACCACCTGCGGTCGTACCGCAACCGGCTGATGGTGGAGACCGGCGCGGCCAACCCGGAGGCGCGGTCGCTGATGCTCGACGACGCGCTGATCGGCGAGACGGTCAAGCAGGTGATCGCCCATGAGATCGGCCACGCCCTCGGCCTGCCGCACAACATGATCGCGTCGTCGTCGTTTCCGGTCGACTCGCTCCGCTCGCCGGCGTTCACGAGCACCTACGGCGTGGCGCCGTCGATCATGGATTACGCGCGGCAGAACTACGTCGCCCAGCCGGGCGACGGGGTGACGCGCTTCATCCGGACGCTCGGCCCGTACGATCGCTACGCGATCAACTGGGGCTACCGGATCATCCCCGGGGCGGCCACGCCGGAGGCCGAGAAGCCGCAGCTGGATCGCTGGATCCTCGAGCACGCCGACGACCCGCGCTACCGGTTCTACGGCGGCGACGGCATGGACCCGCGGGCGCAGACCGAGGACATCGGCGGCGACCCGGTCGCGGCGAGCACCCTCGGGATCGCGAACCTCAAGCGGGTGCTGCCCGAGCTGCCGACGTGGACCGCGACGCCGGGCCAGACCTGGGACGACCTCAACGAGCTGTACGGCGAGCTGGTGTCGAGCTATTCGCGCTACGTCGGCCACGTGGTCACGGAGATCGGCGGGATCACCCGCGACGCCAAGTCCACCGACCAGGCCGGTCCGGTGTACGTCCCGGTGCCGGCGGCGAAGCAGCGCGAGGCGGTGCGCTTCCTGATCGACCAGGTGTTCGACACCCCGACCTGGCTGGTGCCGGAGGCGGTCATGCGGCGGATCGAGGGGCAGGGCGCCCTCGACCGGATCCGCCAGCTGCAGGCCTCGGTGATCGCGCGCGTCATCGAACCCGGCCGCATGCAGCGGATGGTCGAGACCGACGTCTACGGCGGCGCGGGGACCTACTCGCCGGCGGCGATGCTGGCCGACATCCGGGGAGCCATCTGGCGGGAGCTCGACGGGCGCGGCGCGATCGACGCCTGGCGGCGCCAGCTCCAGCGGGCCCACCTCGAGCGACTGGTCGCGCTGGCGACGGCGACCACCTCCTCGGCGCGCGGCCCGGACGTCACCACCGCCGAGGCGCGGCCGCTGGCCCGCCAGGAGCTGGTGACGCTGCAACGCGGCATCCGGGCCCGAATCGGCCGCGGCGGCGACGCGATGACGCTGGCGCACCTGCGCGACGCCGAGGCGAGGATCGAGGAGGCGCTGGCCGTCAAGTAGGGCCGAGACTCGCGATTCGAGACTCGCGAGTCGAGTGTCACAAGGGCCGGTTCCCCGTCGGGAGCCGGCCCTTGCGTTGATCCCACGAGTCCTCGATTCGCGAATCGCGAATCTCGCGTCTCAATGCCGCGCCAAGATCCGCCTCGTGACGCGTCCCACCGTCAGTCCCTGCACGATGATCGAGAAGCAGACGATCACGTAGGTGATCGCGAGCAGGGCATCGCGCGGCGTGTCGCCGATCGGGAGCGACAGTGCCAGCGCGACCGAGATCGCGCCGCGCAGCCCGCTCCAGGTGAGGATCGCGGTCGCGCCACCCGCCAGCGCCCGGCCGCTCGGCAGCAGCCACACCGGGATCGCCACCGACATCCAGCGGACCACGAGGACCAGCGGGATGGCGATCGCGGCGGCGAAGAGCAGCGCCGGCGCGATGTCGAGCACCAGCACCTCCAGGCCGATAAGGACGAAGAGCGCGGCGTTGAGGAACTCGTCGACCAGCTCCCAGAACTGGTCGAGCCGGCTGCGGGTGGTGTCGGACATCGCCAGCCGGCGGCCGCGCGAGCCGATCAGCAGCCCCGCGACGACCATCGCCAGCGGCCCGGAGACGTGCAGCCGCTGGGCGACGTCGTAGCCGCCGGTGACCAGCGCGATGGTGAGCAGGATCTCGACCTGGTAGTTGTCCACCGCGCGGAGCATCCGGTAGACGATCCAGCCGAGGATGGCGCCGTAGGCGAGGCCGCCGACCACCTCGACGAGGAAGAGGTGCCCGGCGGCGGCAAGGGTGAACTCGCCGCCGGTCACCAGGTCGAGCAGGAGCACGAACAGCACCACGCCGACGCCGTCGTTGAAGAGCGACTCGCCGGCGATCGTGGTCTCCAGGTCGGGCGGCACGCCGGCGCGGCGCAGCACCGCGGCGACGGCGATCGGGTCGGTCGGGGCGATCAGCGCGCCGAAGAGGAACATCCACGGCATTGGCACCGAGAGGCCCACCCGGGCGAAGAGCCACTGGCCGACGATCGCGACGACGACGGTGGTGAAGACGGTGCCGAAGGTGGCGAGTGCCAGGACGATGCCGCGCTGCGCGAGCAGCCGCTGGACGTCGACGTGCATCGCGCCGGCGAAGAGCAGCGCCCCGAGCATCCCGTTGAGCACGGTGTCGTCGAAGTCGATCGCGGAGACGAGGTCGGCCACCGGGTGGACCGGCAGGATGCCGGTGCGGCCGAGGAGCACCAGCAGGATCGAGCTCACCAGCGCCATCACCATCAGGCCGATCGTCATCGGCAGCCGGATGTAGCGGAAGTTCACCCACGCGAAGAGCGCGGCGATGGTGGTGAGCGAGGCGAGCAGGTGGAAGACGGTCACCAGCGCTCCAGATCGTGTCCCACGACCACGCGGCCGGTGAAGCCGCCGCGCCGCACGCCGGCGACGAGCTCGTCGTCGGTCGCCCCGCCCCGGATCACGTGGGTCAGCACCAGCAGCCTGACCCCGGCGCGCTGCGCGATCGCCCCCAGCTCCACGTCGCTGGTGTGGAAGGCGCGCATGTACGCCGGCCAGTCATCCCCGCCCGGGCGCGCCTCGGGCACGACATGCGCGGCGGAGTAGACCTCGTGCACCAGGACGTCGGCGCCGGCGGCCTGTCGCGCGACCTCGTCGCTCGGCCCGGTGTCGCCCGAGATCACGATCACGCGGTCCGGCGTCTCCACCCGGTAGCCCATGGCGTCGGGAAAGTTGCCGTGCGGCACCCGGAAGGCCGAGACGCGCACCCCGGCGCTGTCGTGGATCAGGCCGGGCCCGATCTCGTGCACGGCCACCCGCTCGCCGCCGGGCGTCTCGTGCTCGAGTCCCTCGGTGCGGACCTGGATGTCGATCGCCCACGCCGCGAGGATGTGCGCCACCATGCCGGCGAGTCCCGGCGGGCCGTAGATCGGCATCACCCGGTGCCGCTGCATCACCCACGACGTGAGGATCAGGTCGGGAAGCCCGACGGTGTGGTCGCTGTGGAGGTGGGTGATGAACGCCGCGGTGGGGCCGGTGACCGGCAGCCGCGCGGCGGCCATCTGCTGCAGCACGGCGCGCCCGGCGTCGAAGAGGAGCACCTGGTCGCCGGCCACCACGGCGGTGGCCGGCCCGGCCGCCGCCGGATTCGGCCGCGGCATGCCGGTCCCGAGGAGGACCACCTCGGTGCGCGGCTGCTGGCCCGCCAGCGGCGCGGTGGCGAGGATCGCGGCGCACAGCAGCGCGCGTCCGGTCATGCGGCCTCCCCTTCCGGGGGACTCGGCGGGCCCTCGACCTTCACTCGGTGAAAGTCGAAGCCGGCGTCGAGCGTCGGCTTGATGATCGCGAAGTAGGGCGAGACGTCGAAGTCGCGCGGCGTGAACAGTGAATGGTGACGGATGTGGAGCACCTCGCGCGCCTCCTCGCGGCCGCGCTCCTTCACCAGCAGGCGGATGTCGGGCAGGATCGGGTAGCCGATGCCGTGGAACGCCTCGGCGATCAGCGACGAGCAGATCGCGCGGGTCGGGTCGCCGCTCCCGAAGGCGAGCAGCCGGCGCCGCCAGCGGCGCGGCACCGGCGGGTGCGGCACCAGATAGCGGGCGAGATCCCAGATGTTCTTCATGTCATAGCGCTGGCCGACCCGGCCCACCGCATGGCCGATCACCCGCGCGATCTCCCCGGGCGAGAGGCCGACCGGTCGGCAGATGCGGGTGTGCTGGGTGGCGTAGCGATCCAGCGGCACCAGGCGGACGCCCTCGCTCACGTCGGCCTCGAGGAGGACGAGCGGTCCCTGGCCCGGGGCGGCGTCGGGATCGGGCCTGGCGATGCAGAGGGTGGCGTGCGACCAGCTCGACTGGGTCAGGTACTTGATGGCCGAGGAGATCCGCGAGCTCCCCTCGACCAGCAGCACGTCGCCGGGCTGGAGCGTGCGCGCGAGCACCCGCGGATAGCTGGTGCCGACCCGGCGCTCGGCGGGTCGCGGCTGGTTGAGCCACCGGGCGAGGCGGCGGCCGACGGCGTCGAGCAGGATCACGGGCGGTCGTTCAGCGGCCGGATCCAGATGTTGCGGTAGCGGACCGCGACGCCGTGGTCCTGGAGGCCGAGCGGCTGCCGATCGGGATGCACCGCGTACGGGGTGCGCACCATGTGCGAGGTGGGTCCGAGAATCGCGACGTTCTGCTGGACCAGCACGCCGTTGTGCAGCACCGTCACCCGCGCCGGCTCCCGCACCTTGCCCTGCGCATCGAACCGCGGGCGCCGGAAGATGATGTCATAGCTCTGCCACGTCCCCGGCGGCAGCGAGGCGTTGACGAGCGGCGGATACTGGCCGTAGACCGCGCCGGCCTGGCCGTCGGCGTAAGTGACGTTCTCCCACGAGTCGAGCACCTGCACCTCGTAGCGCCCCATCAGGAAGACGCCGCTGTTGCCGCGCTCCTGGCCCTCGCCGCGCGGCGGGGTCGGGGTCATCCACTCCAGGTGGAGCTGTGCGTCGCCGAAGCCCTGCAGGGTGTGGATGCCGCCGGCGCCCGGCACCACCTCGAGCGCGTCGCCGACGATGCGCCACGGCGCCGGTGCGGCGGAATCGACGTTCGAGCGCCAGGCGGCGAGCGAGGCGCCGTCGAAGAGGATGACCGCATCGGCCGGCGGCGCCACGATCGCGGCGCCGCCGGGATGCACCACCGGCGGCTTGGGGCGCTCGAGCGAGTGCTGCTTCCATTCGCCGCCCGGCGGCGACTGGGCGCCGAGGACGATCGGGAACGCGAGGGCGAAGGGCAGCGGGAGGCGGACGGACACGGGGACTCCTCGGGGCGGGCGGATCGATCGGACCGCCCCGAAGTGTACTACCGCGCCGCCTCGCCGGTGACGGCGGGGATCCACGCCGCGTAGCCCGCGGCCTCCATCTCCTCGAGCGGCACGAACCGCAGCGACGCCGAGTTCATGCAGTAGCGCATCCCGCCCGGCCCGGGGCCGTCGGGGAAGACGTGGCCGAGGTGCGCGTCGCTGCTGCTGCTGCGCACTTCCGTGCGCGGCATCATCAGCGTGTGGTCGGTCCGGGTGGTGACGTCGTCGCTCCGGAGCGGCCGCGTGAACGACGGCCAGCCGGTGCCGGAGTCGTACTTGTCGCGCGAGGAGAAGAGCGGCTCGCCGCTGATCACGTCCACGTAGATCCCGGCGCGGTGCTCGTTCCAGTACGGATTGCGGAACGGCGGCTCGGTGGCGTCGCACTGGGTGACCTGGTACTGCAGGTCGGTGAGCCGGTCGCGGAGCGCCTTGTCGTCGGGTCGATCGGTCATCGGGTCCTCCATCGGGGGCGCCACAGGTACGTCGGATCGGCGCCCCCGGTTCCCGCGCTCACTCGGCGGCGAACACCTCGACGGTGAAGATCAGCACGGCGTTGGGTGGGATCACCGGCGGCGAGCCGCCCGCGCCATAGCCCAGCGCCGCGGGGATGATCAGCATCCGTCGCCCGCCGACCCGCATGCCGACGATCCCCTGGTCCCAGCCGGGGATCACGGCGCCGACGCCGATGTTGGTGACGTACGGCCGGTCGGCCGGCGACTTCTCGAAGCGGCTGCCGTCGGGAAGCTGGCCGTCGTAGCCCACGGTGACGCGCTGGCCGGACTGCACCACCGATCCGTCGCCGAGTCGCAGGTCCTTCCAGTAGAGGCCGTTGGCGTTGTGGCTGAACTCGGCGATGTCGATCCCGAGCGACGGCGCGAACGTGGCGGTGGCGATGTCGGGCGGCGAGTTCGAGATCGCCGGCGACTCATCGGCGACGGAGGAACAGGCGGCGAGGGCGATCAGGGCGAGGAGCGGGAGTCTGGGCATCGAGGTCGCTGAAGGGTGAAGGGTGAACGGTGAAGGGTAATCGGTGATGGGGTGCGATTCGCCCGTGGATGCTCGGGCCGCCTTGCGGCCGGGCCCTCAACGCGAACCTGCCTTGCCGCGTAGATTGGGTCGGTTGCCTTCCCTTCCCTTCATCGGAGCGTTCCCGATGCACCTGTCCGTCCGCCTTGCGGGCGCGGCGGCGCTCGGCGCCTTCCTGGCGCCACCGATCGCCGCCCAGCACGCCCCCGTCCCACCCGCCACCTGGGCGATCACCGGTGCCCGGATCGAACCGGTCAGCGGGCCGGCGATCGCCAAGGGCACGGTGGTGATCCGGAACGGCCTGATCGCCGCCGTGGGCGCCGCCGTCGAGGCACCTGCCGATGCGCGCGTGATCGACGGGTCCGGCATGACGATCTACCCGGGCTTCATCGACGCCTCGGGGACGCTGGGGATGCCCAGCGCGGGCGGCGGTGGCGCGGGTGGCGGGCAGGGGAACCAGGCGGCCTCGCGGCCCGAGGCACCGAACTCCACCTACGGCGCGGGGATGCAGGCGGAGATCCTCGCGAGCAACCTGCTGGCCCCGACCGCGACGTCGTTCTCGGCGGCCCGGGCCGCGGGCTTCACCGCGGCGCTCACCGCACAGGGCAGCGGCATCTTCCGCGGCGGCTCGGCGGTGATCGCGCTCGCCGACGGCGACGCCCGCACGCTGGTCCTGCGCGAGCCGGTGGGTCAGGAGATCGGCTTCTCGCGTGGGGGCGGGGGCGGCTTCGGCGGCGGGGGCGGCTACCCCGGCTCGCTGATGGGGGTGTTCGCCCAGCTGCGCCAGGAGCTGCTCGATGCCCAGCACTACCGTGACGTGGCGGCGGCCTACGCCCGCTCGCCGCGCGGCATGGAGCGGCCGACCCTCGACCCGACGCTCGACGCGCTGCAGCCGGTGATCGCCGGCCGCGAGCCGGTGGTGATGCACGCCGGCAGCGAGCGCGAGATTCGCCGTGCGCTCGACCTGGCCAAGGAGTTCGGGCTCTCGCCGATCATCTCCGGCGGCAGCGAGGCGTGGAAGGTGGCGCCGGAGCTCAAGGCCGCCAACGTGCCGGTGTTCCTCGAGATCGACTTCCCGCGCCGCAGCGCCGGCGGTGCGGCGGGCGGCGGCCGGGCGGGCGGCGGCGGGGGCGGCAGCGGCTTTGGTGGCCGCGGTGCCAACGACAGCACGCCCGAACCGATGCGGGTGCTGCGGGACCGGGTGGACCAGCCCAAGGGACCCGGCCGCCTCGCGGCGGCGGGGGTGCGCTTCGCGTTCGCCTCGGGCGGCGCGTTCCCGGAGTTCCTCGCCAACGTGCGCCGTGCGGTCGACGGCGGCCTCGCCAAGGACCAGGCGCTCCGCGCCCTGACGATCGACCCGGCCACGCTGCTCGGCGTGGCCGACCAGGTCGGCAGCATCGAGGTGGGCAAGCTCGCCAACCTCACGATCGTGACCGGCGACCTGTTCGACGCGAACGGCAAGGTGAGCCGGGTCTTCGTCGAGGGGCAGTCGTTCGAGGTGGCCGCTCCCGCCGCCACGCCCAACCAGACCGCGAGGACTCCATGAAGACGACCGTTCGCCTCGCGGCGCTGCTCGCGGTGGCCCCCGCGGCCGCCGCGCAGGACCCGGCCCCGCCGACGATCATCCGGCACGCGACGGTGCTGACCGTCACGAAGGGGACCCTGACCGACACCGACGTGCTGCTCCAGGGCGGCAAGATCGCCGCGATCGGCAAGAACCTGCAGGCCCCGGCCAATGCCGCGGTCATCGACGCCACCGGCAAGTACCTGCTGCCGGGGATCATCGACCCGCACTCGCACATGATGTCGGACGCGACCAACGAGGGCACCCTGTCGGTGACCTCGATGGTGCGGATCGCCGACGTGCTGAACCCGACCGATGAACACATCTACTACGCGCTCGCCGGCGGCACCACGACGCTGAACGTGCTGCACGGCTCGGCCAACACCATCGGCGGGCAGAACGCCGTGGTGAAGCTCAAGTGGGGACGGCCGGTGAGCGAGATGCTGTTTCCCGGGGCGATGCCCGGGATCAAGTTCGCGCTCGGCGAGAACGTGACCGGCAAGAACAACGGGCGGGTGGTGGTGGTCGGCCAACCGCAGCGGCCGTCGCGCTACCCGCAGTCGCGCATGGGGCAGGAGGAGGTCCTGCGAGACGCCTTCACCCGGGCGCGCGACTACCAGCGCGAGTGGAACGACTACCGGGCGCGGGTGGCGAAGGGCGAGAAGAACCTGGTCGCCCCGCGCCGCGACCTGGAGCTGGAGCCGCTGGTCGAGGTGCTCGAGGGGAAGCGCTACGTCCACGCCCACAGCTACCGGGCCGACGAGATGTACATGCTGCTGAACCTGGCGCACGAGTTCGGCTTCACCGTCCGGACCCTGCAGCACGCGCTGGAGGCGTACAAGATCGCGCCCGAGATCGCCGCGAGCGGCACCGGCATCTCGACCTTCGCCGACATGTGGGGCTACAAGATCGAGGCGTACGACGCGATCCCCTACAACGTCGCGATCACGATGCGCGCCGGCGTCCTGTCGACGATCAACTCCGACGACGACGGGCGGGCGCGGCGGCTGAACATCGACGCCGCGAAGCTGGTCCGCTACGGCGGCCTCTCGGACGACGAGGCGCTCTCGACGATCACGATCAACGGGGCGAAGCAGCTCGGCATCGACGCCAAGGTCGGCTCGATCGAGGTCGGCAAGGATGCCGACGTGGTGATCTGGGACGGCCACCCGCTGTCGGTGTACTCGAGCCCCGAGACCACGTTCATCGACGGCGAGATCTTCTTCGACAAGCAGCGCGACCTCGAGCTGCGCAAGGCGCTCGCCGCCGAGCGCGCCGAACTCGAGGCCGCCGAACCGAACAAGCTGCCGACGCCCGCCCGCGGGCCGGGTCGCGGCGGGCAGCGCACCGAGACTCCCCAGGAGGACCTGCGATGAGCCGCGCCCCGATGACCGCCGTCCTGGCGGTGCTGGCCGCCGCCCTGCCGGGCGCCGCCGCCGCGCAGCTCGGCTCCTACAACGCCGAACCCGGTCCGCGCGCGACGTTCGCGATCACCAACGCGCGGATCGTCCCGGTCAGCGGGCCGGTGATCGCGCGCGGCACCGTGGTGATCGCCGACGGCAAGATCCAGGCGGTCGGCGCCGACGTCGCGGTGCCCGCCGGGGCCCAGCGCATCGACGCGACCGGCCTCAGCGTCTACCCCGGCATGATGGACGGCGGGACGCAGATGGGGCTGCTGGAGCTCGAGACCGCCGGGGCACAGACCCAGGACCAGGCCGAGACCGGCAGCTGGAACCCCAACGCCCAGGCGATCTGGGGGATCGACCCGCACAGCGCCCACATCGGCGTGACGCGGGTGGCCGGGATCACCCACGTGATCTCCTATCCGAACGGCAGCATCGTCGCGGGCCAAGCCGCGCTGATCAACCTCGCCGGCTACACCGCCCCGGCGATGGCCGTCGTGCCGCGCATCGCGATGGTGATCCAGCTTCCGGGCCAGGGCGGCCGGGGGGGCGGCGGTGGCGGGCGCTTCGGCGCGCAGGCCGCGACCACGCCGGCGACCGGGATGACGCCGCTCGACTCGCTCAACCAGCTGCTCGACGACGCCGAGGCGTACGGCAAGGCGGTCGACGCGGCGACGGCGAATCCGGCGCTGCCGCGGGTGACCCACGACGTGATCCTCGCCGCGCTCGTCCCCGCCATCCGGGGCGAGATGCCGGTGCTGTTCCCGGCGCAGACCGAGGCGAACATCAAGGAGGTCGTCGAGTTCGCCGAGAAGCGCCACCTCAAGCCGATCATCCTGGGCGGGCGCGACGCCTGGCGGATGCCGGCGTACCTGAAGGAGCACGACGTCCCGGTGATCTTCCAGGGGGTCCTCACCCTGCCGACCCGCGACGACGATCCCTACGACGCGCAGTACGCCGCGCCGGCCAAGCTGGCGGCGGCGGGCGTCCGCTTCGCGATCGCCTCGGGCGAGCCGAACCCCGACGTGCGGAACCTCCCGTACGACGCCGGCATGGCCGCCGCGTTCGGGCTCGACAAGGACGACGCGCTGCGCGCGGTGACGCTGTGGCCGGCGCAGATCTTCGGCGTCGCCGACCGCCTCGGCACCATCGAACCGGGGAAGATCGCCAACCTGGTGGTGACCGACGGCGACATCCTCGAGGCGCGCACCAGCACGCGGTACCTGTTCATCGACGGACGAAACGTGCCGCTCGCCACCAAGCACACCGAGCTGTACGACACGTTCAAGGACCGGCGTGCCTCGGGGAACTGAGTCGTGAGTCCCGGGCTCGCCAGGCGGGTCCCGGGACTGCTCCTGTTGCTGTTCGTGATCGGCGTCGCCGGCACGCTGCCGGAACTGGTCCTCCTCAACCACCTCGAGGACTGGCGGCAGTGGATCCCGGTGGTGCTCCTCGGCCTCGGCCTGCCGGTGGCTGGCTGGCAGGCCTGGCGGCCCGGCGCCGGCTCGCGCGCCGGGCTACGGCTGCTGGGCGTCGCCTATGTGGTGTCCGGGGTGGTCGGTGTGTGGCTCCACTACCGCGGCAACGTCGAGTTCCAGCGCGAGCTCGACCCGGGCCTCGGCGGCTGGGCGCTGGTCAAGGAAGCGACCACCCACGGCGCGCCGGCCCTGGCACCCGGCACGATGGCCTGGTTCGGCCTGCTCGCGCTGTTGATCCCCCTCGCCGGCCCGGTGCCGGCCACCATGAAGGAGTGACCCGATGTCCCGCGCCGTGCCCGCCGCCCTGCTGCTCGCCACCGTCGTCGCCGCCATGCCGGCGGCCGCCCAGGTCGGCAAGCCGCTCACGATCACCAACGCCAACGTCGCGACCGAGGCGCAGCTCGGTGCGGTGCCCGGATTCACCCCCGCGATCGTGAAGGCGCTGGTGGCGAAGCGTCCCTTCCTGCGGCAGGCCGACTTCGACGCCTTCCTCGCCGGCGAGTCGCTGACGCCGGAGCAGCGCAAGGCGGCCTACGAGAAGGTGTTCGTGCAGCTCGACCTGAACGAGACGACCCGCGAGGAGATCCTCATGCTGCCGATGGGGACCAACCGGTGGGTGCGGGAATTCTTCGAGTACCGGCCCTACAAGGGGCTGGCGCAGTTCCACAAGGAGATGTCGAAGTACGTCGACGAGGACAAGGTCAACGCCATGGAGCAGTACGTCTTCGTGAAGATCGACCTCAACGCCGCCAGCGACGACGACATCCTTACGATCCCCGGCGTCGGCGCGCGGATGCTGCGCGAGTTCAAGGAGTACCGGCCCTGGAAGACGATGGCGCAGTTCGACAAGGAGATCGGCAAGTACGTGAAGGCCGAGGAACTGGCGCGGCTCAGGCGGTACGTCGAGATCCGGTAGACAGCGAACAGAGAGCAGAGCACAGAGAACAGAGAACAACCAAAGACCCCGGGGAGCCCAGCGCTCTCCGGGGTCTTTCGCCGTTCGCCGTCCGCGCTACAGGTTGCTGAACACCACGCAGCCGGCCTGCTGCGCGCGCACGACCGCGAAGAAGCCCGAGGGTTGCAGGATCACGCCGGGCAGCAGGTGCTTGAGCGCCTCGGTGCGGGCGTCGTCGCGGGAGACGCCGTCGCCCCGATACTTGCCGACCACGAAGCCGCCGAAGGCCAGGTTGCAGCCGAGCACGATGCCGCCGTCGGCCAGGAAGCCGGGGAGGGTGTACTTGGCGGCGCCAGGACGGGCGTCGTCGGCCGGCGGCCCGATCGGGTTCCGCGTCACCCACTTGTCGTCCTTGTCCTTCATCTTCGCCATTTCGCCCGCGCCGTGCTGCTCCCAGAAGGAATGGTCCATCGCCAGGACGATCGCCTCGTGGCGCAGCACCAGCACGGAGGCCATCTGGTCGGGGTAGGTGCCGTAGACCTCGCGGTACTGGTCGCGCAGCAGCACCGAGCGCCAGAGGCCCGACCCCTCGTTGATCGAGGGGGCGTCGATCACGACGCGATACGGCTTGCTGACCTGGTCGACCCACGACATGTCCCAGTCGGCCGCGCGGGGGACGAGGTCGTCCTGGGCGGACAGCGGGTTGGCGAACGCCGGCAGGGCGGCGCCGGCGCCGAGGAGGCCGAGGAAGTCACGACGATTGGGCATGGCGGGTCCGGGCAAAGGGAAGGGGCGACGGATCCCTGAAGATACGTCGCCCCGTCCCGTCCGGTTGCACCCCCGAGGGTCGCTACTCGTGGGCGACCGTCGAGATGAGCGAGCAGCCGTTGTCCTGCGCGACGCCGACGGCGAAGATGCCCGACGGCTGCAGCGTGATCCCGGGGAGGATGTCGGCCTTCGCCGCCGCGTACGCCGCGTCCTGGGTCATGCCGCGCGCGACATACCTCGGCACCACCAGGAAGGTCAGCGCGAGGTTGCAGCAGAGCACCAGGCCACCCGACTGCTGGAACGGCTCCAGCATCAGCGGGCGCATCGGCTCCGGCAGCATCGTGCCCGGGATCCGGACGGGGTTGTGGTCGAGCGCGGTCCCGTCGCCGTTCTTGAAGCCGAGGTCGGCCCCCACGCCGCTCCACTTCCAGTAGTTGTCATTCATGGCGAGGTGAATGCCGGCGTGCCGCAGCACCAGCACGCGGCTGATCTGCGCCATCGGCGTGCCGAAGACCTCGGCATACTGCGCGCCGATGATGTTCGCCTGGACGATCGGGACACCGCCCTGCGGCTCGGGGACGTCGACCACGAGCTTGTGGCGCCCGGTGAGGCGCTTCACCCAGCTCATGTCCCAGTCGGCCGAGATCGGCTCGACCGCCGGTTGGTGCGGCGCCAGGGTGTGCAGGGCCGGGAGTGCGGCTCCGGCGCCGACCATGCCAAGAAAGGTGCGGCGAGTGGTCATGGGCAACTCACGGAATGGGTTCGGGGAGAAGGGTCCGCCTGAAGGTACCCGCCATTCCCGATTGCGATAGTCGGGTCAGCTGACCGGGACATAGGCGCAACCGGCGTGCTGGGCGACCGCCACGGCGAAGACGCCGGAGGGCTGCAGGGTGATCCCGGGCAGCAGGTCGGCGGTCGCGGCGGCCAGCGCCGCCGCCTCGTCCATCCCGGTGGCGGCGTAGCGCGGTGCCACATAGGCCTGGAGCGCGAGGTGGCAGGCGAGCACGATCCCGCCGGAGCGCTGGAACGCCTCCAGCGTGAGGTCCCGGTAGGGCTCGGGAACCTCGGCCCGCGGGGCGCGGACCGGGTTGACGACCACGCCGTTGCCCGCGGCATCGAGGAACCCGGTCGCCTTGCCGAGGCCGAAGCGCGCCCAGTAGGCGTCGTTCATCGCGAAATGGATCCCCTCGTGGCGCAGCACGAGCACTCGCGCCTGCTCGGTGATCGGGACCCCGAGCACGGCGGTGAACTGCCGGCCGATCGCATTGGCGCGGAGCAGCGGATCGCCCTCGGCGAGACCGGGCGCATCGAAGACGAGGCGGTGCCGGCCGGTGAGCCGCCGGACCCAGGTCATGTCCCACTCGGCATCGGGACCGGCGGGGGCCGGGGGATGCGGGAGGGCCGGGGCGCCGACAAGCATCGCGGGCGCGGTGCCGGCGAGGGCAGTCGCCCCCATCCAGCCGAGGAAGTCACGGCGCGGGGTCGTCACGGGAAACTCCTTGGGTCGGGCCACGAACAGGGATGCGTCGCCCGGGCCCCGCGGGCGACATCGGTCGATCAGGGGATCCGGCGGACCTCGCGCGTCGTGGCGCCCGCCCCTTCACGGATCACGAAGGCGGCCGGGGCGCCGATCCGCAGCCACCAGCGGGTGTACCCCGCGGCGGTCGGCGGGATCGAGTCGATCAGCGCCTTCGGCTCGGGGTGCAGGAAGCGGCCGGTGGCGTCGACGGTGTCGATCGCCTCGGCGGTCTCGAGGTCGCCGACCTCGCGGATCCGTCCACCGGTCCTGGCCACGGCATCGTCGAAGTTGATCGCCACGTCGGCCCGGAGCGGCGGCGCGCCGGGCAGCACGAGCGACCCGCCGCGGACCAGCAGGTCGTAGGCGCCGGCGGTGTTGTAGGGGAGCGACTCGTACGCGTTGACGTCGACCCCTTCGTAGCCTCGCGTGGCGATCAGGTCGAGGGCGCCGAGGATCGCGGCGGCGTTGAGGGTGCGGAGCCGCTGCTTCTGCGGGTCGCCCGGCAGGCCGCCGCTCTCGATCAGGATCGTGCTGGTGCCCCACGCCTGCATCAGGTCGCCGAAGGCGCGCGGGTTGAAGGTGTCGTCGTACTTCGCGACGCGGCCCGGGATCGCGTTGGCGAAGTCGGCGGCGAGGAACGCGGCGACCCGACGGGCGCGGTCGCGCGACGGTCCCCAGGCGCGGGTCGCCTCGGCGGCGGGGGCGAGCAGGGCGATCGCCACTTGCTGGCCGCCGCGACCCACGCGCACCCGGGCGTTCTGGTCGTGGAGGTTGAAGCCGAAGTCGGGCCGGATCCGGTCGTGGACCGCCTTGAGGGTGCGCGCCTCCGGCGAGGCGAGTCGCCGCACGTCGCGATTGATGTCGATCCCCGCGGCGTTCTCGCGCTCGAAGATCTGGGCGCCGTCGGGATTGAGCATCGGCAGGAAGGTGATCGTGAGCGCATCGGCGAGCCGTCGCCGGAGCGGGTCGCCTGGCGCCGTGGCGAGGAAGTCAAAGATGTCGGCGAGCGCCATCGTCGCGGTCGCCTCGTCGCCGTGCATCTGCGACCAGAGCAGGACCTTCACCGGGCCGTGGCCGAAGGTGACGGTGCGGAGCGCGCGTCCCTGCATCGACTCGCCCACCGGTTCCACCCGCAGGTCGGCACTCCGGAGCGCGGGAGCGATCGCCTGCCAGAACTGGTCGTGCGTGAAGCGCCGCTCGGTGATCGCCGCGACGCGATGCCGCTCGGCGATGGCGAGGCGGTCGGCCCACGAGGCGACCTGGGCGTGGAGGGGTCGCGCCATCCCGGTCAGGAGCAGGAGGGCGAGGATCGGCCGCGCCGCAAGCGACGCGGCCGCGGGACGCGACAGGCGGGACATGGCGAGCTCCGGTTCAGCGGGCGAAGAGTTGCGATGGATCCTTGAATGCCTTGAACTCGAGGGCGTTGCCGGCGGGGTCGAGAAAGAACATCGTCGCCTGCTCGCCGACCAGGCCGGCGAACCGGATCCCGGGCTCGATCACGAACGCGGTGCCGGCGTCCCGCATCCGCTGGGCCAGGCGATGCCACGCGTCCCACTCGAGCACCACGCCGAAGTGCCGGACCGGCACGGCGTGTCCGTCCACCGCGTTCGTGGCGGCGCGGCCGACCTCGCCGGGCGCGAGGTGGGCGACCAGCTGGTGGCCCCAGAAGTCGAAGTCGATCCACTGGTCCGAGCTGCGCCCTTCCGGGCAGCCGAGCAGTCCGCCGTAGAACTCGCGGGCACGGGAGAGGTCGTCGACGGGGAAGGCGAGATGGAATGGCTGCATGACGATCGGCCGGTGAAGGGTGAAGGGTGAAGGGTAAAGGGGAGGCGCGGCCTTGTCGCCCTCCGGTTGGACGCGGCCGCCGCTCCGTGGTATCCTCGACCGGTTCCCCACTCATTCGTCATGCACGGAGAGGCCGCCATGCGTCGCTCGCTTCCCGCCGTCCTGTCGCTCCTCGTCGCCGCCCCGCTCGTCGCCCAGGGCGGCGCCTCCCCGGCGGGGGCGGATCGGATGACCCGCTACCTCGACGGCGTGGTCCGCGAGGGCAAGGCGGCCGGGATCGTGGCGCTGGTGCTCCGCGACGGGAAGCCGATCTACCAGCACGCCACCGGACTCGCCGACCGCGAGTCGAGCCGGGCGATGCGGATGGACACCCAGTTCCGGATCGCGTCGCAGTCGAAGGCGATCACCACCGTGGCGGCGATGACGCTGGTGGAGGAAGGCACCCTCTCCCTGTCGGACCCGATCAGCCGCTGGATGCCGGGCTTCGCCAAGGCGACGGTCTCGGAGCGCTACGACTCGGCGGGACAGTCGCTCCGGCGGGTGGTCCCGGTGAAGCGGGCGATCACGATCCGCGACCTGATGACGCACACCGCCGGGATGTCGTACGGCACCGAGTCCTGGCTGGCGCCGGACTACGCCGCGCGAGGCCTCGGACCCGCGGCGGGCTGGGGCTGGTACTTCGCCGACAAGACGACGGACATCTGCACCGCCCTCGCGCCGCTCGCCGAGTTGCCGCTGGCCGCGCAGCCCGGCGAGCGCTGGGTCTACGGATACGGCACCGACGTGCTCGGCTGCATCATCGAAAAGGCGTCGGGGAAGTCGCTCGAGGACTTCGTGCGCGAGCGGATCACCGAGCCGCTCCGGATGAACGACACCCGGTTCTGCCTGCGCGGGAGCGAGGGCGGCCGGCTCGCGACGGTGTACGCGCTCGAGAACGGCACGCTCGCGCGCGCCCCGGACACGCCACGCGGGCAGGGCGACTACGTCGACGGCCCGTGCCAGGCGTTCTCCGGCGGGGCGGGGCTGATCTCCACCGCCGCCGACTATGCCCGGTTCCTCGAGATGCTGCGTGAGGGCGGCACGCTGGACGGGGTGCGGATCGTGTCGCCGGCGACGGTGCGCCTGATGACGCGCGACCACGTCGGCGACCTCTACGGTGGCGACGCGACCGGCTTCGGGCTCGCCTTCGAGATCCTCGAGCAACCGGGTCGCGCCGCCCGCTACGGCGAGCCCGGCGCCTACTCCTGGGGCGGTGCCTACTTCACGATGTACTGGGTGGACCCGGCCTACGACCTGGTGGCCGTGATGATGGTGCAGCTGCTTCCCGCCAATGGCTCGACCCTGCAGGACCGGTACAAGACGCTGGTGTACCAGATGCTGGAGTAAAGAGAGCAGAGAGAAGAGAGAAGAGAGAAGAGAGAAGAGAGAAGAGAGAGAGAGAAGAGAGAGGACAGGGCCAGGGGGAGGACCTCGTCCCGAGCGCAGCGAG
>CAZKYO010000019.1:33929-57327 GCA_964557115.1 uncultured Gemmatimonadaceae bacterium
CCCCCCGGGGGGACCCTGCTGTGTAATAAAACCGCGCACATAGATCCCCCCCGCCACACCCCCTTGCCCCCCGCCCCCCCCGCCGCGGGGCACCCCTTGCCGACGTCGAGAGGTCCCTCGCTGCGCTCGGGACGAGGTCCTCCCCCTGACCCTGTCCTCTCTCTACTCTCTACTCTCTGCTCTCTTCTCTCTTCTCTCTTCTCTCTTCCTACTGCTGGCACGCCCCGTTCGGGTCGGGCTTCGGCTGGTCCACCACCGGGCGCTGGGCGAGGTTCGCGACGTTCCGGGCGAGGTCGGCGACGTAGCTCGTCACCCGCGCGTAGTGCGGATAGTCGATGTACTGCGGTTCGTCGGTGACCTGGTGGTAGTCGGCGTGGCCGCCGGTGGTGAAGAAGATGATCGGGATGCCGTAGCGGGCGTACATGTAGTGGTCGCTGCGGCAATAGATGTTCTGCGGGTGACCGTTGGCGTCCAGCGCGTAGTCGAACTTGAGGCCATGCTCCCCGCTGGCGTTGACCGCCTCGGCCAGGTTGCCGAGGGACGTGGAGAGGCGGCGCGAGCCGATCAGCTGCACGTAGTCGGGGTTGCCGTGGATGATGTCGCCGGCGAGGGTCTGGCCGGTGGCGTCGGTCGCGGTGCCGCGCCCGATCATGTCGATGTTCAGCTCGGCGACGATCGCGTCGCGCGAGACGGTCGGGTGGTCGGTGAACCAGCGCGAGCCATAGAGCCCCTCCTCCTCGCCGACGTGCCAGATGAACAGCATCGAGCGCTTGGGCCGCGCGCCGGCGGTCGCGAACTGCTCGGCGATCTCGAGCACGGCCATGCTGCCGCTGCCGTCGTCGTCGGCGCCGTTGAAGATCGAGTCGGGCCGCGCGCTCTTGCCGCCGGTCGCCTGGCGCACGCGGGCGAGGATGGCGTTGACGCGGGCCGCCGAGTCGCCGGTGACGCGCGGCGGCGCCTGATCGGCCCCTTGGGCCCGGAAGAGGTGGTTCACGACGTACATCGAGTCGTGCGCCACCGGCGTGCCGGTGCCGACGTGGTCGTTGTGGGCGCCCACCGCGACGAACTCGTTGCGGAGCGTCGGGTCGCTGCCGCGCAGGATGCCGATCACGTTGCGGGCAGGGTTCGGCGCCGGATCGTTCCTCCAGGTGATCGCGCCGCTCGCCGTGCCACCCGCGGTGCCGGCGGCGAGCCCGTCGATCGGCCGACCCATCATCGCCGCCGCCATCGGGGCGGAGATGTAGGCGTACGCGGGGAGCTCCTGGTCGCCGCCGAAGAGCACCTGCTCGGCGGGCACCTGGTAGTCGCTGATGTCCTGGGCCGAGAGGTTCTCGCGCGCGACGATGAAGAGTGCCGCCGCGTCGCGGTAGGCGGTGATCACCTGGCCGCGGTTCGGCACGCCGTGCGGGTTGCCCTGGATGTCCTGCGACGCGACGAGGAGCACCACCTTCCCGGCGGCCTGCTCGGGCGTGATGCGCGCGTCGGCCCGGCTCACGTCGCCGCCCCAGACGACCGGCTTGCCGTCGAAGGCCCGTTGCGCAGGCCCCTGGTCGCGCGGCGCGAAGTCGGCCCAGGCCGCGAAGTGCCGGCCACCGGCCATCACCATCGAGGCGGGATCGAGGGTGCGGGAGACGAGTGGCAGGGTCTGGAAGTAGGTGCCGTTCTCGCCGCCGGGCTCAAGCCCGAGCCGCTTGAGCTCGGCGGCGATGTAGTCGGTCCCCTTCACGTTGCCGGGTGACCCAAGCAGCCGGCCACCCATCGAATCATCGGCGAAGCGATAGAGGCGCGTCTGGAGGTCCTGGGCACTGATCGGTCCCGAGGTGGGCCGCGGGGCCAGCGTGCGGGGGCGTTCCAGGACGGACCAGTCGGGCTGGGCCTGCTGGGCCTGGAGCGAGAGGGGCAGCGCCCAGAGGGCGGCCAGGGTCAGGCGGAGCAACGACTTCATCGGCTTCGACACTCGTCCGGGGTGGAGGATTGGGTGGACCTGCCGGTTCAGGACGGCGGAGGGGGAGGGCGGGTTTCCGCCCCTCCACCAGACCTGAACATCCGCGATCTGGCCCCGGTGGCTGCCGCGGGCCAGCTTGAAGGGATGGCGCGCCCTTCCCGCCCGACCCTGCTCGGCTGGCCCCTGCTGGTGATGACGCTCGGGCTGGCCTGCGTCGCGCTTGTCGTGCTGGAGGTCGGCCGGTCGGTGCGCGGGAATCGCGAGATCGCCGATCGAGCCCGGATCGGGTACGCGCGCTTCGCGCTCTGGAGCTACCGGGAGCACCTCGCCGAGACGATGCGGAACGCCGCACGCGAGGCGCTCGGCGCGGTGAACCACGGGGAGGCGCTGCACGTGTCGCCCCGGATCCCGCCGGCCGCCGAACTGGGGCACTACCTCCCCTACTCCGCGCACTGCGAATGTCATCGGCCCCTGTTCGGGCCGCTGCCGCTCGCCTTCTACGGCTTCACGATCGGCGCCGACACCGTGGGCGTCGGGCCCAACTTCGCCCCGGCGCCCGACGCGGGATGGCTGGCGGACCCGGTGGCCGGAATGCCGCTGCCCGAGCCCGGGCGCTTCCGGCTGGCCCCGGCGGAGGGGCGCTGGCTGAGCGGCCTGCTGACGGCCGAGGCGCGCGACGGCTTTTCGACGTGGGGCTATCGCTATGCGATCGCGGACTGGGAGGGCCGCCCGCGGTTCTTCGCCCTGACGCTTATGCCGACGGCGCGGGGCGACACGATTCTCTACGCGGCGGAGTATCGCGCCGAGGCGATCGACTCGCTGCTCGGCGCGGTGCTCGACGATCCCGCGCTGCTGCCGCTGTCGCTCGATGCGCGGACCCCGCCTCGCGGGATCAACCGCCAGGCGCTGGGGCTCGAGGTGAGCGGACCGGGCGGCCAGCGGCTCTTCAGCTGGGCGCCGCCCGCGGAGTGGCCGACCCCGCCGTCCCGGATGCCGCCGTCGTATGGCGGACTCACGATCCAGGCCGCGATCCTGCCGCAGATGCTCGACAAGCTGGTGATCGGCGGGTTGCCGGCCGACAACACGCCGATCCTGCTCGGACTCCTCGCGCTGGCCGCGGGGCTGACGGTCGTCGCGGGTGTGCAGCTCCGCCGCGAGCTCCGGTTCGCCAGGGCGCGGTCGGATTTCGTCGCCAGCGTGTCGCACGAGCTGCGCACGCCGCTCACCCAGATCCGCCTGCTCCTCGACACGGTGCGACTCCCCGCGCGCGCGGGAAGACCGGTGGCCGCCGACGAACTCAGCATGGTCGATCGCGAGGTGCTCCGCCTGCAGCAGCTCGTCGACCGGGTGCTCCACTTCCGGCGGACCGAGGAAGGCGCCGCGGCGATGCCGCGCGCCGTGGTGGCGCTCGATCAGGAGGTGGCCGCGATCGTCGAGGAGTTCCGACCGCTGGCCACCGCCCGGGGACTCGGGATCGCCACCCACCTCGGGGCGGGCCCGCGGGTGGCCCTCGAGCCCGACGGGCTGCGCCAGGTGCTGCTCAACCTGCTCGACAACGCGGTCAAGTACGCCCCCGACGGCGGCACGATCACCGTCACGGTGGAGGCGGAGGACGGCACGGCGCGACTGATCGTGGAGGATCGCGGGCCCGGAGTGCCTGCCGCCGAACGCGAGCAGATCTTCGCGGGCTACGCGCGCGGCAGCGCCGCGACGGCGCGCGCGGTGGGCGGCAGCGGCATCGGCCTCACGGTCGTCCGCGCGATCGCCGAGCGTCACGGCGGTGGCGTCTTCGTCGAGGAGCCACCGAAGGGTGGAGCGCGATTCGTCGTCCGCCTGCCGGGCGCGACGTGACCGCGCGACTGCTCGTGGTGGAAGACCAGCCGGAGATCGGCGCGATGCTCGCCGGTGCGCTGCGCACCGAGGGCTTCGAGGTGCGCCTCGTGGCCGACGGCCGCGAGGTGCTGCCGCTGGTCCGGCGCTGGACCCCCGACCTGGCGATCCTCGACCTGATGCTGCCGGGGCTCGACGGCTTCGAGGTGCTGCGCCAGCTTCGCGCCGACCTGGGGCACCTGCCGGTGATCATCCTGTCGGCGCGCGGCGAGGAGGCGGACAAGATCCGCGGGTTCCGGCTCGACGCCGACCAGTACGTCACCAAGCCGTTCTCGCTGGTGGAACTGCTCGAGCGGGTGCACGCCCTGCTGCGGCGACGGCCGCGCCCGGTCGCGAACGCCGCGCCCGACGTGATCCGCTTCGGACGGGTCGCGGTGGCGGTCGCGGCGCGACAGGTCACGCGCGACGGCGATCCGGTGACGCTCTCGCCGAAGGCGTTCGACCTGCTCCTCGCGCTGGTGCGTCGTGACGGTGCGGTCGCCTCGCGCGCGGCGCTGCTGCGCGAAGTGTGGGGGTACCAGGCGCTGGTCCTCTCGCGCACCGTCGATTCGCACGTCGCCGAGCTGCGACGCAAGCTCGAGGACGACCCGGCCGAGCCGGCGCACATCCTGACGGTCTACAAGGCCGGCTACCGCTTCGCCTCCTGAGGCGGCACAACTTCGGCACAACTTCCGCACCACCAGGCCACCACGATCGCCGTAGGAATCGGGAGATTGCGGCGTGCACTCGGCACGCCGTTCCCCCGGATCCGGAGACGATCGATGCGCATCACCTTCCTGCTGGGCTCCCTCCTCGTCGCGCTGGCGCCGCTCGCCGCCCAGCGCGCCGCCTCCCCGATGGTGTCCGTCGCGTGGCTCGCGGACCACGCCCGCGATGGCGACCTCGTGCTGCTTCACGTCGGCCCGGCGGCCGAGTACGCGAAGGCGCACCTGCCCGGTGCGCGCCTGGTGGACGGCGACCTGCTCCGGGCGCCGCGCGGCGCCCTGTCGCTCGAGATGCCCGACGCCGCGCAACTCCGGCGCGACTTCGCCACGCTCGGGATCACCGACCGCTCGACCGTCGTCGTCGTGTCGGACCAGGAGTGGATCACGCCGAGCACCCGGGTGTGGGTGACGCTCCAGTACGCCGGGCTCGGTGCGCGCGCCAGGGTGCTCGACGGCGGCCAGCCGGAGTGGGTCGCGGCCGGCCATCCGGTGACCGCGGACGTCCCGGCGCCCGGGGGCGGCGGCGCGACGCCGCGCCTCGTGCCCGGCCTCCTCGCCGACCTCGCGACCGTGCAGGCGGTGAGCAAGGGCGGGCGCCGCGTGCGGATCATCGACGCGCGCGCCCCGGTCTTCTACGAGGGCCCCGGCATGGATGACCACGGCGCGGGCCACATTCCCGGCGCGGTGAACATCCCGTTCACCACGATCGTCGGCGACCGCGACCTGATGCTGTCGCCGGACGAGCTGCGGGCGCGATTCACCGCGGCGGGCATCGCGCCGGGCGATTCGCTGATCGTCTATTGCCACGTCGGTCAGCAGGCGACGCTCGTGTTCACCGCCGCGACGATCCTCGGCCATCCGGTGCGGCTCTTCGACGGATCGATGGACGCGTGGGAGCAGGCGAAGCTCCCGCTCGAGAACGCCAAGGGGCGCTGACGTGACCGCCCGGGATCGCGGCCACGCCGACCCGATCGTGACCGGCGCGTGGCTCGGGCTGCTGCTCTTCGGCACGATCCTCGTGGCCGGGCGCGGACTCGGGGCGTCGGGGGCCTTCGCGGCCTCCGCCGCCGCGAGCGTCAGGGCGGTGTCGCCGGCGCTGCTCGAGGGGAATCGCTATCTCGCCGACCGGGTGCCCGCCGCCGGCGTGCTCGGGGATTGGCTCGTGCTCGAGCTGCTCGCGGTGGCCGTCGGCGCGTGGTTGTCGGCACGGCACGCCGGTCGGATCCGTCGCACGGTCGAATCCGCCTCCGGGGAACCGCCCGGCGCGCGCGTGGTGCGCGCCGCGATCGGCGGGACGCTGATGGGGGCGGGCGCGCGCCTCGCGCACGGATGCACCAGCGGGTTGGCGCTCACCGGGGGCGCGCTCCTCTCGACCGGGGCGTGGGTCTTCATCCCGGTCGCCTTCGGCGCGGCGTTCCTCGTGGCGTGGCCGCTCCGCGCCCTCGCTGCGAGGCAGCGATGACCGGACCGCTGCCCGATCCGCCGGTCTGGCTGGCGCTGCCAGTGGGACTCGCCTTCGGCGCGCTCCTCGAGCGTGCCGGGCTCGCCTCGGCCCGCACGATCGCCGATCAGCTCGCCGGCCGCGATTTCACGGTGGTCAAGGTGATGCTGAGCGCGATCGTCACCGCGATGCTCGGCGTGTTCTGGGCGACCCGACTGGGGTGGCTCGATGCCGCGGCGATCGGCATGCCGTCCACCGACCTGGTGCCGCAGCTCGGCGGTGCGGTCGTGTTCGGCACGGGGTTCGCGTTCGCGTCACTCTGCCCCGGAACCGCCTGCGCCGCGGCGGGCACCGGGCGACGCGACGGACTGGTCGTCGTCGCGGGATTGTTCGTCGGCACGCTGGCGATCTCGCTGGCCTGGCCGGCGCTTGGACGGCTCGCCGAGCGGTCGCCGCAGGAGGGCGCGACGCTCGCGACGGCGTTGTCGCTGCCGACCGGGGTCCTGGTCGCCGCGATCACCGCGCTCGCGGTGCTCGCGCTGCCATGGCTGGCCCGCTTCGAGGGACCGGATCCGGCGGTGCGCCACCCGCGACTGGCCACCGGCGCCCTGCTGCTGGGGGCCCTCGCGATCCCGGCCGTGCGCGCCTCGAGCCCCGACCTCGAACGCTTCGACGCGATCGCGCGCGACGTCGCCCGGCGGACCGATCGCATCGAGCCGCTCGACCTCGCCGACCTGATCCGGGACCGTGCCGCCGGCCTGCGCCTCATCGACGTGCGCGACGGACTCGCAGGCGACGAGTATCGCCTGCCGGGCAGCGAGGTCGTCCCCATGGGCAGCCTGGCCCGATTGCGGATCGGCCCCGGCGAGCGCCTCGTCCTCTACGACGATGACGAGACGGTCGCCGCGCAGGCCGCGGTGCTGCTGCGGGCGCGGGGGGCCGACGCGGTGCAAGTGCTTCGGGGCGGCCTGGCGGGCTGGGAGGACGCGGTGATGGCGCCCTCGCCGGCGCGACCGGACGACCCGGACGACGCGCGCCGGTTCGCGCGCGCCCGTGCGGCGGCAGCGTACTTCGGCGGGCGCGTCCGCCGCGCGGATGCCGCCCGCGAGGCCGCCCCGCCACGGCGCCGCAACCGATGCTGACCGCCGAGGCGCTCGACGACGACCGCTGGATGGCCGGGTGGCGGCGACGTGAACTCGCGCGCATCGAGGCGCGGGGGTGCTGCTACCTCGACTACACCGGCGCGGCACCCGCGCCGGCGTCGCTCATCGAAGCCGATCGCGATCGCCTCCTCGGCACGCTGCTCGGCAATCCCCACTCCGAACACGCCGCGTCGCGAGCGGCGAGTGCCGACCTCGCATCGGCTCGCGAGGCGATCCTCGCCTTCCTGCACGCCTCGCCCGACGAGTACACGGTGATCCTCACCGCGAACGCCTCGGCGGCGTCGCGGCTCGTCGGGGAGTCGTTCGCATGGAACCGGACGACGCCGCTCGTGCTGACGGACGACAATCACAACTCGGTGCAGGGCCTCGCGGCGTTCGCCGGTCCTGCGGGCGCGCCGGTCCACCGGGTCGGCCTGGATGCGTCCCTGCGGCTGGCCGGGGCGGACCAGGCGCTGCGGTGCGCGGCGCGGGATGGTCGCGGGCTGTTCGCGTTTCCCGCGCAATCGAACTTCTCCGGCGCGCGCCATCCGCTCGACCTCGTGCACCGCGCCCAGGCCCAGGGCCATGCCGTGCTCCTCGATGCCGCCGCGCTGCTGCACGCGGCGCCACTCGACCTGGCACTGGTGCGACCCGAGTTCGTGATCCTGTCGCTCTACAAGGTGGCCGGGCATCCGGGCGGGATCGGCGCACTGGTGGCGCGGCGCGACGCGCTGGCGCGGTTGGTGCGGCCCTGGTTCGCCGGCGGGACGGTGGAATGGGTCTCGGTCGGGAGTCGGCGCCATCGCCTGCGCGACGGGGCGGAGGCCTTCGAGGACGGCACGCCCGCCTTTCTCGGTGCCGGCGCCGTGGCCCCGGCGCTGGCGCTCGTCCGCCGCGATGGCGGTCCCCGACTGGCCCGGCACCTCGCGCGGCTCACCGGCGCCCTGCTGGACGGGCTCGCGGCGCTGCGGCACACGGACGGCGCACCGATGGTGCGGCGCTACGGCCCCGCCACGCTGGAGGGCCGCGGTGCCACGATCGCGTTCAACCTGCTCGACGCGGCCGGTCGCGCATTGCCCTTCGATGCGGTGGAGTCGCGCGCGGCGGCCATGGGGCTGGCCCTGCGCGGCGGTTGCTTCTGCAACCCCGGGGCGGCCGAGGCCGCCTTCGACTGGCCCGACGGCGCGGCGATGCGGGCGTTCGCCGCCCTCGGCGACGGCTTCACCGTGGCGCGGCTCGCGAGGCGACTCGTGCCGTACGCGGTGGGCGCCCTGCGGCTCTCGGCGGGACTCGGCAGCGTGCACGCCGACGTCACGCGGGCGCTCGACGTGCTGGAGGAGATCGGCGCCGAAAACGCGACGCCCCGTCCCGGGAGGGGACGGGGCGCGCGATCGGGCGTGGGACGGGACTAGAAGACGACGCCGCCGCCGAGCATGATGAAGGCCGTGGTGCCGTCGCCGATCGAGGCGGTGATGTAGCGGCCCTCGACGAAGAAGTTCTTGCCGAGCCCGAGTCCGGCGCCGCCACCGAAGGCCACGCCGCCGTCCGAGCCCTCCTCGTCCGGGAACATGTCGGACTTGTACTGATGCCGCATGTAGCCGACCGAGCCGATCAGGTACGGCGTCGCCGAGGCGCCGCTGGTGAGGTTGAAGGTCACCGACCCGTACCCGCCGAGCAGGTTGGTCTTGTCGCCCTCGATGTCCTCGTGGGAATTGGAGCCGTAGAACCCCTCGGCCCAGAGCGCGATGTTGCCGTTCGCGCTCTGCCAGGCGCGAATGCCGGCATTGGCCATCCAGCCGGTCTTCGCGTAGTCCTTGTAGTCGCCCTGCGGCAGGGTCGCGGACCCCTGGACGAAGAACTGGGCGCTGAGGGGAGCCGCGAGGACAAGGGCGGCGGCGAGGGTGGTTGCTCCGATGAGCAGTCGACGCATGGTACCTCCTCAAAAAAAGAGCCGTGTGGCGGGGGAACCGCCTCCCGAGGCGGCAGACCACCCGGCGTCGCTCGCGGACCGGCCCCGGCGCCCGGGGGGCGCTGAACGGACGGTCAATCTCAATATCAAACTTCGGCCCAGGAAATCCAGCTATCGGGGGGAGGGCGGCCTCCCGACGCCGCGCCGACCGCGGCCATGGTGATAGCTTCCGGCGTCCGCCAGGGGCATCCCGGACCACGTCGGGCCCGGGATTGAGAAGCACCCTTGGAACCTGACCCGGTTCAGACCGGCGGAGGGAGGCGGACCGCGCCGGAGGCCCACCGATGACCGCCACTGCCATCCCGACCAGCTCGTTCGCCGATGCCTTCCCCTGCTCGAGCAAGGTCCTCGTCCCCGGCCCGATGGGTGTCGCGGTGCCGATGCGCGAGATCCGCCTCGAGGCCTCGTCCGACGGCAGCGTGAACCCGCCGCTGCGGGTCTACGACACCAGCGGTCCGCAGGGCCACGATCCGCTCGAGGGGCTGCCGCCGCTCCGCGAGCCGTGGATCCTGGCGCGCGAGGTGGAGGAGACCGGCCGCGATCAGGTGCTCGGGCTCGACATGCCGGCGGCGCTCCGGCGGCCGCCGCTGCGCGGTACCGGCCCGGTGACCCAGCTGCACTACGCGCGCCGGGGCGAGGTGACCCCGGAGATGGCGTTCGTCGCGGTGCGCGAGGGGCTCGACCCGGAATTCGTGCGGAGCGAGGTGGCGCGG
Organism: uncultured Gemmatimonadaceae bacterium; assembly: GCA_964557115.1. GTDB lineage: Bacteria > Gemmatimonadota > Gemmatimonadetes > Gemmatimonadales > GWC2-71-9 > Palsa-1233. The sequence goes on from CAZKYO010000019.1 coordinate 43,734, forward strand.
GGCCGGGCGATCATCCCCGCCAACATCAACCACCCCGAGCTCGAGCCGATGATCATCGGCCGCGGCTTCCATGTGAAGGTGAACGCCAACATCGGCAACTCGGCCGTCTCGAGCGGGATCGAGGAGGAGGTCGAGAAGCTGCGCTGGGCGACGCTGTGGGGCGCCGACACCGTGATGGACCTCTCGACCGGCCGCGACATCCACGCGACGCGCCAGTGGATCGTGCGCAACTCCCCGGTCCCGATCGGCACGGTGCCGATCTACCAGGCGCTGGAGAAGGTCGGCGGCGTCGCCGAGGACCTCACCTGGGAGGTCTACCGCGACACCCTGATCGAGCAGGCCGAGCAGGGGGTGGACTACTTCACGGTGCATGCCGGGGTGCTGCTGCGGTACGTCCCGATGACGGCGCGGCGGATGACCGGCATCGTCTCGCGCGGCGGGAGCATCATCGCCAAGTGGTGCCTGGCGCACCATCGGGAGTCGTTCCTCTACACGCACTTCCGCGAGATCTGCGAGATCATGGCGGCCTACGACGTCTCGTTCTCGCTGGGCGACGGGCTGCGTCCCGGCAGCATCGCCGACGCGAACGACGAGGCGCAGTTCGCCGAGCTGAGGACGCAGGGGGAGCTCACGAAGATCGCGTGGGCGCACGACGTGCAGGTGATGAACGAGGGACCCGGCCACGTGCCGATGCACCTGATCCAGGAGAACATGACGAAGCAGCTCGAGTGGTGCGAGGAGGCGCCGTTCTACACGCTCGGGCCGCTCACCACCGACGTCGCCCCGGGGTACGACCACATCACCAGCGCGATCGGCGCGGCGATGATCGGGTGGTTCGGCACCGCGATGCTCTGCTACGTCACGCCCAAGGAGCACCTCGGGCTCCCCAACCGCGACGACGTGAAGACGGGGGTGATCACCTACAAGATCGCCGCCCATGCCGCGGACCTGGCCAAGGGCCACCCGCGCGCGCGGCAGCGCGACGACGCGCTCAGCAAGGCGCGCTTCGAGTTCCGCTGGCGCGACCAGTTCCACCTCGCGCTCGATCCGCAGACGGCGCTCGCCTACCACGACGAGACGCTGCCCGCGGAGGGGGCCAAGATCGCCCACTTCTGCTCGATGTGCGGGCCGAAGTTCTGCTCGATGCGGATCTCGCAGGACATCCGCGACCAGGCGGCGGCGATGGAGGCGGAACAGGGGATGGCCGACAAGGCGGCGGAGTTCCGGGCCCGGGGGGGCGAGCTCTACCTGTAGCGTCGGCACGCTTCTTTCTGTACCATACGAAGCGTGATCCCCTTGCCGCCGGTCCCCGGCCCGCTGACGTTGAGCGAGGTGGAAACGGTTGGCCACCTGATTCACTGGGTGGTCGCGCTGCTGCTCCTCCTGCTCTTCAGCCAGCTGCCCCGCTTCGGCGCCCACCGTGACCTGCTCTGGACCTGGCTCGCCGCGTGGGTCGCCCTGCTGCTCGGCGAGAGCGCCCTCGCCGCCGGGGCGCTGGGGATGCTGCTCCACACCATCTTCCCCGGCATCATCGGCGCCCAGATCCTTGGCGCCCTCGCGCTGCCGGCGCGGCTGACCTTCCTGGTCCTCGTCACGGTCGCCGCGGTCCGCGCCTCCGGGCGACGAATCGGCGGTCCGCTCCTGCGCCAGCTCGTCGTCGTCGTCTTCGCGATCGGCCTCGTCCTCGCCTCGCTCGACCGCTTCGACCTGGCGCGTCGAGTCCAGCTGCTCGCCACCCCGGTGCTCTTCTTCGGCTCGGCGCAGCTCGTGCTCGCCGCGGCGCGCGGCGAGCGGCAGCGCGGCCTGACCTTCCTCGCGCTCGGCATGGTCGTCTTCGCCGGCGTGGCGACGCTGGCGCAGCTCTTCCCGACCGGCCAGGTGGGCTTCCTCCCCGACACCGCCCGGCCGCTCCTCGACGCCTCCTCGAGCTACATGCAGGCGCTGGCCACCGGACTGCTCGGCGCGGCGGTGGTGGTGCTCGTCGTCCAGGACTCCGTGCTCGAAGTCGCCCGGACTCGCGAGGAGCACCTCCGCGACGTCGGCGCGTCGGAGGCGCGACTGAAGCGGATCATCGAGGCGGCCGGCGAGGCGATCGTGACCTTCGGCCCGGAGCGCCGGATCGACATGGCCAACATGGCCGCGGCACGCCTGTTCCGGATCCCCGCCGGCTCGGTGGTCGGCCGCCGGCTCGACGACCTCCTGGCGATCGGCAACGGCGGCTGGGACGACGCCCTGGCGCCGGTGTTCGCGGGCCAGCCGGCCCAGGCGACCCTCACCGCGACCGCGCGCCGCCCGGGCGACGCGTCGTTCCCGGTCGAGTTCTCGGTCGGGCCCCTGGAGCAGGGCGAGCACCGCACCGGCGGCGTCGCGATCGTGCGGGACCTCACCCAGCGGATCGCTGCCGAGGCGGAACGCGAGCGGTTCGAGCGACGGGTGGCGGAGTCGGAGAAGATGCTGGCGATCGGGCGGGTGGTCTCCGGCGTCGCGCACGAGCTCAACAACCCGCTCGCCGTCGTGCTGGGGCAGAGCGAGCAGCTGGTCGAGACGACCGATGCCGGCGAGCTGCGCGACGGGCTGCAGCTGATCAACGAGCAGGCGCACCGAGCCCGGCACATCGTCAAGGACCTGCTGGCGTTCGTGCGCCACCGCGAGGACCGTCGCGAGCCGGTGGCGCTGGCCGACCTGGTCGCGCGCGTCGTCGCCACGCAGGCCGGCGAGGCGCGCAAGCACGACGTCGCCGTCACGGTGTCGCTGCCCGACCAGCCGCTGCACGTGCTGGTCGACCGCCTCGGCCTGGAGCAGGTGCTCGTCAACCTCGTGGACAATGCGATGGACGCGACCGGCGCCGGCGGGCGGGTGCACGTCGCCATCTCGCGCGAGCCCGGGATCGGGGTCGTCGCGGTCGAGGACGACGGTCCCGGCGTCCCCGACGACGTGAGCGATCGGATCTTCGAGCCGTTCTTCACCACCAAGCCGACCGGGGAAGGGACCGGCCTCGGCCTCGCGGTGTCGGTCGGGCTCCTCGAGCAGCACGGCGGGTCGCTCGCGCTCGAGAACCGGCCGGCCCCGGGCATCGGCGCGCGATTCGTCGTGCGGGTCCCGCTGGCCAGTGATGCCGCCGCCCTGGAGGCCCACGGTCCGGAGGCCGCGACGCCGGTCGCGCCGCGACTCCCGCCCGGCCGGGATGCCGTGGCCTGGATCGTCGACGACGAACCCGCGGTGCGCACCACCCTGGCCCGCATCTTCACGCGCTGGGGATGGCAGGTGCACGAGGAGGGCGACGCCGAGGCCACCCTCGCGTCGCTCGGCGCGCTGGGCACGTCGCTGCCCGCCGTGCTGCTCTGCGACCTGAAGATGCCCGGGATGAACGGGCGCGAGTTCTACCAGGCCCTGCTCGCCTCGCGTCCCGATCTCGCGGAGCGGGTGATCTTCGTGACGGGCGATGTCGTGGAACCCGACACCGCCCAATTTCTCGCCAGCGCCGGTCGCGAGGTCGTGGAAAAGCCATTCACGATCTCGGAGATCGCGCGCACCGTGGAGCGCGTGGTCGCACGCGCCTGAGCGCGACACTGCTGCACGCCCTCAACACAACTGGTGAAGTGACGGATCGGCGCGTAACCTTGCGCCGGAGCCGCCCGGCTCCCACCGCATCGCCTGATGCGCCGTGGTTCCTTCCCTTCCGCCAGGAGTTTCATCATGCCGAAGTTCCCGCTGCTCGTCGGTACCGCCGCGCTCGGTCTCGCCTTCGTCGCCGGCGCGACGCGCACCGTTGCCGCCACCGAGGAGACGACCATTCCGAGCGACGGAATCAACTGCTACTACCACCTGTGGCACTGCGTGTACGAGGACGACGGCTACTGGTCGGGTTGCGACGCCCGCTACGGCGAGGGCTGGATCCCGACCGGCATCGCGAAGGCGATCTGCCGCGAATATCACCGGTCGTGAGGCCGGCCCGTGGCGGGCACCGGCAGGCGGATCGCGTCGATCCGCCCCGCCGGGGCGCGCGACTCGGCGCGCTGCTGTTGTGGGCGCTCACGGCCTGCGGCAGCGGCGAGACGGGCCCGGGTGCACCGATCGCCTCGGTGCTGCCGGCCCTGCAGGAGGTGCCGGTCGCCGACACCGTGGCGATGCCCGGCAGCGTCAACAGCGCGATCGTTGCGGGGCCCGACGGCGGCTGGCTCTTCGGGCCCGCCGACCTGACGTCCTCCGCGCTGGTCGCGGTCCGACCCGACGGGCGTACGGTGCCGCTCGGCGGCTTCGGCGAGGGGCCCGGCGAGATGCGGCGCTCGTTCCCGCTCTGGCTGGACGACACGATCGCGATCGGCGTGGACTACGGCAGCAACCGGCTGATCGCGTGGCGTCCCGACGGGACGGTGCACCATGAGGTGCGGCTCGACACGCCGGTGCTCCCCACCGGCCGCGGCCCCGCCGGCACCCTGCTCGCCGGCCGCTTCGTCGGGGAGCAGGAGGTGCCGGTGCTGATCGACCCGACCACCGGCGCGGTGCGTGCGACGGTCGCGGCGACCGACAGCGCGCTCTCGGCGTTGTTCGACGAGGACGACCTCTCGGCACGCGTCGCCAACTCGCCGGCGTTCGGGCGATGGGCCGGCGGGATCGTCATCGGCAACGGCCTCCGCTACCGGTTGCTGCTCTACGACACCGAGGGCCGTCTCCAGGGCGAGCTCGGGCGCGACCTGCCGCCGAGCTTCCGCTCGCCGGCGCAGATCGACGCGGAGATCGAGGCGCTGCGCGCCGGCGGCCTCGGCCGCGCGCCCGAGCGACTCGCCGCCGCGCGGGAGGCGCTGGCCACCGAACCGGTGCGGCGCTTCCCCCATACCGCCCCGCCGCGCAGCGACGGGCACGGCCGTCTCTGGGTCATCGTGCTGGAGGGCGACGCCGTGTTCGCGGACCTGTTCGATCGCGAGCGGTTCCTCGGTCGCCTTCCGCTCGACTGCCCCGGGTACGGCGGCCGCTGGGACCTGAACGGGGCCTGGTTGCTGCTTGTCTGCGGGGCCGGTCCCGAGGATGGCGACCTCGACGCGGTGGTGCGGCGCTACCGGATCGTCGAACCGCCGGGGACGGCGGCGGTCGCCGCGGAGGGAGCCGACCACGCCTGAGGCCCGCGCCGTGGCGGGAGGTGGCGGCGCGCGCGGGGCGCGCCGAGATTGCACGATCCTCCCTGTCCACCCGCGGAGTGCCACGATGCGACGATTCCTCGCGCTGCTCCTCCTCGCCGCGCCGCTGGCGGCGCAGCAGGCCGACTCGACCGTCCCCGACCTCGCCCGGTTGATCGCGACGCCGCAGAGCGAGCTCGCGCCCGTCCTCACCCGATGGGAGGCCGATCGCGACGCGCTGTCGCGCCGGTACGCGGTCGACTACTCGGCGACGCGGCGCGACCGGATGCGCCGCTTCGATGCGACCTGGCTGGCCAGCGTGCGGGCCCTGCCGTTCGCGACGCTCTCGCGACCCGGGCAGGTCGACGCGATCCTCTTCCGCACCCGGCTCGAGCACGAGCTCCGCCTGCTCGACCGCGAGGAGCGCCTGGCGGGCGAGATGGCGCCGCTGCTGCCGTTCGCCGACACCCTCGACGCGATGCTCGAGTCCCGGCGCCAGCTGGTGCGTCCCGATCCCGAGGTCGCGGCCAGGCGGCTCGCCTGGATGGCCGACGCGATCGACTCGGCCCGCGCCCACCTCGGCGACGCGACGCGACCGAAGCCGTCGCGGATCACGGCCTACCGTGCCGCCGACGCGGTCGCGGCGCTCAAGCGCGACTACGACGGCTGGCGCCGCTTCTACCAGGGCTACGATCCGGCGATCACCTGGCGGATCGCCGAGCCCGCGAAGCGCCTCGACGACGGCCTCGACACGTGGCGCACGACGCTCCGCGAGAAGATCGTCGGCGTCCGCCAGGGCGAGGACGAACCGATCGTCGGCGACCCGATCGGTCGCGCCGGCCTGCTCGAGGACCTCGCCAACGAGATGATCCCCTACACGCCCGAGGAGCTGCTGGCGATCGCCGAGCGCGAGTTCGCCGGGCTGGAGGCGGAGGCCCGCCGCGCGTCGCGCGAGATGGGGCTCGGCGACGACTGGAAGGCGGCACTGGAGCGGGTCAAGCAGGACTACCCGCCGGTGGGCGACCAGGTGCTCGAGGTCCGCGACATGGCCCGCGAGGCGACCGACTACGTGATGCAGCACGACCTCGTGACGGTGCCGCCGCTGGCGCGCGAGGTCTGGCGGATGGAGATGATGACCGCCGAGGCGCAGAAGACGAACCCGTTCTTCCTGGGCGGCGAGACGATCCTGGTCGCGTCGCCGACCGACAGCCAGACCGAGGCGGAGAAGGCGATGGCGCTGCGCGCCAACAATCGGCACTTCTCGCGCGCCACGGTCTTCCACGAGCTGATCCCCGGCCACGAGCTGCAGGGCTTCGTGGCACAGCGGAGCAACACGCAGCGGCAGCTCTTCTACACGCCGTTCTACGTCGAGGGCTGGTCGCTCTGGTGGGAGATCCACCTCTGGGACCTCGGCTTCACCAGCACGCCGGAGGACCGGATCGGCGCGCTCTTCTGGCGGATGCATCGCGCGGCGCGGATCATCTTCTCGCTGCGCTTCCACCTCGGTGAATGGACGCCGGCCCAGTGCATCGACTTCCTGGTCGATCGGGTCGGCCACGAGCGCGCCAGCGCCACCGGCGAGGTGCGCCGTTCCTTCAACGGCAGCTACTCGCCGCTCTACCAGGCCGGCTACCTCCTCGGCGGCATGCAGCTGCGCGCCCTCCACGGCGAGCTGGTGACGTCCGGACGGATGACCGAGCGTGCCTTCCACGACGCGGTGCTCGCCACCGGCCCGATGCCGATCGAGATGGTGCGCGCGGTGCTCGAACCCGAGGTGCCGCTGGCGGCGGATCAGCGCGCCAGCTGGCGATTCGCGCGATGAGCGACCAGGAGCGGGTCCGCCGCATCCTGGGCTTCCGGGACGAGCTGGCGCGGCTCGAGGCCGACGGGACGGTCGCGCCCGGCGACCCGACCGTCGCGAGGATCCGCGCCCGCCACGACGCCATCCTCGCGGCGCTCCGCGGCGACGAGACGCTCGACTTCAGCCGCGAGGAGGCCCGCTTCTCGATCGGGATGCGGGTGGCGACGCTGTTCGGGGCGGCCGCGCTCTCGATCGGGTGGGGGATGTTCGTCGACGGCAACTGGAACGACTTCTCCCAGGCCACCCGCCTCCTGGTGATCTGGCTGCCGGTGCCGATCCTCACCGCGCTGATGGTGCTCGCGCGCCGTCGCGAGGCGAGCGGTTACGTCGCGACGATCGTCGCGATCGTCGGCTGCATCGCGATGGCCGTCGCCGCGATCGGGACGTACCGCGTGTACGGCTGGGTCGACGACCGGTGGCCGCTGCTCGTGATCGGCGGCTACGCGCTCGCCGTGGCCTACGGGCTCCGGCTCGCGACGCCGCTGGTGATCGCCATCGGCGGCCTCGGGGGCTTCCTCTGGTCACTCGACGGCCTCGCGCGCGGGGTGCCGTTCAACCAGGCGCTCGGCAAGGGCGAGCCGCTGATCCTCCTCGGCCTCCTCGCCATGCTGGTGCCGAGCTGGCGCCGCGAGGATCCCGCGGACTTTCGCCAGGTGTGGCGCCTCACCGGGGCGCTCGCGGTGGTGGGCCCGCTCCTCATCCTCGGGATCAACGGCGCCTTCTCCTGGTTCGGGCAGGGGCGCGCCGTGGAGCGTGCCTACCAGCTGGTCGGCGCCGTCACCTTCGTCGCGATGCTGGCCCAGGGGATCCGCCGCGACGACACCGTCCTCACCCGGGTCGGCACCGGCGCCCTGCTGGTGTTCCTGTTCTTCCGGATGATGGACTGGCTCTGGGTCGCGATCCCCAATTGGCTCTTCTTCCTGATCGTCGGCGTGATGGCGATGGCGGCGCTGCTGCTGATGCGGCGACTGCGGCTGCGGGGGAGGCGGAACGCCACCCCGACGTGAAGGGTGAATGGTGAATGGTGAATGGGAGGCCCGATCGGAGGGTCCCATTCCCCATTGACCATTCCCCATTCACCAGTTCCCCCTGTCTATCTGGCAATCCGGCTTGTCACGGCGGCATCCCGGGTGGCCTCGATCTGCTCGGCTGGCAGGGTTTGGCTGGCACGCCCGATGCCCCTCTGGGCTGCGGTTGGCGGTCGCGGGGACCGCCAGGACCGAACCGCGGGATGCCGCCCTGGGGGCGGGAGGAGCAGACGATGATCCGCAATGCGATGATGCCGTTCGCGCGCAACGGGCTGGGGATCGAGCCGGCCCTGGACCGGTTCTTCGGCCGGGCGCTCGACCTGCCGGCGTGGCACGATGGCGCCGAGGTGCAGGAGCTGGAGGACAAGGCCGTGATCACGCTCGACGTGCCGGGGGTCAAGCCTGAGCAGGTCGCGGTGAGCGTGGAGCACCGGGTGCTGACGATCAAGGTGCAGCGCGAGGGCCGGGGCGAGATGTCGCGCCACTTCACCGTGGGCGCGACCTACGACCTGGGCCGGATCGAGGCGAAGCTCGAGCTCGGCGTGCTCACGCTGACGCTGCCCAAGGCCGCCGAGGCACAGCCCCGCACCATCGAGGTCAAGCTGGCGTGACGCCGCTGGCGCAAATCGACGAGGCGGCGCATTCTCCTAGCGGAATGCGCCGCCTCGTCGCTCTGCTCCTCGTCCTCACCGCCTGCGGCCCCCGGCCGGCCACCGTCGCTCCCGCGGCGGATCGGCCGCTCGTCGTGCTGGTGTCGATCGACGGCTTCCGTGCCGACTATCTCGCGCGCGGGGTGACGCCGGTGCTCGACTCGCTCGCCCGGGCGGGGGTGCGGGCCGAGTGGATGGAGCCGTCGTTCCCGACCAAGACCTTCCCGAACCACTACACGCTCGTCACCGGGCTCCGCCCGGATCACCACGGCATCATCGCGAACAACATGATCGACTCGGTGCTCGGCACGTTCAGCATGAGCATCAAGGAGGCGGTGACCAATCCCGGCTGGTGGGGTGGCGAACCGATCTGGGTGACGGCCGAGCGCCAGGGCGTGGTGACCGGGCCGATGTTCTGGCCCGGGTCGGAGGCGCCGGAGCACGGCGTCCGGCCCGGGCACTGGGTGCCGTGGAACGACGCGATCGCGCCGATGGCGCGGGCCGACACGCTGCTCGCCTGGCTGCAGCTCCCGGCAGCCGAGCGGCCGCGCTTCGTCACGCTCTACATCGATGCGGTGGACCATGCGGGCCACGCGTTCGGGCCGGCGTCGCCTGCCGTCGATGATTCGCTGGCCTACGCCGATCGCGCGCTCGGGCACTTCCTCTCGGGGCTCGCGCGACTCGGCCTCGCCGAGCGGACCGACCTCGTGGTGGTGAGCGACCACGGGATGGCGCCGGTGGGGCCGGGGCGGGTGATCGCACTCGACGACTACATCTCGCTCGACGACGTCACGGTGGCCGACTGGAGTCCCGTGGCGATGCTGATCCCGAAGCCCGGGAAGGCCGACGCGGTGTTCCGCGCGCTGGAGCACGCCAGTCCGGCCATGGCCGTCTACCGCAAGGGCGACATCCCGCGGCGGCTGGCGTTCGGCACCAACCCGCGGGTGCCCGCGATCGTCGCCATCGCCGCCGACGGCTGGACGATCACCTCGCGCGCACGGGCGGCGGGCGTCAAGGCGGGCGGCAACCACGGCTTCGACAACACGCTGCCGTCGATGCGGGCGCTGTTCGTCGCCTCGGGTCCCGACCTGCGGCGGGGCGGGGCGGTCGTCGCACCGTTCGCCAACATCCACGTCTACGACCTGCTCGCGCACCTGCTGCGGATCCGGCCCGCCCCCAACGACGGTTCGCTCGACTCGGTCCGCGCCGTGCTGCGCTGAGCGCGCCGACGCCGTAAGTTGGGGGATGCCGCTCTCCCGCCGTGATTTCCTCGCCGCGGCCGCCGCCGCCGTCCCGCTCCGCCAGTACACCCCCCACGCGCTCGTCATCGGTCGTCCCGACCGGATGGCGTGGTGGCGCGAGGCGCGCTTCGGCCTCTTCCTCCACTGGGGGCTCTACTCGATCCTCGCCGGCACCTGGCAGGACGACGAGCGCTGGGCCGAGTGGATCCGCAATAACGCCCAGATCCCGGTGGACCAGTACGACCGCTTGGTGGAGCGCTGGCGGCCCGACGCCTTCGACCCCGGTCAGTGGGCCGACGCGGCGTGGCGCGCGGGGATGCGCTACGTGGTGCTCACCACCAAGCACCACGACGGCTTCGGGCTGTGGCCGAGCCGCGTCGGCGGCTTCAACGTCACCGCCACGCCGACGCCGCGCGACATCGTCGGCGACCTCGACAAGGCGTTCCGGCGCCGCGGCTTCCGGGTCGGCTGGTACCACTCGATCATGGACTGGCACCACCCCGACTACCTGCCGCGTCGCGACTGGGAGAAGGAGAGCCGTCCCGCCGACGGTGCCGACTACGCGCGGTACGTGGCGTACCTCCACGCGCAGGTCGAGGAGCTGCTGACGCGCTACCGTCCCGACGTGCTCTGGTTCGACGGCGAGTGGGAGGCGACCTGGACCCAGGAGCACGCCGTCGCGCTGCGAGCGATGATCGACCGCATCGCACCCGACTGCCTCGTCAACGACCGGATCAACGGCAGCGGCGGGCGCGGCAATGCGCGCCTGGGCGACTTCGGGACGCCGGAGCAGGAGATCCCGGCGACCGGGATGCCGGGCCGGGACTGGGAGTCGTGCCTCACCACCAACGGCAACTGGGGCTACAAGCAGCAGGACCACGACTGGAAGTCGCCGCGGCTGCTCGCGGAACTGCTGGTGGAGACGGTCTCGAAGGGCGGCAACCTGCTGCTCAACGTGGGGCCGATGGCCGACGGACGCTGGCCGGCCGAGGCGAGCGCCAACCTCGAGGCATTGGGGCGCTGGATGGCGGTGCACGGCGACCTGGTGCGGGGCAGCACCGCGTCGCGCTTCGGCTACGCGGGCCGCTTCCGCAGCACGACGCAGGGCGACCGCGCCCACCTCTTCGTGCGCGACTGGCAGCCGGGCCCGCTGCTGCTCGACGGGCTGCGCACGATGCCCAGGCGGGCGCTGCTTCGCGACGCGGATGGCCGCACGACGCCGCTGCCGGTCGAGTCGTGGACCGACGGGCCGGCAATCCTGCTGCCCGACGCGCCGGAGCCCTCGCTGCTGCCGTGCATCACGCTGGAGTTCGGCGGGCCGTGGGAGGTGCGGGGGTAAGGTTGCGATGGGTGGAAGCGCTTCAGGTTGGTCCCCTGCCCGGAGTGGTCGATGCGCCTCGTGTCCCTGATGGTTGTCTTGCCGCTCGCCGTGCTCCCTGCCCAGGCGCCGGGCGTCTCGACGGCGAGGGTGCTTGCCGACATCGGCGGGGCGACCGACGATCCGGCGAGCGAGATGCTTCGTGTCGGCGGGGTCATCCGTCGCCCGGACGGCCGATTCCTCGTCGGGAACGGCGACCCGATCGAGGTGCGGGTGTACGACGCCAAGGGGCAGGTGCTGCGCCGGTTCGGTCACGAAGGGGCCGGCCCCGGTGAGTTCGGCTCGGCCCCGCGCGTCTTTCCATGGCCCGGCGACTCGGTGCTCACCTATTCATCTTCGGGCGCTCGGTGGATGCTGTTCACCCTCGACGGCCACCTCGTCCGGGAGTGGGGAGCCCTGGCCCCGCAACGGCCGTCGACTGCCGTGGTGCTCCGCGGGAGCGCGCTCATGTCGCGCGGGATCGTCGGTGCGATGGGCTGCCCGGTCGGGGTGCTGGATCGGCTGGCGCCTCGCGAGGCCGTGCGGTTCAGCCAGGCGATGACCGACGAGTCCGGTCGCCTCTGGATCCGCCCTGCGGGCGGTGACCAACCTTGGGCGGTGCATGCGCCGAATGGACGCCAGATTGCCGCGATCCGGCTGCCGCCGGGATTCGTGCCCATGCAGTTCACGGGGGAGCAAGTCGTCGGCGTGCGACGCGACGACGACGGGTTTCCGCACGCCATGGCCATTGCCACCGGACTGCCCACGATGCCTCGGAGCGAAGCGGCCCCGTGCGCGGATGCGGTGCTTCCCGTGGCCCCGGTGCGCGCGGCGATGCTCAAGACCGGCCTGCGCAACGCGATGACCTTTGCGGAGGCGTTTCATACCGACCATGGCCGTTACCCAGCCCGCGCGGGAGACTATCCCTCCGGTGTCAAGCCCGACGACACCGAGTTCCTCGTGCTCGATGGCGGTCGCGACACGTTCATCCTCTCCGTCGTCGACAGGCCAACCGGTTGGCGCTGCATCGTGTCGGTCGGGGCGGGCGCGACCGGGGAGCTGCCGGATGGCTATCTCGTTTGTGGATGAGTCCCTGAGACGAAGCGTGCGGCGAACTCTGCTGCTCTTCGCAGCGCTGGGTGCCTGCACGAAGGGAGACCGCGCCGCATCTGGGCCCGATACCGCGCTCGGCCCCGCCCTCGCGGCACCGACCACCTCGATCGGCCGCGCCGACGATCCCGACCAGGAGCTCTACCGGGCCTGGTCGGCGGTGCGGCTCCGCGACGGACGCATCGCGGTGGCCAATGGGCGACCGGTGGCGCTGCGGCTCTATGCGGCCGACGGGAGCCTGGCGCAGGTGGTCGGGCGACTGGGCGAGGGGCCGGGCGAGTATCGCGGCCGTCTCGACCTGCTGACCACGCCGGGCGACTCGCTGTTGGCGTTCGACCACGGGCTGCAGCGGTGGCAGCTCTACGGTCCCGACGGCCGGTATGCGCGGCGGATCGAGGCCTACGACCCGCGGGGCCATCCAGCGAGTCAACTCATGCGTGGCGCCTACATCGCGGCGCGTGCGGACGGCGATCCGGCCTGCGGTCGCCAACTGGCGCTCGCACTCGGCCCTCCCGATAGCGGCTGGCGCGAGATCCTGGGCACCCCCGCCGGGATGCAGTGGGAACGCGTGGCTGGGGATTCCACCTGGCACCTGCGCCGCCCCGACGGAATCATCCTCGGAGCGATGACCATTCCCGCGGACCGGCAGGTCCTCGACGCCGGCGCGGATTGGGTGCTGCTGCGGTTGCCGGCCGACGGCGATCCGGACCTTCTCACCGTGCATCCCACCGGGCTGGCGGCGACGCTTGCCGCGCCGGCCGCCTGCGAGGCGCCACCCGAGATCATCGATTCGGCGGTCTCGGAGGAGCTCCAGCGCGCGACGCACGACGTGTTCATGGCTGGAGAGCGCTTCTACAGCGACAACGCGCGGTATCCCGAGACGATGGCCGCACTGCGGTCGGTGCCCGGGGTCACGCTGCCGGATGGCTACGAAGTCGGCATCGTGGCAAGCTCGCCACGCGGCTGGGGGATCGTCTTTCGGGTGCCGCATGGCGACACCACATGCTTCGCGGGGATCGGCGATGCGGCACGCATCGGCTGGGAGGAGGGGCGCCCCTATTGCGCCCCTTGACCGATCGGTGACTGGCTGAAACGTCGCGGCCCCGCTTATCGTCCGAGGGTGGACACCCCATTCGGAGGCACCATGCGCGTGTTGCTGCTGGCCGCGGCCGTCGCCTTGCCGGCCGCCCTGAGCGCCCAGTATCCGGGCCCGGGCAACTACAAGCTGATCGT
>CAZKYO010000020.1:0-56556 GCA_964557115.1 uncultured Gemmatimonadaceae bacterium
GCGATCGCCTCGGCAGGATCGCGACGCCCCCTGGCAGGCGCGCGATCTCCCCGACCCCGGCGACCTGGCCGGCCTCAAGGTGTTCATCACCACCCCGACGTGGACACCCGAGCCGATCACCTGGTGGTCGGCCGACCTCGCCCGGGGTCTCCGCCGCCAGGGTGTGGATGCGACGATCCTCCTGACCGAGGAGGAGACCTCCCTCGTCGCCCATGACGGGCCGCGCATGGCGCGTCCGTCCGACATTCCCGTGCAGGTGCTGCGGCCCGCGCAGGACTCCTGCTGGGGCGAACGCTGGGCGGCCCTGTACCGGGTGCTGGTCGATGCCTCGCCCTGCGCCCTGGTGCTCACGACCGACTGGCGCCAATCCGGTATCGTGCCGATGCTGCCCACGGACGTGACCGTGGTCCAGGTGGCGCACGCGGACGACTCGCTGCAACTCGAACAGTTCCGCCGACTGGTTGACGCGACCGACCTGGTGGTGGGCGGCAGTCCGGGGGTCACCTCGACCCTGCGGCGGGCCGACGCGAGGATCGGCGATCGGCTGGTCACGATCCCGCACGGCAGTCTCTTCGCACCCGACGCACCGGCCCAGGCGGCACGCGAAGCCCTGCCGTTCTCGCTGCTGATGCTCGCGGACGGCGGCCCTGCCGCGGTCCACGCCGTGCACGCATTCGCCGACGCGCTCGCGCGGCGCACCCCCGCCGGTCGCCTCACCGTCCTCGATCCGGACGAGCCGACGACGGCAGTCGCCCGTTCATGCGGCGCCGACGTTCTGCGCCACCTGAACCGACAGGAGTGGGCCGCCACCTGCCTGACCCACCACGGCGTCATCGTCGCCGACTGGTCGCCGGGGGCGATGCGGCTCGTGGTGGAAGCGATGGGACACGGCATGGTGCCGATCTCCTGGGGCGCCCCGCCGTCGGGCGTCCCCTTTGTCGCCGGCCGCTCGGGCATCACGATCGACCCCGGCTCGGCGGATGCCGCCGACGGCGCGCTGCAGGCACTCTCCCAGCCCGGGCGATGGCAATCCCTCTCGGACTCGGCCAGGGGCGGCGTCATCGGACGCCACTACGACAACGAGACGATGACCCTCGCCTTCCTCGATCGCCTCGCGTGGACGACGCGGCGCGCGCGTTCCCGGCGGCGCCGCGTGCAGCGCACCGGCCGCTTCACGCCTCCGCCGGCGGTGGTCGGCCCGCACCGGATCTTCTGGACGGAGTTCACGGTGGTCACGGAGGACGGCACCTTTCCGGATACGGCGAGTGCGGAACGCCTCCGCACCGCGGTCGCGGTCGGGACGGCGGGAGGGACCCGATGAATCCCACGACCCGCGCGATCGGCCGCCACTGGTATCCGCTCCGTGCACTGGTGCGACGCGAGCTGGGCCGACGCTATGCCACCACCGCGCTGGGACTCGGCTGGACGGTCGTCCAGCCGCTCGTGTTGATCGGCGTGTACCTCCTGGTCTTCGGGAGCATCCTCGGTGGCGGCGACGCCGGTGCGACCCGGCACGGTTTCACCTTCTTCATGCTGAGCGGGATGCTCCCCTATCTCGCCGCCTCCGACGGCATCCAGCGCGCCGCCACCTCGGTGCGGGAGGACCGCACGCTCTTCGACCGCGAGGAGTTCCCCGCCGAGGTGGTCCCGGCCGCCAGGGTGGTCGCCGCGACCGTCACCGAGCTGGTCGCGCTGCTGCTGGTCCTCGCCGTCGGCGTGCTCCTCGGCAAGCTCGCCCTCTCCCCCTGGCTGGCGCTCCTGCCGCTGCTCGTCCTGCTCCGGATCGTGATCACCTGCGGGATCGCCTGGCTGGTGAGCGTGCTGACGGTCTTCGTCACCGACCTGGCCGAGGCCCTGCCATTGCTGCTCACCGCGTGGCTCTTCCTGACGCCGATCTTCTACCGGGTGGACCAGGTCCCGGAGGGGCTTCGCTGGCTGCTGCCGATCAACCCGCTGCACGCCGTCGTCCAGGGATACCGTGCGGTGATGCTTGACGGACGGGCGCCGTGGCCCGCACTGGCGTGGCTCCTGGGCTGGAGCGTCGCGCTGGGGGCTGCCGGGCTGCTCTTCTATCGCGCGGCGATCCACCGTGCGAAGGACTTCGCCTGAGATGCTCTCGCTCCGCGCCATCGACCTCGGCAAGGCCTACCGGCTGTACCAGCGGCCGGTCGACTCGCTCAAGGAGATGCTGTTCCGTCGCGAGTACGCCGAGACGCTCTGGGCGCTGCGGCACGTCTCGTTCGAGCTGGCGATCGGTGGCTCGCTCGGGATCATCGGCGACAACGGGGCCGGCAAGTCCACCCTGCTCAGGGTGCTGGCGGGTGCGGTGCCGCCCAGCGAGGGACGGATCGAGCGCCATGGGCGCACGTCGGCGATGCTGTCGCTTGGCGCCGGCTTCCACCCCGACCTCTCCGGGCGGGAGAACATCCAGATCGGCTGCGCGATGCTGGGCCTCTCGCCGGCCGAGACGAAGGCCTTGACCCCGGCGATCATCGACTTCTCCGAGCTGGGCGAGTTCATCGAGCGTCCGGTGCGCACTTATTCCTCGGGGATGCAGCTGCGGCTGGGCTTCTCGGTCGCGACGGCGGTGGAGCCCGACATCCTGATCGTGGACGAGCACCTCTCGGTGGGCGACCAGCACTTCCGGCACAAGTGCATGAAGCGCATCCAGCAACTCCGCGAACGCGGCTGCGCCCTGGTGTTCTGCTCGCACGACCTGTGGGCCGTCGGCGAGGTCTGCGAACGCACGCTCTGGCTCCGCGACGGGGCTCCGGCGATGCTGGCGGCGACATCCCATGTGACTTCCGAGTACCAGGATCACGTGCGGGCGCGGGACGCCTCGACTGCCGGACCGACCGCGAATGCCCCCGCACGGGTGCAGGACGAGGAAACGTTCGTCCGGTCCGTGCACCTTGGGGGCGACTGCCAGGACGGCCTGCTCACGACGGGAGGCCGGCTCGAGATTACGATCCGCATCGCTCGCAGCGCCGCGGTCCGCGACGAGGGCCTGCATGTCGGCGTGCTCGTCGCGCGAAACGACGGCATCTGGTGCCACGGGGTCACGACCCGGATGGATGGCCTCGCCCCCCTGTCCGGCGGCCCGCCCGGCGACTGCGACGTCGTCTTCACGGTCGGCGACCTGCCACTCCTCTCGGGAGTCTACCACGTCACGGTCGGGTTGCTCGATCGGGAGGGCCCGCATCTTCACGACACCGCCACCGCGGCCGCCACCTTCACGGTTCGGCAGGTCGGACCCGAGGTGGGCCTGGTTCGCGTCGCGCACGAATGGCGACTGCCCCGTCACGCACCGGGGGCCGCGACGTGATTCCCGACCGCACAACGGCCGCGGCTCGCGTCGACGCGATTCTGGCCGCGCTCGCGGGGCTGCAGGAGGACGATGGGGAGTTCGCGGCGCAGCGGTACTTCCATGGCCCGTCCCATGGCGGCGTGACGCCAACGGCCTGGCCGGGATGGTTCCGGTTCGGCAAGTGCCCGTTCTTCACGGCCACTATCGTATATCATCTTCGGGACCTCCCCCAGCCCGCCGCGTCGACGCTCCGGGAACGAGCGTGCGACTTCCTCGCCGGATGCTTCGAAGGCGACCTCGTGCGCTACGTGCCGGCCCGGTACCAGGAGGTCTGGTTCCCGCTCGATGTCGACGACACCTGCCTCGTGCGCAAGATGCTCCGGGATGCCGGACGCCCGCTCCCCGGGGACGATGCGCGACTGCTCGCCAACCGGAATCGCCGGGGCCAGTTCTACACCTGGTTCGTCCCGAGACCGGGGATGTTTCGGATGCCTGGACACCTCGCCCGGTTGTGCCGCGACACGGCTCTCTGGTTGCGCCGGCTCCACCGGCAGGACAGCCGCAATGCGTGGCGCCTCGTGCGCGAGTACTGGTCGACCCAGGAACCCGCGGTCGATGCCAACCTCCTGCTCTACTTCGGCAACGACGCGCGCATCACGGGACTCGCCGCCCGAACGGTCCAGGCGCTCCGGCGACGCCAGGTTGACCTGGAGTACTATGACTCGCTCCTCGTGCCGTACTTCCACGCGGCACGGGCGCATCGCGACGGCGTTGAGGGACTCGGGGAGCTGGCGGGCGAATTCCGCACCTACCTAGCCGGGCGCGCGGCCACCGGGGGCCCAGACGGCAACGCGATCAACGCGGCGATGACCGCGCTGACCTTGATCTACTTCGACAGTTGGGACGCCCCGGAACTGGCCGAGGCGATGGCCATGGTACACGCGAACCCGATGCACACGACCGGTTGGGCCCCGGCGGCCTACGCCAATCCGGTCAATCGCGCCTTCAGCGACGGCTCGGCCGCACTGACGGCCGTGCTCCACGCTGATGCCATCCAGCAGCACGCCGCGCGGCTCACCGCGATGGCTCCTCCGACAGGGTGACCGCCGGCCTGGTCTGTCGGGGCCGCCACCGCAGTAGCGGCTTCTCGAAGGCGTGCCACGAGGCCGCCGCGATCGCGATGCAGATCGCCATCATCAGGGCGACGTAGCCGAGCACGTGGAGCGTGGCGCTCCCCGGTCCCGGTCGGTGGATGAGGCTGAACTGGTCGAGCACGTAGGCCAACGGATCGTGGATGATGTAGATCGCGTAGGAGTAGAGACCCACCCGCCGCGCCGGAGCGCTCTCCGCCAGCCGGCGCAGCACCCCGCCACCGCCCGTCAAGATCGTCCCCACGAGGGCTGCCGCGCACCAGGCCGAGGCGGTCAGGAAGAGCGGCAACCGCCAATCCGGCACGAACCCGCCCTGGCCCAGTTGGGCGACTATCGAGGCGATGAGCGCCGCCGCCACGATCACGCCGGCCAGCGCGCTGCGCTGGAGCGTCCGCACCAGCAGCAACAGGGTCCCCGGTTCGCGCCAGGCGATCGCCAGGAGCGCGCCGAGCGCCAGTCCGTCGAGCCGCCCCGGAGTGAACGTGTAGGCGAACAGGATGTGATCCGGCACGCCATAGCTGCAGATCATCCGGACGACGGGGGCCACCACGAGGCATCCGATCGCGACCTGACGGAGCCTCGCCCGACTCGACACGAAGACGACCAGCGGCCACACCAGATAGAACTGC
Source organism: uncultured Gemmatimonadaceae bacterium (assembly GCA_964557115.1). GTDB lineage: Bacteria > Gemmatimonadota > Gemmatimonadetes > Gemmatimonadales > GWC2-71-9 > Palsa-1233. Next base: position 5,088 of record CAZKYO010000020.1, read on the forward strand.
TCCTCGATCGACAGACTCCAGTAGTGACCCGTGAATGCCGCGAGGTGCCCGTCAAGCCCGAATGGGATGTTGACGAAGTGGAACCAGTACGGCAGCTGTTGCGCGAAAGTGAGACGAACGGCCACCGGATCCCAGGGCACCAGCCGGGGCAGCACCAACACATAGAGGATCAGGAATCCGTAGTACACGGGCAGGATGCGAGCGGCGCGACGCAGGTAGAAGTTCCGGAAGAAGTCTGGTGCGCCCTTGGTGTCGAGCAGGATCCCGGTGATCAAGAACCCCGAGAGGACAAAGAACACGTCCAGCGCCACGACGCCGAGCAGGCCGGCCACCATCACGGGCACGGCCAGCGGTCCCTGCATGCCCTTCACGGCCTCCAGGGAGAAATGAAAGAAGAGCACCAGGAGCACCAGGCTCCGCAGCCCGTCAAGCGCCCCGATCCGGGCGGGCAATTGCCCCGACGACGTGACCGGCGGGGCGGTCACGCGATCCCCCCCACCAGCCATGGAACGGCGGCCAGACGCGCCATGCCCTCTCGCCTCATCGATCCCCCGGGTCGTTGACACCACGTCGGTCGGTCCCTGTGGGGGCACATTCCTTGCCACCCTCAACCCCACGGGCCACCAGCCTTCCCCAGACCGGCCAACCGGCCGTCCCACCGGCCCCCGGAGGACCCCATGGATCGCCACGTGGTGACCGTCGATGAGGCCGGTCGCGCACTCGGGACTGTGGAGACGCTGCAGGCCCATGTGGCACCGGTGCCGCATCGGGCCGTCGCCGTCCTGCTCGTCTCGCCCCGCGGCCAGCTCCTGCTCCAGCGCCGGGCCGACACCAAGCCCCACTCCGCCAACCGCTGGTCGAACACCTGCTCGGGCCACCCCCGACCCGGCGAGGATGATGCCGACGCCGCCACGCGTCGACTCCGCGAGGAGATGGGGATCCGGTGCCCGCTCACCGCACTCGGTGCGGTGCGCTACCGCGTGGAGGTCGGTGAGGGCCAGGTCGAGGACGAACTGACGGAACTCTTCGTCGCCGAATGGACCGGCCATCCCCGACCCGACGATCGCGAGGTCTCGGCCTGGTGCTGGCTCGGCGGCGACACCCTGCGGCAGTCGCTCGCCCGCACCCCCGGCAACTACGCCGCGTGGTTGCCGGTCGTGCTCGAGACGACGGTCGCCCTCGCGCTGCTCAAGCCCGACCTGGTCCCCGACGGGCTGCGGCACTTCGCCGGCGCCTGGACCGGCGACGCCGCCCTGCGCGAGTCCCGCGCCGCCGCCCGCAAGGCGGTCCACGTCGTCGGCCGCGACGAGCGGCGGCCGTGGATCTCGCCGCGACGACGCATGGAGCTGCGCACGAGGACGGCGTGACTGGTGGTGAATGGTGAATGGGGAATGGGGAACCGCCAACTGAGCGGCCCTCCCATTCACCATTCACCCCACGCGAAACAGCGCCTCCCCCTTCGGATAGCGCGCCAGCACCCGCTCGCGGAGGGCGCGGTGCTCGCGCGCATCGAGCATCGGGTCCCGCTCGAGGATCGCGAGCGCCAGGGCGCGCGCCGAGCCGAGCAGGTCGGTGTCGTCGGGGAATCGGGCGACCTTGAAGTCCACGCCGCCCGATTGCCGTGCGCCGAGGAGGTCGCCCTGCCGCCGCTCCTCGAGGTCGAGCTCGGCGATCCTGAATCCGTCGGTCGTCGCGGCGAACTGGCGCAGCCGTTCCGGGACCTTCTCTGTCGCTGCGAGCAGGATGCAGTGTGACTCCCCCGCCCCGCGGCCGATCCGGCCGCGCAGCTGGTGCAGCTGGGCCAGGCCGAAGCGCTCGGGGTGCTCGATCACCATCACCGTTGCGTTGGGCACGTCGATCCCGACCTCGATCACTGTCGTGGCCACCAGCACGCCGATCTCGCCGTCGCGGAACGCACGCATCACCCGCTCGCGCTCCGGTGCCTTGACCCTGCCGTGCACCAGTCCGACGGTGACGTCGTCCCAGTGGCCCTGCAGCGTGGCCGCCATCGTCTCCGCGGCGCGGAGGTCGGCGCGTTCGCTCTCCTCGATCACCGGCAGTACCACGTAGGCCTGTCCGCCCTCGACCGCGATGCGGTGGACGAAATCGAACACCCGCTGCCGCCCGCGCGGCGTGCGTACTGCCGTGCGGATCTCGCCGCGCCCGGGCGGACGCGCCTTGAGGGTGGAGACGTCGAGGTCGCCATAGCGGGTCAGCGCCAGGGAGCGCGGGATCGGCGTGGCGGTGAGCAGCAGGACGTCGGGTGCCTCGCCCTTGTCCATCAGTGCGGCGCGCTGCTCCACGCCGAAGCGGTGCTGCTCGTCGATCACCACCAGGCCCAGGTGCGCGAAGGCGACCTGCTCCTGCACCAGGGCATGGGTGCCGACCACGAGCGGTGACGCGCCATGGGTCAGCCCCTGGCGCACGGCCGTCTTCTCCTTCGCCGTCAGCCGCCCGACCAGCAGCTCGGGGACGATGCCGAGCGGCGCGAGCAACCGGGTCAGCGTGGCGTGATGCTGCTCGGCCAGCAGCTCGGTCGGCGCCATCATCGCCGCCTGATAGCCGTTCTCCACCGCCAGCAGCATCGCGAACAGCGCCACCACGGTCTTGCCGGTGCCGACGTCGCCCATCAGCAGCCGGTGCATCCGCTCCGCGGCGGTCATGTCGTCGAAGATCTCGCGCACCGCCTGCTTCTGGTCGGCGGTGAGCTCCCACGGCAACGACTCGCGCAGCTGGGTCGTGAGGGTGCGGTGCACCGTGAACTGGGTGCCGCGCTCGCCCTGCCGCGCCACGAGGCGGGCCCGCGCGAGCATCAGCTGCAGGTCGAGCAGCTCGTCCACGGCGAGGCGGCGCCGACCCAGCTCGGCCTCCACGAGCGAGGTCGGGTGGTGCACCGCCCGGAGCGCCTCCGCCACCGTCGGCAGCTGGAACCGCTCCCGCAGCTCCTCGGGAAGGATGTCCGGCGCCAGTGGGATGAGCGATTCGAGGTGCTGGTCGATCAGGTGACGCACCTGCTTGTGGGAGAGTCCCTCGGTGGCGGGGTAGACCGGCAGGATGCGGCCCGCGGCCTCGGGATCGTCGGCCTCGCCGAGGATGACCATCTCCCGCGGCGCCATCTGGCGGCCGTGGTAGAATCGGATCGGGCCGGCCACCAGCAGGAGCTGGCCGACCTTGATCGTCCGGTCGAGGAAGGCCTGGCCGGGCCAGGCACACTCGAGGACGCCGCTCTGGTCCTGCAGCACCGCATGGAAGATCCGGAGCCCCTTGCGGGTGGGGAGCACCCCCTTGGCGGTCACCCGCCCCACGCAGGCGACGTCGTCCCCGACCCGCGCCTTGGCGAGCGGTGTGACGCTCGAGGCATCGACGTAGCGATGCGGCAGGTGGTACAGCAGGTCCTGCACCCGTTCGATCCCGAGGCGCGCCATCGCCTCGGCGCGCTTCTCGCCGATGCCCTTGAGGTACTGGATGGGAGTGTCGAGGCGCACGGTCGGCATGCCGGAACGATACCGGGACCGCGCCGCTTCACAACAGCCACGGAGGATTCCATGCGCCCTGCCATGTCAGGATCGCTCGTCTTCCTCGCCCTCGCCTGCGGAACCACGACGACTGGCGTCACGCCCGACCAGGTGGCGGTCGCGTTCAGCTACTCCGAATGGGTGGACGCAAACCAGGGGTTCCGTTCGGTCATCCGGATCACCAACAACGGCCACGGAACCGTCGGGCTCGGATGCGGCAGCGTGCGGGTCGAGAAATGGTACGGCACGTCATGGGGATACGCGGCCGGGGGAGGATGCGTCGGGGTCGAAAATGCGCAGCGCATCAACCCAGGGGAGACGCGGACGTACTCCTTCACCCGACCGTTTGCCGGCCCGAACGGGGATGCCTTCCGCGGCAGTGTGTCGTACGGCACCGAAGGCGCCATGAGCGCACTGGAGGCCCATTCCGATCCGGTCGAGGTCCCCGCTCCGTGAAGCGCTGCGTGTCGGCCCTGATGCTCGCGGCCTGCACCTCGCCGCCCACCGGGGCGGTGCTCGTGGCGTTGCCGCAGGTGCGCGTCGTCGCCGCCCCGACCGCCCGCGGCGGAGCCGTGCAGCTCCAGGTGATCAACCGGACCGACTCGCCGCTGATGCTGCCGGCGCCGGCCTGCGCCACGGCACTCGAGGAATTCCGGCGCGGCCAATGGTTCCCGGTGCCGCGGGCCGACGACGCCTGCGTCGGGCTCGACGCGACCCTCGCGGTGGACGACACGCTCGGATTCGGGGTGGCAAGCTACTCCGCGCGTGGTGGGCGGTTCCGGGCCGTGGTGTCCGGCTCCAACGCCGAGGGGAGCTTCGTGGTGTGGTCGCCGGGCTTCGACGTGCCCTGAGCGGCGCTACTCCATCATCATCATCTCCGCCTCGCCCTCGATCACCACCTTGCCGTCCTGGTTGGTGATCACGGTGGCCAGATGGACGCGCCGCCGCTCGGCGACCAGGCCCGTGACCTCGGCGGCGACGGTGATCGTGTCGCCCGGCTTGACCGGGCGCTTGAAGCGGAGCGCCTGGCTCACGTAGACCGCCCCGGTCCCCGGCAGGTGCATGCCGAGGACGGTGGAGATGAATCCCGCCGACAGCATCCCGTGGGCGATCACGCCGCCGAAGCGGGTGCCAGCCGCGAAGGCCGGGTCGTCGTGCAGCGGGTTGCGGTCGCCGGTGAGCTCCATGAAGGTCTCGATGTCGCCCATCGTGACCGCGTGCACCACCTCGGCCCGCTGCCCCACCGCCAGTTCGTCAAACCGCATCACCCCTCCATCGCCGCACGCACGTCGGCATCGAGATCATCCGCTGCCTCGGCCCGGGTGAGCCACGAGACGGCGAAGAAGACAAGCAGCGAGAGCACCATCGCGATCCCGGTGGCGCTCACCCCGCTCGGCAAGGTGACGCGCTTGAACCACGCGAGCGACTCGAGCCCGAGCGTCACCACGAGCCCGGTGGCCATCGACGCGATCGCGCCGCGACGGGTCGCCCCTTCCCACACCAGCCCCAACGCCAGCGCCGGAACCAGGATCGTGGCGAAGAGCCCCCAGCCGAACACCCCGAGCAGTGCCACCACCGCCCCGCTCTGCAGCGCCAGGGCGAGCCCCACCGCCGCCACGAGCAGGGTGGCGAGCCGCCCGGTGCGCAGCTCGCGCTCCGGCCGGACCGGTCGCGACGGCAGGTCGCGACAGACCGCGGCCGCCGCGATGCTGAGGAACGCGTTGACCGTGCTCATGATGGCGGCCGCCACGCCGCTGAAGACGACCCCGGCGAGCAGCCCGGGCGTGTAGCGGAGCAGGAAGGTGGCGGTCGCGTCGTCAGGCTTGGCGAGCGCCGGCAGGTCGCCGCTCGCGACGCGAGCCTTGATCGCCAGCCCGACTGCCACAAAGAGCAGCAGCGCCATGGTGAGCGAGCCGGTCATGAGCATCGGGTACCATCGGAGCTTCCGCGCATCGCGGAGCATGAAGAACTTGTGCAGCACCTGCGGCTGGCCCAGCGCGCCCAGCCCGAAGACGAAGAAGAAGACGAGCGCGGCGAGCGGCGCCCCGTGTCCCCAGGGTGACAGCCAGCCCGGATCGGCCGCGAGGATGTCGCGCGAGATCGCGCCGAGGCCGCCACCGCTCCGGAGCGCGGCGACGAAGACGAGCACCGACGCGATCGCCATCAGCGAACCCTGGAACAGGTCGGTGACCATCCCCGCCAGCATCCCGCCGGTGACGGTGTAGCCCACCACGACCAGGGCGCCGACGGTGATGGCCGCCGGGCGCGAAAGACCGAACAGCGCCTCGAGGATCAGGCCAAGCGCCAGGAAGTTGGTCGCGACGTAGCCGACGATCGCGACGAGCATCCCGAGTGCGGCGAGCCGCTGCGCCCCTCGCGAGCGGTAGCGCGCGCCGATCGCCTCGGCCACGCTGACCAGGCCACGCGCCTCGCCGAGCCGCCGCAGGCGTCGCGCGAGCACCCACGCGGTCAGCGTGCTCGTCATCCCGGCGGAGAGGACGATGAAGACCGCCCCAAGCCCGCGGGAATAGACCAGTCCCGGGCCACCGATGAAGGCGAAGCCCGACAGGGTCGAGGCCATGGCCGCGATCGACAGCGTCCAGATGCCGACGCCACGACCGGCGAGGAAGAAGTCACCCGCCGTCCGGGTCCGCCGGGCCGCCCAGACCGCGATGCCGAGACAGGCCACGAAGTAGCCTGCACCGACGGCGACGATGGCCGGGGTGACGGTCACTCACCCTCCCGATCACGGAAGTCGAGCGCATAGCACGCCGGCAGGACGATCACCGGGACGAACCCCACCCCGAGGAGCACGATCGCCGCGCGCAGCGGCAACCCCAGCACCAGGGGCGCCTCCACCGACTCCGGCGGGAGGGAGAGCGCGAGGCCGAACCCGACCAACGGGACGAGGAGCACCACGGAGACCGCGACCAGGGCCCAGCGGGAGAGGCGCCCGCCCCGGATCGCGCCGGCCGCCAGCGCACCGGCCATCGTCGTCGCGCTGCCGGCGATGGCGAGCCACGACACGATCGGGGCGTCGCCCGGCAGGCGCGCCGCCAGCACGAACGCGGCGGCGAGCGCCAGGACACCCGCCGCCACCGCCAGCAACCAGGGACCGCGCGTGGTCCTCATCCCGGCCCCAGCAACCCCTCCGCCCAGGCCCGGGCGTCGAACGGGGCGAGGTCCTCCAGCGTCTCGCCCGTCCCGATGAACCGGATCGGGACGTCGAGCTCTCGCCGCAGCGCCACGACCGCCCCGCCTCGCGCGCTGCCATCGAGCTTGGTCACGATCAATCCCGTCGGCCGGACCACCTCGGCGAAGCGCCTGCCCTGCTGCACCGCGTTCTGGCCGACCGTGCCGTCGAGGACCAGCAGCACCTCGTGCGGCGCCCCCGCGACCTTGCGACCGAGGACCCGCACGACCTTGCCGAGCTCGGTCATGAGGTCGTCCTGGGTGTGGAGCCGGCCGGCGGTGTCGATGATCGCGACATCGACGCCACGCTTGACCGCCGCCTCGGCCGCGTCGAACGCCACCGCGGCGGGATCACCGCCCTGGGCGCCGCTCACGCACGGCACGCCGAGGCGCTCGGCCCACGTCTCCAGCTGCCGCACCGCACCCGCACGCCACGTGTCGGCGGCCCCGAGCAGGACCGAGCGTCCCTCGCGCGTGAGGCGATGGGCCAGCTTGGCAATCGAGGTGGTCTTGCCCGCCCCGTTCACGCCGATCACCAGCACGACGGCGGGCGCAGCGACACCGGCCGCGATGCGGCCGGGATCGGCCGGACCGGCGAGGAGCTCGGCCAGCCGATCGGCGAAGGCGCCGCGGAGATCGGCGTCGGTCTTGAGCTTCCCCTTGCGGATCGCACCCTCGAGGAACTCGACCAGGTCGAGCGTCGCGGGCACGCCGAAGTCGGCCTCGAGCAGCGTCCGCTCGAGCTGCTCCAGCTCGTCGCCCTTGAGTCCGCGCACCAGCGCACCGACGTCGGTGAGCGCGAGGCGCTTGACGCGGGACCACAGCGATCCCTTGGAGCGGAGGGTGTCAGCCATGGCGACGGGCGACAGGCGACAGGCGACAGGAGGAGGGCTGACAAGTTTCGGCGGAGGTGATCAACATCCTGCAAAGATACCTGCCGCGGCCTACGCGGCCGCCTGTCGCCTGTCGCCTGTCGCCTGTCGCGTTCATCGCAGTCCCATCCGCCGCCGGATCATCCACTCCGCGACGAAGCCGAGGACCGCGAGCGCGAAGAGCGGCAGCAGTTCGCGCAACGAGCGGCGGGCGGGCACCGGGGCGACCTCGGCGTCGCGCGCCGCGAGCGTGACCGCCCGCGGCACCAGTTCGTCGGAATAGGGCTCGACCGCGACCGTGCCGTGGGTCGCCCCGTCGGCGCCGTAGCGGTAGCGCCCGACCGGCAGCGCGACGGTGGCGTTGCCTTCGGCGTCGAAGCGGAGCGTGTCGATGCGCGCGAGCGAGTCACCGCGGAACTCCATCGCCACCGGCGCGGGGGCGCCCTCGCCCTGCCAGCGGAACCGCAGCGGCCGTCCGCGCTGGGCGACCGGATCGACCGGGCGTGCCGACGGGCCGCCCTGTTCGGGCGTCGCCAGCAGCCACGACGCCGTCGCGGCCACCATTGCGCGCCACGCCTGCTCCGCCTCGCCGCCGCGGAACGCCCAGCGATGCAGGCCCTCGACGCCGAAGACGACGGTGCGACCGCGGCTCCCTTCGCGTCCGGCGATCACCGGCACCTCGCTGCCGCGTCGGGCGAGTCGCGCGGCGAGGGCCACCCACTCGCCGGTCGTCACCGACGCCCCAGTGACCGGCGGCAGCGAGTCGCCCTCGATCCCGACGAACGCCCCGGCGAGCGGCGAGGCGCCGGCGGGGGCGAGGTACCAGTCGCCGGCCGAAGTGCCGGAGGGCCAGAGCAGCCGCGCGCGACCGACATCGCGCCAGGCCGTGGTGTCGCCGCGCACCGCGAGGAGGTCGGCCTGCCGCGCCGCCGACTCGACGTCCGCCGCGGAGACCGGGCGCAGGTCGTCCATGCGGCGCCACTGGTTGGGTCGCAACTGCACGAAGCCGCGCACCGGCGCCTCGGTGACGGCCGCCAAGGCGCCGTAGAGGAAGCGCGCGTCCCAATCCGGTCGCGCGGCGACGACCACGATGCCCGGTGAGGGCGTGATCGTGAGCCGGCGCCAGCGCGCATTGTCGCCGGGCTCCGCATCGGCGACGTCCCGCGCGGCGATCACCAGCCAGCGCTCGCCGGTCACGCCGGTGGGCAGTGGCGCGGCGAGGCGCAGCACGCCGCGGCCATCCGCCCGCGCGAATCCCGCGCGCCCCGCGAGCAGCACGCGGTCGCCGTCCCTTACCTCAACGGTGACACTGTCCTGCCAGCCGTTCACCGCCCGCAGGTCGATCTCCACGGCGAGCGTGTCGCCGGCGGCGACGCGGAGCGGCATCCGCACGTCGGTGATCGCCAGGTCTGCCCCGTCCTGCCGCGGCAGGGTGCGCACCGCCGCCTGCGCGAGCAGGTCCGACGGGATGGACCCGACATCGTCGACCTCGCCGTCGGTCACCACGACCACGGGACGGCCCGCATTCGCCGCGGCGGCAAGCGGATCGCCGAGTCGCGTGGTCCCGCCGGGCATGCCAGGCACCAGCTCGCCGAAGGGCAGCACTTCGCCGAGCGACGCCGCCAGGCGGGCGGCCGAGTCGGCGGCGCCCGCGGCGTGCATCGAGACGGAGTTGTCGAGGAGCACCAGTGCGGTGGGGCGGCGCACGGTGGCCCGGACGCCGGGATCGAGGAGGAGCAGCAGGAGCGCGAGCGCGGCGAGGAACCGGGCGAGGAGGCCAGCGCGTGCGAGGGCGGCATCGACGCGACCGCGCCACGGCAACCAGGCCACGACCCCCGCCGCCAGGAGTGCGGCCGCGAGGGTCACGAGTCGGGACGCGGTCATCGCCGCGAGCAGGAGAGCCGCCGGCCCGGCACGGGTCGGCCCGGACTCAGTCGGAGAGCAGCATGCCCGACGCCTCGACGGTGCCGGGGCCGAGCAGTTCGAGCAGCAGGTTGCGCTGCGCGCGGAAGCCGGGGACGTCGCCCTTCGCCAGCGGCTCGCCGGCGTCGAACTTCATCGTGCGCGGATCGCGCGCGACGCCGTTGACCCGGAATTCGTAGTGCAGGTGCGGCGCGGTCGAGAGGCCGGTGGTGCCCACCTTCCCGATCTGCTCGCCCTGCATCACCGACCGGCCGGGCCGGATGCCCGCGGCGATCGACATCAGGTGCGCGTAGCGGGTGACGATGCCGTTGCGGTGCCGGATCTCGACCAGGTTGCCGTAGCCGCCGGCGCGACCGGCCCGCACCACCACGCCGTTGGCGGTCGCCTCGACCGCGGTCCCGCGGTTGGCCGAGTAGTCGATCCCCTCGTGGCGGCGATACGTCTTCAGCACCGGATGGAATCGCCGACCGGTCACGCCGCTGGTGATGTAGCGGAACTTGAGCGGTGCGGCGAGGAACTCGCGCTTGAGCGCGTTGCCCTCGCCGTCGTAGTAGCCGGCGCGGCCGCTGGCCGGCAGGTACCGGAACGCCTGCAGCTCGTGGCCGCCGATCGACGCCTGCCCCGCGAGCACCCGGCCGAAGCGGACCTCGCCGTCCTCGCTGACCAGCCGCTCGACCACCGCGGTGAACGGATCGCCCGGCTGGGGGTCGCGCGAGAAGTCGACCGACCAGGCGAACACGTCGGCGAGCTCGTCGACGAACTGGGTCCGCGCATCGCGGTCGAGGGTCGCCTCGCTGATCGCCTTGTCGGCCGCGTCGGTGAGCGACGTCTCGATCACGCCGGAGATCCGGATCGTGTCCGTGTTCCAGTGGATCGGCAGCGACTGCCCGGTCCAGCCGCCGTTCGCGGTGCGGGTGAAACGGAGTCGCTGCGAGTCGTCGGGCCGGAGCTCGATGCGGGTCGGCTCGTCGGTGGTGACGTCGTGGTGGACCGAGAAGACCAGGCCGGCCCGGAGCCGTCGCGGGTCGAAACGGAGCAGGCCGGCCAGCGCGTCGAAGTCGAAGCCGCTCACGCCCTGCCGGGCGAACAGCGTCGAGATCGATTCCCCGCTGTGCAGCGTGTCGTTCACGACCCGGAACGGATCGGTGACCACGATCGGCAGGGCGGTCGGGACGCCCGACAGCCGCTGCCACGGCCAGTCGCCGCGGATCGCGAAGAAGGCCGCGGCGCCGAGGATGGCGAGCGCGAACGGGAAGCGGGGAAGGCGTCGAAGCATCAGTCCATCTGCCGCCGGATGAAGGTCGGGATTTCCATGTCGGTCACGTCGGGCGAGCCGGCGGGACGGCCGGTCCCCTGGGCCGGCCGCACGAACGGCTGCTGACGGGGAGATGTCTGGGCCGGCGGCTGGGTCGCGGGCGGTGCCTGCGACGGGGTCGGCGTCCCGGCCTGGCCGGGCTGGCGCCGGAACGGCAGCACCTGCGGCGAGGCGCCGCGGTCCACCACCGGCTCCCCGGTCACCGCGCGGTCGAAGCCGGTGGCGATCACGGTGACGCGCACCTCGCCGGTCAGCTTGGCATCGTTGCCCGCGCCGAAGATGATCTGGGCGTCGTCGCCCACCGCGTCGTGGATGATCTCGGAGATCTGGGTCGCCTCGCCGAGGGTGAGGTCGTCGCCGCCGAGGATGTTGATCAGCACGCCGCTGGCGCCGTTGATCGACACGTTGTCGAGCAGCGGCGAGGAGATCGCCTGCTGGGCCGCCTCGAGCGCGCGGTTCTCGCCGCTGCCCACGCCGGTCCCCATCAGCGCTGCCCCGCCGTTCTGCATCACCGTGCGCACGTCGGCGAAGTCGACATTGATGATCCCGGCGGAGGTGATGAGCGACGCGATGCCGCGGGTGGCGTTGAGCAGCACCTCGTCGGCCTTCTTGAGTGCATCCTGGAACGGGATCCCCTTCCCGACCACGGCCAGGAGCCGCTCATTCGGTACGACGATCATCGTGTCGACGTTTCGCCGGAGTTCGGTGATCCCCATCTCGGCCTGCTTCATCCGCTTCCGCCCCTCGAAGAGGAACGGCTTGGTGACGATGCCGACCGTGAGGGCGCCGATGTCCTTGGCCATCTGGGCGATGATCGGGGCGGCCCCGGTGCCGGTGCCGCCGCCCATGCCGCAGGTGACGAAGACGAGGTCGGCGCCCTGGAGGTGCTCGAGCACCTCGTCGCGGTTCTCCTCGATCGCCTGGCGGCCGATCTCGGGACGCGCGCCGGCGCCGAGCCCTCGGGTGAGCTTCTTGCCGATCTGCACCTTGACGTCGCTGCGCGAGTTGCCGAGCGCCTGGGCGTCGGTGTTGACCGAGATGAACTGGACGCCCTGCAGCGCCTCCTCGATCATCCGGTTCACCGCGTTGCCGCCGCCACCGCCCACGCCCAGCACCTTCATGCGGGCGTTCTGGGTCGGCTGCTCCTCGATCTCGAAGACCATGCCGTCGACCATTACCGAGCCCCCCGAGAGGCGGTCAGAAGAAGTCCTGCAGCCATCGCTTGACGGGCGCCAGCACCCGCTCCATCGCGGGCGAACGGCGGCCCCCCGCCCCGAAGCCGCCCCCGAGGGCGACCTGCCGGGCGCCGTACAGCGCGAGCCCCACCGGGACCGCGAACCCCGGGGAAGCTACACGGTCGACCAGCCCACGGAGAGCCTCGGCCGGGACCCCGATCCGGACCGGGGCGGCGAAGACGTCCCGGACCAGCTCCACCATACCGGGAGCTTCGGCACCCGCGCCGGCCAGGACCACCCCTCCGGGGAGCCCGGCCATCGACCACCCGGCCCGCGCCACCTCGTCGAAGGCCATCTCGGCCATCTCCTGGAGGCGCATGTGCATGATGTGGGCGATCAGCCTGCGAGGCGCGTGCCGGGTCCCCTGCCCGGCCCCGGCCGGCAACTCGACCACCTCGACCTCGGGGACGATCGGCTCGTAGGCCGCGCCGTAGCTGACCTTGAGCCGCTCCGCCTCGGCCTGGGGGACCTGGAGGCCGTGGACCAGGTCGGCGGTGACGTGCCCGCCCGCGAACCGAAGCGAGGCGGTGTGACGCAACTTGCCACCCTGGAAGATCGCGACCGAGGTGCTCCCGCCGCCGAACTCCACCAGCACGGCCCCCGCGTCGCGCTCCTCGGGGGTCAGCACCGCAAGCGAGGCGGCGAGCGGCTCGAGGACGAACTCTCCGACGTGCCAGCCGGCCTTCTCGACGGCGCGACGCAGGTGCGCCAGGGCGCTCGAGCGCGCCGTGACCAGGTAGACCTCCGCCTCGAGGCGCTCGCCGGCCATCCCGATCGGGTCGGCATAGCCCGGCTGGCCGTCCACGCGGTAGTCATGCGCGATGGCGTGCAGCAGCTCCTGGTCGTTGCCGAAGGAGACGTTGCTCGCCACGTCGTTGACGCGGGCCAGGTCGCTCGTGCGGATCTCGCTGCCGTTGACGCTGGCGACGCCGTGGGAGACGCGCTGCGCGACCAGCTCGCCCGCGACGCCGACGTCGACCGTGCCGACCTCGATCCCGGCGATCCGCTCGGCATCGCCCATCGCCTTCTTGATGGCGCGCACCGTCTCCTCGAAGTCGCGGATCACGCCGCGGCGCACGCCGCTGCTCGGCTCGACCCCGACGCCGAGGACGCGCATCCCCCAGGAGCGCCCGTCGCCGGTGACCTCGCCGATCAGCGCCGCCACCCGGGTACTGCCGGGATCCACCGCGGCCACCAGCCGCTGCACCGCCACGCTCACGCCGCCTCCTTGCGCACGAACATCCGCCCATGGAAGCGGGCGTCGATCTCCCGCCAGGCAATCTGGAGGGAATCCAGCCGGTCGCGCACCGCGGCCAGGTTGATGAAGACCTCGCTGCCCAGGTCGGCCGCGACTCGCACCCGTTGCGCACCCGCCACGAGCACCACGTCGCGACCCTCGGCCGTGGCGCGGTCCACGTGCCGGAACCACGCCGGGTCGGTCGCCTGGAGCCGCGCGAGCACGGCGGCGACGATCGAGTCGCGCGCGATGATCGGCAGCGGCGCCTCGAGGCGCGCGGGGAGCACCGGCAGCGCGTGGGCGCGGTCGTCGAGCACGGTCACCCGTCCACTGTCGATCGTGAACGCCACGGCGGGCGCCTCGCGGATCACGAGGCGCAGGGTGCCCGGCCAGCGGCGCGTCGCGCGGGCCTCGCGCACGCCGGGCAGCGAATGCGCGGCGCGCGCGATCGGATCGAGCGGGACCAGGATGTCGGCGTCCGCGGGAATGCCCAGCCCGGCGACGATGGCGCGCTCGTCCAGGTGGTGCACGCCGACGACCTCCACCGACCGGATCCGGAAGAACGCGAGTCGATGGATCGCCACGAGGACGAGCGCGGCGATGCCGACCGCGAGCGCCACGCCGAGACCGGCGATCCACGGGGTCCGCCGGGTCACGCGCCCGCCTCCAACCGGCGCAGCACGCCGCGGCCGGCCCGCGTCACGTCGCCGGCGCCAAGCGTCAGCAACAGGTCGCCGGGATGGACAATCTCGAGGAGGGTCGCCTCGAGCGTCGCCCGATCGGGGTGATAGTGCACCACGGCATCGGAGCGGATCGCGTCGGCCACCAGCGCACCGGTCACCCCGGGGATCGGCGCCTCACGCGCCGGGTAGACGTCGGTCACCACCGCCACGTCGGCCGCGGCGAGCGCGCGCCCCATCGCCTCCGCGTGCGCCTGGGTCCGCGAGAAGAGGTGCGGCTGGAACACCGCGACCAGGCGGCGATGGGGGAACGCCTGGCGCGCCGCCTCGAGGGTGGCCACCAGCTCGGTGGGATGGTGCGCGTAGTCGTCGACCACGACGACGCCCTCCGCCTCTCCCACCCGCTCGAAGCGTCGGCCCACCCCGCGGAACGTCGCGAGCGCCGCCGCGGCCCGCGCCGGGTCGCCGCCCAGCGCCCGCACCACGCCGAGCGCCGCGGTGGCGTTGAGGAGGTTGTGGACGCCGGGCACCGCGAGCCGCAGGGTGACCCGCTCGCCGTCGGGCCAGCGCAGTTCGGCGGAGGAGCCATCGTCGTCGCGTCGCATCGCGTCGATCCGCAGCGCGGCCTCGGGTCCGAAGCCGAATCGCAGCACCCGGTCACCCAGCGCCGCGGCGACTCGCCGGCTGCCGCCGTCGGCGGTCCCGACCAGCACCTGCCCGGCGCGACCGCCAAATTCCACGAACGCCGCCTCCATCGCCTCGACCGAGCCGTAGCACTCGAGGTGGTCGGCCTCGACGTTGTTGATCACCGCGATCGTCGGCTGGAGGGTGAGGAACGCCTGGTCATACTCGTCGGCCTCGACGACCCAGAGGCCGTCGCCATCGAGGCGCGCGTTGCCGCCCCACGACGCGACGCGACCACCGGCAAGGCCCGAGGGCGCCAGCCCGGCCGCCGCCAGCGCCTCGGTGGTCATCACCGTCGTGGTGGTCTTGCCGTGGGTGCCGGCGAGCGCGACGAGGTCGCCCCCGTTGACCAATTCGGCGAGCGCCACCTTGCGCGGGATGACGGGGATCCCCGCGGCACGCGCGGCGACGATCTCGGGGTGCTCGGGGCGCGCGGCCGCCGTCACGACGAGCGCGCGGATCCCGTCGACATGGCGCGGGTCGGTTCCCTGCTCGACCACCGCACCGGCGGCGCGGAGGTCGGGGAACGCGGCATCATCGAGGTCGCAACCGGTGACGGTCACCCCGCGCCGGCGAGCCGCCAAGGCGAGGGCGCTCATCCCGGCACCACCGATGCCGAGGAAGTGGACGGGTCGCGAGTCGGACGAGTCGAAGAGGGGTGGCACGCTGCGACCCAAGATAAAGGATGAGGCGACCCGAGCAAAGTTCCCTAGCCACAATCGGTTCCATCACAGGCCGACCGGTATGCTCAGACCGGTTTTCCACACGCGGAGGCCAGCTCGATCACCCGGGCGGCGATCGCTCGGGCGGCGTCCGGATGCCCCCTCCGACGGGCCGCGTAGACCATGGCGGTCCGGCGGCCCGGGTCCCCGAGGAGGCGGCCGACCTCCTGGGTGAGGCGCCCGCTGGAGAGCTCGTGCTGGGGCAGGCAGACGGCGGCTCCGGCCGCGGCGGCGGCCTGCGCGTTGTGCATCTGGTGATTGGCGGCGGCGGTGGGGAGCGGGACGATGATCGCGGGGATCCCCCACGCGGCCAGTTCCGACAGCGTCATCATGCCGCCCCGCGTGACGGCGAGGTCGGCGATCGCCCAGGCATCCGCCATCGGGTCGATGAACGGCAGCACCCGCACGCGGGGTGCATCGAGGCCGGCGAACTCCGGATGACTTCCCCGACCGGTCGCCCACACCACCTGGCAGCCGGCCGCGCCGCCCTCCCCGATCCACGCCGCCACCACCCGATTGATCGCCACGGACCCTTGGCTGCCACCGGTGATCACGACCACGGGGAGTCCAGGCACCAGGCCGAGGGTCGTGAAGGCCCGGTCCCGGCGCGCGGGATCGGGAGGGCTGATCGGGGCGCCGGTCACGACGGCGCGGGCCCGCGCGTCGGCCGGGAGCGCGGCGATCGCGTCATCCACCGCCACCCAGATCTCGCCCACCCGCGGTGCGAGGAATCGCGTGGCGAGGCCGGGATGGACATCCAGCTCGGTGATCGCCGTCGGAAGGCCGCGACGCGCGGCGCGCCACACGACCGGGCCGCTCACGTAGCCGCCGGTGCCGATCACGGCCGACGGCTGCACCTCATCGAGCCAGGCGTCGACCTCGCGGACCAGGCGCCACGCCAGTGCGGGCCAGCGGACGTTGCGCCACCACTGCCGACGATGGATCGGTTCGAACGGGAAGAGCCGGTGGGCCACGCCGCGCTCGGGCAGCACCCGCGCCTCCACGCCGCGGGTCGCCCCGGCAAAGGCGATGCGCCAGTCGGGCCGCTCGGCCTGCACCGCCCCGGCGATCGCGAGGGCGGGAAAGAGGTGCCCGCCGGTGCCGCCGCCGGCAAACGCGATCGTCGTCATCGCTCGGCGGCGGGCTTGCCGCGCCGGCGACCGATCGAGACGAGGACGCCCGCCACCACGAGGTACATCACCAGCGAGACGCGACCGGCCGAGATGAACGGCAGGGTGAGCCCGGTCGCCGGCATCAGCTTGAGCACCACGGCGGCGTGCATCAGGCCGGCCACGCCGACCATCGCCGTGAGCCCGCCGGCGAGGGCGACGCCGAACGGATCGCGCGCGGTCTTGGCGATCCGGAAGCCAAGCCAGCAGAAGAGGCCGAAGCAGGCCACCAGGAAGGCGACCCCGACCAGCCCCCACTCCTCGCCGACCACCGACAGGATGAAGTCGGAGTAGCCGTACGACATGTGCCCGAGCTTCTGGGTGCCCTGCCCGAAGCCCACGCCGAAGATGCCGCCGTGGCCGAGGCCGATCAGCGAGTCGCAAACCTGGTCGTCGACGCTGCAGTTGGCCGCGGGGGCGAGGAAGTCCTGCAGGCGGTCGAGCTTCTCGGGCGAGAGCATGATCACGACCGCGGCCCCCAGTCCCCCGGCCGGCAGCAGGAGCAGCAGGTGTCCGATCCGCATCCCGGCGACGAAGGCGACGGCCAGGCCCGTGACGGTGAGGAGGATCGCCATCGAGAGGTTGGGTTCGACGGCGACGAGGGCCGCCACGCCGAACACCGGCACGATCACGGCGAGGAAGCCGTCGCGGAAGTCACGGACCCGCTTGCCGAGGTCGGTGATGAGCGCCGCGATGAAGACCGGCAGCGTGAAGCGCGCGATCTCCGAGACCTGGATCTGGACCGGTCCGAGGCGGAGCCAGCGATGCGAGCCGTTGAGGAACGGGACGAACGTCCCGATCACGCCGGGGGCGCGACTGTGACGCCAGAGGATCGCGGGGATCGCGATCACGACCAGCGCGGCCACGGTGGCGAGGAACATCGGCCGGGCCCAGCGCTTGAGCTGGCGGTAGTCGAAGCGCGCGGCGAGCAGGAAGAGCGCACCGCCCACCAGTGCGCCGGACACCTGCTGCTGCGCCTCGAGATACCAGTCACGGCGGTAGCTGCCCGCGGCGTAGCACATCGCGATCCCCACGGCGACCAGCACCAGCGTGAGCACGGCGAGGAGGCGGGTCTCCCAGCGGAACTCGCCGGGGTGACGGACGGCGGTCATCGCGCCTCCCGCGCGAGCGCACGGAACGCGGCGCCGCGTTGCTCATAGTTGTCAAACATGTCGTAGCTCGAGCAGGCGGGCGAGAGCAGCACCGCCCCGCCGGGGACCGCCAGCGCCAGCGCGCGAGCGACGGCATCGTCGAAGCTGCCGCCGCGGACCACCCGCACGGCGCCCCCGAGGTCGGCCTCGATCCGGTCGGCCGCCTCGCCGTACGCCACCACCGTGGCGCCCGCCTCGCGGAGCCTCGGCAGCAGCGCGGTGTACGGCTCCCCCTTGTGGCGGCCCCCGAGCAGCAGCACGAACGGTGCAGGCAGCGCGGCGATCGCCACCAGGGTGCTGGAGACGTTGGTCGCCTTGGAGTCGTTGATGAAGCGGACGCCGCGCACCTCACCCACCGGCTCCATCCGGTGCGGCAGCGCGGCGAACGACGACAGCCCGGCGGCCAGCGCCTCGCGCGAGGCGCCAGTCGCGCGGACCGCGAGGGCGGCCGCGAGCGCGTTCGCCACGTTGTGGTCGCCCAGGAGCGGGAAGGCCGTGCGGGGGAGCAGCGACGCGTCGCCGAGCATCAGCATGCCGGCCTCGCGGTCGAGCCACCCGTCGGCACGACGCAGGGCGCTGAACGCGAGGTGCCGCCCGGGGAGGTCGGTCACCATCGCGCGCGAGGCCGGATCGTCGAGGTTGCTGACGGTGATCGCCTCCGGGCCCGCCGCGCTGAAGAGGCGCGCCTTGTCGCCGTAGTACGCCTCGAGCGACGGATACCGGTCGAGGTGGTCCGGCGCGAGATTGGTGAGGATCGCGACCGCCGGACGGAGTCCCGTCATGTCGTGCAGCTGGAACGACGACAGCTCCACCGCCAGCCACTCCGGCCGTTCGGACGCCAAGGCGACGCCCGAGAGCGGCGTGCCGATATTGCCCGCCGCGACGGCGCGTCGGCCCGCCGCCTCGAGCAGGTGCGCCACGAGGGCTGTGGTCGTCGTCTTGCCGTTGGTCCCCGTCACCGCGATCCAGGGCACCTCGGCCATCGCCTCGAGGCCCAGCTGCGCCTCGGCGAGGATCGGCACGCCGGCCTCGCGCGCCGCGATCGCGACCGCCGCCTCGGGCGGGATCCCGGGCGAGAGGATCAGCGCCGCGGCGCGTGCCACGCGCGCCAGGTCGTGGCCCCCCGCCTCCGCGTCGAGGCCCTCGGGACACTCCGCGAGCAGTGCCGCGGCTGCGGCGGCCGACTTGGGCGACGCGTCGGAGGCGTAGGTCACCACCCCGTGCCGACGGAGCAGGCGCACCGCGGCCTGGCCGCTCCGCCCCAGCCCCGCCACCGCGACCTCGCGCCCTCCCGCGCGCCACGACTCGAGCCGGCTCATCGCAGCTTCAGCGTCGCCAGCGCGGCGAGTGCGCAGAAGATCCCGAGGATCCAGAAGCGCACCACCACGGTCGTCTCGGCCCAGCCGAGCTTCTCGAAGTGGTGGTGGATCGGCGCCATCCGGAAGACGCGGTGGGCGTCGGCGTATTCGCGGCCGCGGGTCCGGCGGTTCCACTTGTACACGCCGGTCTGCAGCATCACCGAGAGGGCCTCGACGACGAACACGCCGCCGATGATCACCAGCAGGAACTCCGCCTTGAGCAGGATCGCCATCGTGCCGAACGCGCCGCCGAGCGCGAGCGAGCCGGTGTCGCCCATGAAGACCTTGGCCGGGTGCGCGTTGAACCAGAGGAAGCCGAGGCATGCCCCCATCAGCGCCGAGCAGTAGATCGACAGCTCGCCGGCGCCGGGGAGGAGGTAGAGGTTGAGGTAGCCGGTGGTGTCGGTGCGGCCGAGGATGTAGGCGAAGAAGGCGAAGGCACCCGCCGCGATCGCCGAGAGCCCGGTCGCGAGGCCGTCGAGCCCGTCGGTGAGGTTCACCGCGTTGGAGAAGCCGGTGACGACGCCGGTCACGAAGACGACGTAGAGCCACGGCGCGAAAATCACCAGCAGGTACTTGAAGAACGGCACCGTGGTGGCGCTCGAAGGGATGGTGGCCGGGTTGACGGCCGGCCAGCGCAGCAGCACCAGGGCGAGCGACACGCCGAAAGTCACTTGGCCGGCGAGCTTCCACTTGGCGACGAGGCCGCGCGACTGTCCCTGGACGACCTTGAGGTAGTCATCGAGGAACCCGATCAGGCCGGTCCACAGCATCGCCACCAGCGTGATGATGACGAACGGATTGTCGAGGCGCGCCCAGAGCAGCGTCGGCAGCACGGTGGCGGCGACGATGATCAGGCCGCCCATCGTGGGCGTGCCGCGCTTGGCCTGGTGAGACGCGGGTCCCTCGGCGCGGATCACCTGCCCCACCTTGAGGTCGCGCAGGCGGCGGATGATCGACGGTCCGAGCACGAACGCGATCAGCAGCGCGGTCACCATCGCCCCGGCGGCGCGGAACGAGATGTAGGTGAAGAGGTTGAACGGGAGGAAGCGGTCTCCCAGCGGGCCGAGCAGGTGGTAGAACATCGCCCCTCAGGCGCCCTGGGCGCGCGGAAGAATGGCCGGAAGGACCCGCTCGAGCGCGGCGCCCCGCGAACCCTTGAGCACGACGAGCTCGTCGCCCTCGAGCAGCGGGGCCAGCAACGGCCCCAGCGACTCGGCGTCGGGCGCCTCGACGCGCAGCCCGCCGAAGCCGGCGGCCAGCGGGCCGAAGGCCGGGACGAAGTCGCCCACCAGCCCGAGGACCTCCGGCGCCAGCGCCGCGAGCCGGGCGGCGACTTCGGCGTGCAGCGCGGTCGACGCGGACCCGAGTTCCTTCATCGTGCCGGCGACGAACACCAGTCGCCGACCGGCGCGCAGTTCGCCGGCGAGCGCGATGGCGGTCGCGAACGACTCCGGGTTGGCGTTGTAGCCGTCGTTGAGCAGCGTGAGCGCGCCGTGCTGCGTGAGCTCGCCGCGACCTCCCGGCAGCGTGAATCGCGACAAGGCGGCGGCCGCCTGGTCGAGGTCGATGCCGAGTTCGCGGGCGACCGCCCAGGCGAACATCGCATTGCCGGCCTGGTGGCGACCCCTGGCGGCAAGGGTGAAGCGCCGGCCGTCGACCGTCACGATCGGGCGCCCGTCGGCCTCGAGCCGAACGGCCTCCGGGACCAGCTCGGCGTCGGAGAGTCCTGCCGTCTGCACGCGCCGTGCGCCGCGGGCCCGGGCGCCGTCGGCGAGTTCCGCCGGCACGACCCCGACGATCGCCAGCGGCACCTCGCGCACCAGCGAGAGCTTCTCGCGCACCACGCCGGCCACGCTGCCGAACCCCTCGAGGTGCCCCGCCCCCGCGTTGGTGACGATCGCGATGTCGGGCGCGATGATCTCGCGGTAGCGGGCGATCTCGCCCGGCAGGTTGGCCCCGGCCTCGATCACCAGCGCCTCGGTGTCGGCCGGCGCCTCGAGGATGGTGAGCGGGACGCCGACGAGGTTGTTGTTGTTGGCCCGGGTGCGGTGGGTCTTCCAGCGCGTGGCGACGACCGCCGCGACCATCTCCTTGGTGGAGGTCTTCCCGTTCTGGCCGGTGATCGCGATGACCGGACCGGGAATGGTGAGGCGTCGCGCGTGGGCGAGATCGCCCCAGGCGCGCAGCGTGTCGTCCACCTCGTAGAGGCGGAGGCCCGCCACCGGCGCGGTGCCGCGCCGCACGACCGCGGCGGTCGCCCCCGCGTCGCGGGCCGCCTCGAGAAAACCGTGGCCGTCGAACCGCTCGCCGGCGAGGGCCACGAACAGCGCCCCGGGCACCAACGCGCGGGTGTCGGTCTGGATCGCGGCGTAGCGCGCCGGTGCCCCGGAGGGGAGGCCGAGGGCCCCGGCCACGAAGCGCTCGTCGGCGACGAAGCTCACTTGCCCATCAACCCCAGCACGATCGCCTTCTCGTCGAACGGCTCCTTCACGGCACCGACGTGCTGGTAGGTCTCGTGCCCCTTCCCCATCAGCAGCACCGTGTCGCCCGGGCGGGCCTGGCCGAGCGCCGAGGCGATCGCGACGTGGCGGTCGACCTCGCGCTGGTACTTCGCCTTCGGCATCCGCTCGGCGATGTCGTCCATGATCCGCTCGGGATCCTCGCTGCGGGGATTGTCCGAGGTCAGGATCGTGAGGTCGGCGCCCTGCGCGGCCAGCTCGCCCATGATCGCGCGCTTGCCGCGATCGCGATCGCCGCCACAGCCGAACACGAGGATCAGGCGCCCCGGGGTGATCGCGCGAAGCGTCGCGAGCAGCCGTTCCACCGCGTCGGGGGTGTGGGCATAGTCGCGCAGCACGTGGAAGGGCGCGTCGACGATCCGCTCCATCCGTCCGGGGACCTGCGGTGCCTGCTCCAGCCGCTCGACCACCTGCGCCAGCGGCCGGCCGAGCCCCAGCGCGACCGTCGCGGCCGCCGCGGCGTTGGCGACGTTGAAGTCGCCGGGGAGCGGCAGCCCGACGTCGGCCGAGCCGAACCGGCCGGTGATCGTGAAACGGCTGCCGGCCGTCAGGGAATGGACGTCGGTCAGCCGCACGGCCGCGTCGGGCGAGAGCCCCCACGTGATCGTGCGCGGGTCGCTGGCGAGCGACGTCCACGCCGGATCGTCGGCGTTCACCGACAGCACCCCGTCCTCGCGGACCAGCGTCGCGAGGCGCAGCTTCGCCTCGCGGTAGTGGTCCATGTCGGGATGGTAGTCGAGGTGCTCGCGCGTCAGGTTGGTGAAGACCCCGGCGGCAAAGCGCAGCGCGTCGAGCCGGCCCTGGTGCAGGGCGTGCGAGGACGCCTCCATGGCGAGGCGGCGCACGCCGCGATCGACCATGGCGCGGAACGTCTGCTGCAGGTCGAGCGGCCCCGGGGTGGTGAGCCGGCCCGCCGTCGACGGCACCTGCTCGCCGCGGCCGTCGAAGGCACCGAGGGTGCCGATGCTGCCGGCGTCGCCGGCGTCATCGAGCAGGTGACGCACCAGCGCCGTCGTCGTCGTCTTGCCGTTCGTGCCGGTGACGCCGACGATCTCGAGCGCGCGCGCCGGATGGTGATACCAGGTCGCCGCCAGCAGCTCGGCGGCCCGTCGGGCGTCGCGGACCACGACCATCGGCACGGTCGTCGTGACAGGCCGTTCCACGACGACGGCGGCGGCCCCCGCCCCGATCGCCATCGGGAGGAAGTCATGCCCATCCATGTTCACGCCGGGGATGGCGATGAAGAGCGCGCCGGGGACCAGCTCGCGCGAGTCGACCGAGAGACCGCCGAGCACCGGGTCGGCCTGCGGCGCCATCACCAGCTGCCCGCTGCTGCGGAGGACGTCGACGAGGGCTTGCAGATTCATGGGTTCGCCGAGGCGTAGATGGTGATGGTGGCGCCGTGCGGGACGGAGTCGCCCGGCGCGGGCTCGGTGCGGGTGATCCGGCCGCTGCCGGCGACGCGGACCGCGAGGCCGCGACGCTGGATCGCGTGGAGGCCCTCGGGCAGGTCCCAGCCGGTGACATCGGGGACGCCGACCGCGGACGCCGGCTGCACGGTGTCGCGGACCAGCGGAAACGCGACGCGCCGGACCGGCTCGTCCTTCGCCAGCGGGACCGGCAGTCGCCGCACGCGGGCAAGCGCCGGTCGGCTGCCGGCGCCGAGTGGCGAGCCGGGGATCGCGAGGCCCTGCAGCAGGATCTGCCGCACCACCGGCGCGGCCACGACCCCGCCGTAGATGTCGCCGGTGGCCGGCCGGTCGATCTGCACGTAGAGCACGAACTGTGGGTCGTCGCCGGGAAAGATCCCGGCGAAGGAGGCGCGATACTGGCGGACGTAGTCGCCGCCCTCGACGAGCCGCGCCGTGCCGGTCTTGCCAAGCACCTTCCATCGCTCCAGCTGGGCGCCCTCGCCGGTGCCGCCGGAGTCGGTCGCCATCTGGAGGTAGACGATCAGCTGCGAGGCCACCTCGGGGGGCACCGCCTGGCGCACGGTGTCCACGGCATGGCGCCAGAGGACCTGGCCGGTCGAGGGATCGCGCACCTCGCGCAGCAGCGTCGGCGCCAGCAGGGTGCCGTGGTTGGCGATCGCGCCGTAGGCCATCGCGATCTGGAGCGGTGACGCCTCGATCGCGTAGCCCATCGCCCAGGAGCTCTTCTGCAGCAACGGCGTGTCGGACGCCGGGTCCGCCGGCCGCCGCAGCAGCCCGCCGGTCTCCAGCGGGAAGCCGGTGCCCGGCTGGGTCCCGAACCCGAACGCGCGCAGCGTCCGGTACTGCGCCTCGAAGTCGAGGGTCCGCGAGAACTTGCTCATCGCGATGTTGCTCGACACCTGGATCGCGCGGCCGAGCGAGAGCCAGCCCGACTCGCGATGCACGTCGCTGATCGACCGCGAGAACGTCGCGGTGATCGGCATCATCCAGTGACCGTTCTCGCCGAAGACCGGCTGGGTGTCGGCCCGGGTGAGGAGGAGGGCCGCCGCGGTGAAGAGCTTGGCGGTGGAGCCGGGCTCGAACGGCTGCAGCAGCGCACCGGCGGTGGGCAGCGGACCGCGGCCGTTGATCTCGCCCCGCGACGCCATCGCGAGCACCTCGCCGGTCCGGATGTCGACCAGCACCACGTCGCCGCCGCGCGCGCCGTACCGCGCGACGGCGTCGTCGAGCGCGCCCTCGACGACGCCCTGGAGGCCGTTGTCGAGCGTGAGGACGAGGTCGCGTCCCGGCACCGGCTCGCGAATCGTCCCGCCCGGGATGTCCACCTCGTGGCCCAGGTTGTCGCGCAGCACCCGCTCGCGCCCCGGCGTGCCGGCGAGCAGCGAATCGAAGCCGCCCTCGAGCCCCTCGATGCCGCGGTCGGTGGTGCGGTTGATGCGGCCGAGCAGCGGCTCCGCGAGCGCCCCCATCGGGTGCTCGCGGTCGCGCAGCGCGGTGAGGTGCACGCCGCGCAGGTTGCGGATCTCGTGGACCTGCGCCGCGTCGTAGGGGCCGTCGAAGTACGGGTAGGCCTGCCGGAACCGGCGCCGGACCGTCTCCTCGGGGATGTCGAGCGCGCGCGCGAGCAACTGGCGGGCCTGGGCCGTGTCGCGCAGCTCGTTCATCGCGACGCTGACGTGGTACGCCTCGAAGGTCGCGGCGAGGGTGGTGCCGTCGCGCGAGAAGAGCGAGCCGCGCCGCGCCGGCACCTCGTTGATGCGGACGTCGCGCTCCTCGGCCCGCCGGGTCCAGTGCCGGTGCTCGCGCACCTGCACGATGAACGCGCGACCGAGCACCACCACGGCGCCGAGGCCGAGGAGTCCCTGCAGGAAGGCGAGGCGCGCGGCGGGCTTCGCCATCTACGGCGCGGGCACCGAGACCTGCTCGATCTCGGTGTCGGTCGGGATGCGGAGGCCGAGGCGGAGGCCGAGCTGGACGAGCGCCCCCGAGGAGGTGCGTGTCGCGATGTCGGCGGAGAGTTCGGCCTGCTGGCGCTGCACCACCTGCAGCGATTCCATGATCGCGTCGTAGCGCTCGAGCGCGGCGAAGCCGAGCCGGTCGCGGCGGGTGATGATGCCCGCCACGACGAGGAACACCGCGACCCAGGCCACCACGAGGTAGCGGCCCTTAAGCGGCATCGGCACGACGGAAGAAGCGCAGCTTGGCGCTCCGCGCGCGGGGATTGCCGGCGAGCTCCGGGGCGGACGGCACAATGGCCCGGCGCGGCGACGCCTCCCCGAGTGGCGTGCGAGCGCAGGCACATTGGGGGAGCCCCGGCGGACAGATGCAGCCGGTGCCCCACTCGCGCATGGCGTGCTTGACGAGACGATCCTCGCCCGAATGATAACTGATCACGGCAAGGGTCCCACCCGGCACCAGGGCGTCGCGAAAGTGCGGCAGCGCCCGGGCGAGCCCCTCGAGCTCGTCGTTGACCGCGATCCGGACCGCCTGGAAGATCCGGGCGAAGTCGCCCGGCCCCGAGCGGGGGCCCAGGACCGCCCGAATCGCCCCGACCAGGTCGTCGCTGATGGCGAACCGACCGGTCCGGCGGCGCCTGGCCACCTCGGCCGCCAGCGCCCGGCCGCGGCGCTCGTCGGCGTAGTCCCGGAAGGCGGCGGCCATCTCCGACTCGTCGGCCGACTCCAGCCACTCGGCGGCGGTCGGGGCGTCGGGCCCCATTCGCATGTCGAGCGGGGCGCCCGGCCGGAACGTGAAGCCGCGGCCCTCGTCGTCGAGCTGGCGGGAGGAGACGCCGAGGTCGAGGAGGACGAAGTCGGGACGGAAGGCGGCCACGGCGGCCAGCGCCTCCGGGGAGGCGTAGGCGGCCTGAAGGTAGGTGACCCCCTCCTCCCCCAGGCGCTGTCTCGCGATCGCGATCGCCTCGGGATCGCGGTCGATCCCCAGCAGGGTGGCCCCGAGGGCCCGGAATGCCGCGGCGTGGCCGCCGTGGCCAAGGGTCGCATCGACGATGCGGGCCGCGCCGGCGACCCGGGCCCGGTCGAGGATCGGGTCGAGGAGGACCGGTACGTGGGAGGGCGGCGGGACGGGCGACACGGGCATCACCGGGAAAGGAAACACCCCGGCCGGCGAACCGGACGGGGTGTCTCGACACGGGGCTGACGGGGCTCGAACCCGCGACCTCCGCAGTGACAGTGCGGCACTCTAACCAAACTGAGCTACAGCCCCTCGACGACAAGCCCCCCAAAGTAGCGAGGGGGGCTTGCCGTGGGAAGTGGGGCTACTTGCAGAACGCCCCGATCATCTGCTGCACCGCCGTGAGCTCGCTGGTCACGACGGGAAGCATCTGCCCGGTCACACTGATGATCTGCTCGTTCTCCGACAGCTTCGCCTGCTCCAAGGCGGGCCGCGCACGCTCGAGGATCTTCTGGTAGCCCTTGGCGTCTTCGCAGCTCTTCGAGGCCCGGACCGACTCGTTAAGGACCCTCACCTGCTCGAAGAGGTTGGCTCCGATGAAATAGTTGGCGTAGCCGATGAGCTTCGAATTCGTCATGCCGGATTCGAGCGCCGCCGAAGCGAGGGTGTCGGCACGGGCAAGCGACGTACCGGCCGCCCGACTGGCCCCATTCACGACAATGTTCCCAAAGTTGTTCTTCAGATCCTCGTCGGAACTCGCCTTGATCATCGGAAGCAAGCTGAGCACGTCGTCCAATTTTTCGGCCTGCCCGAGCAGCACGATCGTCCGTGTCAACGGCTCCGTGTTGGTTGGATCGATCATCAACAGCTTCTGCGCCGTGGCAAGCGCCCCGGCAGCGTTGCCGGTCCAGCCGTACGCCCGGTTCGCGTCGTCAAGCAGCGAGGCGTTGTCGGGATACTTCTCGACGCCCATCACCGCCCACTTCACGAAGCGGGTCGTGTCCTCGGCCAGCTTGGCGGCGTAGTTGATCTTGCTGAAGAACGACGTGTCGGCCTTGGTGCGGTCGATCTCGTACAGCCGCTCCAGCTCGTCCACCGCGCAGGAGTACTTCTCCGCCGCGAGGCAGGCATTGCTCTTGAGGTCGTACCAGTCGGTGTTGCCCGGGTCGCGGGCGATGCCGGCGTCCGCCACTTCCTCGGCGGCGCCGGGCCGGCCGAAGGCCTGGAAGATCTTGTAGGCGTTCTCGCGCAGCAGCGGGTCGAGCGGGTCCACCTGGAGCATCGTCTGGTAAGTCTCGATCACCTTGGTCGAGTCACCGCGCTTGAAGTAGATGCTGCCCATCGCGCTGTAGGACGGGATCGACTGCGGGTCGCCCTGCACCGCGTTCATGTAGTGCTGCAGCGCCTCCTGCGAGGTGCTGTCGCCCTTCTGGACAATCGCACCAATGCAGTACTCGGCGAGGCCGAAGTTCGGCACGGACTTGATCGCCTTCTCCGCCGCGGCGCGCGCCTTGGCCGGGTCGGTCCCGGCGTTGTCGAAGCAGACGGTGGCGTCGTCGTACGCCTTGAACGCCGGCTTGAGCAAGTCGGCGACCTGCTCGCCAAGGTTGTCGGCCTTCTGGCCGGGTGCCAGCGCCTTGGAGACGACGTAGCCAGCGACGCCCTTCGACGCGCCGGTCGAGATCAACCGGGCGTTGAGCTGGACCGCCCCTCCGTTGGCGCGGGTCAGCGTCGGCATGATCATCAACGGTGCGGAGGCGCGGAGGCCGAGCGTCTTCGCCGCGTTGAAATCGAGCAGGGCGTCGGCCGGATAGCCGTAGCCCGCCAGGTTCCGGTTCATGTCCTGCCGCGTGATCACGCGATAGTCACGACCGACGTTGCGGGTCACCCTCTGGCGCAGGCCCTCGCCCGCGAGCACCGCCGTCGCCGAATCCTCGGACCGCGTGGTGTAGGGGGTGGCCACCAGGAGGAGGGTCGCGTTCGGGTTGACCAGCGACTGCGCCCGCTGCGGGATCTGCCCCGTGGCGGGAATCGTCACCGAGGCCAGCGCAGCCAGCGCGACGGACGACAGGCGTGCCTTCATCCAGCAAACCTCCCTGAGAGTCAACCTTGATGACGTGAAACCGGGTGTCACCCTGCACGCCGCGGATGGGCGAAGAGGGACTCGAACCCCCGACTTCCTGCGTGTAAGGCAGGCGCTCTGACCAGCTGAGCTATTCGCCCTCGCCCCGCCGCTCAGGCCAGGAGCGCGAGCGGGAAGATCACCACGTAGCCGAGCACCAGGAGCACGGCGGCCAGCGAGGCCGAGCCACTGGCGAGCAGACCGTACCCTGCCGCGATCGTCACCAGCCCGAGCAGCAGCAGGAGCAGGTTGCGACGCGTGAACAGCGACGCGGGGCGATCGGCGGCGGCGGAAGTGTCGGGCATAGCACGTTAGGCTAGCGGTGCGACTCGGGGTGGTCAAGCGGATCGGCCGATTCGACGCGGGTTGTCATCGAATCGTCATCCGTCGGCAATGCAGCGTCATCAGGCGGCGGCGGCAGCGGCCAGCCGGTGTCTAGCGCGAGCCGGCGACTCAGGTCGCGCTGCTTGCGGAGCAACATCAGGATCCCGGCCAGCAGGAGGACCAGCACCCAGGCCCCACCGGTGACCAGCCACAGCCCCAGGTTGTAACGATGGCGGATGTCGAGATACCACCGCTCGCCGAAGTCCGGCGGCTCGAGCCCGGTCGAGGCGAGCAGGGCGTCGTCGAAGGAGGTCCCCGCCGCAAGCCGTTCGAGGATCGGGTCGAGGCGGCCGGTGGGGTGCCGGCGAGCGATGTCGGCCACCGCCGAGGCGGCCAGGGCGTAGGCGGGTCCGGCGTCCCCGGCGGTCCCCCGGAGGGCGAGGTCCAGCCCCTCCAGGGAGGGGATCTTCCCGAGCGCCACGGCCAGATTGAGCTGCAGCGCATCGAGCCGGCCGTGCTCCCCCGCCGCCAGCGCCGCGTACCCCTCGCTGAACCAGAGCGGAACCCGGGTGGTGATCCGGGTGGCGAAGGCCAGATGGGCGAGCTCGTGCCGGAGGGTCTGCTCGGGGTCGCCCGCGTTGACCCGGATGACCACGAGGCGGCGGTTGGGGATCGTCAGGCCGGCCCCCCAGCGGGGGACCCGACCCCGCGA
This sequence comes from uncultured Gemmatimonadaceae bacterium, assembly GCA_964557115.1. GTDB lineage: Bacteria > Gemmatimonadota > Gemmatimonadetes > Gemmatimonadales > GWC2-71-9 > Palsa-1233. Next base: position 34,167 of record CAZKYO010000020.1, read on the forward strand.
CCACCGGGCGAACGCATCGGCGTCCGGGACGAGCACCAGGGTCATCGGGGTGAGGTCGACCCGTCCGAGGCCAAGCCACTCCCGGGGGCTCCCGGCGTAATCGCCGAGGGCGGCCCCGAGGCGCTCCAGGGTCGGCGGCGCCACGACGAGGACCTCCCCGCTGTCGGCCACCGGCGCGACACGATGCGACCCCTGGCGGGGGCCCGGAGCGGCCTGGAGGACCGCGAGGGTCAGGAGAGCGGCGAGCGTGGGACCTTCCCCCCGGCGGCGGCGGTCTCGGCCAGCGAGCGGGCGCGGTCGGCGAACGGCGAGTGGCGCACCGAGGCCCCCTGCCGCCAGGCGGCGTGGGCCGCGTCGGGCTCGCCCTTGAGCCACCGCGCCCGGCCCAGCTCGGTCCAGCCCTCGGCGAGGTTGGGGCCCAGGGCCACGGCCCGCTCGAGGACCTCGATCGCGTCGCCAAGCATTTCGCGCTCGAGATAGGCGACGCCGAGCCAGTAGTGGGCGTAGAGCGCGGCCCGCGGGTCGCCGCCCGAGCGCACGGCGCGGCTCAGGTGCTCGATCGCCTCGCCGGTGATCCCCTTGCGAAGACAGATGGCGCCGATCGCGGTCCGCGCGAGGCCATGCTCCGGCTCGCGGACCAGTACCCGCAGGCAGCCCTGCAGCGCCTCGTCGGCCCTCCCCTGGTGCATGAGCGACCAGCCGAGGAGCGATTCTGCCGTCGCGTTGCCGGGGTCGCGGCCAAGCGCATCGCGGAGCTGGGCCTCGGCGCCGCCCCAGTCGCCCATCGCCAGCGCACTCCAGCCGCGCTCGATGAAGGTGCTCGCCCCGATGTGGTCGTGGCGCACCGTCCGCTCCGCGGGTGGCTCCTCGGCAGGAAGCGCCTTGAACCGGTCGACGAGGGTGCGAATCGACTCCTTGAAGGCGACGAGCTCGTCGATCGCCGTCTCGGTGCGTCGGAACAGCGCGATGATCTCGGCGCGCGCCGCGGTGCGCGCGGCGGGATCGAGCGGCTGCCCGAGCATCGCGGCCAGTCGGTCGTACTCGGCAAGCAGCGCACCGAGCCCGTCGTCGCGGGTCATGACTCGTCCCCGGCCGAGGCGAGGTTGGCGCGTGCGAGCTGGTGCTCGGGATTGATCCCCAGCGCCTCGCGCCAGTGGCGTCGGGCGGCGACGAGGTCGCCGCGGCGGCAGGCGAGGTTGCCGAGCTTGAAGTGGAGATCGTCGCCGAGGGCCGGGGCGAGCGTGGCGGCGCGCTCGTACGCCTCCTCCGACTCCTCCCAGCGGCCGGCGCGATAGAGGAGGTCGCCGAGATTCTTGCTGATCTGCGGGATCGTGGGGTCCTCGCCAAGCGCGTGGCGCAGGTGCGCCTCGGCCTCGCCGATCTCGCCGGTGCCCTCGAGCAGCACGCCGAGGGTGGAGCGGAGCACCGGATGGTCGGGATAGGCGGCGACGCCCTCGCGCGCGGTCAGGATCGCGTCGGGCCACGACTCGTTCAGCGCCTGCGCCCAGGCGCAGCCCCAGAACCAGCGGGCCGGCGGCACGGCCTGGCGGTACTGCGCCCGCGCCTGCGCGAACCGCTCCAGGGCGAGCACCGACTCGTTGCGCCGGAGCGCGAGCATCGCCCATCCGGTCCAGAAGCGCGGATCGTCGCGATCGCTCTCGACGGCATCGGCCATCGCGGCATCGGCCTCGCCCAGCCGGCCGAGCGCCTCGAGCGCGAGGGAGAGGTTGTGGAGGAACGCGGGCCGGCGGCCGCCCCTGGCGATCGCCTCCTCCAGCGCCGCGAGGGCGTCCTGCCACCGGGCGCGACGCAGCGCGATGAGGGCGAGATGAAACGGCGCGTCGGCGTCGTCGGGGACCATCTCGTGGACGCGGCGATACTCGCGCTCCGCCTCGTCGAACATCCCGGTGCGGTAGAACGCGACCGCGAGGTTGCGGTGCTCGGCCAGCCGGGCGTGGTCGTGGCGCTCGACCACCGGCGCCGCGTTGGCGACCCGCCGCACGCGCGACGCGCTCAGCAGGCCGTAGAGCACGCGGCTCACCTCGAACTCGGTGAGCCCGGTCGCGTCGACGATCTCGCGGGCGGGGCGCACGCCGTCGAGCAGCGGCAGCACGCGGCGCTCGATCTCGACCAGGGCGTCGTCGGCATCGTCGGCGCGCTCGCCACCCTCGGCGGGCGCGAACACGGCGTCGAGCGACGGGATCTTCTTCGCGATCACGCTCCACTCGTCGACGCGGCGCGCACCCTCGAGGAGGAGCCCCTCGGGATTGAGGCGCACGGTGGACGACGGGTCCTCCGGCGTCTCGCCCGCCTCGAACGAGAAGGTGCCACTGGTCCAGGTGAAGAGGGTGTAGATCGTCTCCTCGACCTGGCGGCGCAGCTCGGCCTCGAGCTCCTCGCGGGCCAGCAGGCCGAGGCGCACCAGGACGCCGCCCAGGCGTTCCCCGGGCACCGCGCCCTGCGCGGCGATCGCCTCCTCCAGCTGCGCCTGGGCGATCCGGCCCGCGGCGACGAGCCGCTCGCCGAGCCGGTCGTTGCGGGTCACCATGCCGGCGAAGACGATCCAGCCGTCGTCGAACCAGATCGAGGCGAAGTTCCGCTCGCTCGCGACCGAGAGGCAGCCGCTCCGGCGGCCGAGGAACAGGAGCTGGACGACGTCGGCGAGCGACGCCTCGCGGAGCGAACCCTTGATGGCCATCAGGCCCAGTCCTCGAGCAGCCGCTCGGCCACGTCGGGCCATGTCTCGATCATCTTCTCGCGCGAGCGCAGTGCGCCGCTGCCCGGCGAGAGCAGGCCGCTGCCGCGACGCGGCGGGCGGGGCACCTCGCCGGGATCGCCGTCGAGCAGCCGGCGCGCCGTGGCGACCGAGAGCGGGATCGCCCGCTGCTCGGCCGCGGCGCTGACTCGCTGCACGAGCTGCTGCACCTCGCGGAGCGACGCCGAGGGTCGCGACGCGAGGAAGTCGACCAGGTCGGGATCGACCGCGGCGGAGCCAAGGAGCCGCTCCACCTCGCGCAGCTTGGCCTCGCGATCGGGGAGTCCGAGCTCCACCACCAGGCCGCCGGCGAGCCGGGTGGCGAGGCGCGCCTCGAACCCGTTGAGCTGTGACGGCGGCACGCTGGCCGTGAACGCCATCTGCCGCCCCGATTCGAGCAGCAGGTTGTAGAGGAGATAGAGCTCCTCCTGGCTGCGCTCCTTGCCCGACAGCACGCCGACGTCGTCGAGCAGCAGCGCGTCGACGCGCCGGAGCCGCTGCCGCCAGCGGGTGACGGTGCCGTCGCCGAGGGCGCCGACGAGCCCCTCCACGAAGGTGCGCCCGTCGAGCACCGCGACGCGTGACAACCCTCCCGCCTTGAGCGCGTTGCCGAACGCGTGCAGCAGGTGGGTCTTCCCCACCCCGGAGCGGCCGACGATCACGAGCGGGTTGTAGCGCTGGCCCGGCGCCCCGGCGGCGGCCCGGACCGCCTCGACCGCGGTGCGCGCCGTGGCCCCGGCCGAGAAGAGCTCGAGCGTGTAGCGCGGCGACGGTCCCGGGAGCGGGGGGCCCGCCTCGCGGGCGTCGGCGACGAGCTGGCGGGCTTCCTCGAGGCGGTCGGGGTCGTGCAGGACCGCCTCCGCGACGAGCTCCGGCGCGAAGGTGCCGACCTCCTGCTGCAGCGCGCGCAGCGCCTCGACGTCGGCCTCGAAGCGCGTGAGGATCGCCGCGGGATCGTCGCTCAGTTCGCTCGCCAGCACCGCGTCGAGCCGCCCGGTGCGGAAGCCCTCGCCGGCCCAGCGGAGCGCCGCCTCGGTGAGCTGCTGGCGCCAGCGGTCCACCCGCTGCGCGACGCTCGACGTGAGGTCGGTGAGGAAGTCGCTGAACTCGTCCGGGATCCACTCGCCGGCGTCGGTCGTCACGATCACCGACTGGCCGCGCCCCTGCGGATGACCGATGCCGCCCAGCACCTTGCGCGCCTGCTCCACGGTGACCGGCTCCTCCTGCGCGGCCTGCTGCGCGATCAGCCGGTTGAGCGCGCCGAGCAGCTCGCGCACCGTGGCGATCGGCAGCTCGGCCACCATCGCGAGCACCTCGGACTGGAAGGTGGCCTGCCGGTCCTCGGCGCGCCGCGAGAGGATCGCCAGCCGGGTCTCGTAGTCCGGCTCGGCGATGTCGATGACGAGGCCGCCGGCGAAGCGCCGGATCAGCCGCTCGTCGAGCTGCTGGATCTCCTCCGGCGGCCGGTCGCCCGCGAGCACGATCTGGCGGTCCGCGGCGGCGAGGACGTCGATCAGCCGCAGCAGCTCGCTCTGCAGCTCGCGGCGGTCGGCGAGCAGCTGCGCGTCGTCGAGGAGGACGATGTCGGCCTCGGTGAAGCGGCGGCGGTAGGCGTCGGCCTGGCCGGCGGCGAGCGCAGCCTGGTACGCCTCCACGAAATCGTCGACGGTGACGTACTCGATGCGCCGCGCCGCGTCGAAGCTGGCGGCCTCGTTGCCGATCGCCATCAGCAGATGGGTCTTGCCCAGGCCCGGCCGCGCATAGATGAAGAGCGGATTGTAGGTCGAGCCCGGTCCCTCGGCGACCGCCTTCGCCGCGGTGGCGGCGAGGCGGTTCCCCGATCCGACGATGAACGAGGCGAACGAGGCGTGCGGATTCAGCATCCCGACCTCACGCGCCCGCCTCGCGGCGCACCGCGAGGCGACGCATCACCAGCGTCACGAGGGCGTGCAGCGCCTCGAGCACGTTGGTGCCCTGGAGCGCGGCGACGCCGAAGCTCGGCGAACCGGCGTCGTTGAGGGCGGCGTCCAGGGCCGCGGGTGCCAGCACCAATTCCTCGGGCAGGTCCTGCTTGGTGTAGCAGAGGACGCGCGGCAGGTCGCGGACCGCGCCCTCGCGATCGAGCAGCTGCTCCTGCAGGGCGCGCAGCGTGGCGAGGTTGTCGTCGAGGCGCGCCGCCTGGGAATCGAGCACGAGGAGCAGCCCGTCGGCGTCGTCCATCAGCAGCCGGCGGGTCGCGTCGTAGTTCCGTCGTCCCGAGGTGGCGTAGCAGTCGACCCGCACCGACCAGCCGGCGATCGTGCCGAGGTCGAGCGGCAGCCAGTCGAGCAGCGGGTCGGCCGCGTCGTCGCCCTCGGCCGCGTCGCCGGGGCGCCGCGCGAGCGGGACCCGTCGGCGGACGGTGCGGAGCAGCGACGTCTTCCCGGCGCGGCGCGGCCCGACCACCAGGAGGGTGGCGGTGAGCGCGCGGGCGTCGTGATCGAGGCGGGCCAATTCAGGCGGCCCCGAAGAGGGCGCGGAGCGAGGCGTCGAGTTCACGCTCGAACCCCTCGGCCAGGATCTCGGGCGTCGCGACCGGCTCGGGCGAGGCATAGCGCACCCGCTGCACGAAGCGCTCGAAGAACATCCGCACCAGCCCGACCGTCGACTCGGCCCGGAAGACGACCAGCGCGATCCACCGGCCGCGCGGCGTGTCGAACCCCGCGAGCCACACGCCCTGGTCGGGACCCTGGTGGACGATCGCGCCGTAGTCGTCGCCCGCAGTCACGAGGCGCGCCAGCTCGCCGGTCGTAGCGACGATGCCGGCGCCGAGTGCGGCGGCCGCCATCACGTCGAGCGAGCGCGTGAAGCCGTGCTGCGCGATCACCTGCCCCGACGAGGTCATCACCAGGGCGATCCGCGCCGCGCTCTCGCGGACCAGCTCGCCGAGCGGCTCGGCGAGCCACGGTTCGAGCACGCGCATCAGGCGAGTTCCGGGGCGAGGTCGCCGAGGAGCAGGCGCAGGCGACCGAGCTCGGCGTCCGGATCGGTCACGGCGACCAGCCACAGCCCGAGCGCGCCCTGCGCCGCGATCACGGTGCCCTGCTCGGCGGCGAGCGTGCAGATGCGCACCTGCCCGTCGCCGAGCGCCGCGATGACCTCGGCTGCACGGCGCGCCACCGCCGACGCAAGCGCGGCCACGTGCTCGGTGGAGAGTCCCTCCATCGCGGCCTCGTGGACGACGAGGCCGTCCTCCGCCGAGACGACCACGGCACCGCGGACGCCGAGCACGCGGGTCACCTTGGCGAGGATCTCGCCCCAGCGTTCCGGCGTCACGACAGCTGCTCGATCCAGTCGCGCGCCATCTGCGCCGCGCGCGCGACCAGGGCGAGCATCCGCCCCACCGGCGCCGTCACCGGGCGACGCAGGAGCACGCCGCCGTGCGGGGCGATCGGCACGAGGGCCGCCCGGCCGCCGGTCGCCTCGATCATCAGGTGGCGCCATGGGCCGAGGCGCAGCAGCCGCGCCGTGCGCTCGGCCTCGCGGATCGCGCCGGCGGCGGCCGCGGAGGCCGCATCGGCGAGGCGGCCGTCGTCGTCCTCGCCCACGCCGCCAGTGAGCCGCAGTCCCTGCGCGTCGAAGACGAGCAGGCCGGCGGCGGGCTGCTCGAAGCGGAGACCGTCGTCGCCGGCGGCCGGACGACCCGCGCGGATCCGGTCGAGGGCGACGAGGATCGACGCGTCGCTCGGCGCGGTCGCCGCCGCCGACTCGAGGCGGCGCTCGGCCTCGGCGAAGTCCTGCCGTCGGAAGGCGAGGAAGGCGAGTCCCTTGAGCGCCCCGAGATGACCGGGGGCGCATTCGAGCGCCGCCTGCCACGCGCTGCGCGCCCCGGCCTCGTCCCCCTGGTCGGCGCGGATGCGGCCGACGAGATCGTGCCCTGCGGCAAGATCCGGAAAGCGCGTCGCGCCGGCGAGGGCGACACTCAACGCCGCGTCGAGCTGGCCGCGCTGGCGGAGCCGCTCGCCGAGGTCGAGGAACGCGTGGCCGCTGGCCGGCGGGGTGGTCGGTGGGGCGCTATCCATCGGACTCGCGGAGTGCCTCCATCATGGTGCGGGCTGCCACGATCAGCGCGGCGGCATCATCGGCGCGTTCGGGGGCGACTCGCTGCCAGCTCGTCCACGCCGCGATGGCGGCCTCGAACTGGCCGTTGCCGACCTCGGCGAGCCCCAGCAGTCGCCACCCCTCGCCGTCGTCGGGCTGACGGCGGACCCGTGCACGGAGCCGGATCGCGACATCGTCGTCCCCGGCCTGGTGCGCGTCGTCGGGAGGCGGCGGTCCGGCGGGCGTCTCCGCCGGGACCAGCTGAAGTATAGCGGCGGCCTCCAGCGCCCGAATGCGGCCGCCGACGTCCTCGAGTGGCTCGTCGAGGAGCGCCGCGATCGCCGCCACGTCGCGCAGCGCATCGACCGCGTCGAGGATCCGCCAGTCGAGGGTGTCGAGCTCAAGCCGGTCGCCGGCGGCGATGCGCTCCACCGACGTGAAGCCGGGCACCGCGTGCCACTCGTCGAGTTCCTCGGCGAGCGCCACGCGGCGACTCTCGTCCTCGACCAGCGAGAACACCAGCGCATCGGCCGACCAGTCGAGCGGACCCGGTTCCGTCACCGCCTCGCTGAAGTCGAAGCGACCGCGCTTCCAGTGGAGCATCGCCCCGAGCGCGGCGCGCGCCAGTCGCTCGCGCACCACCTCGCGCACGGCGGGCTCGAGTGGCGTGGCCTCGCGTTCGTCGGTCGGCACGAGGTGCCGACGCACCAGCGCGCGCTCGAGGGCGGCGTCGCCGGCATCGGGCTCGATCGATGCCACCCGGCCGCGATGCAGTCGAACCGTGCGCGGTGCGCCGGCATCGGGGCCGACCAGGCGGAGCACGCCGCTGCGCCCACCGCGCTCGAGCAGCTGCAGCACCTCGATGAGGCCGATCTCGTGGAGCGGGCCGTGCATCGCGTCAGGCCCCCGCGAAGAGTTCCGCGAGGCGGCGCGCCGAGTCGGCATGGCGCCGCGACGCCTCGACCAGCGGTCCCTCGGGGATCCGTGCCCGCACGGCCTCCCAATCCTCGAGCGCCTCGCCGTAGCGACGCAGCTTCGCGAGTGCCACGCCGCGATGGAAGAGCGCGCCGGTGTGCCCCGGTTGCCGGAGCAGCACCTGGTCGAACACCGCGAGCGCCTCGCCCAGATGCGATCCCGCCAGCAGCGACCGTCCGAGCGCCAGCATGAGGGCGTCGGGAATGTCGGGCACCGCCGCCCCGGCCGCCGGGAGCTCGAGCGGCGGCCCGCCCGGCGTCGGTTCGAGCAGCCAGACCTGCGGGAGGTACCAGGGCGAGAGCAGCAGGGCGCGCCGGATCGCCGCGGCGGCCTCCCCCAGCTGTCCGAGCCGCTGGTGCACGAGTCCGAGGGTGAATTGCGCGCGGGCGAGGTCGGCATCGATCTCGAGGGCGCGCTCGAGGGAGAGCCGCGCCATCGCCGCGTCCTGGTCGAGCAGCGCCGCGTAGCCGACCAGGAAGAGGAGCGGCGCGTCGCGGTCGACGTGGGTGGCGTGGCAGGCGAGGAACGCGCGCGCGGCGGCGAGGTCGCCCTGCCGGAGGAGGGCCACCGCCCGGTCATGGATCGTGCGGTGCGTCGGCGTCCCGAGCGCGTGGCGCCACGCCTCGAGGGCGGCCTCGCGTTCGCCCCGCTGCTCGTGCAGCACGGCGAGGCCGTGCCAGGCGGCCGCCGCCAGCGCCGGATCGCCGGTCGCCGCCTGGTAGCACGCCTCGGCCACGGCGAAGGCCGCCTGACCGTGGGCGGCGACGGCGGCGGCGAGGGGAGAGGCGCGGGTCGTCCCGGTGTCGTGGTGCAGGCCTCCCGCGGCGAGCACCAGCCCGTCCGTGCGGCCGATGGCGAGGCGCTCCAGCGCGCGCCAGGCGGCCGGCGGCGCGCCGGGCAGGGCGGCGGCGCGGCGAGCGACCTGCTGCGCGAGCGCGGGATCGCCGCGACGCGCGGCGAACCACGCCAGGTTGGCCAGCCCGACCGGGTCGGCCGGGTCGAGGCGACGCTGCAGGGCGTCGATCAGGGCGGCATCCCGCAAGCGAGGCGCCGCCATGTCAGTCGAGTCGGATCGCCTCGAGGATCGCCTTGATCGACGCCTGGTCGGGCATCAGGAGGAAGGCGCCGGTGAGCGGCGCGTCGCTCCCCTCGGCCCGGAACGAGGTGTCGACGCAGAACACCATGTCGCCACCCTCCTCCATCGGGTCCACCGCCGACGCGACGGCGATCGCGGTGGCGCCCATCGTCAGCGTCGGCACCGACGGCAGCAGCATCATCCCCATGAAGTTGCTGAGCGCGGTCAGGTAGGCCGAGCAGACGATGTTGCCGACCTCCTTGAGGCCGGACTGCTCCATCTCGCCCATCGCCCGCGCGGGCCCGGACTCGCGACGGAGGATGAGGTCGCAGAGCCGGACCGCGTCCTGCTCGCCGAAGACGAGCAGCGAGCGGCCGGTGAGGTCGCCGAGCATCCGCATGATCACCACGGCGACGTGGTCGCCGAAGACGCCCAGCATCCCCGGCACCTCGGCGTACTGGATCCGGCGCACCTGCGGCACCGAGATCATGATGCGCCGATCGGTCAGCTGGGACAGCGCCGTCGCGGCGTGGCCCGCGCCGATCGTGGCCACCTCGCGGAGGCCGTCGCGGCGGAGGGTTTCGAGATCGTTGTCAGCGGTCATCCCCACCTCGAGATTCGAGATTCGCGATTCGAGATCCGAGATTCGAGCGAACCCACTCGACTCCCGAATCTCCAGTCTCCGGTCCCCTCACACCACGCTTGCCAGGTCCAGCATCAACGCCGGCCGACCGTCGGCGAGCACGGTGGCGCCGGTGATCCAGCGCGGCATGCCGGTCGGCCGGTCGATCGGCTGCACGACCGCATCCACCTGGCCGAGCACCTGGTCGGCCAGCAGGGCGATCCGCTGGCCGGTCGCCTCGAAGATCACCGCCGGGCGCCGCACCGGCGGCGCCGTCCCGCGATAGAGCAGCAGGCGGCGCAGGTCCACCACCGGCAGCGCCTCGCCCCGCAGGTCGAGCGTGGTCCGACCGCCCTCGGTCCGCCCGCTGTCCGGTTCCCACGGCACCAGCTCGCTCACGTGCGTCAGCGGCACCACGTAGCGCTCCTCGCCCACCCCGGCCACCAGCGTCCGCACGATGCCGAGCCGGGTCGGCAGCCGGATCGCGAAGACGGTGCCGCGTCCCTGCACGGTGGTCAGGGTGAGCGAGGCGCCCACCGAATGCAGCTTCGCGACCACCGCGTCGAGCCCGACGCCGCGACCCGAGACCTCGGTGACCGCGTGCGCGGTGCTGAATCCCGGTCGTGCCAGGACCGCGAGCAGCCCGTCGTCGCTCAACTCCGCCCCGACCTCGAGCATGCCGAGGCTCCGGGCCTTCGCCGCCACGGCCTGCCGGTCGATCCCCCGGCCGTCGTCCGTGAGCTCGACCACGACCGAGTCGCGTTCGCGCCGCGCATGGATCGCGATGCGGCCGGCGGGTCGCTTGCCCGCGTCGCGGCGGGAGGCCGGGTCCTCGATGCCATGGTCCACGGCGTTCCGCAGCAGGTGCATCATCGGCTCGGGGAGCAGGGCCAGGATCGCCCGGTCCACCTCGAGCGTGTCGCCGCTGAGATCCACCGTGACTTCCTTGCCAAGCTGCCGGGCCAGGTCGCGCACCATCGGCGGCATCCGTTCGAGCACCTCGCCCAGCGGCGCCAACCGAACGTGCAGGATCCGGTCCTGCAACGCGTCGAGCCGGCGGGAGAGCGTGACCGCGCTGCGGGCCATCGGCGAGAAGCCGTCCGCGGCGGCGTGACGCTCCAGTTCCTGTCGCCCGGTCACCAGGGTGCCCAGGTCGTCGAGCAACGCGTCGAGCCGTTCGAGGTCGACCCGCACGACGGTCGCCGGGGCGCTCGGCACCGGATACTCGGCGGTCGGCATCGCGGCGGCCACTTCTTCGGAGGCGGCGAGCTCCTCGGCCAGCAGCGCGATGTCGTCGAGCGTGCGCTCGAGGCCGGTGATCCACGAGCGGTCGGCCTTGCGCGTCCCCTGACGCACGCCGCTCAGCTCGCTCTCCGCAGCGTGGACGGTCTCCACCAGCGCCTCGAAGTCGAGCGAGGCGGCCATCCCCTTGATGGTGTGGAGGACGCGGAAGACCTCCTCGGCGGGCGCGGTGGCGGCGGGATCGTCGTGCCACGCGGCGACGGTGCGCCGTCCGCTCGCGAGCAGCGTGCGCGACTCGGCCGCGAAGAGCGCGACGTAGCGGGCCCGCCGCGGGTCGCCCATCAGCCCAGCACGCGCTTGACCGCCTCGACCACCCGGGCCGGCTGGAACGGCTTCACCACGAAGTCCTTGGCGCCGGCCTGGATCGCCTCGACCACGAGCTGCTGCTGCCCCATGGCGCTGCACATCAGGATCCTGGCGTCGGGGTCCACCGCGACGATCGCCTTCACCGCGTCGATGCCCCCCATGTCGGGCATCACGATGTCCATCGTGACGAGGTCGGGCTTGAGCGTCTTGTAGCGCTCCACCGCCTGGAGTCCGCTCTCGGCCTCCCCGGCGACCTCGAAGCCGGCACCGGTGAGGATGTCGGCGATCATCGTCCGCATGAAGATCGCGTCGTCACAGATCAGGATCCGCTGCGCCACGTCGTGCCTCCGTGTAATCCGTTCAGCTGAAGACCGCCGCCGCGACCGCGGCGAGGTCGAGCGTTGCAAGCCCCGTGCGCGCCTCGGCGGCGAGTTCGATGACCGCATCGACCGCCACGGCGAAGCGACGGCCGGCCGCCTCCACCACGACCACGTCGCGGCCGTCGCCGGTGTTGCCGGGGAGGTCGAGGGCCCGGACCGGGTCGGCCACCGTGAGCACCCGTCCGCGGTGGTTGACCAGGCCGCGCACGGCGGCCGGCGCGGCGGGAATCCGCGCCACGACCGGCCCCCGGAGCACCTCGATCACCCCATCGACCGGGAGGAACCAGCGGACGCCGGCCACCCGGACCACGAGGCCGGTGACCCGATGCTGGGCGGCGTCAGTCACGGCGGTTGAATCCCAGCTGCTCCAGGGCGCGCCCCCGCTCCGGCAGAGTGTCGGCTCCCGCCGCTTCCTGCAGCAGGGGCCAGAGGTCGGCGGGCCACGGCGACCGGAGCATCATCGGAAGGTCGGTGACGGGATGGCGGAACGCCAGCAGGGCGGCATGCAGTGCCTGCCGCGGCGCGAGGGCGTCGAGGCGGCGCGCGGCCTGGCGACCCTCGCCGGAGATCCGGCGATGTCCCCCGCCGCCGTAGGTCGGGTCGCCGACCACCGGGTGGCCGATCGACTCGAGGTGGACCCGGATCTGGTGGGTCCGGCCGGTGTGGAGTTCCAGGCGGAGCAGGTCCACCGTGCCCAGCCGTGCGGCGACGAAGGCGTCGGTGCGGGCGGGCCGCCCGTCGCTCCGCGGGGTCATCCGCTTGCGGTCGTCGGCATGCCGGCCGATCGGGGCCTCGATGGTGACGTCGCCGTCGAGGTGGCCCCAGGCGAGCGCGGCATAGGCCCGGCGAATCCGCCGGGCGGCGAGCATGGCGCCGAGGCGGCGGTGGGCCAGGTCGGTCTTGGCGACGACCATCAATCCGCTGGTGTCGCGATCGAGCCGGTGCACGATCCCCGGTCGGCCCTCGGCGCCCCCGGCCAGGGTGGTGCCCCGCGCGACCAGGGCGTTGACGAGGGTGTCGTCCCAGTGCCCCGGCGCGGGATGGACCACCAACCCCGCCGGCTTGTCGATCACCGCGAGGGCGTCGTCCTCGTAGACGATGTCGAGCGCGATCGGATTGGGGACGAGGGTGCGCGGCGGCTCGTCCTCGGGGAGGGTCACGACGACCTCCTCGCCGTGCAGCAGCAGGCGCGAGGCGCGCGCGACCTGGCCGGCGACGGTGACGCGGCCGGCCGCCACGAGCCGGGCGGCCTGGGTGCGCGAGAACTGGAGCTGGTCGGCGAGGAAGCGGTCGAGCCGGAGGGCGGTGTCGCCGGCCACCGTGAAGCGAACCTCGGCGCCCGCGGGCACCGGGTCAGCCGGTGGTTTCGGCGCGCCGTCGGACATCCTCTCGCCAGAGCGAGAGGGCGAGCGCCACCGCGCCGCACGAGACGGCGATGTCGGCGACGTTGAACGTCGGCCAGCGCAGGGTGCCGAGGCCCACGTCGATGAAGTCCACCACGCCGCGGCTCGACAGCAGCCGGTCGATCAGGTTGCCGGCCGCACCGCCCGCCACGAAGCCGACGGCGTATTGCCGCAGGTGGTCGAGGACCGGGGTCTCGCGACTCATCCGGTACAGCAGCACGATCGCGACCACGGCGACCGCGGTGAAGACCCAGCGCGAGAAGCCGCCGACGTGGATCCCGAACGCGGCGCCCTGGTTGTACACCAGCCGGAACTGCACGGCGTCGCCGATCACCTCGCGCGGCGCGCCGGGCAGCGTCGACTCGGCCAGCATCTTGGTGGCCCGGTCGAGCACGACCGTGACGGCGACCAGCAGCCAGAACGGGCGGCGCTCAGCGCCGCTTGGCATCCTCTTCCTTCTCCTTGCACGAGATGCACAGCCGCGCGTGCGGCAGCGCATCGAGGCGCTCGAAGTCGATCTCGGCGCCGCACTGGTGGCACTTGCCGAAGTTCTCGGGGGCGTTGTAGAGCCGCCGCAGCGCCTCGTTGAGGTGCCAGAGGTAGCGGCCCTCCTTCGAGGCCATGAGGAACTGCTTCTCGCGCTCCATGGCGTCGGTCCCCTGGTCCGCCATGTGGTACGAGTAGGAGGAGAGGTCACCGTCCGACGACTGCAACGTGGCGTTGAACGACTCGTCGTAGTACCCGAGCTCCTTCATCACCCGGCCGCGCTCCTCCAGGAGCCGCTCCTCGAGATGCTTCAGCTGCGCCTTGGTCACGATCCATCCGCCTGTGCTGGGCCGGATCCGGTCCGGCCATTCCCGTGCCGCCGCACCGCGAGGCTGGCGGCCTGCCCGTCGATCGTGACCGACTCGGTCCGATCGGGGCGCTCCAGTGTCCCACCGACCACGAACTCCCGCGCCAGCGTCTCGCCGGCGATCCACTCGGCGTGGCGCCTTGCCGCCGCCTCCAGCGCCGCGTCGCCCGAGAGGGCGAGCGCGATCCGCGTCTCGACCGCGAAGCCGGCCTCCTTGCGGAGCCGCTGCACCCGGTTGACGACCTCGCGCGCGAGGCCCTCCTCCACCAGCTCCTCCGAGAGCGCCGGATCGAGGGCCACCACGAACGGGCCGTCGCTGGCCACCGGCCAGTCGGTGACCACCTCGCGGGTGATCACGACGTCCTCGGGGGAAAGTGCCCACTCGCCCTCGAGCGACTCGCCCCGCTCCAGCCGTCGCAACGCCTCGGCGTCGAGGCGCTCCACGTGCGCCGCGACCGTCTTCATCGCGCTGCCGTACCGCTTGCCGAGGGTCCGGAAGTTGGGACGCCCCTGCAGCCGGACCAGTTCGGCATCCGACGTGACCGGCACGATCGCCTTCACGTTCGTCTCGGCCGCGAGCAGCGGCAGCAGCGCGTCGAACGCCGGGCCGCGCACCCCGGCGGGCACCGCCACCTGCATCCGGGCCAGCGGCTGGCGGACCCGGATCGTGGCCTCCTCGCGGGCCGCCCGGCCGAGCGAGGCGAGCCGCCGGACCGCGTCCATCGCGCGATCGAGGCCGGCATCGAGCCGTCCCCGGTCGTGCGGGAACGGGGCAAGATGCACCGATCGACCCGTCAGCGCACGGTGCAGCCAGTCGGCCACGAACGGCGCCGCGGGGGCAAGCAGCGTCGCCACCGTCGCCAGTGCCTCGTGGAGGGTCGCCACCGCGGCCGGGTCGGCCTCGCCGTCGGCGGCCCAGAACCGCGACCGGTTGAGCCGGACGTACCAGTTGCTGAGGTCGCCGTCGACGAAGTCCACGATCGCCCGGACCCCACTCGTCACGTCGTAGCCGGCGAACGCGGCGCGGACCGCCGCGACGGTCGCGTCGAGCCGGCCGAGGACCCAGCGATCGGCCAGCGGCCGCTCGGCGACCGGCGGCGCGCCGTCGAGCGCCCCGGCGTAGAGCGCGAAGAAGTGGTAGGTGCTTCGCAGCGTCGTGAGGAAGCGCCCCGCGACGTCGGCGATCTGCGTCTCGTCGAAGCGCTTCGGCAGCCAGACCTGGCTCGAGAGCAGCAGGTAGAGCCGGGCGGCGTCGGCGCCGTGCCGGGCGACGAGCTGCCACGGATCGACGACGTTGCCCTTCGACTTCGACATCTTCTGGCCCTGCGCGTCGAGGATCAGCTCGTTCACGATGACGTGGCGATACGGCGCCGCGTCGAACGCGGTCGTGCCGACCGCCAGCATCGAGTAGAACCAGCCGCGCGTCTGGTCGATCCCCTCGCAGATGTAGTCGGCCGGGAAGTGCGCCGCCTGTTCGGCCTCGTGCTCGAAGGGCCAGTGCCACTGCGCCCAGGGCATCGAGCCGGAGTCGAACCAGGTATCGATGACCTCGGGGGCGCGGCGATACGTCCCGCCATCCGGCGCCGGCCAGGTGACCTCGTCCACCCACGGCTTGTGCACGCCGAGGTCGTCCGCCGGCACGTATCCCGAGCGCTCCCGCAGCTCGGCGAGCGAGCCGATCACGACCACGTCGTCCGGGTCGCGATCGTTGACCCAGATCGGCAGCGGGGTGCCCCAGTACCGGTCGCGGGAGAGCGCCCAGTCGACGTTGTTCGCGAGCCACTCGCCGAAGCGGCCGCTGCCCACCTCGGCCGGGTGCCAGTCGATCCCGGCGTTCAGCTCCAGCATGCGCGCCTTGACCGCCGAGGTGCGCACGAACCACGAGTCGCGGGCGTAGTAGATCAGCCGCGAGCCGCAGCGCCAGCAGTGCGGATACGGATGGTCGAGCGCCTCGGTCCGGAGATGGCGCCCGAGTTCCTTGAGCCGCCGGATCAGCAGGTCGTTGGTCTCGCCGTCAGTGACCAGGCGACCCTCGAGCTCGGGCCACGTCGTGCCGGAGAACGTGCCGTCGGCCGAGACGGGCCGCAGCATGGCGAGGCCGTGCTGCTGTCCCGCGGCGAAGTCGTCGGCGCCGAAGGCCGGCGCCATGTGGACCAGCCCGGAGCCGTCCGTCGCGGTGACGAACTCGCCCGGCACCACCACCTCGGCATTGCCGTCGGCCGGCAGCGGCACGACGTCGAACGGCCGGACATAGCGGAGTCCGACGAGCTCGCGACCCGGCAACGTGCGCACCACGGTCGGCGTGCCGCCGAGAAGCGTGGCGGCGGCCTCGACCCGCGCCGCGGCCAGCAGGAAGCTGCGGCCCGGCCGCTCCGCCACCACGAGCTCGACATACTCGAGGTCGGGATGCACCGCGACGGCGACGTTCGAGGGCAGCGTCCATGGCGTCGTCGTCCAGATCACCAGCTCGCGGCCGCTCCCGTCGGCCACCGGGAAGGTGACGTACACCGACTTGTCGCGGACGTCCTGATAGCCGAGGGCCAGCTCGTGCGAAGAGAGCAC
Source organism: uncultured Gemmatimonadaceae bacterium (assembly GCA_964557115.1). Taxonomy (GTDB): domain Bacteria; phylum Gemmatimonadota; class Gemmatimonadetes; order Gemmatimonadales; family GWC2-71-9; genus Palsa-1233. Next base: position 50,480 of record CAZKYO010000020.1, read on the forward strand.
GGTGCCGCAGCGCGGGCAGTACGGCAGCACCCGGTGGCCCCGATAGAGCATGTCACGCGCGTGGAGCCGCGCGAGGATCGCCCACACCGACTCGACGTACTCGCGGGTGCAGGTGACGTAGGCGCGATCGAAGTCGAGCCAGTAGCCGATCCGCTCGGAGAGACCGACCCACTCGTCGCGATAGGTAAAGACCGACTCGAGGCACTTCCGCGCGAAGGCCGCGACGCCGTAGCGCTCGATGTCCGGCTTGCCCTTGAAGCCGAGCTGCTTCTCGACCTCGAGCTCGACCGGCAGGCCGTGCGTGTCCCAGCCGGCGATCCGCGTCACCCGCTTGCCGTCCATGGCGTGGAAGCGGCAGACCAGGTCCTTGATCGTGCGGGAGAACACGTGGTGGATCCCGGGGCGCCCGTTGGCGGTGGGCGGCCCCTCGAAGAACACGAACCCCGGCCGGTCGCGACCGGCCGCCTGCACCTGCTCGAACAGGCGCTCCTCGCGCCAGCGCGCGAGCAGCTCGAGCTCGAGCGCGTCGGCGCCGGCGTCGGGCCAAACCGGCCAGCGGGCGGAGGTGGGCGTGGTGTCGCTCATCGGCGGATTCCGGCGGGGTGCCTCAGCGTGCCTCGCGCGCGCCGAAGAGGGCGGTGCCGAGTCGGATCATCGTGGCCCCCTCCTCGACCGCAGTCGGGTAATCGTCGGACATCCCCATCGAGAGCTCCGGAAGGTCGTGGCCGGCCGCGACCGCGGTGTCGCGCAGGGCGCGCAGCTGCCGGAAGGTCCGGCGCACCTCGTCCTCGGGGGCGTCGAAGGCCGCCATTGTCATCAGCCCCCGGACCAGGACGCCGGGCATCGGGCGGATCCCGTCGAGGAGCGGCAGCAGCCCGGCGGGTTCGACGCCACCCTTCTGCGGTTCGGCCGAGCAGTTGACCTGCACCAGCACCGCCTGCGGGGTCCCGCCCTCACTGCGTCGATCGATCTCGCCCGCCAGGTCGAGGCGGTCCACCGAGTGGATCAGCGCGAAGCGCCCGGCCGCGTGGCGCACCTTGTTGCGCTGCAGCGCGCCGATCAGGTGCCACGCCACCGCGACATCTGGACACGCCTCCTGCTTCGCCAGCGCCTCCTGCACCCGATTCTCGCCGACGGCATCGAGTCCCGCCGCCGCCGCCGCGCGGACCGCCTCGGGCCCGTGGGTCTTCGTCACCGCGACGATGCGCACCGGTTGGTCCCGGCCACCCCTCGCCTGGGCCTCCCGGATTCGGTCACGTATCCGGTCCAGACGGCCGGAAAGGGCCGGTTCAGGCATAACAGGTGAATATAACGGAGGCCGACCGGTGACCCGTAACGGTGGACACCTGATCGGTCACGGGATGCCCTCCCCCGGCGATCACTCCCGCTCAGGGCCGGAAGGGCGTGCCCTGCGCGCTGCGCAATTGTCCGGCGAGGTCGCGGAGTCCGGTCTGGTCCGGGGCCAGGTGCGCGGCGGTGTCGAGATAGGGAATCGCCGCCGCGGTGTCGGCTCGCTCGAGCAACGCGATGCCGACGCGGGCGTAGGGGATCGCGAGCGTGCGGGCCATCGCCCCGATGTTCGGGTCGAGCCCGGCGAGGTCCTTGTCGAGCAGGGCACCAAGGTGGACGTCCTGGTCGAGCAGGGCGCGCGTGACGCCGACGTCGAGCGGGGCGTCGCCGGGGCCGGTCACCGGAAGGCGCAGCGAGTCCTGGCGGGCCAATGGCAGCACCAGGGCGAGCCCCTGGGCGACGACCGGCGCGCCAAACAGCCGTTGCGACGCGGAGGTCGCCCATGCGATCGGGCGCTTGCCGTCGTTTTGCCGCACCACCGAAAGCAGCAGCACGTCCTTGCCGTACAGCGGCGTGCCGCGGGGGATGGACAGGTGTCCGCCGTCGACCAACGGCAACTCGTAGTCGCGGTCGGCGAGTTGCGGGACGAGGTTGTCGATGGTGGAGTCGTCGAGCGTGTGCAGCGGCCCGGTGTAGGTCGGGACCGGAGCGTCCCGCCAGGCGGCGGGCAGCGCAGCGCGGTCGACCGGGCCGGCGCGCCAGTCGCGGATCTGCTTCTGGTACCACGGCGTCTCGGCGAGGGCGAGGCAGACGATCGTCACGTCGGGCCGGATCCCGTCCACCTGTTGCGCGTGCCACAGCGGGAAGGTGTCGTTGTCGCCCCACGTGAACAGGATGCCGCCCGGCGGGACCGAGTTGAGCAGCGCCCGCGAGAAGTCGCGGGCCAGGGTCGCGTCGGGCCCCTGCCGGCGGGTCGCATCGCGGAAGTTCAGCACGAACGGGACGAGCGCCACGGCGAAGATGGCGCCGGCCACGGGGCGTCCCCGCCCCACCAGCAGGCGTTCGGCCGACTCCGCCAGCCCAAGCGCCACCCAGACCGCCCACCCCACGAACGACGCGACGAAGAAGTAGTCGCGCTCGCGGACCTCGTGGTCGGCCAGCACGGTCCAGCGATTCCATCCGATCGACGGCCCGGGCTTGAAGTTCATGTAGAGCACCAGGCCCAGCCCCGTGACCAGGATGAACGCCGCGAGGAAGCCGAAGCCGGCGCGGTCGCGCCGCCACTGGCGACGCGCGCCGACGGCACCGAGGTAGAGCATGGCCGCCGTGACGGCGAGTCGGAGCGGCGAGGTGAACGCGCCGTCGCCCAGCGTGCGGGCCCATTGCCAATCGAAGTACTGCGCGTAGTTGGCCAGCTGGTAGCCGAGGATCGCGAGGGTGCGTCCCGGGTTCCCCGGGCCGTGGAGCACCGTCGGGTCGTCGAGCGGGGTGCGGATCGGGTACTGGGCGCGCCGGACCACCGCGAGCAGCGCATCCCACGTCGCGGGATCCGCCTCGTTGAGGTAGGGACCCTGCTGGGCGCGGAACCAGAGGAAGAGGTACGGCGAGACGCCGATCGCGACGATCAGCACCACGGCGACGACGAACGCGCCCTGCTGCCGCCGGAGCGCGACGATCGCGGCGCCCAGCACGAGGAGGCCGGTGGCGATCGTCAGCCCGGTGCTGCCGAGCCCGAGGGCGATGAGCAGCAGCCAGGTCGCCCCGACCATCGCGATGCGGGCCTGCTCCGCGGCGCGGAGCGACGGCTCGCCGAGCGGCGCCTGCCGGGACTGCCAGGCCAAGAGCGTCACGAGCGCCGGACCGACCAGCAGGGCGAGGAGGTGGTTGCCGATCGAGATGGCACCGAGATACAGGAGCACCAGCAACAGCCGCTGGCCGTCGCGCCGTTCGCGGCGGACCGTCCACCGGATCGCCACCCAGGCCGCGGCCGCGATTGTCACCATCGCGACGGAGTAGACCTCGGCCTCGACCGCGTTCTGCCAGGTGGTGTAGCCGAACGACGTCATCAGCGCGGCGGCGGCCCCCGCGGCATGCCAGGTCCACGGGGTGCCGGCGGGATGGCTGCGCCGGGCCAGCGCGTGCGCGACCAGGTACCAGCACCCGGCGGCCACCGCGCCGGCCACGGCACTGAAGAGGTTGATCCGCCAGGCATAGTCGCCGAACGGCACGAGCGTGCCCCAGGTGTGCGCGATGAGCACCCAGAGGGGGGTGCCCGGCGGATGGGGGATGCCGAGCGCGTGGGCGGCGGTCACCAGTTCGCCGGCGTCCCAGAAGGTGACGGAAGGAGCGAGCGACACGAGGTAGCCCGCGAAGACCGCCAGGGCGGCGAGGAGCGCGGCGCGGTACGGCGGGCGGTCGTCGCTCACGAGGCCATCGCGTGGGCGACGAGCAGTGCGTCGCGGACGGCCGCCGGGTCGTGCACCCGGAAGAGGTGGGCGCCGCCCGCGCACGCCAGCGCGCAGGCCGCGGCCGTGGCGGCGTCCCGCGCGTCGAGGTCGCGTCCGGTCGCGTGCCCGAGGAAGCGCTTGCGCGACACGCCGACGAGCAGCGGCTGGTTGAGCGCCGCGATCGCGTCGAGCTGACGGAGCAGCGTCCAGTTCTGTTCGGGGCGCTTGGCGAAGCCGAAGCCGGGATCCAGGCAGATCGCCTCCGGCGCGATGCCGGCGTCGAGGGCGATCCGTCGCGCCGCCTCGAGTTCGGCGGTCACCTCGCCGGTGACATCGCCGCGGTAGTCCGCCGCTTCGTAGCTCGCCAGCTGCCCCATGGCACCGCGCGAATGCGACAGGACGACACCCGCGCCGTGGCGCGCGACAACGGCGAGCAGCCCGGGATCGTGACGGCCCGCCGTCACGTCATTGACGATCGTCGCCCCCGCCTCGAGCGCCCGTGCGGCGGTGTCGGCGTTGACCGTATCGACCGAGAGCGGCAGGTCCGGGTGCCGCGCGGCGATCGCACCCACGACCGGAAGAACCCGCTCCGCCTCCTCGACTGGAGAGAGCGGTCGTGCCCCGGGCCGGGTCGATTCGCCGCCCACGTCGATCACGGTGGCGCCGCCGTCGAGCAGGCGATCGACCAGGGCGAGTGCCTCGTCGGCACCGACCACGCGCGAGGGTGGCGAGAAGGAATCCGGCGTGACGTTCACGACGCCGACCAGCACGGGGCGCTCGAGTGGTATCGTGCCCCGCGCGTGGCGCCAGGCGACCGGCCGCTCGGCGGGCAGCGCGATCCCGACGGCGATCGCGAGCTCGCGCACCGGCTCGGGCTGCACCCACGGCCGCGCGAAGGCGCCGAGGCGGGCTCGCGGGCCGGCGAGCAACAGCCAGTCGTCCCCGGTCACCAGTTCGAGCCCCAGGCGGGCGGCCAGCGGCACCATCGCCTCGATCGCGTCGGCGGGGAGGTCGCGGAGGTGGAAGGCGGCGACGTCGAGACCCATGGCGGTGAGGGATGCGACATCGCCCTCCCATCCGTGGGACAGGAGGGCGTCGCGGACCGCGGCGCCGCCGCGGACCGAGACCGGCAGCGCGATCACGCGCCGGCCGGTTCCGCGGGCGGGGCCCCCAGCACCGGTGCGCGCACCCCCGGGGCGTCGGCCCGCAGCTTCTCGCGGGCCGGCGCCGGCGGGGCCGGCGGCATCGCCCGCGGCGGCAGCGGCAGGTTCCGGCCGAGGAGGTCGAGGTCCTCGCGATCGATCGTCTCGCGCTCGAGCAGCGCGTCGGCGATGCGGTCGAGGAGGTCGCGATTGTCGTGGAGCAGCCTGAGCGCCGTGGCGTAGGCCTCGTCGAGCAGCATCTTGACCTCCGCGTCGACCATCTGCGCGGTCTGCTCGCTCACCTCGCGCCGCTGGCCGAACTCGCGACCGAGGAACACCTCCTGCTCGCGCTCGCCGACCGCCATCAGGCCGATCCGCTCGCTCATGCCGAACTGGGTGACCATCCGGCGCGCCAGGGTCGTGGCGCGCTCGATGTCGTTCCCCGCCCCGGTCGTGACCGCGCCCTTGCCGAACACGATCTCCTCGGCGGCGCGACCGCCGAAGAACATGGCCAGCGACCCGACCAGCCAGTCGCGGGTGTAGTTGTGCCGGTCGGTCTCGGGCAGCGACGCGGTGAGGCCGAGCGCGCGGCCGCGCGGGATGATGGTGACCTTGTGCACCGGGTCGCTGCCCGGCGTCTTCATCGCCACCACGGCATGGCCCGCCTCATGGAACGCGGTGAGCTTTCGCTCGTCCTCGGTGAGCACCAGCGAGCGGCGCTCCACGCCGAGCATGACCTTGTCCTTGGCCTCCTCGAGGTCGGCCATCGCCACCGACGACTTGTTGGCCCGCGCGGCGAGCAGCGCGGCCTCGTTGACGAGGTTGGCGAGGTCGGCGCCCGCCATCCCCGGGGTGCCCCGCGCGATGGTGGCGAGCTCGACGTCGGAGGCGAGCGGGATCTTGCGCGCGTGGACCCGGAGGATCCCCTCGCGGCCCTTCACGTCGGGCGCGTCGACCACGATCTGCCGGTCGAAGCGGCCCGGCCGGAGCAGCGCCGGGTCGAGCACGTCGGGACGGTTGGTCGCGGCGATGAGGATCACGCCGTCGTTGGACTCGAAGCCGTCCATCTCGACCAGCAGCTGGTTGAGCGTCTGCTCGCGCTCGTCATGCCCGCCGCCCAGGCCGGCGCCGCGATGGCGCCCGACGGCGTCGATCTCGTCGATGAAGATGATGCACGGCGCGTGCGCCTTGCCCTGCT